>NZ_JAODNK010000200.1 GCF_025465275.1 Nocardia sp. | reverse complement strand
GATCCCATCGAGGCGCACCTGAAAGGTGTTGTCGCACCGCCGATATTCGGCATCGTCCCGGTCTTCGAGGCCATGATGATGCCGGTGCTCGAGGTGGTGCCGATGGATATCTTCGGCCGGGTGGTGCACGGGGAGCAGGACTTCCACTTCCATCGCCCGATCCGGCCCGGTGACAAGCTGTCCTCGCGGGCCAAGGCCATCGGTTACGAGGGCAAGGACAATGGCTCCACCATCACCATCCTCATCGAATGCCGTGCGCAGGACGGGGAACTCGTCAACGAGCAGTACCTGACGGCGTTCTTCCGGGGGGTGAACGCGGGCCCGAAGGTCGGTGACGGTGCGCCGCCACACCGCTTCGACGCTGCGCTGGCCGGTCAGCCGCCACTGGCGGTGGTGCCCGCGCACGTGGATCTCGACCAGACCTTCCGCTACGCACCCGCCTCCGGCGATCCGGTGCCGCTGCATCTGGACGAGCAGGTCGCCAAGGACGCCGGTCTGCCCGGCATCATCGCGCACGGCCTGTGCACCATGGCCATGTCCTCGTGGGCGGTGCTCAGCGAGGTGGCCGATTCGGATGTCGCGCGGCTGCGTCGTTTCGCCGTGCGCTTCTCCAAGATGGTCTTCCCCGGTGACGATCTGGAGACCCGCATCTGGCGCACGTCTGGTGCGCGCGGTGAGACCACGTACGCCTTCGAGACCGCTCGCGGCACGGATCTGGTGCTGACCGACGGCCTGGCCGTCATCGCCGACTGACTTTTCGACTCTGTAGAGGGAGCAAATTATGGGTGCACTGGAGGGACGGGTCGCCGTCATCACCGGCGCGGGCCGCGGTATCGGGCGCGAGCACGCGCTGCTGTTCGCCCGCGAGGGCGCCGCGGTGGTCGTGAACGATCTGGGCGGCAGCAATGCCGGTGAGGGCGCCGATGTCGGCCCCGCGCACGAGGTGGTGAACGAGATCATCGCCGCAGGGGGGCGGGCGATCGCGAACACCGACAGCGTCTCGGACTGGCAGGGCGCGAAAAACCTTGTGGATCAGGCAATCTCGGAATTCGGCCGGCTCGATGTGGTGGTCAACAATGCGGGCATTCTGCGCGATGCCTTCGTGGCCGGTATGGACGAGTCGCAGTGGGATTCGGTGATCGCCGTCCATCTCAAGGGGCATGCGGCGGTGCTGCACCATGCGGCCGCCTATTGGAAGGACCAGTCCAAGGCGGGCAATCAGCCCACCGCCGCGGTGATCAATACCGCGTCCGCCTCGGGGACCACGGTGCCCAATGCCGGGCAGGCCAATTACGGTGCGGCCAAGGCCGGTATCGCCGCGCTCACCCTGGTCGCGGCCGATGAACTGGCCCGCTACGGTGTGCGTGTCAATGCCATCGCGCCCATCGCCCGCACGCGTCTGACCCTGGCTACGCCGGGCATGGGCGCGATGATGGCGGCCGAGGCGGAGGCGGTGGAAGAGGGCGGTTTCGACGCCTTCAGCCCGGCGAATATCTCGCCGCTGGTGGCGTACCTGGCCACCGAGAAGTGCCCGATCAACGGCAAGGTTTTCGCGGTGCAGGGCGGCGCCATCTCCGAGCTCGCCGGATGGCACGACGTGAAAACCATTGAGACCGAAGGCCCCTGGCTGATCGACGATATCGCCGATCAGCTGCCCTGATTCAGATCGTCTGGAGAACAACGATGTTCGAGTGGTCCGAGACCGATGAGATGATCCGCGACGCGGTGCGCAGCTTCATCGACAAGGAGATCCGTCCGAATCTGGAAGCGCTGGACAGCGGCGAGATGCTGCCGTATCCGATTATCCGGAACCTGTTCAGCCAGTTCGGAATCGACGCACTGGGCGGTGAGGCCATCAGCAAAATGCTGGCCAGGCAGCGCAAGAAGGAAGCAGCGCTGGCGGCCGGGGAACCGCTGCCGGAGAAGAAGGAACGCACGTCCGGCGACGGCGGCCCGTTCTCCGGGCAGGAGTCGATGATGGCGGTGCTCGTCAGCGAGCTGTCCGGGGTGTGCATGGGCCTGGTCACCGCCATGGGCGTGAGCATCGGTCTCGGGGCCACCACCATCCTCGCGCGCGGCACCCTCGCGCAGAAGGAGCGCTGGCTGCCCGACATCGTGACCATGAAAAAGGTTGCGGCATGGGCGATCACCGAACCGGACTCGGGCTCGGACGCGTTCGGCGGCATGAAGACGTATGTGCGCCGCGACGGTGACGACTACCTGCTCAACGGGCAGAAGACGTTCATCACCAACGGTCCCTACGCCGATACCGTGGTCGTCTACGCCAAGCTCGACGAGGGCGACGGCGTCGGCAAGCGGGACCGCAAGGTGCTGACCTTCGTGCTGGACAAGGGCATGGAGGGCTTCACCCAGGGCAAGCCGTTCAAGAAGATGGGTCTGCACGCCTCGCCCACCGGGGAACTGTTCTTCGACAATGTGCGGCTGTCCAAGGATCGGCTGCTCGGCGAGACCGAACAGCACGAGGGCGGTGACGGAAGGGAAAGCGCCCGTTCGAGTTTCACCGCCGAGCGCATCGGTGTCGCGTTCATGGCGCTGGGCATCGTGAACGAATGTCACCGGGTGTGCCTGGACTACGCCAAGAATCGCAAGCTGTGGGGCCAGGAGATCGGCCGTTTCCAGCTGGTGCAGTTGAAGCTGGCCAAGATGGAGATCGCCCGGATGAATATCGAGAACATGGTGTTCAACGTCCTCGAACGTGGCCGCGCGGGTAAGTCGCCGTCGCTCGCCGAGGCCTCGGCCATGAAGCTGTACTGCTCGGAGACCGCCACCGATGTCGCCATGGAGGCGGTGCAGCTGTTCGGCGGCAACGGGTACATGTCCGAATACCACGTCGAGCAGCTGGCCCGTGATGCCAAGTCGCTGATGATCTATGCCGGCAGCAATGAGATTCAGGTGACGCACGTCGCCAAGGGACTGCTCGCGCAGTAAGCCACTCGTCATCTGGAGCTGCCTGCGGGTGGTTCCGGACGACATTGGCTGTCACACAACTACATTGGGAGTCGGCAATGATGCCATCCGATCACAGCGTGGTGACGGAATCCACCCGGGTCTACGCGGGCGTGCGGACCAGGGAACTGTCCGTCGACGGTGCGGGCCCGACTGTCGTACTGCTGCACGGCTACTGCGACAGCGCCGATACCTGGCGTGGTGTGCTGAACCGGCTGGCGGCGGCCGGGCGGCGCGCCGTCGCGGTGGATCTACCCGGCTTCGGCCTGGCCGATCCGCGGGCGCCCGGACCGCTGACCCCGCAGTTCGACGCCTTCGCCGAGGCTCTGATCGCCGCGCACGGTCCCGTTGTCCTGATGGGTAATTCGCTCGGGGCGGCGACCGCACTGCACGCGGCGGCACGTGATCGGGTGGGCCGGATCCGTGCCCTGGTCACCCTGGACGAGCCGTTGCTGGCGCGACACTGGGCGGCGCGCTTGGTACGTCGACGGGAGTATCGGCGGTTCTTCGATCTCACCACCGTGCTGCCGGTGCCCGATCGGGTGGTGCGATGGGTTGTCGCCCTCGGGGTATCGAAGGTCATCTACGGGCCCGGCTACTCGGCCGATCCCGAATTCGTCGCCACGGCCGTGCGGTCGGTCCCGAATATGGCGGCGGCCGCCGCTCGCGGGCGTGATGCCATTCGCTATGCGCGCGAACACCCTTCGGGGCACGGTGATCTCACCGTCTCGTGCCCGGTGGTCGTGGTGCACGGCGGTAAAGATCGCATCATCCCGGTGGCGGCGAGCCGGGAACTGCACGCGCTGCTGCCCGGTAGCGAATTCGCGGTGCTGCCGACCGCCGGGCATTGTCCGCAACTCGACGAGCCCGACAATGTGACCCGGCTGCTGCTCGGCGTCCTGGCGCGGACGGGTGACCACGAGCAAGCTGGATAGTTCCGGTGTGCCAATAGGTAGCTGAGAGTGATGTCGTGCGACGATCGCCGCATGACATCGCTCGCGGATCTGCTCCCCGAAAATGCGATCGAACTCGATGTTCAAGTCTCCGGCTGGCGCGAGGCGATTGCCGCCGCCGGTAGTTTGCTGACCTCCACGGGCGTGGCCGCTCCCGCGTACACGGCGGAGATGATCGGCAATGTCGAGGAGAACGGGCCGTACATCGTCATCGCGCCCGGCTTCGCCTTCGCGCACGCCCGGCCCTCCCCGGCGGTGCACCACACCGGCATGTCCTGGGTACGGCTGCGCGAACCGGTCGAGTTCGGCAGCCCCAACGATCCGGTGGATCTGGTCGTCGCGCTGGCCGCCACCGACTCCGAGGTGCACACCGACGCCATGGCCGCGCTGGCCGGGCTGCTGCTGGAGCCCGGCGCCGACCAGCGGCTGCGCGCGGTGGCGACACCGCGCGAATTGCGTGCGCTGATCGCGGGCGAGGATGCTGCCGAGACATCCTTCACCGCAACAACTTCCGTCGGTCGCGGCTCGACCGGTCCGGTAAAGATCCTCACCGTCTGCGGTAACGGGGTCGGCACCAGCCTGTTCCTCAAGAGCACCCTCGAGAAGGTGCTCGGCCGCTGGCAGTGGTCGCCCTACGTCGATGTCGAGGCCACCGACACCATTTCCGCCAAAGGCAAAGCGTCCGAGGCGGTTGCCATCCTCACCTCCGGGGAGATCGCCAAAACCCTGGGGGACGTCGGCATTCCGGTGCAGGTCGTCGAGAACTTCACCAGCACAGCCGAAGTCGACCGCAAACTCCGCGAACTCTTCGACGTGTAGGAAGGCGAGCCCGCAGCATGAATGTCGTCCTGGCCATTGCCCAGTTCATCGTCAACGAGATTCTCAGCCAGCCCGCGTATCTCATCGGCATCATCACCGCCGTCGGCCTGATCGCGCTGCGCAAATCGGCCGGGCAGGTGGTCGGCGGCGCGATCAAGGCAACCCTCGGCTTCCTGCTCATCGGTGCGGGCGCGGGCCTGGTGGTGCTGTCGCTCAAACCGCTGGGCGACATGATCCAGGGCGCCCTCGGTGCGCACGGCGTCATACCCACCAATGAGGCCATCGTGGCCATCGCGCAGGACGAATACGGTGCGCAGGTCACCTGGTTGATGATTCTGGGCTTCGCGATCAGCTTGGCGCTGGCGCGCTTCACCCCGCTGCACTACGTCTTCCTCACCGGTCACCACATGCTGTTCATGGCGACGCTGCTGACTATGGTGCTGGCGGTCGCGGGCTTCTCCACACCGGTGGTGGTGTGCACCGGCGGCATTCTGCTCGGCATTGTCATGGTGTCCATGCCCGCGCTGGCGCAGGCCTGGACGCGGCGGGTGACCGGGGGCGACGATGTGGCCATCGGGCATTTCGGCACCGCGGGCTATATTGCGGCGGGTGCGACGGGGCAGCTGGTCGGCAAGCGCAGCCGCAGCACCGAGGAGATGAATCTGCCGGAAGGGCTGCGCTTCCTGCGGGATTCGATGGTCGCCACCGCGCTGTCCATGGTGATCCTGTACCTCACGCTGGCGGTGGTCTACCTGATTCGCGTCGGCGAGGACAAGGCCTTCTCGGTCTTCGAGGGCGGCGCGGCGAATGTGGGCAACTATCTGATGAAGTCGGTCAGTCAGGGCTTGCAGTTCGGAATCGCCGTCGCCGTCATCCTTTTCGGTGTGCGCACCATTCTGGGGGAGTTGGTTCCGGCGTTCCAGGGCATTGCCGCGCGAGTGGTGCCGGGTGCGATTCCGGCGCTGGACGCGCCGATCGTATTCCCGTACGCCCAGAATGCGGTGCTGCTCGGCTTCATCAGCAGCTTTATCGGTGGTCTGGTCATGCTGGGCCTGCTGACCTGGGTCTTCAATCCGGCGTTCGGCCTGGCGCTGGTGCTGCCGGGTCTGGTGCCGCACTTCTTCACCGGCGGTGCGGCCGGCGTCTACGGCAATGCGACCGGTGGGCGGCGCGGTGCGGTGCTCGGCGCGTTCGTGAACGGCCTGATCATCACCATTCTGCCCGCGCTGCTACTGAAAGTGCTGGGGCCCTTCGGGAACGAGAACACCACCTTCGGCGACGCCGACTTCGGCTGGTTCGGCACGGCCATCGGCACCGTCGCCAAACTGGGCGGCTGGGGTGCGGTGGCGGCCTCGCTGGCCATCGGTGTCGTCATTCTGCTGTCCGCCGTGCTGGTGCAGGTCAAAGTTGTTGCTACAGACTGGGATCCGGGCACGCGCCGGGATGCGATCCTCGGAGTGTCTCCTGCCGCACCGCATTACGAGGTGCCGCCGGAGGTGGGGGAGCGGCGGTACCCGAAGATCCCGCCACCGCACGGCGCCCCCGCGCCGCCCCCACCGGAGTAGCCGCTACAGCTTGCGCGCCATGGCGCAGGCGATCAGCTGTTCCCACACCGACAATTCCTGGGCGGTGCCGCGTATGCGCCGGACCCCGCCCGCTTCAGGAGAAGTCTCCGTCGCGGCGGGCCGCCACAGGGCACACGCCACCAGCTGGGGTTCGAGCACCTCGAGATCGCCGAAGAGCTCCAGGATCTCGTCCTCGCGGCGCCAGCGGCCACGCCCGAAGGTGGTCTGCAGCTTCTGCGCGAGATGTAGACCAGACTTCCGGGCTGTATCCGCTCGGTCCAGTAGCGGACCACCTGCCCGGTTTCTCGTCGTCATTGAGGTGGTGCAGGGTCGCGCTGAAGATAATGCCCACCGGCTGCTCGAAATCGATGAGCCGGATGACCTCCGGATCGTTCCGAATACCTTCCGTATCACGGAGATCCGCCTGGATCACCGCGGTGGTCTCGTGATTGGCGAGCAGCGCCCGCCCGTGCGCCAGCACGATCGGATCATTGTCGACGTACACCACCCGGGCATCGGGAATCAGCTGCTGCGCGATCTGGTGCACATTGTCGGCCGTCGGCAGTCTTCGCGGGTTTCAGACATTCCCGCCAATGCTTCAGACAGCGCGCAGGCGGGTGCGGCTGGCGTAGACGTGTTCCGCGATGAGGGTGGCGATGCGGTCGGGCGCCTCCAGCATGGGGACGTGACCCACATCGTGAACCAGAATACGGTCAGCGGAGTCCGGGAGTTCCTGTAGGAAGCGCCGGGCATACGCGCGATACGGAATGACCCGGTCGTTTTCGCACATGAGCAGGCGCACCGGCGTTTTCAGGTCCGACAGATCCTCCAGATCGGGGGCGCGCAGCACGCCGACGATCATCGGCAGCATGGCCTGGCAGTGCAGCGACGAGGTGATGGCGGCCTCGATGGCACGGCGCGGGGCGGCCGCGGTGTTCTTGCTCAGGATCAGGGCCACGGCTTGGCGCACCGGTGCGCTGAAGGCCAGCACGTCCGGCAGATATTTGCCGAGCTCCACCAGCGGTACCAGGGACAGGAACTTCAATCCGACCCGAACCTGCAGCGCGGAAGGGGTTTGCCAGCCGCCCGCCGGAGCGATAGCGGTGAGCGTGCGGGCCCGGCCGCGGCGCGCCAGTTCGAAGCCCACCCAGCCGCCGAGCGAATTGCCCGCGATATGACAGGTGCGCCAGCCCAATTCGTCCAATTGGTCTTCGACCCGATCGGCAAGGGCACTGACGTCCAGGTACCAGCCGTCGAGTTCGGGGCCGCCCCAGTGCCCGGTGAAGGCGGGAGCGAACACCTCGCAATGGGACGACATGCGTTGCGCCACCTGCTCCCAGCAGTGTGGCGACATCATGAACCCGTGCAACAGGAGCAGCGGATCACCGGAGCCGGTGTGGAGGGCACGCACGGGCGCGAGCGGGACGGTGGGCTTGTCGGTGCCTGACGTCATCGTCATCACCCCTTCCCGGACCTCGATGTCCGTGGAGAAGTAGGTATAGCGGCATTGTACGGTCGTGGGGTGCCCAAAATCCTCAGCACGGTAAACGTCAATGGAGTGCGCGCTGCGGCCCCCAAGGGGCTGCTCGCCTGGCTAGCGGTCACCGAGGCCGACATCATCTGCCTGCAGGAGACGCGGGCGACCGATGAGCAAACGCGTAGCGCACTGGCGCCCGCGCTCGATGCCGGATGGTTCCTGACCCATGCCGAACCCGGTATCAAGGGTCGCGCGGGCGTGGCGATCCTGTCCCGCCGGGCACCCGATGCCGTGCGCATCGGCGTCGGCCTGGACCAGGACGGAACCTGGTGTGCCGTCGAAGAATTCGCCGAGCTGGGACGCTACGTCGAAGCCGACTTCGACGAGCTCACCGTGGCCAGCGTGTACGTGCACACCGGCGAGGCCGACACCCCGATGCAGGAGGAGAAGTACCGCTTCCTCGATGCCATCGGCGCGCGCATGACCAGCATCGGCCGCGATTTTGTCATCAGCGGCGACTGGAATGTCGCGCATACCGAACTCGACATCAAGAACTGGAAGGGCAACGTCAAGAACTCCGGCTTCCTGCCGCAGGAACGCGCCTGGGTGTCAACCATGCTGGCCGCCGGATACGTGGACGTGGTGCGCCTGCTGCACCCGGAGGTGCCCGGCCCCTACAGCTGGCACTCCTACCGTGGCCGCGCCTTCGACAATGACGCCGGCTGGCGCATCGACTACCAACTGGCCGGCGGTGATATCGCCACCCGCGCCAAACAGGCCGTCGTGGAGAAGGCCGCCACCTACGCCGAGCGCTGGTCCGACCACGCCCCGGTCACGGTGCAGTACCGGTGAAGATCTCGTCGCGGGCGCGCGCCTGGCTGCTGCTGGGCGGCGCGCTGATCATGGTGCTTGTCGCTGTTCTGGTCTCCCGTGGCGGCGACCACGCCTCGACGACGAGCAGTACCAGGGCGGCGACCTCCACCGTCACCGGAAAGACCACCACCCAGACCAAACCGGGCCCGCGCGCCACCGGGCCCGCCGAGGCGGATCAACCGGTGCACGCACCCGGCGTCCCCGATCGCGCCTATCAGACGCTGATCGAGATCGACGCCGGCCGCTGGCCCGGCTCTGCCAATTCCCCTGGCACCCATGGCGGAGATACCTGGATGAACCGGGGCGGCAGCCTGGCGGCGAAGGATTCGAGCGGCAAGAAGATCTCCTATCAGGAGTGGGACGTCAATCCGAAGAAGCCGGGGCAGGGCCGGGATGCCGAGCGCATCATCACCGGCAGCGACGGCTCCGCCTATTACACCGGCGACCACTACAACACCTTCGTGAGGATGCGCTGATGACCGAGCTGACGCTCTCGCAGTTCCTCTCCGCCCCAGGCAAATCCGCCACCGAGGGCACCGGCAGGGCGGCCGCACAGCCCGCCCCCACCCTCGGCGTGCTGCCGCTCGGGGCGGCCGAATTCTCCGGCGTGCGTATGCAAATGCCCGACGACTACCTGTCGCGGGAGCTGCGCGGCCGCAAGATGCGCACGGTCGCAGAGGTTTTCGACGAATTCGCGGCCGCGTTCCAGTTCCCGTACTACTTCGGCCAGAACAAGGACGCCTTCGACGAATGCCTGCGGGATCTCGACGACTTCGTCGGTCCCGCACAGGGATACGTGGTGGTGGTGCGAAATGCCGCACTGCTGCTCACGGATCAGCCCGAAGAACGCCGCTGGTTCGCCGAAGCGATGACCGACAGTGCCGGGTACTGGGCCGAGCATGAGGTGGCATTCCGGGTGGTCCTGCAGGACGCCGCACCCGCCGGAATCGAGGCCGCGGCACTGCGTCTGGGATAGCCGATCGGCAGGGGCCTGGCATTGCCGGAGAGCAAAGCCGGATTCATCGGACCTTCCCGCTCCGTTCACCTTCTCGCGTATTTCCGTGTGGCAGGTGCTGCAATGGTCACGCTATTGCGATCGCTGCCTGACGCGATCGAAGGAACTGGGAGGTCCCATGCATGCCCCGTCTCGCCGCCGCTTCGGCAGGCGAAGTCGCGCCGCTGCCGCGTTCACCGCGCTGGTAGCGCTGACCGCGACCGCGTGCTCAGGTTCTTCGGGGCAGTCGGCCGCCGATACCGCGACGCCGATCAAGCACATCGTGGTGATCTTCCAAGAGAACGTGTCTTTCGATCACTACTTCGGCACTTATCCGAAGGCCGCGAACACCGACGGAACCCCCTTCGCCGCACTGCCGAATACACCGTCGGTGGACGGGCTCACCCCCGACCTGCTGACCAAGAACCCCAACAAGTTCCAGCCCCAGCGGCTCGGCGGTCCGAACCAGCAGATCACCTGCGATCAGGACCACGAGTACAAGGACGAGCAGGCCGCGTTCGACGGCGGCAAGATGGACAAGTTCGTCGAGCACACCGAAATGGCCGCCTGTAAGCCGCCAACCTTCGGCGCGCCCGGCATGGTGATGGACTACTACGACGGCAATTCCGTGACGGCGCTGTGGAATTACGCTCAGCACTACGCCATGAGCGACAATTCCTACGGCACCACCTTCGGCCCGTCTGCGGTCGGCGCGGTGAACCTGGTCTCGGGCCAGACCCACGGTGTGACAAAGGAATTCATGCCCGGCGGCAAGCCGTTCCCGGCCATCGACGTGCTGGAGCAGGCGGGCAACGGCCAGGGCACTCTCGTCGACGACGCGCAGCCCTTCGGTGACGACTGCTCCAGCCGCGACCAGGTTCAGCTCACCGGCACCAATATCGGTGATCTGCTGAACAAGAAGAACATCAGCTGGGGCTTCTTCGAGGGTGGCTTCAAGCCCACCGCGACCACGGACGGCAAAGCCGTCTGCGGCGCCAACCACGCGGTCGGCCCGATGCTCGGCGGCACCGGAAAGACCGGTGACAAGGCGTTCGATACCAAGGACGACTACATCCCGCACCACGAGCCCTTTCAGTACTACGCGCAAACCGCGAATCCGCATCACCTGCCGCCCAGTTCGGTGGACAAGATCGGCCAGACCGACCAGGCCAACCACCAGTACGACCTGTCCGACTTCTGGTCGGCCGCAGACGCCGGCCACCTGCCCGCGGTGAGCTACCTGAAGGCCGCCGGATACCAGGACGGCCACGCCGCCTACTCCGATCCGCTGGACGAACAGCAGTTCCTGGTCGAATCCATCAACCACCTGCAGAAACTGCCGGACTGGAAGGACACCGCGGTCGTCATCGCCTACGACGACTCCGACGGCTGGTACGACCACAAGTCTTCCCCCGCAGGCCTGTCCTCCAGCTCACCGGACGACATCCTGAACGGCCCGAGCACCTGTGGCGACGTAACCGGCCAGAAGGCCCAGTACCAGGGCCGCTGCGGCTACGGCCCGCGCCTCCCGCTGCTGGTGATCTCCCCCTACGCCAAGTCGAATTTCGTCGACCACTCGGTCACCGACCAGACCTCAGTCCTCCGCTTCATCGAGGACAACTGGAAAACCGGCCGCATAGGCGACGACTCCTACGACGCCCGCGCCGGTGTCCTCGATCCAATGTTCGACTTCAATTCCCCCGCCCAGCCCACCCTGGCCCTGGACCCGAAGACCGGCACCAAGAACTAACCGATTCCCCTGACCGCCCGGCCTCTTCACCCGAACAGGCCGGGCGCCTTGTCTTTTCGTGTCTTGTCCTCGAGAACGGCACCACAGCCGGTCGACCGAGCTGGAACCGCAGGTTTCCCCCCAACTGCGGAAGGTAAGCAATCTACCTCCCGCAGTCGGGGTGGGATCTGCGGTACCAGCTCGGTCGACTGGTTGTGGTCCGGTTGCAGAGACACGAAAAGACGAAACGAGAAAGACGAAAGACGCCCGGACACGAAGAACGAACAAGCCGGGCAACGGCTTGTAGCAC
>NZ_JAODNK010000180.1 GCF_025465275.1 Nocardia sp. | reverse complement strand
ACCCGGACGCCCGCGAGCGGGCCCTGCTTGGCGGTGGATGGAGTGCTCACGCCCTACCTCGGTTCATCGTCGATCCCAGTGCGCACCGGCTCACAACACCGGTGTTGACGGTATGACAATAACGCGGCGGCATGAACGATCGGCAAGCCCTCCCTCGAGGAGTCAGCGCTCGATCTTGGGCAGCGGGATCGTGTCCGGGGGAGGGGGCGGCGGTAGTTCGGAGCGGTGCAGGCGCAGCGTCGGCGATTTCGGCGCGAGCAGCGGCAGTGTCGGCGTCGGATCCGCGAAGCGGGGTTCCTTGGCGGGCAGCCGGTAGAAGGCGCGCGCGTTGTCGTCCAGCACCCGATGCAGGTCGGCACCGACCGCATCCGCGATCACCTTGATATCGCGGTCCAGGAACGGCCGCCCCGCACGGGTGCCGGGCAGATCGGAGCCGAACATGAGCGCCTCGGGATTCACCGCGTGAATCCGGCGCATCGCGGTGCCCACGTCCATGCTCACGCGGCCGAATCCGGTCGCCTTCACCTTCGCGCCGCGATCGACCAGGTTGAGCAGGTACGGCAGGCATTCGTCGGACATGCCCAGGTGGTCGATGGAGAGCGTCGGCAGCTTGGTGATGACCGGTTCCAGCGACCCCAGCATGGACCCGTCGATGTACAGCTCCACATGCCAGCCGACCAGCTCGTAGGCGCGCAGCGCGAGCATGGTGAGCCCGACGATATCGCCGCCGGCGCGCTTGAAATTGAACCGGATCGCGCGCACCCCCGCGCGGTCGAGATCGATGATCTCCTCATCGGTGGCGTCTTCACTCAGATTGACGACGCCGACCCAGCCCTCGCCCAATTCGGCGAGGGCGGCCCGGAGGAAATTCTGCTGATTGCCCTGGAAGGACCCGCTGACCACCGCGCCACCGTCGATATCGAAGCGCTGCATGCGCCGCCGATAATCCGCGATGGTGTACGGGTCGGGCAGGTAGCCCTCGTTCTCGGCCAGCGGGAACCGCGGGTCGAAGATGTGGAGATGGGCATCGAACACGTGATCAGCATGCCTCAGAACGGTGACAAGTGCGGAAGACCTTGTCCACCTGGCGGATTCAGCCAGGTCAGAGCTATCAGGAAACCTTGTCCGGCTCGCTCGCGCGAATCATGTCCTCGCGCTCGACAACCTTCACCCGCTCGCGGCCTTCGGGCTCGCCCAGGGCGCGCTCGTGCGCGTCCAGGCGGTACCAGCCGGCCCAGGTGGTGAAGGGGACGCCCTTGCTCTCCAGGAACGAGGTCACCGCGTCCAGCTCCGGCTCGGCAGCCGGGGTGAAAGCGGCGGCGTCGTCGAGCAGGCAGGCGATGGTCTCGTTCGCGTCGCCCTTGGTGTGGCCGATGAGGCCGACCGGGCCGCGCTTGATCCAGCCGGTGACGTAGGTCTGCGGCATGAAGCGCGCCGCGCCGTCGGCGTCCTCGTCGAGCAGTACCCGTCCGGCCTCGTTGGGCACGGTGCCGGCCTGGTCGTCGAACGGCAGCGCCGGAATGTTCTGCGACAGGTACCCGACCGCGCGATACACGGCCTGCACGTCGAAGTCCTTGAAATTGCCGGAGCCCTTGACGTTCCCGGTGCCGTCGAGCGCGGTGCGCTCGGTGCGCAGGCCGACGACCTTGCCGTCGGCGTCACCGAGGATCTCGGCGGGGCTCTCGAAGAAGTGCAGGAAAAGCTTGTGCGGGCGGTCGCCCACATCGCGAATGGCCCACTGCTCGAGGGTGTTGCAGATCATGTCGACCTGCTTCGAGTGCCGGCGTGCGGCCTCTGAACCCTCGTCGTAGTCGATGTCCTCGGGGTCGACGATGACCTCGATGGTCGGCGAGTGGTCGAGCTCGCGTAGCTCGAGCGGCGTGAACTTGGCCTGCGCGGGACCGCGGCGTCCGAAGACGTGCACCTCGAGGGCCTTGTTCTCCTTCAGGCCCGCGTACACGTTCGGCGGGATCTCGGTGGGCAGCAGTTCGTCGCCGGTCTTGGCGAGCACACGCGCCACATCGAGCGCCACATTGCCGACGCCGAGCACGGCGACCTTCTCGGCATCCAGCGGCCAGCTGCGCGGCACGTCCGGGTGCCCGTCGTACCAGGAGACGAAGTCGGCGGCGCCGAAGCTGCCTTCGAGTTCGATGCCCGGGACCTCGAGCGCGCGGTCGGCGTTCGCACCGGTGGAGAAGATGACCGCGTCGTAGAAGCGCTGCAGGTCTTCCAGGGTGATGTCGACGCCGTAGTCGATATTGCCGAGCAGGCGGACCTGGTCCTTGTCGAGCACCTTGTGCAGGGCGGTGATGATGCCCTTGATGCGCGGGTGGTCGGGGGCGACGCCGTAGCGGATCAGACCGAACGGCGCGGGCATCCGCTCGTAGAGGTCGATGCTCACTCCGTCGAAACCGCTGGGGTTGTCGGATTTCATCAACGCGTCGGCGGCGTAGATTCCGGCCGGACCGGCGCCCACGATCGCAATGCGGAGCGGGCGGGCCGCCGCACCGTGGCGCGAGTCGGACACCGTCCCGGACTGCGTATCGGTCGCTGCACTCTGTTCGGTCATTCTCACGCGCACCTTTGGTTGGAACTATCTGTCGTCAGGTCTCAGCCGTCGTTCTTAGCTTAGGCTAAGTTGGCGCCCTCGCCCCGGGTGCCACCGTTGGATCCCCGAGGCTGCAGCGTTGCTGCCTGGTATTGCTATTCCCGCTCGTTCAGGGAAATTCTGCTGATTCTATCGGTGGAAGGAACCCCCCGCCCGCGGCGGTGCGATGAACTGTACGAATGCCCATCCCGCTCGCTGAGCGGTGCGGCGGATCGCGTGCTCGCGCCCTACGGGCATGATCAACCCATGAGCGACGTCGATGACCAGGCGGTTCCGATCGAACAGGACGAGGCCAGGAGCATGCTGCCGTTCCTGCTGGCGGCCGGCATCCTGGTGCTGGTGGTTATCGGGATCGTGGTCGCCACCCTGATGTCGCCGGCTGAGAAGAATCTCACAGATTCCGGTCAGCTGGCCGTCGCCGCCCGCAATTTCATCCAATCCCGCAGCGACGGTGGCGCACTCGATCCGACCGTGGTGTGCAAGGGCTTCGACGACAACCGTTCGCCGCTGAAAATCGCGGTCGAGGGCGGCCCGAAACTCGACATCGTGGGGCTCGCCGACTCGAAAATCGACGGTGATCGTGCGAGCGCCGCGGTCACCTTTCGTGCCGACAGTCACGATACGACCGCTACCTGGGCTTTCACCCGTGCTGATGGCAAGTGGCTGGTCTGTAATTCCTGAGGGCCGATTGCCCCGTGTGACAGGCGGGACAAACCGACCGCAGTGGTTTGACAGTGAGGCATCATTTTCGGCAATCTCAACCCAGGTCATGAGTATCAGCGCGAAGCCCCGGCTGGCTGATCGGCAACCCTCCTCCGCGGCGGGGTGCTCCGGGTGACGACCTGGCCGCGCA
>NZ_JAODNK010000119.1 GCF_025465275.1 Nocardia sp. | reverse complement strand
GAGAGCAGGCCGACGATCTGGATCAGTTCGATATCGTCCTCGCCCCGATCCATGGCCAGCAATGCCAGCCCGATCAGAACCGAACATCGGTCGGGGCTGTACCGGACGAGCCATCGACCGGTCTCATGGACCCGCTCCCGATCAGCCCGCAATGCGGCGGCAGCAATATGGTCGTCGCGAACGATCGGCACATCTACGTCGTGGAATGCCCAGGCCAGTTCACTGGGCGGCGCGTCGGGTCGTGCGAAATGGGCGTCCAGGATGGCGGCTGCCGCCATACCCGCGCGACGACTGTCCGAGGATTGCTCTCGCCGTCCGTTGCCATGGTCGTCGTGGTCCGGGTAGGGCTCGCCATTGCGAGGCAGCGGACTGTCCGGGGTGAGGTGATGAAGGTGGAGCGCGTGGTCGTACAGGCTGATCTGGGTTCCGGGCGGCACTGGCCCGGGCGACTCGCTCATGCGCGAGTGGGTGACTCGATTCTTTCGATCATGCACTCGAGGATGCCACATTGAATCCTGCTGAGCGAGTGCATAATCCAGCGTTCGGTCGGAGCGCAGCTCTCCGGTGGGCCGGCGACGCAGGGATCAGGTCAGGGGGTGGGGCAGAGCAGGCCGCCGGAGGGCGGGGGGACGGGGACGATGCGTTCGGGGGCGGGGACCGGGTGTTCGGCGCCGCCACCGGCGGGAGTGGAGCCGTGGGGGGAACCGCCACCGGGGCCGGCGGCGGGCGGGGCTCCTACGTCACCGGAGCTCCATGCTGCTGATGGGTTCAATGTGACCACGGCGGCACAAGCGAACGCTGCGACAAGGCGGCCGATGAGCTGCTTTTGCGTCATGGGGTACGACCGTACAACCAGCTCAACACAATTCGCGGGAACCGACACCTGCACGGAATGTCACGAATGGATCAATTCACTGTGGGAGCAATGAATTCCGTTGCGGTACAAGGCAGCACACGGGCGGAACAGGCCCTTTTCACACGAACACGCCGCTGACGGCGCAAAGAAAGGTTTCCGGCGGCCTTACGGCGTGTCGCACGGGAACTCGAACATCCGTGATGTTCAGTGAATGGCGAGCTCTTGACCGGGAAGGAACGGCATGACTGCTGGACCGGGTTCGAGAACCGCCGTCGTGGCGGCACTGACAATCGTGGCCTGCGCCGCGCTGACCTGCAGTGCGCCCTTCAGCGGCGCCAGCGGGGGCTGTGGCACCGACCTCAACGACGTCAAAGGCGAGTTCACTGCGCAAGAGGGCGCGTTCAATGTGCTGCAATTCGACGGCGCCGGCGGCATAACCTTCCGCAGCGACCGGCACGGGAATGGCACCGGCATCTACGCGATAATCCCCACGGGCGGATTCACCGCGGCCATGAAGATGTCGGACAATGGATCCGAGGACGCGCGGGCGGCCACCGCGGCGGTGAAAAGCATGAAATTCGCCTGCGCCGCACCCGGCACCCAGGTCACCACATTCACCTCACTCGACCAGAACGCCCGGTCATTCGACTACGCCCGATCCTGACCGGATATCGGCGCACCCGAAAACCGCACCGGCCCAGAGAATTCAGCGGCGGAAGCCACGTTCCATGAAGCGCTGCGCCGCACCGCGCCGGAGATCACTCCAGGCTTGCACCGGACCCGTCCACCACGGAGAGATCTCCGGAGGCCGCGAAACAACGGCATGACACACCAGATCCGCGGCTTCGTCCGCGGTGAGGCCGGGGACGCCGGAGAAGTCCGTCGGCGCGCTCATCCGGGTGTGGACCAGCGGCATATAGATGGACGTCGTGGTGACATTGTCGACCGCGATCTCCGTCGCCACCGTGCGGAGCCAGATATCGAAGGCGGCCTTCGAGGCGCCGTAGGCGGCCCAGCGCGGCGCGGGCGGCATCCGGATTCCCCAGGTGGAGATATTGACGATGTGCCCCTCGCGGCGTTCCCGCATGCTCGGGAGCAGAGCCAGCAGCAGGCGCACCGGGCCCAGGTAATTGATATCGATGGTGCGCGTGAAATCGTGGAAGCGATCATAGGATTCGTCGATCGGGCGGCGAATCGACTTGCCCGCGTTATTGATCACCACATCGATATGACCGTGCTCCTCGAGCAGTTCGCGGCCCAGCTCGTCGACAGCATCCATCTCGGTGAGGTCGGCCTGGTACACATGCGCCGTCCCGCCCTCCTCGCGAATCTCGACGGCCACCCGTTCGAGATCGTCGAGGGTGCGCGCCACGAGCAGTACGGTCGCGCCCCCGGCGGCCAGTTTCTTCGCGGAGGCCTTGCCGATGCCGTGCGACGCCCCGGTCACCAGCACCACGCGGCCGGCGATCGCATCGCGCAGGGCCTTGTCGCGGGGTCGGGTGGTCGGATAGAAGAGCCTGGTCGCGACCCGTTCCGCGAAGGGACGGCCGTTCGAACCGGGCTGATCGTCGGACTCCGGCGTCGAGTTCTCACCCACGCCTCGACTGTAACCGCCCGACCGGTACATAACTGGAGTTGAGTGGAAATACCCAGGGCGCGAGGCACTTTCCTGTACCAGGATGAGAGGAGTGAATGGGGAGAGGACGGGGACGATGTCCATAGAGGCGCCGGAACAGCAGACGCCGGAGCAGGTTTCGATCGGCGGGTGGGTGGCCCGCGCCGTAGCGGTGCTGATTTTCCTACCGCTGCGATTGCTCTGGGAGGGAGGCAAGCTCGCGGGGCGGATGGCAGTGGCGGTGCTCGACTACATCGTCGAGAATCTGCTGGTCCCGGTCGCAAAGCTGGCCTGGTACTGGATAATTCGCCCGGCCTGGGCCTTCGTGCGGAATTACCTCTGGGGCCTGCTCATCCAGCAGTTGCTGTGGGGCATGATCCTCACCCCACTGGGTGCCGCGGTGCTCGACTACTTCCTACGCCCGATCAAACGGGCGGTGCAGGACTGGCTGTGGCGAAGGGTATTGCGGCCCGCCCTGATCTGGCTGGTCAACGAGGTGATCGAGCCGGTGGCAACCTGGATCGGCCGCTGGATTCTGAAGCCGATTGCCGGAGCGACAACGTGGGCCGTTACCTTCCTGGTCAAATGGCTCATTGTCTGGCCGCTGCGCCGGCTATGGCGCTGGGTGCTGCGTCCGATCCTGCTACTACTAGCCGCAACGCTCGTGTTCGGCTGGCAGGTCGCCACCACCGTGGTGCGCGTACTGGTGGTGACACCCTGCCGATTCCTGTATCGGACTGTGCTGCAACCGCTTTTCGCGGTCATCGCCAAGGTCTGGCATACCGTCGTGGAACGCCCGGTGCGCTGGCTCTATCTGAACGTGGTCACGCCCATGAACAAGGCCGCATCCGACTTCATGAGCGCGATTTTCGACCACTGATCACGGCGATCACCGCCATACCGGCCAGCAGCACCGCACCCGCGGTGGTGGCCACATGCATGCCATGCACGAAGGAGTCCCGCGCCGCATCGATCAGGGCGCTATCGCCACCGGCATGGGTGAGGGTGTCCCCCAGCGTCGGCCCGAAGTCACCGCCGGACCGGAAGACCAGTGCCGCAAGCGAACCCAGCAGCGCCAGTCCCAGACCATTGCCGAGTTCGAAGCTGGTCTCGGAGATGCCCACGGCGGAGCCGGCGCGCTCGGGCGGCACCGCCGCCACCGCCACCTCCGACACCAGCGTGAACGCCATGCCGAAACCGGCGCCGGCGACCACGGTTCCGGCCACGTACCAGCCGATTCCGCCGTCCACACCGACACCGAGCAGCATCAGATTGCCCAGCGCGGCCATGCCCAGCGCCACCACGAAGGCGGTCCGAATGCCCAGCCGGCGCCCGACCTTCGCCCCGCTCACCGAGCAGACGAAGACCACAACGGCCATCGGAATGCCGAGCAGCGCCGCGCCCAGCGCGTCGCGGCCGGTGACCGACTGCAGGTAGACGCTGGTCAGATAGCTCATTCCGGCGAGAGCCAGCATGCCGACCGTGCTGGAACCTATGGCCACGGAGAACAATCCATTGCGGAACAGGCTCAGATCCAGCAGCGGTTCGGCCAGATGCCGCTGCCTGCGCACGAAAGCGATGAGCAGCAGTACACCGATGAGTCCGATACCGACAACCGGCAGATCGAATCCTTCGGCGGCACAGTGTTTGATGGCGAAGACGATCGGCAGAATGCCGCCGATGGACAACCCCACACTCGGCCAATCCAGTGGACCGCGACCGGCCGCACGATGCTCGGGCAGCAGCAGCGGGCCGAAGACCAGCAGCACCACCAGCACCGGCGTATTGATCAGGAAGACCGAACCCCACGAGAAGTGGTGCAGCAGTACGCCGCCGATGATCGGGCCGACCGCCGAACCGCCCGCGAAGAATGCGGTCCAGACGCCGATGGCGGTGGCGCGCGCCCGCACATCGGGGAACATGGTGGAGATCAACGCCAGACTGGAGGGCAGCAGCGTCGCACCGCCGACACCCATGAGCGCCCGCGCCGCGATCAGCACGGAGGCGCTCGGCGCGAACGCCGCGAGCACCGAGGCCAGTCCGAAGACGGTCGCACCGATGAGCAGAATATTGCGCCGGCCGATACGATCGCCCAGATTGCCCATGGTGATGAGCAGACCGGCGATCATGAAGCCGTAGATATCGAGGATCCAGAGCTGCTGGGTCGCGGACGGATCCAGGGCCTCGGTCAGTGTGGGCATCGCCAGGTACAGCACCGACATGTCCATGGACACCAGCAGTACCGGCAGCAGCAGTACGGCCAGTCCGAGCCAGGCTCGGCGCGAAGTCGTCGCGTCAGGGCGCGCGAGAGTGCGGGTCATCACCTATCCTCAGCTGATTTCGATTCGAAGGCTTCTGCTGACAGCTTCTGCTGAAAACAGCGCGCGTACGTCGTACGCACGACCGGAGTACAGTGTACGCATAACGGCGCTTGAAAGGAAAGAATTCGTCCGATGACCGAGGCCAAGCTCACCCGGGCCGCCATCGTCGACGCCGCCATCACACTGGCCGACGAGTCCGGAATCGACGCGCTGTCCATGCGCCGCATTGCCGAAAGCATGGGCGCCGGAGCCATGTCGCTGTACCGGCACGTCCCCAACAAGGACGCACTACTGGCGGCCATGACCGACGAGGTTTCCCGGCGCAATCCCTATCCCGCACCCGAGGGACAGGGCTGGACCTGGCGAGATCGCGTGCGCATCGCCGCCGAGGTGGATTGGCGGCTGTACCGGGAGCACCCCTGGGTGCTGTTCACCTTCGCGGTGCCGCGCTACAACTTCGGCGAGAACAGCCTGCTCGTATTGAACTGGCTCGTCGAAGGATTCAATGAACTCGGCGTCAGCACCCGCGAGGCCACCCGCATGTCGCTGTCTGTATGGAGCTATATCGCGGGGGTGGCGCTGCAGCACGTGAGCGCCCGCCTGCTCATCGGCCGCGACAGCGAAACCGAGGAATCCTCCGGACTCACCGCACTTCTCGAAGGCGAACCCCGGTGGCCCGCCCCGCCCGCGCTCATCGAACTGCACGGCACCGGCGGCGACGATCTGCTGGACCCGCAATGCCTACTCGACTCCGGCCTCACCGCACTCTGCGATGGCTTCGAGGCCCGCACCCGCCGGTAGCGCGCGATCCCGGGCGAGCGTGTCGCCCCCGTCGTTCCGGCAGGGTTGATTCAGAGTTCGTGTGGATCCCGGCCAAAAACATGCCGGGATGACGAAGGCGGGGCGGGCGACGACACCGCGAGGGTTGACGGACTTGGCGGCGTCATGAATGCCGTTGCGCAGCATTGCCCATAGGCTTGCACGCGGTGCACACTTGCATCGCGGGCGCACATGCATCCGTCGTCAGGGCTCGATGATGCCGTCGAGGTAGACCCAGGACCCACTGTCACGGCGGAAGCGGCTGTTCTCGTGCAACTCGCCGGCCGTGCCCTGCGATCGGTAGTGGGCACGGAATTCGACGGTGCCCTCGGTGTGGAACGGGCCGCCTCCGGTCGACTCGAGGATTTCCAGTCGCTCCCACTGCATTCCGGGGTCGAAGTCGACATCGGCGGGGCGGGTGCTGGGATCCCAGCTGCGCAGCAGGTAGGCCTCGTCGCGCACCGCGAAGGCGCTGAAGCGCGAGCGCATCAGCTGTTCGGCGGTCTTTGCCTGCGCCGCGCCCCCGTGCAACCGCCCGCAGCAGTCCGCATAGTTCGCGGGTAGCCCGCAGGGGCATACCTCGGGAATCGGCTGGGGTTTGCGATGCTTCGCCATGGCGCCCATTGTCCGCGTCCGATTCCCGGGTTCGACCGGCGGTATCCCGGGCTCAGTAGAAACTGCGCCCGACCAGACCGCCCGATACCGACCAGACCTCGACGATCACGCCGTTCTCGGCGCGCAGGATATCGGTGCCGCTCAGCTCGACGGGCTTGCCGTCACGGCCGGTGAAACGGACGCCGTAGGGCCGGGCCACCAAACCTGTTCGGGTGTCGTCCATTTCGACGACCCCGAGGCCCTGCGGTGCGAACTTCACGCCGGGGAGCTGCGCGTGGAAGGTTTCGATCTGCGCGGCAAAGGCTTTCGCATCGTGAATATCGTCGTAGACGGTCGCGCCGGGCTGGGCGTAGCGCAGGGTGAATTCCGGGGCCATGATCTCCGCGGCCAGGGCCAGATCCCCGTTCCACAGGTCGGTCCACCGGTCGTACAGCTCGATGCCGAAGTCGCGCATCATCACTCCTCAATAGTCTCTTTGAGACGGTCTCGCAGCAACTAAGCTATAGTCTCAGCGATACGGTGTCAATGGGCGAGCGAAAGGAGCCACGGCATGACGGAGGTCGGCCACCAGGACCACATAGTGCTGGGATTGATCGCCAGGCACGGGCCGCTCACCCCGTACGAGCTCAAGGCCAGGATCGAGGAGAGCGTCGAATACTTCTGGCCGATCCCGCACGCCCAGTTGTATCGCATCCCGCCGCGCCTGGCCGAGCAAGGACTGCTGCGCGAGGAGGCCGAGACCAGCGGCCGGCGGCGACGGGTCTTCCATCTGACCGACACCGGCCGCGCCGAATTGACCCGCTGGCTGGCCGACCCCAGCGCACCGCCGCCCGAGACCCGCGATCCGGCGCAGGTGAAACTCTTCTTCGCCGATCTCGGCGGGCCCGGAGACGTGGTGGCGCTGGCACACACACAGGCCGCCGAGCACCGCCGCTGGCTGGATCTCTACCGCACATTGCATACGGAAATCGATCCCGACGACAGCGAGCGGGCGGTGTCGCGGGCGCGCATCCTGCGGCTGGGCATCAGCCATGAGCAGGCGTACGTCGACTTCTGGGAGGATCTGGCCGCACATCCCGACGGCGGGCCGGGTGCGCGGAGCTGACTACTCGCCGTCGACCACGACGGCGTAGGCGAATCCGTCCCAGCCCTTGCCGCCCACGGTCTGCAGCACGGTGGCTTCCAATCGTGGTTCGGCGTCGAGCAATTCGATGACCTCGCGGCTGGCGCGCACGGCCGCATCCGGCGAATCCGGATTCGCGATGCCGCCATTGCGGACCACATTGTCGACGATGATGACCGAACCCGGCTTGGTCAGCCGCAATGCCCACTGCACATAGTTCGCGTTATTGACCTTGTCGGCATCGATGAACACCAGGTCGAACGGCTCCGGGTGCTCCTCGGCCAGGACGGGCAGGCTGTCCAGCGCGGCGCCTACCCGAATCTCGACCCGGTCCCCCACCCCGGAGCGATCCAGATTCTCCCGCGCCACCTCGGCATGCTTGGGCTCGAACTCCAGGGTCAGCACCTGGCCCTGCTTGCCCACGGCCCGCGCCAGCCAGGTGGTGCTGTATCCACCAAGCGTGCCGATCTCGAGCACCCGCTGCGCCCGCGCGGACTTGGCGATCAGGTAGAGGAACTTGCCCTGCGGCGGCGATACGTCGATGGCGGGCAGCCCGGCGGCCGCATTCGCGGCGAAGGTCGCCGAATCCCCGTCTCCCACCAGGGTGTCCACCAGATAACGATCAACTTCGGCCCAGTCTGATGTCGTCATACCGGCAAGTCTGCCACCCGCACGCGGCGGGTGGCCTCCCTTTAATTCGGCATGATCGCGGGCCGGACGACTCAGAACAGGAAGTAGCGCTGCGCCATCGGCAGTTCCGTGGCCGGCTCCTCCGCCCACACCTCGCCGTCGATGCGCACGGTGAAGGTATCGGGATCCACCTCGATGCGCGGCATGGCGTCATTGCGCGGCATATGCGCCTTGGTCCGCTTGCGAACATTGGCCACCGGCACCAGCTTCCGATTGACCCGGAGCCGATCGGCGAGGCCGTCCTCGATGGCCTGCTCGGAGACGAAATGCAGCGAAGTCCCCGCCGCCACCGCTGGCGAGGCGCCGAACATCGGTCGCGGCAGCACCGGTTGCGGGGTCGGAATGGAGGCGTTCGCATCACCCATGGCGGCCCAGGCGATCATGCCGCCCTTGAGCACCGCATGCGGGCGCACCCCGAAGAACGCCGGCTCCCACAGCACCAGATCGGCCAGCTTGCCGACCTCGACCGAACCGATCTCGTGATCGAGACCGTGGGCGACCGCCGGGCAGATGGTGTACTTCGCGATATAGCGCTGCACCCGATTATTGTCCGCCGCACCATCGCCCGGCAGCGCGCCGCGACGGCGCTTCATGACGTGCGCGGTCTGCCAGGTGCGCATGACCACTTCGCCGATGCGGCCCATGGCCTGGGAATCACTGCCGATCATGGAGATGGCGCCCATATCGTG
>NZ_JAODNK010000173.1 GCF_025465275.1 Nocardia sp. | reverse complement strand
GCCCGGCAACTCCTCACCGCTGACCGACGGCGCGTCCGCGGCGCTGATCATGAGCGAGGAGAAGGCCGCACAGCTCGGCCTGAGGGCCCGCGCCCGCTTCCACTCCTTCTCCGTTGTCGGCGACGACCCGCTGCTCATGCTGACCGCCGTCATCCCCGCCACCCGCAAAGTCCTCGCCCGCGCCGGGCTGACCATCGACGATATCGACGCCTACGAGGTGAACGAGGCCTTCGCCCCCGTCCCACTGGTCTGGGCACACGAACTCGGCGCCGACCTCGCCAAACTCAACCCCCGCGGCGGCGCCATCTCGCTCGGCCACCCGCTCGGCGCCTCCGGCGTCCGCATCCTCGCCACCATGCTCAACCACCTCGAGCAGACCGGCGGCCGCTACGGCCTCATGACCATGTGCGAAGCCGGCGGCCTCGCCAACGCCACTATCATCGAACGCCTCTGATCATCCGGTGATAGCCGCCATGGGCAGCGCCGTGGCACACGGCTATGTTCCCATCACTGGGGATATCACGTGTAGTGGTCAACGATACGTTGGACCCGTGACCACGATGCCGAGTGTTAAAGTTTAGGTCGTTCATATGTCGAACAAGAATCAGACGTTTGTAGCCGATCATCACGAACTGCGGCATCATAGTAATTTGAACGACCAGCGGTCTGCTGAGATCACTCAGGCAGCGATCCCGCCGGTTGATCATCTGAACAGTCTGGTTGATGAATTGGGAGTTGCGGGCGCGATCGGTGTACAAGCGTTGATCGACTATCACGCGAACTATCGCCAGACCGAGTTGAGCAATATTGCGGCCGCACATGGCGCAATTCGAGACACGCTGCGCGATCAGGTCATACCAACTGTCATTAGCGCGGATCAGAATTTCGGCCATCGGATCGACCCTGCTGGGGACATTCAGTCGGTGAGCTTATGACGACGGATCCTCCCCAGGGAGATTCAACTGGCAACCTGGGCAGTTCGCTTTCCATGGACCCGGCCGACCCTGCGGGCTATGGACAACTCGTTGCTGGTGGCGAATTCAACCACTACATGGTGTCGCCGAATGGTTTGTATTCCGTGTTCGCGGTCCCCGGACCGCCATCCTCCAACGACTCGTCTACTGCCTACGAGATTGTCGGGCCGGACGGTCAGCAGTTGGCCACACGGCAGCTCCCACAGGTAGGCGCGACTGGGCACATCGATATCGGCAATGACGGCGTATTGACTGAATATGCCACAGCGGGCACAAGCAAGTCCGTGCAAACAATCGCACCTTTGACGCCTAAACCTTCGCCGGGTGAATGCACCATAGTCAACTCGCCGAAGGCTCCGGCGGCGGTACGAGCCGCCATCGACGATGCACAGAAGGTAACACAGAATATCCTGGGTCAATTTGGATCCAAGAAGCCGCAGGTAGTCAACCCGTATCCATTGACGACGTCGAACGTCTTCGCTTTGGATAAAAGCAGCGGCGCGACCGCAGATCAGTACAACGCGGCAGTGAAGGCGCTTATCGATCAGGCGTCGAAATGGTCGGACGTCAATGACAAACAGGCAATCGAGGCGTCCGCTAAAATGGTGGGGGCGAACAACAAGTATTACAATGATATTGTCGATACAATTACCAATTTGAATATTCAGTTGCGGACATTGATCTCGCCGAATCCGGATAAATTCGACGCCACCAATACCGACTCGATCCTGGTGTCTGTTGCCACGGCCATGGACACCGTACAGCAGAAATATCAAGGTTATATGACGGAAGTCGCGGATGCAGCGCAGACCATCGTCGTTCGCCGCGGCGACAATCTCAGCGAGATCGCCGCCAAGTACGGCCAGACCTGGCAGCAACTGTATGCGCGTAACCGGCAGATCGTAGGAACCGACCCGAACCTGATCCAGCCCGGGCAGAAGTTGACAATCAAGCCGGCGAAATCCGCGGGAGACGGTAACGGCGCGAAGGCGTCGGGTACTCAAATCAACGAAGTAGCAACCGGCACGCCCAAAGCTAAACCGCTGACCGTGGTCAAGCCCCCGGCGAAATCCGCGGGAAACGGTAACGGCGCGAAGGCGTCAGGTGCTCAAATCAACGAAGTAGCAACCGGCACGCCCAAAGCTAAACCGCCGACCGTGGTCAAGCCCCCGCCGAAAACCGACGCTCGGACCCCGTGGTCCGCCGGAGGCGTCCAGTTGCGGACCACATAGGGCAGCACCCGGCCGAACGCGGTGAGTAGAACCCGGCAGGTTTCCCGCCGGATGCATGGGGTCGGATACACCGCTTCGGGCCGACTATTCACTCCTGGCGGGCAGTAGATCTGCGTTGCGAGCTCCCGGACCCAGGATCGGCTGGATATCTCGGCCGCGCAGATGCTCGCCGCATTCCGAGCAGACCGGCTGCACTGTCATGGTGTGGCCGCACGTCTTATGGACGGCCTCGATGGGCGGGCCGTCGGGGGCGGCCCAGGTGTCGCCCCACTGACGCATGGCGTTGACCACCGCCCACAGGGAGCGGCCCCTGTCGGTGAGCTTGTAGTCGTAGCGGACCGGATTGTCCTGATATGGAACCCTGTCCATGATTCCTTGGGCCACAAGGTATTCCAGGCGCTGAGTGAGCACGTTGCGGGCGATGCCCAGGCGTGAGCGGAAGTCGTCGAAGCGGGTGATGCCGAATAGCGCATCCCGGACGATCAACAGCGTCCACCATTCGCCCACGACCTCCAGGCATTGGGCGATGGAGCAGTTCATGTCCTCGAAGCTGGTACGGCGCATGAGCCCAGCATAGTCAGTTGCTTCAAGGAACTCACTGCCCTATTGTCCGTCTCATGATGCAACTCACTAACCGTGTGGGTGGTCGGCTGATGAGGGAGAGCTCGTGAACAGCGTTGTGGTGGAGAAGGAGCAGCGAGCCGTCGACTCGCGGGTGGTGCTCGGCATCGTCGCCGTCGGTGTGCTGCTGTCGAGCCTGGATCTGTTCATCGTGAATGTGGCGCTGCCGGATATTGCGGCGGACTTCACCGGATCGAAGATCTCCGGGCTGTCGTGGGTGCTCAATGCGTACGCGATCGTGTTCGCGGCGCTGCTGGTGCCCGCCGGGCGACTGGGTGATCGCAGCGGAAACCGCACCACCTTCCTGATCGGGCTCGCGGTCTTCATTCTCGGGTCGGCGCTGTGCGCGGTGTCGTGGGATGTGGGTGCGCTGGTGGCATTTCGGGTGCTCCAGGCGGTGGGCGGGGCAATGCTGATACCGGCTTCACTGGGCCTGGTGTTGGCGGCGACTCCGCCGGAGCGGCGGGCCGTGGCGGTGCGACTGTGGGTCGCGTTCGGCGGGCTCGGTGCGGCGCTCGGACCCGTATTCGGTGGCCTGCTCGTCGAAATCGATTGGCGCTGGGTGTTTCTCGTGAATGTGCCGATCGGCTTGATCGCACTGGTGATCGGCTTCCGGCTGCTGCCCGATCCGAGCGGCGATGGCGGCAGCCTGCCGGACGGCTTCGGGGCGCTCATGCTCGTGGGCTCGGTCGCGACATTCATCCTGGCGCTGGTGAAGGGCGAGGACTGGGGCTGGAGCTCCGCCCGTGTGATCGGCGGATTCCTTGCCGCGGTGTGCTTCGCGATCGCCTTCGTGGTGTCCTCGCGCCGTCATCACAGCCCGGTGGTCGATCCGGCACTGCTGAGGCTGCCGAATTTCGCTCTCATGCTGGCCAATTCGCTGCTGTTCAATATCGCCTTCGCGGGCATGCTGCTCTCGGTGGTGCTGTGGGCGCAGAACGTGTGGGGGTGGTCGGCGCTGCAGACCGGTCTGGCAATCGCACCCGGGCCGCTGGTCGTACCGTTCGTCGCGGTGCTGGCCGGACGGGTCATCGCGAAATTGGGTGCGGGGCCGGTGATCGCGCTCGGCGGTGTGCTGTTCGCCGCCGGAATCCTCTGGTGGACGGCAAGTATCACGCTGGAACCGAACTTCGCCGGTGGGCTGCTCGGCGGCATGCTGCTGACCGGGCTCGGCGTCGGCCTCACCATGCCGACGAGTTTCGCGGCCGGCACGGCGGGGCTGCCGCCGCAGCGTTTTGCCACCGGATCGGCGGTGCTGAGCATGGCAAAGCAGATCGGATTGGCTGTCGGCGTGGCGATACTGGTCGCGGTGCTCGGCACGCCGGTCGGGCCGGATGCGACGCTCAGGGCATTCCAGCACGGCTGGTACGTCATTGCCGGCGCGGCGGTAGTGGCTGGTGTGATCGGGCTGGCGGCTCGGTTGCCGCGGCCGGCTGTCGCCCCTGCCGAGTAATCGACAGTGCGCCGGTGTCGGTGTCTCACAGCAGGACACCGACACCGGCGCGCATCAGACTGTGGGCGGGGGTTGGCACCAGGATTCTCAGGGCTGGACTCAGGGGTTGTCCCGATAGTCGGCGGGCCCCGGTCTACATACGGTCGATACATGCGAATTGCGCCGACGGTGACAGTGCTGGCCTTGCTTGCGGTGGCGGGATGCTCATCCGTGAACACCGACAACTCACCCAAAGCTGTGACGAGTACACCGGTCGCGGTGTCCGCGCATCGGGTCGACCAGGTGCGCGCCGATATCGATGCCATCGTGCGATCGGGTGTCCCGGGGGTAATCGCGACCCTTACCGAGAATGGTCAGACGGTGACGCTTACCTCCGGAGTCGCCGATCGCGCCACCGCCGCACCGATTCCCATGTCGCCACCCCAGGAAGTCCGGATCGGCAGCATCTCCAAGACCTTCACCGCCTCGATCATCATGCAGTTGGTGACCGAGGGAAAGATCCGTCTGGACGAGCCGATCGACACCTACCTGCCCGGGCTGCTCACCGGCAATGGCGTGGACGGCAAGGTGATCACCGTTCGCCAGATCCTCCAGCATCGCAGTGGCCTACCCGAATTCAGCAATGATCCCGAGGCCGACGAATACCGCGCCGGAGTGCAGGGCCGCACGCTGACGCCCCCGCAGGAGATAACCCTCGCCCTGCGCCACCCCGCCCAGTTCAGCCCCGGCTCCCAGTTCAAGTATACGAACACCAATTTCATCGTCGCGGGCATGCTGGTCGAAAAGGTCACAGGCAGAACGTATTCCGAAGAGCTGTCGGGCCGGATCACCACGCCCAACCGGCTGACCGGCACCTATCTGCCCGCCACCGGTGACACCGACCTTCGTGGCCCGCACCCGCACGGATACGGGACCATCAATGGCGTCGTCACCGATGAGACCCGGTCCGAGCCGTCCATTCCGTGGACGGCGGGCGCACTCATCTCCACCGGCTCGGATCTCAATCGGTTCTACCTTGCCCTGCTCGCAGGGCAGATCGTCGCGGGTCCGCAGCTGAAGGAAATGCTGTCGTCGAGCGTGCAGATGCCGGATAGTCCCTTCTACTACGGACTGGGAATCGGCAATACCGAACTTTCCTGCGGTGCACAGTACTTCGGCCACACCGGCGGCATTGCCGGCTACGTCACCATTACCGGAGGCACCCGTGAGGGCCGTGCGGTGACGATCGCAATGACGTCATCCCCGGACCCGTCGCCGGACTCCATGGCCCTGCTGAGCCACGCCCTCTGTCCGTAGTTCCGCATCACAGGGTTCGGTGGTGGAGCTCGGCGGCGAGGGTGAGGAGTTCGGGCATATGCGGACCGTCCGTCGCCGCAAGGGCGACCGCCTCCGCCAGCGGGACGGCCCGAACCTCCAGAATTTGTTCCGCGTCATCCGGATTGGTGGGGGAGCCGCTGAGAACCACATCGGCGGTGCACCAGAGCCAGGCCTTGCGGGGGTGGGGCTGCCAGGGCCGGTACGGAGTCGGGCGATCTGTCACCGCATGGTGAGCGCCTATCCACCGGATGGGGCTGATCAGTTCGGCCCCGGCTTCCTCACGCAGTTCACGGGTGACGCACTCCAGCACCGACTCCGACTCCTCGCGAGTGCCACCAGGCACCAGCCACACGTCCCGATTGTCCCGGCACAGGACAATGCGCTCACCGACAAAACAGATGACGTGAATATTGGTCACCAGCTCATCCGCCGGCAGCTCGGCCGAGAACTGGACGTCCAGGCCGCCCCATTCCCACCGGGCGGGAGTGTGCAGCAGCGGATACCGATCGGCAAGCGTCATGCGTCGACCGTAGCCGGAGTCCGCAACCGGAACGTGTTTCAGTATTGTTCCCCCATGGCCTTCGTGATCGACAACAGCGTGGAGATCGACGCACCCGCCGAGCTGGTTTGGCAGGTGCTCACCGACGTGGACAAATACGGCGAGTGGAACCCCTTCGTTCCCTCCTGCCAGACCACCCTCGAACCCGGCACCCCGATCGACATGCAGGTGCGGCTGATCGGGCCGAACCCCCGCAAGCAGCGCGAATTCATCTTCTCGCACACGCCGGGCAAGGAATTCAGTTACCGCATGAAGCCGGTCCCGGGCTTGCTGCGCAGCCAGCGCCAGCACATCCTCACCGCGTTGGACGACGGCCGCACTCAATATGAATCGCACTTCTTCATCGCTGGCCCGCTCAGCCCACTCGTCGGCGGACTGTTCGGCAGCGCTATGCGTAAAGGGTTCGGCGGCATGACCGACGGCCTTAAGCAGCGCGCCGAGTCTCTGCGCCGCTGACCAGCCGTACGGTTGCGCCACGCCGAAACCCATACCTAATCCGGAGATTCAGGGCAGATCAGAATCAATCTCGAACGTACATTCGAGCGCTGGACTGCCTTTCTCGAAATGCGCAGACGGACGTTCAAGGTGAAAGACCTTGTCGAACAGCGCAATAGGCAACGACTGGCTACCCGACACGGGACTGTGGTGATCGAGGATCTGCGCACCCGCAATCTGAACCGCTCGGCACGTGGCACAGTGGCAGAGCCCGGCAACCGGGTCGCGCAAAATGCTGGGCTCAACCGGGCCATCCTCGACAAGGGCTGGCACATCTTCGATGAAGCAGGAACCAGCACCCCCGCGAGGGCTAGTGCGCCAACCCGCCTGAGCGGGATGGAATCTCTCGCCTTTCAGCGTGAGAGGAAGTCAAAAGATGAAGCCCATGCCGGGTTTGCTGCGCGGCCACCGGCAGCACATCCTGACGCCGCTGGATGACGGCCGTACTCGCTACGAGTCCCACTTCGTCATCGCCGGGCCGCTGAGCATCGTCGTCGGCGGAATCTTCGGCGGCGCTATGCGCAAGGGATTCGGCGATATGACCGACGGGCTCGAGAAGCGCGCCGAATCCCTGCGGGCAGTGCGCGACTGACGCATTATTCGCACGCTACGCCGTCGCCGTTGCCGTCCAACTGCAAGCGGTAGCCCGGGTCGTTGCGGCGTAGTGGCGCTCTTCCGGCGGCCCGCACGTCATCGCAGGTCTTGAAGAAGACTGTGACCGTGCTGGTCGCCGGGGCGGCGGGAGTGGTTGCGCCGCAGGCGGAGAGCACCTTGGCCATGGCGTCGTGCTCGGGGCGGGTTACCCAGAGGCTGTAGACGCTCTTCACTTGGATCTGCCGGGCGACGTAGGTGCACTGGTAGTCCTTGCGGGGCGGGAGCCACTCTGCGGCATCGGAATCGCCCTTACCCTGATTGGTCGGACCGTCCACGGCTTGTAGATTTCGCGGGTCGTTGGCGAGGTTGCGGCGCTGTTCGGGGGAGAGGTCCTGGGCTCCGGTCATCCAGGCATTGCTCAGTGCCACAATGTGATCGATTTGGACGGCGGCGCTGGTGTCGCGGCCCTGTTTGAAGACGATGGTCTTGCCGGTGTAGACGTCGGACAGGGTGCCGGAGACGACCTTGCACTTCTCCTTGGGATCGACCGAGGTACTCTTCAGATCCCGCTGCAGGATGTCATTGCGGGTGTCGCAGCCATTGTGGCCACCCGAGACGGCGACATCGTCGCTCCAGGCGAGGCCGAACTGCTCGCGGTTGTAATCCGTTTTGGGAGCGCGAGTCTGGACCGGTAGCCGCTCCAGTAGCGACCGCGCCTGTGTCACCTCATCGGTGGGCGTAGTCTTCGGGCCCGGTCTGTTCGTCAGCACCAGTGCGATGACGGTGACCAGTAGTAGCCCTGCAATAGCGAGGGGCAGCAACAACTTCCGGAGGCGCGATGGCTTCTTCTGCAACATGTCCGGAACACCGTGCCAATCCGGCACCCGAAACAGCAAGTTGCACCGGCGGTTCGGAGACCGGTGTCACAGCGGACAAAACAGCAGTGGCGCTCTCGTATCGATTCGAGAGCGCCACTGCTGTTACAGCACGTACGAGGGGTTTGCCGGCCCGATTATCGGGGCGGCCTTGCTGCTACCAGCGATCGCGGCAGTGATCGGGGTCCGCATGACCCCACTGATCGTGTTCGTCGTTGTGCCAATTGCCCTGGCGGTCGCAGTGCCAGTCGTAATCGCCGCGGGGTGCGCGGGGGTCGTGGAAGTCGCGATTGTTATTGCCGCCCCACTCCGGCGGGGCACCCTGATTCGAACCACCCGGTGGCTGCTGATGCATCGGGACAACCGAATCGGCGCTCGCCGTCGCCGCGAGTGGGGCGGCGAACAGCGCGCCAACCGCCGCGACAGCGAATAGGCGACCAATTATCTTGCGTTTCATCGTGATTCCTTTCCAGTCGTTTGACCAGCAACGATCTACCCGACCGTAGCGCCATCGTATTTGCCCGGTAAATAACAACAGGGTCATTCTCTGGCGGTTCGAAGAAAACTCACAGGCAAAGAGCAAGACGCACAGAAAGAATAGAAGCTGCTTCTAATCTTTTGTCCAGAATTAGCGAAACAGACATCAAGGACACCGAGTCGGCCGGGTCGGCGCATGATCAGGCCTGATGCAGCCAGGCTATGAAGAATGCTATGCCGCCGGCGAATAGAAATAACGAGACCGGAATGGCCCACCACGGCCCGGTTCGGCTGAGTATTCGCTGTGAAAGGCGGCGCTGCACAATGCCGAATGCGGCGAGCGGCAGCAACCACAGCGGGAACAATCCCACCCCCAATGCGGCATGCACCGCCCAGGCACCCGCTAATGTCGGCCCGCCCCAGGAGTTTTCGAGGTCGTCCCCGGCGATCAACGGGTAGCAGGCTCCGCGCACCAGCGCGACAGCTGCCAGAAAGACCGCGAACCACGCGAGCAGGCCGATCGCGGCGGCGAGCACCGTATGCGCGGCAGTCCGCCACGGGCTCGGAGCACGCAGCTCGAACGGTTCCCGGAACACCCGCCGGGTCACTCGGGCGCGAACCCCCGTGCTGGCGAACGCAATCGGGAGCGAGAACACCGCGTAATACGCGGCCCGCAGTATCCGTTCACGCTTCGTCATGAGGACCACGGTAGCGGCGGCCGGATCCGGAACCTCGCACCGAAACGGCCGGACCTGATCGCATGCCCATCAACGTGCGCAAATGCGAATCGCCGCACCGACATTACTGTCGGCGCGGCGATTCAGGGGAGTAAGTACTACGCGTTATTTAGCTTGTTCAAGCGCTCGCAGGACTCCAGGTACTCGGCGATCAGGCGCTGCACGACGTCGGCGGAACGCTCCACCTTGTTCATCAAGCCGACCACCTGGCCGACCGGATTGAAGTTCACGTCCTTCGCGGCCTCGGGGTAGCGGTGGCCACGCTTCACGCCGTCGAGGGCGACCATCATCTGCAGCGGCATGCCCAGCGGGTTCGGGGTGTCATCCCGCTCCCACGCCTCGGTCCAATCGTTCTTGAGCATGCGGGCGGGCTTACCGGTCCACGACCGTGACCGCACGGTGTCACTGCTGGTGGCGTCGAGATAGCTCTGCATCTGCGCGGGCGGCACATTGGCCTCCTCGACGGTCAGCCACAGCGAACCGGTCCACGCACCGGCCGCACCCATGGCCAGCGCGGCCGCGACCTGACGGCCGTTGCCGATACCACCGGCCGCGAGCGCGGGCAGATCGCCGATCGCGTCGATGACCTGCGGCCACAACACCAGCGAGGCGATCTCGCCGCAGTGGCCGCCACCCTCGGTGCCCTGCATGACGACGAAGTCGAGCCCGGCCTCCTTGTGCTTGAGCGCGTGCTTGACCGAACCGCACAGCGCGCCGATGAGGCGGCCGGAATCTTGAATCTGCTTGATCACGTCATCGGGCGGAGTGCCCAGTGCGTTGGCGACCAGCTTTGCCTTGGGGTGCTTCAGAATGACCTCGATCTGCGGGGCGACCGTGGTGGCGGTCCAGCCCAGCAGCTGATTGTGCCGCTCACCCTCGGGCAGATGCGGGACGTGATGGTCCTCGAGGATCTTCTCGGCGAAGTCGCGGTGGCCCTGCGGAACCAGTTCGGCCAGTTTGGCTTCCAGCTCCTCGGGGGTCAGACCCTCGGCGCCCTTACCTTCGTACTTGGAGGGGATGACCAGGTCGACGCCGTAGACGCCCTGCACATGCTCGTCCAGCCAGGTGAGCTCGACCTCGAGCTCCGCAGCGGTGAACCCGACCGCGCCGAGCACGCCAATTCCGCCGGCATTGCTGACCGCGGCGGCCACATCGCGGCAATGGGTGAAGGCGAAGATGGGTACATCGATGCCCAGGCGATCACAGATCTCGGTACGCATGTGGGTGGGGCTCCTCTTGACTTCCCGGCACTGGAATGTTCTGCCCATCACACTAGAACATGTTCTACATTCAGACCAGTCTCTCGAAGACCACCGGCAGGTACATGCCAACGGCTTGTTCTAGTTGCCGGGAACATGCAGTCAGTGCAACAGCAGACCGTCTACCACCAGATCGTCGAACAGCAACTGATCGACCGGCGGTACATGCGGCCGATCCGCATACGTGAACCAGGCCATCTCCTCGATCTCACTGCTGACGGTCAGGGTTCCGACGTAGTCCGCCGTGTAGCAGGCCATCCGCACGACCGCGCCGGGGATCTCGGCCTCGTACGTGCCGACATGCGCGACCGACTGCGGTGCCAGGGCAACGGTCAACTCCTCGTGGATCTCCCGCACGAGGGTCTGCAGATCCGTCTCCGCCCCTTCCCTTTTGCCGCCCGGGATATAGAAGGCGTCTTTGCCCCGGGGCCGAGCACACAGAATCCGCCCGCTCTCGATGCGTACCCACGCCACCGTGTCGATCAGCCGCTGCTCCGTCTGCATGCCCGCAGCCTAAATCAGCGCGGCGACAAGACCGCTTGCTCCACAAGGCGGTTCATTGCGCGGGCTACTCGATCTTCGTCGCCGGTGATCCAGAAGTCTTGAATGAGGCCGCGCATCCCGGAGATGAGGAGGGTGGCCGCAGCCTCGGGATCATCATGGGTGGGGTCGATGCGGGCGAGGGCGTCGGTCATGGCGGTGACCAGGACCTGGATGGCGTCATTGGCGTAAGAGGCGAAGGGGCTGCCGGGGACGCAGGCTGCGCCAAGCACCTGGAGGAGGACTCGGTTGCTGACACCCCCGGGCCCGGTGGTGTTGATCGCGAACGAGTGGGAGAGGCGCGATCTGAGGACGAGGGGGTCCTCGATGCCCGTGAAGAGGGCAGCAATGTCGGGGCGCTGGGTTTCCAGGGCGGCGACGAGCATGTGCTCTTTGGTGCCGAAGTAGTGGATGAGCATGCGGGAGCTGGTGCCCAGGTACTCCGCGAGCGGACGCAGCGAGAGTTCGGCCAGGCCGTGGTCGGCGATATAGGCGATGACTCCGGAGAGGAGTTCGGCGCGACGGGCGTGGTCGAGGGGGCGTGGCACGGGTTGACTGTAGCGGACGGTACAGGTATTCATATCAACATGGGTGTAGCAACTGGTACAGAAACTCGGCGAGTGGTGGTCACCGGAATGTCGGCTACCACCTGCCTCGGAGCCGATCTCGATACGACGTGGACTCGACTGCTCGCGGGTGAGAGCGGAATCGCGCCGCTGACGGACGATTTCGTGGCGGAGAATCAGCTCCCGGTACGAATCGGCGGCCGGTTGACCGCGCAGCCGGGGGAGCAGCTGACCCGGATCGAACAGCGGCGCATGTCCTTCGTCCAGCAGCTGGCGCTGGTGCTCGGGCGGCAGGTGTGGCGGGAGGCGGGCACACCGGAGGTTGATGGCGAACGCCTTGCGGTGGCGGTCGGCACGGGACTCGGCGGCGGGGAGGCGCTGGTGCACGCGGTCGATGTGATGCGCGCCGGCGGATATCGCAAGGTGCCGCCCATGACGGTGCCCATGGTGATGCCGAACGGCTCCGCCGCGACCATCGGCTTGGAGATCGGCGCGAAAGCCGGTGTCTACGCCCCGGTTTCCGCATGCGCGTCCGGTGCGGAAGCCATCGCCCATGGCTGGCGGCTCATCGCCACAGGTGAGGCGGACGTGGTGGTCGCCGGTGGTGTGGAGGGCCATATCGATGCCGTACCGATCGCCAGCTTTGCCATGATGCGGGCCATGAGCACCCGCAATGACGAACCTGCCCGCGCCTCACGGCCTTTCGACAGGGAACGCGACGGGTTCGTGTTCGGCGAGGCAGGCGCCATGCTGGTCCTGGAATCCGAAGAGCATGCGCTGGCGCGGGGTGCGCACATTTACGGGCGGGTGCTCGGCGCGGGCATCACCTCGGACGGTTATCACATCACCGGGACCTCCCCGGATGGTGACGGGGCCGCGCGGGCCATGCGCAAGGCGATCATCGCAGCGGGCCTGTCGGCCACTGATATCGACCACATCAATGCGCACGCCACCTCGACCCCTGTCGGCGATGCCTCCGAGGCCAATGCCATCACTGCCGTGACCCCCGAAGCCTCGGTGTACGCGCCGAAATCCGCCCTGGGACACTCCATCGGCGCGGTCGGAGCGCTCGAAGCGATCCTCACCCTGCGCACACTCGAGCGCCAGATCATCCCGCCCACACTGAATTTCGAGCAGGCCGACCCCGATATCGACCTGGATATCGTCGCGGGCACTGCCCGCACCGAGCGCATGGACTACGCCCTGAGCAATTCCTTCGGCTTCGGCGGGCACAATGTCACACTGGCGCTCGGTCGCGCCTGACGCGGCGAAACCCTAGCCGCGCAGGGCTTTCGGCACCAAGGCCGCGCCCCGCACCGCCACCGGGCGCAAGAGCGTGAAGCAGATAGTCAGCCACAGTGCGCCGAAGAGCAGGCCGCCGAGAATATCGGTGGGCCAGTGCACGCCGAGATACAGCCGGGAAAACCCGACCGCGAGGACGAAGCAGCCGGCAACGACCACGAGCAGAACTCGCCGAAGTCCGTGCACCAGCGGCAGCGCCAGCGCCACCAGGGTCGCGACAACGACCGTCGACCCCAGGGTGTGCCCGGACGGATATGAGTGATTGGTCTCGGTAACCAGGTGATCGACGACCGGTGGTCGATCACGCCCGATGAACTGCTTGCCCGCAAAGGTCAGCACGCCTGCGCCCAGCGCCGCGATACCGAGGAATATCGCCGTCTCCCACTGCCGTCGCCAGGCCAGCAGCACGCAGACCAGCACCGCGAGGATCCCCATCGTCGTGGTGTCACCGAGCGCACTGATCACCTTGGCGATCGAGGTGAGTGTGTCGCTGCGGTGGTCGATGAACCATTGCAGCCAGCGCGCATCCGGTCCGAGTGGATCGGGATGCGCGATCACCGCGAGGGTCAGTGCGAGGGTGAGCACACTGAGAGTCAGCATCGCGACCAGGGCAGCAGGCTGAGGCAGGAGTGCGCGCGGGCCGGTTGCGGGCGCCAGTGATTGCTCCTGGAGTGGTGAAGTGGCGGACGACATCTGTCGACCCTGGCATGCGGCCCCTGAGAAGAAGTTGAGAAGCCGGGTCGGCGGGCAGGACCGCGGGAGTCCTGTTGCATGCTTGGGCGGTGCGGGTACTGGTGGTGGAAGACGAGCAGCGATTGGCGCGCACGATCGCCCGCGGGCTCGAGCTGGAGGGTTTTGTGGTGCAGCTCGCGCACACCGGCAGCGAAGGACTGTGGTGGGCGATCGAGGACGATTTCGATGTCATCGTGCTCGACATCATGCTGCCGGAACTGAGCGGCTACGAGGTGCTGCGGCGGCTGCGGCAGCGGGATGTGTCGACGCCGGTGCTCATGCTCACCGCCAAGGACGGCGACTACGAGCAGGCCGATGCGCTGGATCTGGGTGCGGACGACTACCTCACCAAGCCGTTCTCCTTCGTCGTACTGATCGCCCGGCTGCGGGCACTCACTCGCCGTCGCGCCCCGCAGCAGCCGTCACTGCTCGCCGCAGGCGATCTGACACTGGACCCGGTCCGCCGCTCGGTGCATCGCGGCGGCACCGCCCTCACCCTGACTCCCCGCGAGTTCGGACTGCTGGAATTCCTGTTGCGGCACAAGGGCATTGCCGTCACCAAAACCGAGATCCTGCGCAATGTGTGGGACGCGAACTATGAAGGCCCGGAGAACGTTGTCGAGGTGTATGTCGGCTACCTGCGCAAGAAGATCGATGCCCCCTTCGGGCACAGCAGTATCGAAACGCTACGGGGTGTCGGCTACCGGCTGATCGATCCGGGGACCGGCGACGGGCAGATCGATCACGAATCGAGCGCCACCCCAGAGTGATTCGCCGACCGTGACGGTGCCGGCATGTGCACCGACCAGTTCGGCGACGATCGCCAAGCCGAGCCCGGAGCCACCGGAGGCCCGCGCGCGATCGGCTTCGAGCCGGACGAAGCGGCCGAAGATCCGCTCACGATCGGCCGGCGGAACCCCGGGCCCATCGTCATCGATCACAATGCGGGCGCGGTCCCCGTCCTGCGCAATTGAGATGCCCACCTGCGAATCGGCATGCGCGACAGCATTATCGGCAATATTGCGCAGCACCCGAGCCAGTCTTGCCGGATCACCGATGACCCGCGCGGGCCGGATATCGGTGCGGACGGTCACGGTGCCGCGAGCCTTCAGCGCGGCGGCCTGCGCATCCCCGAGATAGTCGAGATCGACATCACCGGTGCGCAATTCGAGCCCATGCTCGTCAGCGGCGGCGAGGGTGAGCAGATCCTCGATGAGGTACCGCATGCGCTCGGTCTCGGGCAGCAGAGTGTCATTGATGAGATCGCGGTCGAGTACTTCGGGTCGGTCGCGCGCCAATTCGAGCGCGGCGGTGACGGCGGCCAGGGGACTGCGCAATTCGTGTGAGGCATCGCCGACGAACCGGCGTTGCGCCAGGTGACCGGCCTCGATGCGGGCGAGCATGCCGTTCATGGTCTCGGCCAGCCGCGCGATCTCATCGCGAGCCTCGGGCACCGGCACCCGCTCGGACAGGTCCGTCGCGCCGATCCCGGTCACCCGGCGGCGGATCTCCTCCACCGATCGCAGTGACCGCCCCACCAGCAGATAGGTCGCCGCCGCTGCCGCCGCGACCACTACCGGGCCGCCCACCGCCACCAGCGCTGCCACCCGGGTCACCGCGTGCTCGGCCGATTCGGTGCTGACCGAGACCAGCACGGTGTATTTCCCCGGCGGCGTCGCCACCGCGCGGGCCGAAATCCGTAAGTCATGGTCGTCGTCCGGATGTGGCCGCAATCCGATCACCCGATCGCCGAGGGTGGCCGGATCCAGCAGCGGGACAACACTATTCGGATCCGACGACCGCACCACCCGCCCGTGCGGATCCACCACCTGGACCGTTTCGATCGGGCTCCCCGTGGCGAACAGCGGTCCCGGTAGTTCGGCCACCGCGTTCTCCGGCGGATCGTCCGTCGAGATCCGCGAAAGTTCGGACGCGAGTGCATCCATCCGGGTCCCGGCGGTGGTATCGAGTTCCCGCAGCGATGACCTATGTAGCAACCACAGCATGGCCATGGCTGCTACCAGCAGTACTGCTCCCACCACCAGGGCGGAGGCGATCGCCGACCGGACGCGCAGCCCCCAGCGCGAAGGCCGCAACCACTCCGGAATCCGATTCACCCACCCATCATCGGCCACGACCTGCGCCGATCCGTGCCCGGCTCACCAACCACACCAGCACGATGATCATCAGGGGTGCGAGGAGGAGGACAGGCACGGTGGCCGGACCGGTAAGTGGTTGCAGCGCATCGACCGCGCCGTCACCGATGCGCTGACCGATTTCCCGCACGAAGTCGATGCGATCCGATTCGCCCGGAACTTCCTGAGCCGCCCACGTCACCTCGCTGAAGTTACTCGCGGGATGTGTCGCGGGCGACCAGCTCTCAGCGGGCTCTCAACGTCAGGGCAGGGTGTCGGTCTGGATGCGGGGATCGAGCTTGCGCAGCGTGTCGGGCCGGTCGGTGAGACAGGGCCAATCTCGGCTCACCGCTTCGATAGTCGCGTGGCCGGCGGGGATCAGGGAGTCCGCGTCTATGCGGTCGGCGAGGGCGGCGCCGAGCTGATCGCTCGCGGGACGGTCGAGGGGCTGGATCACCGTATTGGGCAGGTCCAGCAGCACGGCGAGGATATCGAGGCGGCCGGGCGGGATGAGTGCGCGAGCGGCGGCCAGGGCTGTTGCCGGAACGATGATGGTGTGCCCGGCATCAGCGGTGGCCCAGACCACCGATTGCACGTAGGCGACCCGATGCGCCCATGCGGTCAGGGCGGCCGTGTCGAAGACAACGCCGCCGAGGGTCGAGCCTGCCGAGGTCATGCTGCGCCGGCATGGTCGCCGGCGGCGTCCTCCTCGGCTAATGGGGGCAGGCCCTGTACGGCCCGCGCTCGGTTGATGAGGTCCAGGGGCGGGCGTCCACCGAAGACCTGCTCGATACGAGCCAGGGATTCGGCCCGGTCGACGCGGACCTTCACGGATTCGGCGACGAAGGCCGAGATCGACTCGATGCGGCCCTTATTGCGCCACTCATCGAGCGTGGCGGCGACTTCCTCCGGCATCGTCACGGTGATCTTTCGGGTGCGACGCTGTCTCGCCATACCGGAAGAGTACTTGGGTATGGGCGACAAGTGCGACATGCCCGCACCTGGAGTCGGGAGTTTCCAATTCGACTGATCTGAAACCTGCCGGTCACACGGCGATCCGTGTTCGATACGGTTGACGTGCGCCCATATCGCCAAGCTCAGAGGACAGATGCAGATGGATGAGAGTTCGATCGCGTGGGTCGAGGGTGCCCTGGTCACCATCGATCAGCGTGCGCTGCCGCGGGAATTGCGGGAGCTGCGGATCACGACGGTCGACGATCTCATCGACGCCATCAAATCGCTGGCGATCCGCGGCGCTCCGGCCATCGGGGTGTCCGGTGCGTTCGGTGTGGTGCTGGCGGCGCTGGCCGCGACCACCGATGGTGTGGTGAATGCCGCGCAGGTGGAATCGGAATCCGCGCGTGTCGCGAATGCTCGCCCGACTGCGGTCAATCTTGCCTGGGGAGTGAAGCGCGCTCTCGCTCAGTTGCCCGGCGGTGTGCAGGCGGTGCTCGACGAGGCGCTGGAAATGCTGGCCGAGGACGGCCGCGTGAACCTGGCTGCCGCGACGCATGCCGCTGATCTGGTGCAGCACCTGTGTGAGGATCGTCCGCTGCGGATCCTCACGCACTGCAATACCGGCCGTCTGGCCACCACCACGGTCGGCACCGCCATCGGTGCACTGCGGGTGCTGCACGAACGTGGTCTTCTCGCGGAAGTCATTGTGGACGAGACCCGTCCACTGCTGCAGGGTGCACGACTGACCGCCTGGGAAATGGCCGAGGCCGGTATTCCGCACCGCCTCACCATCGACTCCGCTGCCGCATGGGCCATGGCCACAGAAGGTGTGGACGCGGTTCTCGTCGGTGCGGACCGCATTACGGCTGACGGCTCGGTTGCCAACAAGATCGGCACCTACATGCTGGCCATTGCGGCCAAGCAGCACGGGATTCCGTTCATCGTGGTCGCTCCCGAATCCACTCGTGATGTCGCGACCGCGCGCGGCAGCGACATTGTCGTGGAGCAGCGCGCGGCCTCGGAGGTCACCGGATTCGGCGGCGTGACAACGGCTCCCGAGGGCACTCTGACCTTCAATCCCGCCTTCGACGTGACGCCCCCGGAGCTGGTCACCGCGGTGGTCACCGAAAACGGTGTGCTCGGCTCAGCTTCCGACGACGGCGATTCCGGCCGCAGCCTGACCGATCGCCTCGATGCGCAGTGGGTCGCCGACTACGAGCCCAATGACGACCCGATCGCCTTCGGCGCAGCGGCGGACGATTTCCGCGCGACCTTCGCCAAACCGGTTGCAGATGAGCAGCACAAGGGCGAGGAAGCGATCGCGACGATCGCCCGCGGCCTCTACGCCAATGGGTGGATGCCGGGTACGGCAGGCAATATCTCTGTGCGCCGGGCAGATGCGGCTGTCATCACGGCGAGCGGCCTGTCGAAGGGCGAGCTCACCGCGGATGACATGGTGACCGTGGCGGTGGCCGATTCCCAGCCATCGGTCGCCGGCGCGCGAAAGCCCTCGGCGGAGACCACGATTCACACCGCCGTCTACCGCACCACCGCTGCCGTCGCGGTCGTGCATGTACACCCGCCGCACGCGACCGCGCTGTCCATCGGCGCAGGCGCTGCCACCGTGCAGCCGGTGCGCTTTTCCGGCTATGAGCTGATCAAGGGCCTGGGCGGCACCCGCCCCGACCGCATCGACATTCCGGTTTTCCCGAATCATGCCGATGTCCCGCAGATCGGCGCCGATATCGAGAAGTACCTGACCGAGCACCCGGATGCCCCGCCGGTGCTCTTCATCACCGGGCACGGCATTACGGCATGGGGTGCAAGTTTGGCCCAGGCCCGGGATCGCGCCGAATGCCTCGAGGCCATGAGCGAACTGATCACATTGACCGGGCATCGCGAGATCCCGGTGGGCGAGAACTAGTTCTCTGAGGAGGAACATTCCAATGACTCTGCTGCAGATCATGTCCGATAAGGATTCCACCGACGTCACCCTGCGCACCACCGATGATGCGGTGATCGCGGCCGAACTGAACAAGCGCGGCATCGTCTTCGAGCGCTGGTCGCTGTTCGACGGTCTCGACGGCGCGACGGCGACCGAGGACCTGCTGGCCGAATACGACGACCGCATCAAGGCACTCAATGCCGACGGCCGCTACAAGTTCATCGATGTGGCGCGCATCCACCCGGACGAGTCCGATCCGGAGTGGCCCGCCAAAGCGGTCGCCGCACGCACCAAGTTCCTCGACGAGCACCGGCACGCCGAGGACGAGGTGCGTTTCTTCGCCGCGGGGCAGGGCTGCTTCTATCTGCACCTGGGTGACGAGGTGCTGGCAACCGTCTGCACCGCAGGCGATCTGGTGTCGGTGCCCGCGGGCACCCTGCACTGGTTCGATATGGGCAGCACCCCGGAGTTCGTGGCGGTGCGGTTCTTCGAGGAGCAGGACGGCTGGATCGGCGATTTTACCGGTGACAAGATTTCCGGCGGCTTCCCGACCCTCGATGAGCTCCTCACCGCATGATCAAGCTCATCGTCCTCGATATCGAGGGCACCACCAGCCCGACCAGTTCGGTGCGTGAGGAGCTCTACGGCTACACCCGCGACCGGCTGCCGGGCTGGCTAGCCGAAAACCAGGGCGGCGCGGCCGATTCCATTCTGGCGGATACGCGTGCGCTGACGGAACGGCCTGATGCTGGTACCGACGAGGTGGCGGCCATCCTCATCGGCTGGCTGAATTCGGATGTGAAGGCGGAACCGCTCAAGGCCGCGCAGGGCATCATCTGCGCGGAGGGTTTCCGCAAGGGCGCACTGTTCGGCGAGTTCTTCCCGGATGTGCCGCCGGTGCTGCGTGCCTGGCGGGAGGCGGGCCTCGAGCTCTACATCTATTCGTCGGGTTCGGTTCGCAATCAGAAGGATTGGTTCGCCTTCGCGCGCGGCGGAGATCTTTCACCGCTTGTCAGCGGGCATTTCGATCTGACGACCGCCGGCCCGAAGCGGGAGCCGTCCTCGTACGAGAAGATCGCCGGCGCCATCGGCGTTCCGGCGGAGAGCATTCTGTTCCTGTCGGATCATCCCGACGAACTGGATGCCGCCGTCGCCGCCGGTTGGTCGGCGGTCGGTGTTGCCAGGCCGGGGGAGCCGAACCCGCCCCGCCCACCCCACCGCTGGATCAGCGATTTCGCCGACATCGAACCGAACTGAGCCGCAGGGCAAATCGGTAGCGGCTCGTTCAGGGCAGCGAGAGAGGCAGCTCGAAGGGCACGAAGTGGTCGGCGCCGAGGAATGACGTGATCTCGGCGATGTGCTCGCCGCGCAGTGTCAGCACGGTGATCGACCAGGCCACGTGTGTGCCGTTGTCGCCGATGTAGAACGCCACGGCCGGTTGGCCGTTCGCGCTGGTCACGAGGTGGCGCCAGCTCGGGCAACGGGTCATGGGGACCTGGATGGCGAAGTCGGTGACCGCCTCGATGCCGTGATACCAGTGCGGGAGCGGAGGCATCGACCAGGTGACGTCCTCGGTGAGTAGTGCGACCAGGCCGTCGGCATCGCCGCGTTCCAGCGCGGTGGCGTACCGGGTGGCGATCTCCCGCACGCGGGCGTCGTCGATCAATCGCAGCGTCTGCTGCTGGATGCGGGCGGGCACCCGCTCCGCGACGACCTTGCGGGCTCGCGCCAGGGCGGAGTTCACCGATGTGGTCGAGGTGTCCATCATCGTCGCGATCTCGGCGGCGGTGAAGCCGAGAACCTCGAACAGCAGCAGCGCGGCCCGCTGATTGCCCGAAAGGTGTTGTAGGGCAGCGACGAACGCGAGCTCTATTGCCTCGCGCTGCTCGTACCGCGCGTGCGGACAGGCCGGGCTGTCGGCGAGCCCCGCATCGGGGTAAGGGCCCAGCCAGGCGATGTCGGTCAGCGGAGCGCTGCCGAGCACCGCACGGTCGCTGGACGGGCCGAGGTCGACGGGCAGGGCCCGCTTGCCCTGGGCCGCAACAACATCCAGGCAAGTGCGGGTGGCCACCGTGTACAGCCACGTGCGCAGCGAACTCCGCCCCTCGAAGCGACCCAGCCCCCGCCACGCGCGTAACAGAGCGTCCTGCAGTGCATCATCGGCATCGTGGGTCGAGCCGAGCATCCGGTAACAGTGGGCGTGCAGCTCCCGCCGCAGCGGCTGCACGAGGCGGGTGAAGGCCGCGTCGTCCCCGTCACGCGCGGATGCCAGGTCGGTACCCTCTGGTGCCGGGTCCACCGCCGGTCCGGAAAAAACTTCTCCCACAAGCGACGATTCTGCCTCACGGCGGGAGTCCCACCTTCGACCGAGAATGCCCGGACCCCACTAGGAGACCGCCCGACATGATCGAACCGGAACCGAAAACAGCACTCCTGCCTGCGAAGGAAAGCTGGTCGCTCGTGCACGCCGAACGCGCGGCCCTCGCGTCCGACCTCGCGAACCTCACCGACGAGCAATGGACCACGCAGTCGCTGTGCACCGAATTGACTGTGCGCGAGGTTCTTGCCCACCTCACCGCCGGAGCAACCCTCACTCCCGTGCGGTGGCTGGCGGGCGTGATCCGCTGCCGGTTCGACTTCGAGAAACAGGTGGCCATGCGGCTGGCCGAGCATATGGGCACGAGCCCGGCCGACACCCTGGACAGGTTCCGCCGAGTCGTCACGAACACCAGCAAACCGCTCATGCCGATCGTGGCGATGCTCGGCGAAGTGATCGTGCACGGCGAGGACATTCGGCGGCCGCTGGCCATCCGCCGCGACTATCCGATCGAAACGCTCACGCAGGTGGCCGAGTACTACCAGGGTTCCAATCTCCCCGTCCTCACCAAAGGGCGGATCGGCGGACTGCGACTCGTCGCGACCGATGGACCCTTCACCACCGGATCCGGACTGCCGGTGTCCGGAACCACCGTGGCGCTGATCATGGCGATGGCCGGACGCACCGCGTACTGCGACGAACTCGACGGTGACGGTGTCACCCACCTGCAAAACCAGGGGTCGCGGTAGCAGTCGACGAAAGACCAACGGTCTCACCCATGCCCGAATCGTGTTGACACTGCCGGACTCTCATCACAGACTGACCGAGTCACAGTGTCCTCGCGGGAAAGCCGGGTGACCGTGGATGTCCGATGATCACACGGTGGTCGGGCGCGTCGTCGCCATTACCGACGCGATAGCGGCCGCTTCCGGGCCGTTGACGCTCGCGGCGCTCACCCGCAGTACCGGTATTCCCAAGCCGACCGTTCGCCGCATCGCCAACGACCTGGTGCGCCATCACGTTCTGGAGGCCACTCGCGCCGGCTACCGGCTCGGACCCCGGCTGTCCTACTACGGATTCCGCGCCGGGCGTGCGGGGGATCTCTCTGTCGTGGTGCCGCCGTACCTGCGGGACCTGTCGTTGCGCGCGCACGGCGAGGTCAGCTGGTGCGGGGAATTCTTCCGCGGTGAACTGGACTTTCGCCAACTGGTTTTCGGTCACGAATACCGCGCGGACATCAAATCGCAAACCTGGCCGTCGAGGGCCCTGCTCGGCCCGAGTTTCGCGCTCACCGCCGGCGGGCGACTGCAGGCCGCCTTCGACGGCGCACTCAGCGAGCAACTCGCGCAGACTGGATGCCGTCCGCTGACGCGATATTCGGCGACCGCACCTCGTGAACTGCGGCTGCTGCTCGAACAGGCCCGCGCCACCGGACTGGCCTACGAACGTGAACAGGTGACGCCGGGGTGGAGTTGCGTAGCGGCGGTCATCCTCGATGCCGAGGAACGGCCCCTGGGAGCTATCGGACTCACCGGACGCAGTTCCGTTGCCGCCCAACGTTCGACTCAACGCGCTCTGATCGCCGCGGCCGATGCCATCGGGCGCGAACTACGATCTGCTCCACGCGCCGCCCGTGTCATTGAGTGACACGCCCGATCGAGCCGACCTGCGCGAACACACCCGAATGAATATCGAACGGACGCACTCGGATATCTCTCACAGCACCAGATCGTGTGCGCCACCACCTGATATCAGGAGCGACCATGTTCTCCCCGTTGAAACGAATGCTGTGCGCCTGGCTCTTCGTACTCGGCACGAGCGCGGCTCTGACCGTCTCCGGCACCGTCACCGCACCGGCCGTACCGCCCGGCGCGGTGGACCTGCAGACCGACTGGGATGTGTATCAACGCCCGTCCGGCACCACCGACAGCCCGCTGGGCTTTCACGTCCACATCACAACGCAGGGACCCGACAAGACGAACACCTTCGTGGAGTTCACCGGACGCGCCCACACCAGCACCTACGGCGGGGAGATAAGTGGCGGGCAGATCCGGGGCCGAGCGATCACCTTCACCATCGACTGGTACAACGGCAAAACCGGTCTATACCAAGGCACCTGGTTCGACGATGGTTATCTGCGCGGTCATACACAAGAGCAGGGTGCGAGCCACACTGCTGAATGGTGGACCCGGTACAACGACTGGACCCTGTCATGACCGCTCAGCCGTTGACCGCCGACGGTTGAGCGAACCAACCAAATCGCGCCCGTCCGGATTCCGGAACGGGCGCGATGGTCGTCAGGGGGTGATGAGTTGGCCGCCGGGTGCGGCGGCCTTGGTGATGAGGTATTCCACCAGGGCCATGAGCACATTCTTGGCGGAGGCGCGATCTCGGGCGTCGCAGAGCAGCACCGGAATGTTCTCGTCGAGGTCGAGGGCGTCGCGGACCTCGACGGGTGTGTAGACCGGCGCGCCTTCGAAGCAGTTGACCGCCACCGTGAATGCCACGCCGCGGCGTTCGAAGAAGTCGATCGCCGCGAACGAGCCCTCCAGTCGCCGGGTGTCGGCCAGCACGACCGCGCCCAGCGCACCACGCGCCAATTCGTCCCAGAGGAACCAGAATCGGTCCTGTCCGGGCGTGCCGAACAGGTAGAGCACCAGGTTCTGGTCGATGGTGATGCGTCCGAAGTCCAGGGCCACCGTGGTGGTGGTCTTGCCCTCCACGCCGCGCAGATCGTCCACGCCCGCCGAGAGTTCGGTGATCAGTTCCTCGGTGCGGAGCGGCGTGATCTCACTGAGCGCCGCCACCATAGTCGTTTTGCCGACGCCGAAACCACCCGCGATGAGAATCTTCACCGAGGCGGCCAGGGGCCGGGAATTGTCAAAGTTTTCGGATGCCATCGAGTACAGCTCGCAAAATGTTGAGGTCTCCGGGCCCCGCGTCGGAGACCGGTGACCGGAAGTTGAGGATGCCGTCGGAGATGAGGTCGCCGACCAGGATTTTGGTCACCGCCAGCGGAAGCCGCAGCGCGGCAGACACTTCGGCGACGGACAACGGGAGTCTGCACAGACGGACGATGTCGCCGTACTCAGGTTCGACACGACGCAGGGGTGGTGCCGCATTGGGTACCACCACCGCTGTGAGCATGTCGAGATCGTGCGCTGCGCCCATGGTTCGACCGCCGGTGCGCGCATACGGGCGCACCAGCGGACCAGCTGCGTCGTCGAACCAATGATCCCCCGGCCGAGCCATCATGAGATCCGGGGGTTGACCTGTCCGGCCAGATGATGGCGCGGCGTGGTGGACAGGTAGGTGCCGACACGCTGCACCGTCAGGTTCATTTCGTAGGCGACCATGCCGAGATTGGCTTGTTCGCTGGCCTGCAGCGCGAGGCAGGCATTGCTGCCGGCCGCGGTCACGAACAGCACTGCCCGATCCAGCTCGATGACCGCCTGGCGGACACCGCCACCGTCGAACCGGGTGCCCGCGCTGCGGGCGAGACCGTAGAGGGTGGAGGACATGGCGCCGAAGTGTTCGGCGTCCTCCCGGCTCATGGCGGAGGAGCGTCCCAGCAGCAACCCGTCGGTGGAGTGCACCACCGCGTGTCGCACACCTGCGAGCCGATCCACCAGATCATCGAGTAGCCAGTTGAGATCACCAGCGTTTGAGGTGGTCACCGTCGCCTTCCTGTCGGTCCTGGAATGGTTTGGACGTCGGCGGGGCCGTACCGGGATCAGCCCGGCGGCCCTGCCTGGTTCCGTTTTCGATGGCGGACATGAGGTCTCGGGCCTGCTCGGCCGTGCGGCTGGGCTGGTCCGACGATTCGGTGGTCGTCGTGTCCTGCGCCAATTCCGGTGCGAGACTTGCCTGCCGGCGCCTACGCGGTAGCGCGGGCCGGGCGTCCGAGCCAGTGTACTGGGAACGATCGAATTCACGTGAGCGGAAACCGATTTCCGGTTCTGGCTGGGGAAACGGTGGCGGACGGTGCGAGTTCGGCTCCGTCGGCGGCTCGTACGGCCGCAGTTGGGGTTCGAAGGTCATCGGGCGCTCCGGGGCTCGGGGTTCGGGCCGGGCCGGGAAGGACGGGGGGAGTGCCGCGGGTGCGGCGGGCGGCTCGAGTTGCCGGGGCTCCTCGAACTGCTGGGCGGCGGCCTCGGCCTGCCGGGCCGTTTCGACCGCCAGGGCGGCGTGGAACTGCCCGGTGTCGAAAGCCGAGGGTACAGCGGGGATTTCACCGGTGCGACCGGTCGACACCGTCAGGTTGTTGGGCACCAGCACGATGGCGCGCACGCCGCCGTAATCGGATTCGGTCAGCCGCACCGAGATGCCGTTGCGGACCGCCAGCTGGGCGACGACGAACATGCCGAGGCGGGAGTCCTCCGACAGCGTATTGACGCCGAAATCCGGTGGGTTGCGCAGCATGTCGTTGATACGGGCGATCTCGGACTCCGGCATGCCCATGCCCTGGTCGACGATTTCGACCGCAATGCCCTTGCCGACCACATTGCCGCGCACCTCGACCTGCGACTGCGGCGGCGAGAAGTGCGAGGCATTGTCGACGAGTTCGGCGAGCAGGTGCACGAGGTCGGCGACCGCGGTGCCTGCGACGGCCACCTCGGGCAGCCGGGCGATCTTGACGCGGGTGTAGTCGAGCGCCTCACCCACACCGCTTCGCACCACCTCGATGAGCTGCACCGGGTTTCGCCACTGCCGGCCGGGCTGACCGCCCGCGAGAATGATCAGGTTCTCGGCATTGCGGCGTTCGCGGGTGGCGAGGTGATCGAGGCGGAAGAAGATCTCCAGCAGCGCTGGATCCTCCTGCTTGGCCTCGGCCTCGTCCAGTACCTCCAGCTGGCGGTGCACTACGACCTGGCTGCGGTGCGCGATATTGAGGAAGACCGCCTTCACACCCTCGCGGGTGCGGGCCTCGGTGACCGCGGCGGTGACGGCGGCGGTGTGCGCGTGGCCGAAGGCCTTGGCCACCTGACCGATCTCGTCGGTGCCGAAGTCCAGTTCCGGTGTCTCGGTGGACACCTCGACCTGCTTGCCGTCGCGCAGCTGCGCCATGATCTCCGGCAGTCGTTCATCGGCGAGCACGAAGGTCTGGTCACGAAGTCGCTTGAGCCGCCGGATGATCCGGTTGGCCAGCACCAGCGCGATGAGGAACGCGGAGGCCGAGACCAGCAGCATGGCCCCGCCGGCGATGGCGGAGTTGCGCGCGCTGGTATCCGCGGCGTCACCGGCCGCGCTCAGCGACTGCTTACTCACCCGGTCCCACTGCTCGAGCAACGACTTGTTGACCGAAGCGACCGCGTCGTGCCACTCCTGCGGGGTGAAGGTCAGTGGCGCGACCGGCAGGGTGGCGCCGGACTTGAGGGGCGCGGCCGTCAGCGGATCGAGTGCACGTGCCATCAGCACGTTCTCCATCATGATCAGCTTCTGCCAGGACGGATCATTGACGAGGCTCGCAGCGGAGTTGTCGCCCTTGCTGCCGTCCGCACCCGCGAGCACACCGACATTGACGCGGTACGCGCCGACCACACGGGTGAACTCGATGGCCAGTTCCGGTGACAGCGTGCCGTTGTTGATCAGCACCTCGGCCAGTGCTGCTGCCCGGGAGAGCATTTCGGAAGCCGAGACGATCTGCAGCGTCTCGGCGGTCCCCATCGCGACCTCGGGATTGGGCGCGGTGGTCTCCACGGCGCGGGTGCCGATCGAGATCAGATCGAGCAGGTGGCCGTAGAACTGGTAGGCATCCGCCAGCGGCAGCGCATTGGCGTCGATCTGGGTGCGCACGGCCGCCAGCGACCGGCTCAGCGTGACGAAGCCGCCGACGTCACCCTTGACGTCCTGGGGGCCGAGCGCCTCCATGTCCTTGGTGGTGCCGGCCATACCGCGCAGCGCGTCGTCGAGCCGAGTCCTGGCCTGCGTCAAGCCTTTCGGATTGGGCTCGTCGCCCGCCAGCTGAGCCAGGGTCAGCTGGCGTTCCAGCTGCACCGAGCTCACCAGTTCCTTGCTGAGCGGTGTGGCGGCGGTGAGTGCGTCCGCCCAATCTCGCGCGTTTGTGCCCTCTACCACCAAATATCCCGCGCCACCCACACCTATCACGAGCAGCGCGAGGCTCGGGACAAGTGCGATGGCGAGAACACGGGTCCGGACCCCGAGCCTCGCTCTGAACATCGGCACAACGTAACGGTCGAACGTCACATAAGTCACTTAGATCCCGTTGAGCGGGAACATGATTGACACCATCAGTGATGCATGCTCCGGTATGAATCATTCAGGCGACTGCGCGCGTGATGAGATATTCGGCGAGCGTGGTCAGTACGGTCTTGCACGAACCGCGGTCGCGCGCATCGCAGAGCAGGATCGGGACCTGCTCGTCGAGATCCAGTGCCACCCGCACTTCTTCGGGGCTGTAGCGCGGCGCACCCTCGAAACAGTTCACGCCGATGGTGAAGCCGATGCCGCGGCGTTCGAAGAAATCGATGGCGGCGAAGGAGTTTTCGAGCCTTCTGGTGTCGACGAGGATGACCGCGCCGAGCGCACCGCGCGCCAGTTCGTCCCAGAGGAACCAGAAACGGTCCTGGCCGGGCGTACCGAAGAGGTACAGCACCAGACCGGCATCGACGGTGATGCGGCCGAAATCCAGGCCCACCGTCGTCGTGGTCTTACCCTCGATACCGGTGAGATCGTCGACGCCCTCGGAGCGTTCGGTAATGATCTCTTCGGTGCGCAGCGGCGTGATCTCGCTGATCGCGCCGACCATGGTGGTCTTGCCGACGCCGAACCCGCCGGCGATCAGAATTTTCACCGATTGGGCGAGCGGCTGGTCCGGCTCGGGGCGGGTCATCTGGGGGCTCAGCCGAATTCGCCGGGGCGCCGGGCGGTGGTGGACAGGAACGTGCCCACTCGCTGCACGGTCATATTCATCTCGTATGCCACCATGCCCATATTCGCGTCGACGCCGGTCTGCAGGGCCAGACAGGCATTCGCGCCCGCGGCGGTGACGAACAGGACCGCGCGATCGAGTTCGATCACCGCCTGGCGGACACCTCCGCCGCCGAATCGGTGTCCGGCACTGCGGGAGAGCCCGTACAGCGTGGAGGACATGGCGGAGAAGTGTTCGGCGTCCTCGCGGCTCATCCGGGTCGAGCGACCCAGAAGCAGGCCGTCGGTGGAGTGGACCACGGCGTGACGCACTCCGGCGAGTTTCTCGACGAGATCGTCGAGTAGCCAGTCGAGGTCACCTGCGGGGGAGGTGTTCACCGTCGCCTTCCTGTCGATAGGTGGTGGGTTTGGGTTGGGTACGCGGATCGATGCGGCGGCCCTGGCGGGTGCCGTTCTCGATGGCGGACATGAGATCTCGGGCCTGCTCGGCGCTGCGGTCGGTGCGCACGGACTCGGCCTCCGGCTCCGGCGGGGCCGGGGCCTGCGCCAATTCCGGTGCGAGACTGGCCTGTCGGCGACGGCGTGGGAGCGAGGGGCGATCACCGTTTTCGGGCACGTCGGCCTCGGGCTGGGTTTCGCGGCCGGTGTCGTACGGCCGCGCGGGCGGCAGGCCGCCGGTCATAGGGGGCCGGGTCTGCGGGGCCGGGGCGCGTGGCGCGCTGCGCAGGGCGGGCAGATCCGCGGTGGGCGGGTTGTATTCCGCGCGCCGCGGTAGCGGCAGTTGTCCGGAGGTGTACTCCGGCGACGGCGTCTCACCGGCGACCAGCGCGGCAGGCACCAGCACGATGGCGCGGATGCCGCCGTAGTCCGATTCGGAGAGCCGCACCGAAATGCCGTGCCGCCCAGCCAGCTGCGACACCACGAACAGGCCCAGCCGGGAGTCCGACGAGAAGCTGGTGATGCCGAAATCGGCAGGCGTGGCCAGCATGGCGTTGATGCGGTGCAGCTCCGCTTCGGGGATGCCCATGCCCTGATCGCTGATCTCCAGGGCCACACCCCGGGCCACAGTGCTACCGGCGACCTGGACATGCGCCTGCGGCGGGGAGAACGAGGTCGCATTGTCGATGAGCTCGGCGAGCAGATGGATCAGGTCGCCGACGGCCCCGCCGACGATGAAAGCCTGTGGCAACCGCCCGGTTCGGACCCGCTTGTAGTCGACGGTCTCACCGACCGCGCTGCGCACCAGTTCCATGAGCGGCACCGGATTGCGCCACTGCCGGCCGGGCTGACCGCCCGCGAGGATCACCAGGTTCTCGGCATTGCGGCGCTCGCGGGTGGCGAGGTGATCGAGCCGGAAGAAGATCTCCAGCACGGCCGGATTCTCCTGGGTGGATTCGGCCTCGTCCAGCAGTTCGAGCTGGCGGTGCACCACGACCTGGCTGCGGTGCGCGATATTGAGGAAGACCGCCTTCACGCCCTCCCGGGTGCGCGATTCGGTGATCGCGGCGGCGACGGCGGCGGCGTGGGCATGGCCGAAAGCCTCTGCCACCTGGCCGATTTCATCGCTGCCGAATTTCAGTGCGGGAGCCTCCGTCTCGATATCGACCTGCTCACCCGCCGCCAGCCTGCGCATGGTTTCGGGGAGATGCTCATCGGCGAGGGCGAAGGTCTCATCACGCAATCGCCGCAGCCGCCGGATGATTCGATTCGCCAGCGCCAGTGCGACGAGGATCGCGCCCAGCGCGACCACCAGCATGCCCGCGCCGGCGAGCAGTGAGTTACGGGTGGTCCGGGCGGCGGCCGTGCTGGCAAGATGTTGGGCCCGCAGGTTCTCCGACTGCCACAGCTCGGCCAGCGCATGATCGACCTCGCCGGCCTTGGCCTGCCAGTCGTCGGTGGTCAGCGGCAGCACGGTGCGCGGTGCGGCAGCGCCTGCGGTACGGGGCAGGGCGCGCTGTGCCAGTACGGTTTCCATCGCACCGAGCTGCTGCCAGGCCGCGCCGCTGGTGAGGGTTTTGGCGGCCGCCGCCTGTTCGGAATCGGTGTCGGTGAGCAGACTTTCGATGCGGGTGCGGTAATAACCGAGCAGGCGTACATATTCGCCGGCCAGGTCCGCGGAGAGCCCCGGGCCGCCATCGATCAGGGCCGCGCCCAGCGCGGTCGCGCGGCTCATGGCCTCCAGGCCCTGTAGAACCGCACCGGCCTGGGCGAGTTCGATGGCGGTGGGTGCGTCCGGTGCCTGCTTCTGTGCGATCTGCACACCGGCGAGCACGAGCTGCGGCATGGCGCTGTAGAAGGCGTCGGCATCGGCGGTGGACAGTGTGGTCGCGTCCGCTCCGGCACGAATCTGGGTGAGCTTTCCGCCCAGATCACCCATGGCCGCCGTGGTGTCGCCCATCGCCTGCGGTCCGATGCTCGACAGCCGGGACTGCGCGGGCGCGATCTGGCGCAGTGCGTTGTCCAGTCGCAGGCGCGCGGTCGCGAGGTCGCGCACATCGATTTCCGCACCGGCCGTGCGCCATTCGGTGAGCTGTCGTTCCAGCTGCACGGCCTCGATGAGTTCACGGGTGGGCGCGACACCAGATTGCAACTCGTCGGCCCAGGTGCGGGCATTGTTGGAATGGTCGATCAAGGTGCCTGCCGCACCGACGCCGATCAGTACCAGCGCGAGACTCGGTACGAGTGCGATGGCCAGAATCCGCGTCCGCACCCCGAGCCGCCTGCTGAGCATTGCCCGAGGGTAGCCATCAGATGGCCGGAAAGGGTGCCCGAGTCCTCTTGAGCGGGACGGGATTTGACGCGCGGACCGTACGTCCGGTATGCCATCTTGGTCGGGGTTTCGCCGGAGAAGTCTCTGAATCCGTTGCGAGAGAATCTTTCTCGTCCACGGTCTGGCCAACCGAGGTCACCACCTGTGTTACGCATCGCGTTTCCTGGTCAGAGGATAGCCGCGCATTCCCGAGCGCGTAGCCGGCTCGCCGTCCGGACGAGCCCAACCTGCCGCGGTGCGGCATTCGCTGGTTCGTGGTGGAGTGATCGCGGCGCTGGTGGTAATCCTGGGGTCGGGCTGCGCACCGGCACCCGACGCAACCGCCCCGGCGCAGGTGTTGACTACGACGTTCGCACCGAAACCGGTTGCGGCCCCGGATGCTTCGATCCCCGTCCTGTCAACGAATAGCACTCACCCGCAACACCACGTTCCACAAGCTCACCAGGAACTCCTGGCGGCATTGTGCGACTCGTCGGCCATATCGATCTTCGAAGGCCCGTCCCCGATCGCCTGCCGCTCAGCCATCTCCCACCGCGTCCTCTCCGCGTGAAAGGTCACAGAGCTGCGAGTATGGGCCATTCACGGAGGCTTGCCGCAAGTCCGGGTGCGCGGTATACGTTGGAATGGGAAAGAAATATCGGGCCTGCGCACCCCTCGTGACGCAGGCCCGATAACTTCCCGGTGGATCAGCTGGCGGAGATGGTCGAGCCGTAGGAGCCGAAGGTGTGGCCCTTGCTGTTGCAGACGAAGCTGCCGTGGAATCCGACTGCGCAGGTGGCTCCCGCGTAGGTGACCGAGGGGCCCCACATGTCGCCGCCTGTGGCCACATCATCGATATTCGGGTTGCCGCCGGGCAGGGTGTAGATGCCCGGAGCGAAGCCGGGGTGAGCCGGAGCCCACGGCACATCGATGACGACCTGGGTGACCGTGAAGGGCATCGGAATATTGGCTCCGGCGACCTGTATGGACATCCATGCCGGTGAGGACAGGTCGCAGCCGACGGTGCCGTCGGTGCCGATGGAGCAGTTGAAGCCGCCGGCCCGGAAGAACAGGGGACCCGGGTCATCGGCCTGGGCGGTCGCGGCGAGCGGAACTGCGGCCAGAACGGCCGCCGCGGTGAGGCCTGCGGCTTTACGCGCAATGCTGGGCATAGAGACAATCCTTCCGAATGGAGAAACTCGATCGTTGCTATTCGGCGGTGCTGCTACTGGGGGATTGTTCGTCGCCTGGCGCTCATTGGTTACAGATTGTTTGCGCGATCCGGCAAAACGGACAGGCAGAGCTTGACTACCGCTGAGCCTGATTACCGCAGCCGGACGGCCAGTTCGTAGATCGGGTCCGTTTCGCCGGCGGTGGACGGGTCGCGCAAGAAGATCTGCCGGGGCGTCCAGTCTGCCTGTTCGTGGTGTCCGAGCAACCACTGGTGCAGCGATTCGAAGCCGAGCGCGGTCATCATGTCGGCCTTGACGATGCGGATGTAGATCTCCCGCCCGGCCGGATCGTCGACCGAGGTCATGGCCGGGAACCGGCCGATCACCTCTTCGGCATCGGATTCGATTACCGGGCAACAGAATTCGACCGGCCCGTCGCTGTCCGCGGTGACTTCACCGCGATAGCGCAGGAAGGGCACGCCCACAATGCCTTCCGGGCGCGGCACACCCGGACCGCCGAATATGGGGAACAGCCGGGTGGCGAATTCGGGAATCTGGTCGGCAGTGAGGTTTTCGGTGGTGCTCAGCAGTGTCCGGGCGGGCATCTCGCGGATCAGTACCTCGTGCATGACGCTCTTCCTTCCAGTCAATTGATCGATGAGGAAGCCGACCAACTGCCGCTTGGCCGCGACCGCCTGTTCCTGCTGACTCCAGTACGTGGCCAGTTCGGCGGCCGCTGCGTCCGGGGAGAGCTCCAGGACCTCCCTGATCCGGGCGAGCGGCATATCCAGTTGCCGCAGCAGCGACACCCGGCGAGCCTTCTCCAGTTGATCAGGGGAGTACCAGCGGTAGCCGGAATCCGGATCGACGCGCACGGGTGGCAGCAGCCGCAACTCGTCGTAGAGCCGCAGGGCCTTCGGCGACAAATGGGCCAGACGCGCGAACGCGCCGATGCTGAGCAGGTCCATGGTCGTCTCCCTCGTTCCGGGCGAACTCCCGGCTGTCCTCACTGTGCGGCCGTCCCCAGGGTCAAGGTCAAGCATGCGGGCACAGAGATCCGGCCGCGTGCGGTGGGATCGACATTTCCGGTCGGAAACCAGACGCGAGCGGCCCGGATCACGGAGTCGGCGGCCGGGAGATTCGGGCGAGGGTAGATTGCCTGTATCCGTGGGTTACTCATAAGTAGGAGGCAACGATGCCCGTGCCGGCAGCCGCAGTATTCGAACGCCTGAAGACGTTCGCGGCGGTGGACACGACCGAGGACCGCGATCACCGGGCGATCACCGAGGTGTTCACCGGGAAGACCCTAGGCACGGTGCCGGTTGGTACCGCCGCCGACGTCACCGCCGCGGTGACCAAAGCCCGTGCCGCCCAGGCGGAATGGGCCGCGCGCCCGGTCAAGGAGCGCGCCGAGGTCTTCAACCGCTATCGGGATCTCGTGGTGGAGAACCGCGAATACCTGATGGATGTGGTGCAGGCCGAAACCGGCAAGGCGCGCTGGGCGGCCCAGGAGGAGATCATGGGCCTGATGATGGCGGCCCGCTATTTCGCCCGCGTCGCACCGCAATTGCTCGCCTCGCACAGCGTGGCCGGCGCCTTCCCGCTGCTGAATCGGGCGGCCGTGCGGCACGTGCCCAAGGGTGTGGTCGGTGTGATCGCCCCATGGAACTACCCCATGCTGTTGTCGATCGGCGATTCGATCCCGGCGCTGCTGGCGGGCAATGCCGTGGTCGTGAAGCCCGACAGCCAGACTCCGTACTCGTCGCTGGCCAATGCCGAACTGTTCGCCCGGGCCGGACTGCCGCGCGATCTGTTCGCCGTGGTCACCGGTCCCGGCACGGTGGTCGGTACCGCGATCGTCGATGTCTGCGACTACCTCATGTTCACCGGTTCCTCCACGACCGGCCGCACGCTGGCCGAGCAGTGCGGCCGCCGCCTCATCGGATTCTCCGCCGAACTCGGTGGCAAGAACCCGATGATCGTCACGGCCGGAGCGAATCTCGACAAGGTGGCCAAGGCCGCGGTGCGCGCCTGCTTCTCCAATGCCGGGCAGCTCTGTATCTCCATCGAGCGTCTGTACGTCGAGAAGTCGGTTGCCCCCGAGTTCGCCGAGAAGTTCGTCGCCGCCGTGCAGGCTGCGAAACTCGGTGCGGCGTACGACTATTCGCAGGATATCGGCAGTCTCATCTCCGAAGCGCAGCTGGAGACGGTCACCAAGCATGTCGCCGACGCTGTCTCCAAGGGCGCGAAGGTGCTGGCGGGCGGCAACCCTCGCCCCGACCTCGGCTCGCTCTTCTTCGAACCGACCGTGCTCACCGACGTCACCGACGCCATGGAGTGCGGTCGCAACGAAACCTTCGGCCCGCTCGTCTCGATCTACCCGGTCGAGAATGTCGAGGAGGCCATCACCCGCGCCAATGACACCGAGTACGGCCTCAATGCCAGTGTGTGGGCAGGCAGCAAGGCCGAAGGCGAACGCATTGCCGAACGCCTGCACGCCGGCACGGTCAATATCGACGAGGGCTACGCCCCCGCCTGGGGCACCACCGGCGCCCCGATGGGCGGCATGGGCATCTCCGGTGTCGGCCGCCGCCACGGACCCGACGGCCTCCTGAAGTTCACCGAACCCCAGACGGTCGTGGTCACCCGCTTCCTGAATCTCGATGCCCCGCCGCTGATTTCGCAGGACAAATGGCAGCCGTTCCTCATGGGTGTCGCCCGCGCGGTCAGGTTCCTCCCCGGCCGCTGATCCGAACGCTGTCGCTCGACGCCGCCACTTCCGTCGGCGGCGTCGAGCGGTGGTGTTATCGAATCAGCGTTACTGGATCAGCCACTCGAGTGCGGGGAACTGGAGTGCGGTGCGCTCCATGCCTTTTCCGTCGACCGAGACGGACGGGCGGATCTGGAGGCGTGAACCGGGCGAGCACGCTTCGAAGTACTCCGGTCCGATGAAACCCAGTGCGTAGCCGTTCTGGAGCTCACCCTTGGTGAGGGGTGCGCCGGACCTGACTCGGAGGGACGATCCTTCCGAGCCGGCGATCTGGCAGGAAATCCACACTGCCTGCCCGACCCTGGCGGCGGGCCATACGGGAAGCCGGACAGTAGCCCCGGCCGTGACCTTGGACAGCGGCAGAACACCCGTTCCGTCCGCTTCCTCGATATCAGGTCCTTGGAGATCGTCGAGCGCCAAGGTGTTTTCCTCCGTCGAATAGTGGGCCGCGGACGACCCGGTGCAGCACAACCTGGCGGAGCCGTAAATATCCAGTCCCGCAGGCGGATTCATACTCGCACCTTTGGCCCGCGCCCGCCGGAGTTGCACACAGGTACGGCGACGCGGCCGGCCCGGAGAAACCGGCCGCGTCACCTCTCATCCGGCCGAATCGGCGCCTCGGCGTGGGGCGGGAGCCGCTTCCAGCACCGCTGCCTCAGCATCGGTGAACAAACGCGACCGGATGATGAAACGGACTCCCTCAGGAGCTTCGAGGGAGAAACCGCTGCCGCGACCTGGCACCACATCGACGGTGAGGTGGGTGTGGCGCCAGTATTCGAACTGATCGGCGCTCATCCAAAACGCGGTTTCCGGGAAGATGCGGCCGAGCAGAACATCTGCTGCCCCCACCCGGAACTCGCCCAGCGGATAACACATCGGCGAGCTGCCGTCACAGCAGCCGCCGGATTGATGGAACATGACCGGGCCGTGCTGGGAGATGAGTCCCTGCAGGACATCGGCGGCGGCATCGGTAATGGCCACCCTGGTGACAGAACTCGTTTTCACTGGACCCCTCCAATAGCGCTCGAAGGCAACGGAAGCGGGCTGCTTCAGAAGAAACCGAGCTTCTTGGGGGAGTAGCTGACAAGCAGGTTCTTGGTCTGCTGGTAGTGGTCGAGCATCATCTTGTGGTTCTCGCGGCCGATGCCGGACTTCTTGTAGCCACCGAACGCCGCATGCGCGGGATAGGCGTGGAAGCAGTTCGTCCACACCCGGCCCGCCTTGATGGCGCGACCCATCCGGTAGGCGGTGGAGCCGTCGCGCGACCACACACCGGCGCCCAGCCCGTAGAGCGTGTCATTGGCGATGGTGACCGCCTCGACCTCATTGTCGAAGCGGGTCACCGCCACCACCGGACCGAAGATCTCCTCTTGGAAGATGCGCATGTCATTGCGCCCCTCGAAGATCGTCGGTTCGATGTAGTACCCATTGGGCAGGCCCTCGACCTTGCGCATCTCGCCGCCGGTGAGCACCTTCGCGCCCTCTTTGCGGCCGATATCGATGTAGGACAGGATCTTTTCGTACTGGTCGTTACTGGCCTGCGCGCCGATCATGGTGGAGTCATCGAGCGGATTGCCGCCCTTGATGGCCTTCGTCCGTTCGATGGCCTTCGCCATGAACTCGTCGTAGATGGAGGAATGCACGAGCGCCCGTGAGGGACACGTACAGACCTCACCCTGGTTCAGCGCGAACATGACAAAGCCTTCGACGGCCTTGTCGAGGAAGTCGTCGTCGGCGGCCATCACATCGGGCATGAAGATATTCGGGCTCTTGCCGCCCAGCTCCAGGGTGACCGGAATGACGTTCTCGCTGGCGTACTGCATGATGAGCCGGCCCGTGGTGGTCTCACCGGTGAACGCGATCTTCGCGACGCGCGGACTGGCGGCCAGCGGCTTGCCCGCTTCCACACCGAATCCATTGACCACGTTGACGACTCCGGGCGGCAACAGATCGGCAATGAGTTCGATGACCAGCAGCAGCGAGGCCGGGGTCTGCTCGGCGGGCTTGATGACCACACAGTTTCCGGCCGCCAGCGCGGGGGCCAGCTTCCAGGCCGCCATGAGAATCGGGAAGTTCCACGGAATGATCTGCCCGACCACGCCGAGCGGTTCCTGGAAGTGGTATGCGATGGTGTCGGCATCGATCTGCGAGATCGAACCCTCCTGTGCGCGAACGGCTCCCGCGAAGTAGCGGAAGTGGTCCACCGTCAAAGGCAGGTCGGCGGCGAGGGTTTCGCGGACCGGTTTGCCGTTCTCCCAGGTTTCGGCGACCGCGAGCTTCTCCAGGTTCGCTTCGATGCGGTCGGCGATGCGGTTGAGAATATTGGCACGATCGGTCACCGAGGTGGCGCCCCAGGCGTCTGCGGCGCGGTGCGCGGCCTCCAGTGCCATATCGATGTCCGCGGCGCTGGAACGCGCTACCTCGCAGAAGGTTTCGCCGTCGATCGGCGAGGGATTGTCGAAATACCGGCCCTCTATCGGGGCTTTCCATTCACCGCCTATGAAATTCTCGTAGCGGCGGGCAAAGCTGACAATACTGCCGTCGGTGCCGGGTTTGGCGTAGATCATGGTCGCGGCTCCTGATCGCATATCTGCGGTGACCGGGGTCACTATGAACCGGCGAGGTTGGCGAGGGGTTGGCGCTGGGTTGGTGAAAAGTAGGCTGTTCAGTGCAACCTTCGCGCAACCTCTCGCCGCCCGTCGGGCGGGTGGTTCGTATTGCCGAAAGAGCCCGTCGCCGAGCCCGTTCGACCGACTAGGCGCGTAAGGCGGTGTGCAGCCGGGCCGCGGCCAGAGCGCGGCGGCTGTCGCCGGGGGTGAGCAGGTGCAGGGCGTGCTCGTGGATCTCGATATCGTCCGGGCAGCGCTGACCGAAGCGCAGGGCATGCTCGGGGTTCCGGTCGGCCAGCACGGCGGTGCGCAGGCAGACGTCGAGATGTTCGCGCCACTGCACGATGCCGGGGATATCGGAATCCGGTAGCAGCGGACCGCGATACACGCGGACGGCGGTGGTGAGGTCGCCCGCTTCCAGCGCCGCCAGTAGTTCGGTGGCGTCGCAGGCGAGGGGATCGGTGAGCATATAGCGGCGGTCGGCGATCTGACCGTCTGTGGCGCGGCGCAGCCGGGAGACATCGGCCTTGAGGGTGCTGGAGGACACCGAACGGTCACCGTAGACGGCGGCGTGCAGGCGCTCCGGGGTGAAGCCCTCCGGCTCCAGCGCCAGCAGCGCGAGGATCTCCAGCTGACGCGGGCGCATGGCCACCTGCTGCCCCTGCTTGTACAACCGTGGCACGCCCAGGCATTCCAGGCGGGTGCGTGCGACCGGACGGGATTGCTCTGCGTGCAAACGTGATTCGATGGCGGTGACCAGCGCCCGGACCGTTGTCAGAATCATCGGGTGCGATCGATCCCAGTAGGTCGACAGATCCAGCACACCCAACTGCCTGCCGTCGGCTGCGCGAATGGGCGCGCAGTAGCAGACCCAGCCGTGCAGGGCCTCCACGAGATGCTCTGCGGCCCATACGGAACTGGGCCGTCCGCTGTGCAGCGACAGGGCGACTCCGCTCGTTCCCATATACGGTTCGTCCCAGCAGCCACCCGGCGCCAGGTTCACCGTTTCGGCCTGCCGCCGCACCGCCCGGTCGCCACAGCTGAACAGCACCGTGCCCACCTCGTCGGTGACGACGGCGATCATTCCGGCATCTTCGGCGATGGCGCGAATCTCACTCGCCAGCTCGGTCACCGGTGTGCGCAGCGGGGATTCGGCCCAGCGCGAACCCAATTCGTCCCGATCGGCGGACGGCGCGACCGCCCGTGCCGGGTCCACCGTACGGAGTGAACGCTCCCACGATTCGACGACTTCGCTGCGCAAAATCGCCACCTCGGAACGCAGTACGGGCGCCGGAGCCGACGGCCTGCCACCACCCACAGCCCAGCGCGACCACACCTTCTCCAACTCCGCACGCTGCAGTGATAGGGCGGGCAGGTGTGTCATCGCGCAAACTCCTCGCGGGGCGACCGGAAATGCGATACCCCATGATGGCGCGCGGTGCCACCACGCGTACCCAGTTCGGCGCAGTCCATGCGTTAATTCGATTCGACCGCCTTCGCAGACTTCGCTATGGCCCCGATCCGCAGGTCCGCTTGACGGATTCGGCTGGCGGACCGCCTGTTTGAGCTCGCGGTGTCGAGGCATTACGTCACCACGAAGACGGACTCGACCAGGAGGTACGAATGTCGGGTGCAGTAATGACAGTGGTCATCATTTTGATTGTGATCGCGGTGGTGGTGCTACTCGGAGTAGCGCTGTGGCCGCGATTGCGGAGCCGGCGCCTGCGTGAGCGGTTCGGCCCCGAGTACGACCGGACCGTGGACGAGTCGCAGAACAAGAGGGTCGCGGAACGTGAACTGGCCGAACGGCAGCGGCGGCACCAGCAGCTGGAACTACGGCCGCTGAGCGATGAGGAGAAGCAGCGCTACAACATGCAGTGGGCGCACGTGCAGGAACAGTTCATCGACGATCCGGCGCGGTCGCTGCAGAATGCCGACCGGCTGCTCACCGCGGTCATGACCGATCGCGGCTATCCCACCGAGGACTACCACCAGCAGTTGGCGGACCTCTCGGTGCAGCACGCCGAACCGCTCGAGCAGTACCGGACCGCGCACGACATCGCCGAACGGGCCGGGCGCGGTGAGGCTTCCACCGAGGACATCCGCGCCGCGATCGTGCACTACCGGGAACTGTTCGTCGACCTACTCGACGACAACCGGGCCGATCAGCCCGCGCGCAACAAGGTCGATCAGACCGCGCAGAACAAGTGAGGCATGGAATGAGCATCGAATCCGAAGAGACGAAGAACGCAGCAGCCGTGCAGAATTCGGTCCACCCGACCGAGGCCGCGGAGCGTGGCAGCCACTCGGCGGCCGTCGCGAACACCCGCATCGAACCGGACAGCGTCACCGATGAGCCCAACGCGGACGACAGCCGAAAGACGGCGTACAGCGATCGCATCGCAGGCGACGACCAAGGCGGCGACGACCGCATCCAGCAGGTTGGCGACCAGCGCGGAACTGACGACCGCACCCAGCAGCTCGGTTCGCAGAGCGGAGTCGGCGACAGCGGCCGGCAGCTCGGCGTGGACGCCGGCGGCCGCCAGCCGAGTGGGCAACGCGGAGTCGGCGACCGCACCCAGCAGCCGATCGAGCAGAGCGGTCTGCGGGAGCTGCGCGATCAGTGGCGGGAAGTGCAGACCATGTTCGTCGACGACCCGCGCGATGCGGTGACTCGGGCCGACGGCCTCATCTCCGGCACCATCCAGGGGCTCACCGACACCTACACGCAGCGCCGCCAGGCCCTCGAAAAGGGCTGGTCCGGCGACAACTCCGCCGATACCGAACAACTGCGGCAGGCGCTGCGCGGCTACCGCGACCTCTTCGATCAGCTGATGACGGCCTCGGCGGGCGGTGCCACGAACATGTAGGACTTCTCCTCGATCCGCTGGCTGATCCGCCACTCGCCATCGACCCGGACGAAGCTGTCGTGGTACCAGAGTCCGCACAGCATCAGACGGCGATGACCGTCCGCACCTTCCACGAGCATGGGATTGTGGCACATGGTGCGGGCGGTGGCGGCGTCGCCTTCGACCCGGATCGAGGAGTTCGCGACCAGGTGCTGGAACGCGGCGAAATTGGGCATGACGGTGGCCAGGAACTGTTTGGTGGATGCGAGATCACCGGCCGGGCCACCCATTGCCGTGTAATCGATATGGGCGCCGACGGTGAAGATCTCGTCCAGCAGGTCCCACTGGTGGGTGTCCACCGCGTGCGAGTAGCGGACCATCAAATCTTGGATCTCCAGGCGGTCCGAAATCTCCTGCAGGGACAGCATGGTTGCCTCCGGGTAGAGCCGATACAACGGTGGTTCGGTGCGCCAGCGTACGGCGGACCGGTAGCTGATCTTGTTGTTTTCCGAAAGTTCTGGGGTGCAATAGATCTCATTCCGGCCCATCGGGCATTGTGGTGCCGTGCCCACCATAACCCTGGAGCAGGTCAGCGCAGGTCACGGAGCAACGCCGCAGTTCACGGCGATCGACGCGGTATTCCCGGCCGGTCGCTGCACGGCGGTGGTCGGCCCGAGCGGCGCGGGCAAGACCACGCTGTTGCGCCTGCTCAACCGGTTCGGTGAACCCAGCGGCGGGCGAATACTGCTCGATAGCGAGCCGATCGCCGAACTGGATGTACTGGCCCTGCGGCGGCGGGTCGGGCTGGTGCCGCAGCGACCGACACTGCTCACCGAAACGGTGCGCGCGGAGGTCCAGGTCGGCCGGGAACTGCCCGATACGAGTATCGGCGAACTGCTGATCCGCGCCGGGTTACCGCCGGGCTTCCTCGACCGGCGTTGTGCGGAGCTGTCCGGGGGAGAGGCACAGCGGGTCTGCCTGGCCCGTGCGCTGGCGGTACAGCCCGAGGTGCTGCTGATGGACGAACCGACCTCGGCGCTCGACGGAGTCTCCGCCGGGGCTGTCGGCGACCTCATTCGCGCGCACACCGCCGACGGCGGCAGCGTTGTACTCGTCAGCCATAACACCGCATTCGTCGCGGAGATCGCCGACGAGGTGTGGTCTCTCACGCAGGGGCAGCTGTCTCGCACCGTACTTCCGCGCCAAACCGGCGCAGGGGAGCAGCAGTGACCACGACCAGCGGTCTCTCCGTTCCCGACTGGCCCGGCGTCGCGGCGTCCCTGCTGCTGGTAGCCCTGGCCGCACTGGTCGCCTACCGGCAGCATCTGCACCTCACCCGGGAGCTCCTGATCGCCGCCGCCCGCGCCGGCGTCCAGCTGATCGCGGTCGGTGCGATCCTGGTGATTCTGTTCCGCCATACCGGACTGCCGGGCGCGCTCGCCTGGGTCGTCCTGATGGTCGTCATCGCGGGCTATGTCGCGGGCCGCCGCGGGGCGGGCCTGCCGCACGCCCGTCGCTCCGCCACCCTCGGCGTGGCCTTCGGCTCTACCGTCACCCTGGGCGCACTGATCCTGCTGGGCGTCATCTCCACTCAGGCGCGGGTCGTGGTGCCGGTGGGCGGCATGATCGTTTCCTCCGCCATGCAGTCCACCGGAATCGCCCTGCGCCGCTTGGTCGAAGACGCGCGTACGGCCCGCGATTCCATCGAAGCCCGTCTGGCTCTTGGCCTCTCGGCTCGTGAGTCGTTCCTCCCGCACCGGCGCTCGGCGTTGCGCACCGCGCTGATTCCCGCCATCGACTCCACCAAGGTGGTCGGACTGATCAGCCTGCCCGGCGCCATGACCGGCCTGATCCTCGCCGGGGTCGATCCGCTGACCGCGATCCGCTATCAGATAGTCGTCATGTATATGCTGCTGGCCGCAACGACTCTCGCCGCGCTGGCCGGTGCCCGCGCCGCCGAGCGCACCCTCTTCGATCCCGCGCAGCGTTTGATCACACTCCCCGGGTAGCCCCAATCCGACTGGGCGGCAGCTTCTTCCCGCGATGTCGATCACTCCACCCTGTCCGGATGTGATTTTCATGCCTTTGACTGGCGGGAATAGCGGTTAGGTCGCAGGATCTGTCTGAAAGGTCGGTATTGTCGTAAGAGCGAGTAAACTGGTTGGGAGATAGGCAGTTTCGATGGAACCAACCGAATTTTTCATGCCGTACGCTGCGGAGGGCCTCAACCCTCTGGAGCTGGAGGCTGAGGCGGGTATGTGGGACTGGCTCGAGAAGTTCGAGCTCGTACCTACCGAATTGACGCGGCGCCGCATGGTCCGCACCAGACCGGCCAGAATGTACGCCCTATGGTGTCCAGCGGCCGGAGTACACGAACTGACACTGCTGAGTCAGTACACCGCATGGGCTTTCGTGGTGGACGATCAGTTCGATATTGAAATACCTGATCCGCAGCGCTGTTTGGACGCCATCACGGCACTCAACGCGGTATTCGACAGTGACAGGCAACCTTCCGGCGTCCTCGCCGTATCCTTTGCCGACCTGTGGCGGCGCCTGTCGGAGGGGCGCTCGCCGGAGTGGCGGGAAAGTGTGCGCGCGGAGATCCGCGACTGGCTGTGGACCTACTACACCGAGAGTGTGGGGCGGCTCTCCGGCAATCTGCCGGACCTGGAGACGTATCGCGCGCATCGCCGAGATGGCGTGGCACTCTTCGTCTTTCTGGATATCAGCGAGCGCGCCGAGGGGGTCGATCTCAGTCCGGCGGCCCGCTATCTGCCGGCCATGCGTAGCCTGCGGGAAGCCGCGGTCGAGCATATGGGGTTGTTCAACGATGTGCTCTCGGTCGCCTCGGACGAGGCGTCGGGGTACCTCTACAACTCGGTACTGCTCGCCGAATACCACTTCGGCCACAGTCGCACCGAGGCGCTGACGCTGGTCAACAATATGCTCACCGAGTGCATCGAGCGCTGCGAGACCGCGCTGGAACGTCTTTCGTCCGAGTTGCACGATGCCGGGGTCAGCGATCGTGACCGCATCGACACCTTGGCCACCGCAAGGAATTACACGGTGTACGTTCGGGCGAATTTCGATTACCACTACCAGGCGGCGCGTTATACGAGCGCGCCGATCGAAGCGCTCGAACATGGGCTGCCACTCACCTGAGCTGCGGCGGAGCGGCTGTTGCCGAACTGAAATCGGTAGGCGGTGCCGCGTTTTCACGCAATCATGGGAGGATTGGCTTCTTCTACGCATGGCCGCCCATCTGCCGCCGGGTGGCTGAGGAGGCCGTGTCCGAGTGAGCGGGGCCGATTATGCGCGCATCGAAACCGACCAGAACATCCACAGGGCAGCACCTCGAAAGCATCCGCCGATGGGCACTGTCCCGCCCGGCGGTGCCGAACCTGACCGGACACAGCGAGATTCGGCAAAGGCCGGCCGACTACGGGCAACACCTCGGCGACAGCGTGGTGGAACGCTCGGCGCGCAAACAGCTCGCCGCCGCCCGAGTCGCCATCGAACCGGTACTGCGGGCGGCAGTCGAATCGTTGTCGGAGCCGCTGAATCATATGGCGGGCTACCACTTCGGCTGGTGTGACACCGACGGCACGCCGGTGACCGGGGTGCAGGGCAAGGCCTTGCGGCCGGCGCTCACCTTCGCCGCCGCCGCGGCCTGCGGCGGCAGCACCGAGCATGCGGTACATGCCGCGGCGGCGGTCGAACTGCTGCACAATTTCTCGCTGGTGCACGACGATGTCATGGATCAGGACCCGTTCCGCCACGGCCGTCCGACGGTCTGGCGGGTCTGGGGCGAGACCAATGCCACCCTGCTGGGAGATGCATTGCAGGCGCTGGCATTGGGAGTGCTGTCCGACGGCGTGCCCGAACCGGTCACGTCCGAGGCGGTCATCCGGCTGGCACGGGCCACCGTCACGCTGTGCCGGGGGCAATACGAGGACTGCGCTTTCGCGAGCCGGTCCACGGTGAGTGTCGAGGAGTACCTGAACATGGCGGCGGGTAAGACCGGCGCACTGCTCGGCTGCGCCTCGGCGCTCGGTGCACTGTGCGCCGGCGCGGACCATCGTGTGGTTTCCGGGATGCACACCTTCGGCAACGAACTCGGTCTGGTGTTCCAGCTTGTTGACGACGCCATCGATATCTGGGGCGATCCGGCGGTGACGGGCAAGCCCGCGCACAGTGATCTCATGCAGCGCAAGCAGTCCTTCCCGGTGGTCAGCGCACTGGCCTCCGATACCGTGCACGGTCGTGAGCTGGCTCGGATCTACCAGGCTCGCCAGCCCATGACCACGCAGCGGGCGGCTCGTGCCGCGGATCTGGTCGAGAAGGCGGGCGGCCGGCAGCACACCCTCGGACGGGCAGCGACCGCGCTGGAAGCGGCTTTGCACGCCTTGCCGCCGGAGGTCGCCGCGGGCGATCTGAAGGCATTGGCGGAGCTGGTCGCGCACAGAGACCGGTAGTCGAACACAAAGAGGATTTATATGTAACCGTCGGTTACACATACTTTTACTCTTACCGAAAATGGGAGGATGCCGCACACGACGGGCAGCGATGTCGTAAACGATAGCACCGCTGCGCGCATGCTGCGGCACCACCCGCACATTGCTCCGAACCGGCTGACTAGCCGAATACCCGCACTCCGCCGACGAACGTCTGTGCCACGCCGGTGTCGGCGATCTCGGCCGGGCTGCGCTCGAACGGATCACGGTCCAGCACAACGAGATCCGCGAGTGCGCCGGTTCGCAGACTGCCGGTGTCGTCGCGCCGATTCACGTATGCCGATCCGGCCGTGTACGCCGCGAGCGCCGTCATGAGGTCCAGACGCTGATCCGGCAACAGTGGTGGCAGGCCCGAGCCCGGGATGACGCGATTGACCGCGGTATGGATTCCGGCCAGCGGATTCGGTTCGCTGACGGGCCAGTCGCTGCCGCAGGCCAAGGTGGCTCCGGCGCGGGCCAAATCGCCGAAGAGGTATTGGCGCTCGGGCAGATCCCCGCCCAGGAAAGGCAGTGTGAGCTCGTCCAGCTGCGGCTCGTGCCCGGCCCAGAGCGGCTGCAGGTTCGCGACCGCGCCGAGGCGGTGGAACCGCGGGATGTCGTCGGGGTGCACGACTTGCAGGTGCGCGAGGTGATGACGATTTCCGCGCGGGCCGTTGGCGTGCAGCGCGGCTTCGATCGCGTCCAGGGACTCCCGGACCGCGCGATCACCGAGCGCGTGGAAGTGCACCTGGAAGTCGTGGGCATCCAGCTCGGTCACATACCCGCGCAACGCCTGCGGGTCGACGAAGCTGAGCCCGGAATTGGCGGTACAGCAGCCGCGGTGATCCTTGTACGGTTCGGTCATGGCGGCGGTGAAGTTCTCCGCTATGCCGTCCTGCATGATCTTGACCGTGTCCAGCCGGAAACGGTCGGTGCCGAACTGCTTGCGGCGCAGCAGCATTCCGGGAATCTGCGCGGCGCCCTGGTCGCGTTCCCACCACTGCGCGCCGGTGACACGGGCGGTGAGCAGGCCGCGTTCGGCGGCGGCGAAGTAGGTGGCCGTGGAGTCGAAGGTGCCGTTGTCGGAGCTGACAATGGCCTCCTGCCAGCCGGTGATACCCAGCGAATGCAGTAGTGCTTGCGCTCGCAGCAGTCCGGCCAGCCGGTCCTGGGGTGTGATGGGTGGCAGTATGCGCTCGACCAGGTCCATCGCTCCCTCCTGCAGCATTCCGGAAGGGGCGCCGGTGTTTTCGCGTTCGATGCGGCCGTCGACCGGATCGGGTGTGCCGGCGGTGAGGCCTGCCAGTTCCAATGCGCGGGTGTTGGCCCAGGCGCCGTGGTAGTCGCGGTTGGTGAGGTACACGGGCCGGTCGGCGACGACGGCATCGAGTTGCGCGCGGGTCGGCAGGCCGCCGGGGAAGCTCTCCATCGACCAGCCGGTGCCGGTGATCCACTTCCGCTCCGGATATGCGGCTGCGTAGGTGGCGATCCGGTGCAGGTACTCGCCCAGATCGGTGGTCCCGCTCAGATCGCAGGCGGCCAGTTCCATGCCCGCGGCGGCCGCATGGACGTGGGCGTCCTGGAATCCGGGTAGCAGCGCGCGTCCGTGCAAATCCACGACTTCGGTACGGGGGCCGATGAATTCGCGCACCTCGGCGTGGCCGACAGCGGAGATGCGCTCGCCGGTGACCGCCAGCGCTGTCGCGCGGCTGCGGGCGGAGTCCATGGTGAGGACACTGCCGCCGGTGAACACGAGGTCGGCGTGGGTCATGCGCTTGCTCCTGACAACGGTGGTGGTCGGAATCAGTTGCCGCGGGCCAGGATTGCCAGCAGCAGTTCGGCGCGGACTCGGGCGCTGTCGAGGTCGCAGCCGAGCAGGCCCTGCGCGATGGTGATGCGTTTGCGCAAGGTGTGGCGGTGTACGCCGGTCGCGGCGGCGGCTGCCTCCCATTGACCATTGGCCTCCAGGTAGGCGCGCAGCGAGATCAGTAGGTCGGTGCCGTGTGCGCTGTCGTGTTCGGTCAGCGGGGTGAGGACGGTGTGCGCGAGGGTGTCGAGCACTCGGCGAGTGGTGTCGAAGGACAGCAGTGAACTGCCCGTGAGAGTGCCGAATTCCGAAGGGGCGCTGCCACGTTCGGCTGCGGAGGCGGCAAGTCCGGCAGCGTCGGCGGCGGTGACCAGTTCCCGTAGCGAGTGTTCGCCGCTCAGCCCGAAGCGCACCGATCGGCGCAGGCCGGGGGCGAGATCGGCAGCCAGTTGACCGGCGAAGGCCACGGGCGCGACGCCGGGCAGCACCACCAGGACACGACGGTCGACGATATGCAGGAACAGGGGATGCCCGGAGCGCACCGCCATGCTTTCGGCAATGGAGCGGACACCGTCGAGGGCCTCGGTCGTATCGCAGTCGGCGGCGAGCACCCGAATCCGGCCGGCGGCGTCGGCGGCCTGCGCCAGATGTGTCCACGCCGGGTTCAGGTCCGCATCGGTGTTCAGCAGCAGGCCCAGCACTGTGCTGTTGAGCCGGTGCTGGGCCTCCCATAGTCGTGCGGGCTTCTCGAAATCGAGGGTCAGCAGCGAATTGGCGTGACCGAGCAGGATCTGATCGACCGCGCTCAGCGGGGCGGTGCTCACGACCACCAGATCGCCGTGCACGCGGCCGCCGACGCCGATGCGCTGATGGGTGATCGTATGACCGGACGCGTCGGTGGCCACGCCGCTCGCGCCCGCCGATCGGTCGGCAGCCAGGGCGGTGCGCACCGTGTGCAGCAGTTCCTCGTTCGGGGCGGCGGGGTGCACGTCGGTGACGCGGGCATTCGCGTCCAGTACCAGGACGGTCGCGCGCAGGGAGGTGGCCAACTCGCGGACGATGGCACGGGCACCGGAGCGCACCAGTGCCCGCGTCATGCGCGGCTGGGCGCGGGAGGCGCGCAGCAGGTCGTCGTGCTGGAGTTGTGCCGCCCGCTCGGTGATGCGTTTGACGATTGCCGCGAACGGGGTGGGCAGGGGGACTTCCAAGAGTGGGATACCGATGTCGTCGGCGGCCGCGACCAGATCGGCGGGCACATCCGGATGGGTGAGCCCGATGCCGAAACCGACTGCGGCAACACCACGTTGGTTGAGGCGGCGCAGGTAGGTGGCCCGGCCCGCTGCCGATCCTGGAAGGTGCATACCCGTGGTGAGGACGAGTTCGCCACCGGACAACCAGCGGAAGGGATTCTCCAACTCCGTCGTCACCACGAGGTCGATGGTCCGCCCGATACCCGCGGCCCCGCCACGCAGCGGGATCGACAGATCGGGCTGCGACAGAATCCAGCTGACGGGAACGGCCACCGGCTGAGTCTACGGGCGGTCCCTATGGACACCGTGTCGAAGACACGCTAGCCAGATCGCCATTTCGGCACACACGTACCGGCGAGTCCTCGGTGGATGAGATCAGCCGATCAGATCAGGGCCTATATTTGCCCGCTCGTCCTGCGCTGTCCGTTTCTGACCATGACGGGTCCACTTTCAACCTCGCCGAACGCCGGTCGGACGAAGACCATGGATGAGCGGCGAAGCGAGCCTGCGAGCCGACCCACCATCAGCACTCACCACAGAAGGACCACGTCATGGACACCCGGATCACCGACCCCGCCCAGCTCCCCGCCCTGTTCGAAGAGCGCCTGAACGCAGGCGACGTCGACGGCGTCCTGGCACTCTTCGCCCCCGACGCAGCCATGCGCACCACCACCGGAACCGTCATCACCGGCGAGGAAGCCCTGCACCAGGAAATCACCGGCACAGTCGCCGCAGGCGCACACCTCTCCAACACCCCACGCCACGCCTTGATCGGCGCAGACACAGCCCTGCTGGTAACCGACTGGGCAATGGAAATCAACACCCCAGACGGCACCCGCATCTCACCCACCGGCACCACCGCCAACATCGCCCGCCAACTCGACAACGGCCAATGGCGCTTCGCCGTCCTCAACCCCCTGGGCACAGCCTAACCGGCCCCCACCAGGCAACACCCCTCACGAGAATAGAACTGCCCCAACGTCATTGATCCAAGCCCCGAAACGACCCCACAGACCCGAAGTGCCGAGGCGGGCAGCGGCTTGTAGCACCGACGGGACGAAACCTGTCGGTGGCACCGGGGGTGGGGAATCCTGTTGTTGCGGTGGGGGTATTGCGGTCCGCGGGGCGAACCATTCTCGCAGGGGTGGGGTGAAACGGAAGAACCAAGCCGGGCCACGGTTTGTAACACCGACAGGGTCAACCTGTCGGTGACACCGGGGCGGGAAACCTATTGTCGTGCCGGGGGTGTGGTGGTTCGGCGGGCGATCCGGTCCTGAACCGGTTGCGGGCGCACCGGATTACAGAAACTGCGGGCACGCACCGACGGTGGGACAGCGGTCAGCATCTCAGCAGGGTGATGCAGGTGATTGACCTGCGGAGTCCCGGACGGATCGACATGCGCAGGGGCGATCCACGCGGTGCGGCCCGGGAAATCCGACTCCGGACCCAGTTTGATCGTTGTCCAGCCGCGCGGGCCGTCCTTGACCAAGGCATGGCAGTGATCGCACGCCAAGGTCAGGTTTTCGATATCGGTGCGGCCGCCCTTGCTGAACTCGGTCACATGATGCACCGCGCACATGCTCGACAGTGCTGTGCAGCCCGGGCGGGTGCACCCGCGTTCGGTCGCGATCAACGCCAACCGCTGTGCCGGGTTCGCCAACCGGGCTTCCCCGATATGCAACGGCATCCCGTTCTTGTCCTTCACCAGCACGAACGTCT
>NZ_JAODNK010000144.1 GCF_025465275.1 Nocardia sp. | reverse complement strand
GCCCCGAGCAGGCCGAGAAGTTTGTTCTCTGCGGCGTCGATCCAGCGAGGATCGATCACGGGCCGCAACGCTGCGCCCCCTATGAAGTCGTCGAATGCCTGCACTGTGGTCCAGCGCGGCTGAAAACCCAGTTCGGTGCGCATCCTGGTGGTGTCCAGACCGCAACCGAAATGGAAATAGTCGATTTGTTCGGCGGTGAACTCCCGCATCACCGGACCCATCAGGGTGCGGCCGACAGTGCGGAACACGTTGTAGGGCACCGGCATTTCGATCCGGCCCGCCCGGCGGATCGCCTGCGACAATGCCATCGCGCCGTCACCCGCTACGTTGAACGTACCCCCTGGCGCCGCGATCGCGGCATGAGTCAGTGAAGCAATCGCATCTTCCTCGTGCAGCAGTTGCATTCGCGGATCCCGGCCCAAGATCGTCGGCGTCACCGGCGAACGGAAATACTGCACACCGCGATCGGCCAACTGCGGACCCACAATGGGCGGGAAACGCAATATCGCGGTACAGATATCGGGACGACGCCGCGCCAGGCCGCGCACAAATCCCTCCACCTCGATCATGTCGCGGGCGAACCAGCCCCGCGGCGGGGTACGCGCAGACATTTCCTCGGTGAATTTCACCGGATCCTTGGCGCTGCACCCGTAAACGGCGGAGGACGAACGCACCACCACGCGGCGCACGCTGGAAGCCTTGCGGCACACCGCGAACAACTGCATGGCGCCCAGCACGTTCATATCCTTCATCGCCGCCCGGCCCCCACCGGCCGGCGGCCGCGACAAAGCCGCGGGATGCACCACCGTGTCCACTTGATTGCCGTCGATAACTTTGCGTATCAACGGATTTCGAATGTCGGCGCGCACGAATTCGGCGCGGCCCATACGGCGCAGCAACTCCGGACTCGGTTGCTTCGCATCCACCGCGATGATGCGTTCGATGGCAGGGTCGGCTGCCAGCCTGGCCACTACATTGCCGCCGAAGAATCGGCTCGCGCCGGTCACCATCACGATCTTGGGCGCCGAACCGTCCCGGGCGCCTGAACCTGCCGCACCGGATCCCACTCGCAAGCCCCCATTTCTGTTATTCCCGCGTCCAGGGTAACCGGCGGACCAGTGCTCCCCGAAGGGTATTAACCAGGATCTAACGATGAGTTCTGTCACCCGTGACAAACAGAAAGCCCGCCACCGAGGTGACGGGCTTCCAGCTACGACGCAGCGCTTACTTGCCGAGTTTCCTGCGCTGAACGCGCGTGCGGCGAAGCAGCTTGCGGTGCTTCTTCTTCGACATGCGCTTGCGGCGCTTCTTGATCACAGAACCCATAGGGTTGTTCCTCGCGTTCTCTCGGGTCATCCCCGCCTTCGCGGAGAGCACACTTTCAACCCTGCACAGAGTCCTACCCGGTTCGGGCCGACATGGGCCCGGTTGCACCACCGGCCCGTACAGGATGCCGGTTCATGCTACCGGGCCACCGAGCAGCGAACGAAACGGGTGCGGCTGTACCGCCTCCCCGCACCTTCAGCGCCCGGCCAAGTGCCGCTGGCCGGCACGCATGCGTGCCGGCGGTCAGGCGCGACGACTATTTCGGCGGTACCCGGTGAGTTACCCGGACCGCACGAAATCAGTCGTCGCCCCTCGTACCTCGCGGGGTTTCACCCCGCGTCGAAGTAGGACGTCTCCAGGTAGTCGTGCACGGCTTTAGCGTGCACCCGGAACGAACGACCCACCCGCACTGCGGGCAGCTCTCCGGAATGCACCAACCGGTACACCGTCATTTTGGATACCCGCATCAGATTCGCCACCTCGGCGACGGTGAGGAACTGAGTTCCACCGCCGAGAACATTTCCGACTGCGCTGACTGGGGTGTTTGCGGACCTCGCTTGACTGTTTCCAGACATCATTGCGCCACTGACCTCCGGCACGCCCGCGCCGCCGGCTTCCCCACCGGCGGAACAGACACGCACGTGCTCCTTGAAGCTTAGCGGGACCAGTGGTGTTGCTGCGACGGGTGTGAGAAATCAGCCTTTGCTGTGGCGAGTCGGACCCCAGCAGCAAACAAGCTACTGGCGAGTTCGGCTAATCAGCGGTCCCGGCCAGCTCCACAGAACGGCGTTTAGCGGCGTTCAGCGCCTCGTGGAAAGCCGAGCGCACGGCGCCCCGCTCCAGTTCCCGCAATGCGGCCGCCGTGGTCCCGGCGGGCGAGGTGACGCCCGCGCGCAACTCCGCGGCACTCTGGCCCGATTCCTCCAGCAGCGCGGCCGAACCGAGCATGGTCTGCACCACCAGCGTGGTGGCCACGTCGCGCGAGAGTCCCAGGCCCACCGACGCATCGACCATGGCCTCGACCACGAGGAAGAAATACGCCGGACCGGAACCGGATACGGCGGTCACCGCATCCATCTGGGATTCGAGGACCGTCACGACCTTGCCGACCGACTCCAGCATCTCGGAGACCAGGGCCAGCTGCTCCTTGCGGGCATAGCGGCCGGGGGCGATGGCGCTCATGCCCTGGCCCACCAGCATCGGGGTGTTCGACATGACCCGCACCACCGGGAAACCGGCGGGCAGCTTCACCTCGATCCGGCCGGTCGGCACGCCCGCGGCCAGCGAGACCACCACGGCCTCCTGCTCCTGCTCGCCGAGCTCGGCCGTGGCCAGCTCGCTGACCACACCGTCCACATCCTGCGGCTTCACGGCGATCACGATCAGATCGGCGCCGACGGCGGCCTCGGCCACCGCATCGGTAACCCGCACCCCGAAACGCTGCGCCAGCAACTCCCCGCGGGCAGCTACCGGCTCGACCACCACCAGGTCCTTACTCGCCCGCCCGGATTCGAGAAGCCCTGCAATCAGCGCCTCCCCGATCCGGCCTCCACCGATCACCGCAATCCTCGTCATGGATTCAGGTTAGTAGGCCGGCCCACCGCCGAATAACTCCCACCGCCTCAAACTCCCGCCGCCTCGTCCCGCCCAGCTTTGCGAATTGGCGACAACTGATTTCGCAACTTTCGGGGTAACTCCCGGGGTACCCAGAAATGGTTCTGGCTCCCAACCGCCGGCACGCGTCGAGAACGGTCCACGGCCCCGATTGGGCGTTGAAGTTTCCGGGGAGGCGGGACAGCGCGCGGCTACTGCGCTTGCGGGATCAGGGCCAGTTGGCGGCTCTGGGCGACGATGGCTCCGGTGGAGTCGATGACCATTTGATCTTCGTCGAACATGCGGCCGCCTACTTCGCGGCTGTGCGCGATGACTCGGAGCCAGCCCGGGGCGGGGCGGCGGCGGAGGTAGGTGGTGAGTTGGACCGTTGGGGCCCAGCCGAATTGGCCGAGGTTCATCGGTACGGGCGGGGACATGTCGGCGGCCATGATGGCGAAGAAGGCGGCGACGTCCGGATCCTGCTCGTCACCGTCGAGGGGCCGAATCCACAGGCGCAGACGGGGTTCCGCGGTTTCACCGGCGAGGAAGCGGGCCCACTTCGGATCGATGGCCACCGAAGAGCCCTGTGCCACATGGACGATCTTGCCCATCGGGTTCCGGTCGTCGTAGGCGAGCGCGTCGGCCGGCGGCTCGGCGGGCATGTCCTGCGCGTGGTCGGCGGCATAGGCCGGTTCGGTGTCGTCGAGGTGCCCGAACGTGAATGCGGTGTGCACCAGAACGCGGCCGCCCTGGATGAGGCCGGCATCGATGAGGCAGATCTGGCGGCCGATCTTGCGGGTGCGGACCTCGTACTCGACCTCGCCCGGATCCGGGGCGCCGAGGAAGTCGGAGCTGGCGGCGATCGGGAACATATCCGCGCGCTCGGGGGCGGTGCGGCGCAGCCATTCGGTGGCGGCCGCGGCGCTGCCGGCGACCATGGTGCCGCCGTGCAGCTTCTTGCCGATGGTCCAGATGCGCTCGATGACACCGCGGTAGCGGCCGATGCCCGGGTCATCCGAGGGGAGCTCGGTCAGCGCACAGACGCGGCTGAAGGGCGCGTCGGCGGGGCTGCTCGCCTGTTCGGGTTCGACCGTCAACTCCGTTGTCATCTGATCCGCCTCCCCGGGACTTCAGCGCCCGGCTGAGTGCCGTCGCCGTTCTGCACGCGTACCAGCGATTGGGTTCCGAACCAATTTCGGAGGTACCCGGGGAGTTACCCCGAACCTCACGAAATCAGTTGCCGACTTACGAGACGCTGCTGGTCGCCCTGATTTTTATAGCGTACAAGCGAACGACTGGCGAACAAATGGCCGGTGGCATGGATCACCCCGGCGGGTGCAGACGTCTCCGACGCGCGTCAGCGGGTGCTGACGCCGGTGGGTGCGGGTTCCGGAACCGGCGGGGTGACGCCGTTGAGGTGGGTGCGGGCGAAGGTGAGGGCGCGATCGAGCATGGCCGCGCGGTCCATGGTGGTGCGGGCTGTCTGGGTATTGACCTCGATCACCGCCTGACCCTGGAAACCGTTGCCGACCAACATTTCACACAGTTCGGCGACCGGCTGGGTGCCCTCGCCGGGGATGAGGTGCTCATCGGTGGCGGCGCCGCGGCCGTCGGCGAGATGCAGGTGGGTGAGCCCGGATCCCATGCGGCGGGCCAGCAGCAGCGCATCCGTGCCCGCCGTCGCGGTGTGCGAGGTGTCGAGCGTGTAGTGGCGGTAACCGGTATCGGTCGGATCGAAGGACGGGCTGAAGGTGGTGATGGACGGACCCGGGCCGCCGCGCCGCTCCAGCCGCCGAATGGAACTGCCGCTGCGACCGAAGAGGGTGTCCACCCGCATGGGGAACATATTCTCCACCGCCACCGAAACCGGACTGTCGTTTTCCAATTCGGCCACCTGCTCGGCGAAACCGTCGGCATAGCGGCGCTGCCACCGGAACGGCGGATGCACCACCACGGTGGCCGCTCCGAGCGCCTCAGCGGTGTGCACGCTGCGTGTGAGCTTCGCGACGGGGTCCGACCCCCAGACCCGTTGCGAGATCAGCAGACACGGCGCATGGATCGCCAGTACCGGTATGTCGTATTTGTGCATGAAGGATTGCACGATGGAGATGCTCTGGCTGGCCGGTTCGGCCCACACCATCAATTCCACACCGTCGTAACCCAACTCGGCCGCATAGCGGAAAGCGGCCTCGGTGTTCTCCGGATACACGGACGCGGTGGACAGCCCGACTCGGACTTCCCTTCGCCCGACTCGATTTTCGATGTTCGCCCCCTGCGCGATATTCCCCACTGCCGCTCCCTGCTCAGTTCGTACTGAGTAGAAAGGCTAGCGGTCCGAGCGTCACAAAGACGCCTACGACGACGGCAATCACAGTGCTGAAAATATCGTCGGTCCGGCGCAGGACCCGGACAAGTGCCACCAAACCGAGAATCACGATCATCGCCAGGGCCAGGGCAACCCACGGGAGCATTTCCCACATGCGCTCGAAACCCTTGAACAGCAACATGCCCGCGACTGCTGCGCCGGCACTCTGCCCGGCCAGAATCAGCCATTGGCGGCGATTGTTCTCCTGCTCCGAGAGCTGCTTTCCACGCGACCGCGACGGTGCGGACACCCCGCGCGGGGCGGGCCGGGGTAATTTCGACGTGAGCGCCGAAAAACGTTCGGCCAGCGACATTCGCGGCTCGTCGTCGTAGTCGTCGTCATCGTCGTACTCGTCGTCATAGTCGTCGTCGAGCGGCTGGAAGACTTCGGTGAGGTGCTCGTCCGGATCGTGCTCCTCGACCGCACCGCGACGGCGCGAACCACCGGCGCGGCGTTTGCCACCGCGTCGCGAGTCCTGTTCCGCGCGTTGATCTTCGCGCTCGAGCGCGTTATGCAGCAGATCACCGGCAACCGTGCCGCCGGAGACCAGTTGCTGATCCTGGTCCGGAGAAGTCCAGGCGGCTGTCGGGATCGAACCTTGATCGCGGGAGTCCGGCTGCGGGGCGGACTCGGCGCCCGGACGTCTTCGCGCCGACCACGCGGGCAGACCGCCGACGGGGGCGCCGCGACCGGAATCGGGTTCCGGCCCACGGCGATTGTCGCGGCGCGGATCGTCCTGCCGCAGCGCAGCGGGCGGCCGCTGGCCGTCGAGTTGCCACTGGGGTTCGGGCTGGCGCTGCGCGTCCGGCTGCCAGGCCTGTGGCTGCCGCTGCGCCTCGTTCTGCCATTGGGGTTCGGGCTGCTGCGGCCAGGAGGGGGCGGCGGGCCGGCGCTCGGCCTCCGCCTCGCGCTGGGCCTCCGCATGCCTGCGGGCCGAACGCGACAGGGGCGGGGCGGCGGGCGCGGCCGCCTGCGCGGGGTCGAATCCGGGGGCGCGGTCCGCGCTCGGATTCCGCGGTAGGGGTTCCGGCGACCAGGTCGGGCCGTTGTCGAGATGTCGGGTGCGCGCGCCGTTTTCGAGGCCGCCCATAGCACTGTCGAGGCCGGCGTATCCGTTGCCCGGCTCGGGGGCCCGGCTGCCGCGGAAGGGCCGCACCTCGGTGGTCTCGTCGTCCGGATCGAAGCGGCGCCGGCGGCGGCCGGTCTCCCCGCGCAGCGGTGGCGGGGCGGACGGGTCTTCCAGCTCGGCCAGCGAGACGTCCGCGTCCAGCGGGTCGGGTTTCCGACGGCGCCCGCTGCGCGGCTGATCCGGACCGGGGGCGCTGTGGCCGCTGTACCGGTCGGAGCCGTCCGACCACTGGTAGCCGGACGGCTCGGGTAGCGAGGGCGCTCCGCCGGGGCGCTCGGTGGGCGCCAGCGGGTCGTAGAAGGAGATGGGCCCGGAGAGCGGGGAGTAGGCGGGCTCCGGATCGGGTACCGAGTACGGGGAGTAACCCGGCTGCGGTTCGGGCGAACTTGTGTAATCGGGAAAATTCGAATAGTTCGAAAAGTTTGAATAGTCCGTTTCGCCCGAATTAGGCTGGGGCGCTGCGGCGGCCGCGTGGTCGTCGTATGCCGTCTCGTCCGGCGCCGCCTCGTCGGAGGCCGCGTGCGAGGACGAGCCGTTCCGGACCATCGGTATATCGCCGGTCAGATCCGCGACCGACAGGCCACGACCGCTCCGGCGCCTGCGCCCGCCACCACCGGCGGAGGGCGCGCCCTGCTGCCCATTGCGCGCCAGAAGTTCGGCGACGGACAGTTGACTTACATCCTCGGTCATCGAGACACCGTTTCGATCGTGCCCGGCTGGCCACCGTTCGGTCCGCCAGTAATCGGTTCGCTATCCAGGTCGGTATCAAGTTTTCGCAGGATCAATCCCTCACGCAGTGCCCAGGGACAGATTTCCAGCGTATCCAGTGACAATGCCCGCATACTCGCCTCCGCGACCAGCGCGCCGGCCACCAATTGCTGTGACCGATCGGAACTTACGCCTTCCAATTCTGCCCGGTCCGCGGCTGTCATTCTCGAGATGAACGCAATCAACTGCCGCAGGCCGGAACTGGTGAGGGTACGCCGCACACGCACTCCCGCAACAGAGGGGGCCGCACCCGTCAATCGGGCCAATGATCGGAAAGTCTTCGATGTGCCAACGGCGAGATCGGGCTTGCCGACCTCGAGCAGCTGCTTCGACGGCACCACCAACTCGGCGTCCAGCCAATCGCGCAACACCGCCACCCGGCGCTTGCCCGGCGGATCGTGATGCAGCCAATCCCGGGTGAGTCGCCCCGCGCCCAATTGCAGCGACAGCGCCACATCCGGCTGTTCGTCGGCGCCGTTGCTCATCTCCAGCGAGCCACCGCCGATATCGAGATTGAGAATTCGCCCCGCGCTCCAGCCGTACCAGCGCCGCACCGCGAGGAAGGTGTGCCGGGCTTCTTCGGCTCCTGTCAAGACCTGGAGATTCACCCCGGTCTGGGAGCGCACCCGCGCCAGCACCTGTTCCGAATTGGTCGCCTCACGCACCGCGGAAGTAGCAAACGCCATCAACTCCACACATCCGGAAGTTTTTGCGATGCTTGCGAATTCGGCGACCGTGGTGGTCAGCCGAGCCGCGCCCGCGGGCGTGATGCGCCCCTGGTCATCCATGCTTTCCGAGAGGCGCAACGTCGCCTTCGTAGAGCTCATGGGCATCGGGTGGCCACCGCGATGCGCGTCCACCACCAGCAGATGGACGGTATTGCTTCCCACATCGAGTACACCGAGCCGCACATGAACACGGTACTGGGTGCGTCACGACTTCAGGCCAGGCGACCGAGCTGTTAGCGTTCCGCACTGTGACGTCAGGTGCATCCGCGAGTGGTCCGACCGGGCTGCGACCAGCGGCGAAGATCGACCCGGCCCCCGAAGTCGAACTCGACTTCCCCCGGGAGTGGATCGAATTTATTGATCCAGCAAATGATGAGCACCTGATTGCTGCCGATATGACCTGGCTATTGTCCCGGTGGACATGCGTTTTCGGCACTCCCGCGTGCCAGGGCATCATCGCCGGGCGCGAGGACGACGGCTGCTGTTCGCACGGCGCGTTCCTCTCCGACGAGGAGGACGGCAAGAAGCTGGCCAAGGCTGTGAAAATGCTCACACCCGAGGATTGGCAGCTCATGCCGGAGGCACAGGACGAGAACGGCAAGGTCCGCAAGAAGCTGTATCTGGAAGAAGACGACCTCGACGACGAGCCCGCGCTGCGCACCCGCCGGTTCGACGGCGCGTGCATCTTCCTCAATCGGCCCGGCTTCGCGAACGGCATCGGCTGCTCGCTGCACACCATGGCGCTGCGCAAGGGCCTGGAACCGCTGACCGTGAAGCCCGAGGTGTGCTGGCAGCTACCCATTCGCCGCACCCAGGACTGGGTGGACCGGCCGGACGGGGTGGAGATTCTGCGGACCGTCGTCGGCGAGTACGACCGGCGTGGCTGGGGGCCCGGCGGATTGGACCTGGACTGGTACTGCACCGGATCGCCGGACGCGCATGTCGGCACCCGGCCGGTATGGGAGGCGTACGCGCCGGAATTGATCGAACTGCTCGGCAAACCCGCTTACGACGAGCTGGCGCAGCACTGCCGGCGGCGGCAGGGACTGGGCATCGTGGCGGTGCATCCGGCGACGGTCATCGCTCAGGAGAAGGCTGCCGAGGATAAGCGGGCAACCGCCGCGGCCAAGCCCGCCGGTGGCGCGAAGAAGCCAGCGAAGAGTTAGCGACCCGCCGGTAACTTTCTGAAATTACCCAATTTCACATCTCCGCTCCCCTACTGTGCGACGGACCCACTCCCCCTCGTGGGTCGCAGCACAGGAGAACTCATGAGCAACACCCCGCCCAGCCGGCGCTACCTCGGCGCGGGCATCGCCGGGCTCGCCGTCGCGACGGGCGTCGTCGCCGTCCTCGCGGCGTCGCCGGCGCATGCGAGCGTCGACTCGATCAGCATTTCCGATTCGAATGTGGTCGTCGGCCACAACTACACCCTCGACGCCAACCTCAGCGGCGCGTCCATCGGACTGCTCGTCTACTGGAGTGACAACGGCAGCAGCCTCACTCCGGTCGGCAAGGTGCCGTGGCCGGTCGGCCATGCCAGCTTCGGCTGGACCCCGGGTACCACCGGGCAGCACGTGCTCACGGTCTCGCAGGGCAGCAGCACCAAGTCGCTGGTCGTGAACGTGACCGACGGGTCCACCCCGCCGACCACCACCACGCCGCCGCCGCCCACCACCACGGTCCCGCCGACCACCACCGTGCCGCCCACCACGACGGTGCCGCCGACCACGGTGCCGCCCACGACGACTCCGCCGGTGACCACCACCGACCCGCCCGTCACCACGGTGCCGCCGACGACCGTCCCGCCCACCACCACGCCGCCGGTGACCACGACACCCGGTGGCGGCGGTACCGGCAGTGCCAACGGCCTGCCCTTCGGCCTCTGACAGCAGGCCGGAAACTCTCGACATCAATTCCCCAGGGGCGCAATCTCTTTCCCCGGGGTGGCACAGGAGAACCCATGCGTAACAACAACACTCGACGTCATCTCGGCGCGGGCGCGGCCGGGCTCGCGATCGTCGCCGGAGCGGGCGTCGTGATCGCCATGTCGCCGACGGCGCAGGCCACGGTCGACACGATCACCCTCTCGGGATCGGATTTCCAGGTCGGCAGCACCTACACCGCCACCGCCGATCTGAGCGGCGCTTCGGTCGGCCTGCTCGTGTACTGGAGCGATAACGGCACCAGCCTCACCTCGGTCGGCAAGGTGCCGTGGCCGCCGGGACACGCCTCGCTCGACTGGACCCCGACCACCCCCGGCCAGCACATCCTGACCGTGTCGCAGGGCAGCAGCAGCCGGTCCGTGGTGTTGAACGTGGGCGGCGGGACGACCACTCCCCCGACCACTCCGCCTACGACTCCCCCGACCACGACGCCGCCCACCACGACCCCCAGCAGCGGCACCGGCAGCAGCGGCAGCGGCACCGGCAGTGCGGGCAAGCTGCTCGGCGGGCTCTTCGGTAGCTCCTAGGCCCTCGAGCGGCTCGCGGGCAGTGCGGGCCGGAACAGGTGGGTGCGGGAAATTCCCCGGGATATCGTGCACCCACCGAAACCAAGCGGACGCTTGCTTGATAATTTTTTCGAAACGCCTACATTTCACTCACTGGGTCACTTAGTGTGCGGATGCCCACACACGGCCCCCGTGGGCAGCAGCACAGGAGAAACAGCATGCGCAACGCATCACCGAGGATCACCGCCCGCACGGCCGGTGCCGGGATCACCGGTTTCGCAGCCCTCGCCGCGGTCGCCGTACTCACGGCCCCCACCGCGTGCGCGGCGGTCGACACCGTGTCCGTCAGCGGCTCGAGCTACCAGGTCGGTACCCAGTACACGATCTCGGCCGATCTCAGCGGCGCCTCGGTCGGACTGCTCGTGTACTTCAGCGACAACGGCAATTTCATCGGCGGCCCGAAGATTCCGTCGCCGCCCGGGCACTCCAGCATCAGCTGGACCCCGTCCGCCAAGGGCCAGCACATCATCACCGTCTCGCAGGGCAACAGCACGCAGTCCACGATCGTGAACGTCAGCGACGCGCCGATCGGCTCGGGCAGCTCCAGCTCCGGCAGCGGCTTCGGCCCGGCCGGACCGCTCGGCAGCGGCAGCAGCGGCACCACTCCGAACAACTGACAGGACCACCCGGCATGAACTCCCTTTCCCGCCGCATCGGCGCGGGTGTCGCCGGTGGCGCCATCGCCGCCGCCGTCGCCGTGTTCGCAGCGCCCCAGGCCGGCGCGACCGTCGACTCCGTGACCGTTTCCGGCAGCGACCCGTACAACATCAACACCCAGTACACGCTCACCGCCGCGCTGAGCGGCGCGGGCATCGGCCTGCTCGTGTACTGGACCGACAACGGCAACACCCTCACTCCGGCGGGCAAAGTGCCGTGGCCGGTCGGCTCCTCGACCCTGACCTGGACGCCCACCACCGCCGGGCAGCACCTGATCACGGCCTCGCAGGGCGGCAATGTGAAGACGATCGTCGTGAACGTCGTCGATCCGTCCCAGCCGGGCGGTGGCGGCGGCACCACCACGCCCCCTGGTGGCGGCACCGGCGGTAGCGGCAGCGCGAGCGGGTTGCTCGGCGGCCTCCTGGGCGGACTGACCGGCAGCGCCGGAAGCTAGAAGCCTGTCCCGCCGGCCGCCCACCCGCGGCCGGTGCTGGGCCGAACCGTCCCTCCGGCCCGGACATCGGGAGATGCGCTCACCTCGGATCGAGGTGAGCGCGTCTCTTTGTGTACGGCAGGTGAATTCGCCCTGACGGCAGCGACATTCCAATCAGGCTGCGCGGAAGTCTGTTTCGGAGTGCTACCCGGTCGGTGACCTCGGTGTGTGAGTTGCGGGAAGTGTGCGTGACATCGTTTCGCCACTGCGGGTTCACCGGAACGTGTTAGACATCCAGGCCATGATCAAGAAATCGCTCACCGTCGCCGCGCTGGCCGCCGGTGTTGTTCTCACCCTTGCGCCGCACGCCGGTGCCGATAGCGTCGATCCCACCAAATACGCCGACGTCACCGCCAATTTCGTCTCCTACACTGACCCAGCAGCCCTGAACGCCAAGGCCAACGGCAAACTGCTGATCATGACCCCGTACGGCGTCAACAACACGATCGCCTGCCGCGGCAACGGCCTGGACGTGGCCTGGTACGACTGCCAGCAGCAGGACGCCTACGGCTGGATCGTCCTGAAGCAGCTCGACACCCCCCTCGGCACCGCCTGGGCAGAACTGCCCTGACCGCCTCCCCGGAACTTTGGCGCACGGCTGAGAGCCGTTCGGACTTCTGCACGCGTGCAAGCGGTTAGGTGGGGAACCTATTTCGGGCGTACCCCCGGAGTTACCCTCGACTCACGAAATCAGTTGTCTCGCTACGTAAAAGACGCGCCCGCCTCGGAATCGAGGCGGGCGCGTTTTCTTCGTACGTCTTAACTCAAGCTTCGAGCTTGTAGCCGAGGCCTCGTACCGTCACTAGGTGTTCCGGCTTGGCCGGGTCGCCTTCGATCTTGGAGCGCAGGCGCTTGACGTGGACGTCGAGGGTTTTGGTGTCGCCGACGTAGTCGGCGCCCCAGACGCGGTCGATGAGCTGGCCCCGGGTGAGGACACGACCGGAGTTGCGGAGCAGGTACTCGAGGAGGTCGAACTCCTTGAGCGGCAAGGTGACCGGCTTGCCGTTCACCTGCACGGTGTGGCGGTCCACGTCCATGCGGACCGGGCCCGCCTCCAGGACGCTGGTCTCGCTGCCGCTGTCGGCCTCGTCGCCGACGCCGCGGCGCAGCACGGCGCGGATGCGGGCGATCAGCTCACGGGAGGAGTAGGGCTTGGTGACGTAGTCGTCGGCGCCCAGTTCCAGGCCGACCACCTTGTCGATCTCGCTGTCGCGAGCGGTCACCATGATGACCGGAACACTGCCGCGGGCACGGAGCTGCTTGCACACGTCGGTGCCGCTCATGCCGGGCAGCATCAGGTCGAGGAGGACGATGTCCGCGCCCGACCGGTCGTACTCTGCCAAGGCCGAAGGTCCGTCGCCCACCACGGTGACCTCGAACCCCTCCTTGCGCAGGAGGAATGCGAGCGGATCGGCCAGCGACTCCTCGTCCTCGACGATCAGCACACTCGTCATCGGGTTGCCTCCACACCGTTGGTTCTGGCCCGCCCGAGGGGGCGCGGGCCGGTTTCCTTCTTCGCCGCCGGAAGCCCGGCGGAAAGCCTCTTGTCGATGCCGTTGGTATCGGCGGGGTGGGACGGGATCCGCAAGGTGAATGTGGATCCGGTGCCCAGCTTGCTCCACAGGGTGACTTCACCGCTGTGGTTGGCGGCTACGTGCTTGACGATAGCCAGCCCGAGCCCGGTACCGCCGGTGGCGCGCGAGCGCGCCTTGTCGGCCCGGAAGAATCGTTCGAAGACGCGTTCCTGGTCTTCCTTGCCGATACCGATGCCACGGTCGGTCACGGCGATATTCACGTGGCCGCCGCGCAGCGCCCGGCTCACCGAGACCTGCGAACCCCGCGGCGAGTATGCGATGGCATTCTCCACCAGATTCGACAGCGCGGTGACCAGCAGTGTCTGATCGCCGATCACCTCGAGCCCGCTGGTGGCGTCGGTGCTCACCGTGATGCCGGCGGCTTCCGCGGCGGTCCGGGAGCGCTCGATGGCCTGGGTGACGACGCTGTCCACATCGACGGCTTCCAGTTCCGGCAGCTTCTCCGCGCCCTGCAGGCGGGACAGCGCGATCAGCTCGGTCACCATCTTGCCCATGCGGCGAGCCTCTCCGTGCAGGCGTTCACCGAAGTGCCGCACCGAATCCGGATCGTCGGCCGACTCCAGCAATGCCTCAGCCAACAGGCTCATGGCACTGACGGGGGTCTTGAGTTCGTGGCTGACGTTCGCGACGAAATCCCGGCGGGTGGCCTCCATGCGGGCCTGCTCGGAATCGTCGTCGGCGAAGAGCACCACGAAGTTCGGATTCTCCTGCGACAGCGGGCGGGCGACGCCGCGGACCGCGAGCCGCGCCCGGCCGGGCAGCGGAATCTTGGCGGTGAGCTCGAATTCGATGTCCTTGCCACCGCCGAGCACCTGCTGCACCGCGGACCAGGCGCGCTCGTCGAGCAGCCGATCGTGGACTATGCCCAGCTCCTCGGCCCGCGGATTGACCAGCACCACATCCCGGTACTGATCGACCACCGCGATTCCGCTCTCGGAGGCGAGCACGATGAGATCGAGTACCTGCGACATGGTCAGGCCCGAGTCGGTAGCGGCGCGCCGCTGTTCCTGCCGGGCATTCACATAGGGAATGAGCAATCCACCGACTGCCAGTCCAACGACGGCCGCCAGGACTGCCAACAGCACGGCCTGTGGAACGCTCACACTGTGAATCGTACGGTCGCCCGAGCCGGGTCCGACCCCGGGTACAGGAAGTTTCACGCAGGTCACAGCGGCTTCCACGGGTGTTAGCCTCGCGTTTACGCAATGTTCGGACAGCGCGGGGCTGGTCGCTGGCAGTTTTCCGGCAAACGCCGCGAATCGCCGCGATGCCCCCTCCGGCTCACCGTAGGGGGCATCGCGCACGAAATCACCGTGCCGGTCCGCCCACGCGCCGAGCGCGAGCATGGGCGTCAGCAGGTCGATGCCCGCCACGGTGAGCGCGTACTTCACGCGCGGCGGGGCTTCGGCGTAGCGGCGACGTTCCAGCAATCATCCGCTCCAGGTGTAGATGATCACCGTCAACCAGGAATTGCCGAACACATCCACGGCTCGCCGCGGCATACGACTCACCAGCCGGAATTACCTCGCACCGGGATATTGACGAAGCTGGGCTCGGCCGGATCCAGCAGCAGGTGCTGGGGGCGCAGGCCGCTGTCGACCATCATCGCGGTGGGCGGCAAGCCCTTCGGGAAGTTTCCGGCGTAGACATCCACGCGCAGGCGATGACCGGGTTGCAGGACAGCGTCGATGCCTGCGACCGAAATATCGAGTGCCACCGGCTGTCCCGGGACGACCGGCTCGCGGGTGTCGAGGGAGACGTTCGGCACCGGGTTCGTGTAGTCGCCGTTCGGGAGGCGAGTGCTGCGCGACTCGTCGATGCTGCGCATCGAGGCGACCAGCTGTCCGGACGACAGCGTAGTCGAAAGGCCATCGGGGGCAACATCATTGACGGTGGCGACCCAGTAGCCGTCGGTACCGTCGTGCACGGCGTTCAAATGCACGGCGATCGGCCCGGAGACGGTGGTCGGCTCGGCGACCGGCGCGCTGCTGAAGGTCAGCCCGTTGGATTCCTCGATGCGGGAGTCCTTGCCGCAGGCGTCGATGATCGACACGATGCCGATGAGCTCCTGCGCGGAATCGCGGGAGCACAGACCGGTCAGGCCGGGCGCGACGGTGAGCGTGTCCGTCCCGTCGGGCGCGGTGCGCAGCGAGCCGTCGTGCACGCTGTGCCCGCCGGTGCCGCTGGCCGCGCCGGACAGGTACATGCGCTGGTAGTCCATGCCGGGCTCCGGGAACGACGGGGCGGTGATCCAGCCGCCGCCCTGCTGCTTCATGGTGATCGGCCCGAAGTGATCGATGCCGTTGTCGATGCCCTTGAGCCACTTGTCGAACCACGCGCGCTGCAGCACGTCCATGCGCGGCGGCAGGCCCGGCCGACCGGATTCATTGCCGTTGGAGATGTGGTACCCATCGCCGATGAGCAGTTGTTTCTGCCCGGGCGGCAAGGGAATCCGGCGGTAGACATCGGCTTGCGAGGCGACGAATACATCGTGCCAGCCTCCGGAGATGAAGGTGGGCACGGTAATTCGCGACGGATCGGTCTCCAATGCCTGCCGCAGCGGGCTGCCCTCGTCGAGCAGTGACCGCACCTTGGGGCTCAAATCGGCGACATTCGGCTGCGTGAATATCTCCAGCAGCGCGTCCACGTAGGAGAACGGGTCGGCCAATCTGTCTGCGAGCCACTTCATATCGAAGCGTCCCTGCAGGAGCGCGGTCAGGTCGGGGACGAGCTTGCCGCCGTTGATCGCCGCCAGCCACAGCGGCATGAAGCCCGCGCCGATGGCGCCGCCGGGCGCGACCAGATCACGGAAAGGGTTGCGGCTGGGCACAACCGGGAAGATGGCCTTCAGCGCGGGCGGTTTCTTCGCCGCCACCTGGAGCTGGTTGAGCCCGGAATAGGAAATGCCGCTCATTCCGATATCGCCGGTGGACCAGGGCTGCTTCGATGCCCAGTCGATGGTCTCCACCGTGTCCTGCTGTTCCCGCTCCCCCAGCAGATTCCAATCACCCTGGGAGAAACCGGTTCCGCGCACATCGACCACGATCTGCGTGTATCCGGATTTGATGAGCTGCCGGTCGACACTGAAATTGCGCAGCAATCCGCCGCCGAGCGATTTGGTGAGATCGGTGATCCCCGAGAACGGGGTGCCGGAGAGATCGATATTGCGGAACATCTGCACGAGCAGATCGGACAGTCCGGGGACCGACAGCGCCGAATCGGCAATCATCGAGCCGAGTTTCGTATAGGGCGTGAAGTTCAGGATGCTCGGCGTCGGGTCGGTGACGGGTTGGCCGGCGGCATCGGCGGGGTGATAGACATTCGCCTTCAGCACGGTGCCGTCACTCATCGTGATGGGCACGTCCCAGTCGATATACACATTGGGATAAAGCTGTGGACCGTCCTCCGCCGCAGCCCATTCCGCACCGCTCGCGCCACCGTTCGGGCCGACCGGATCGGCGGTCGCCGCCGGTGCCAGGAACTGCGCTGCCGCAATGACAGCGGTCATCGCGACGACCGTCTTGACCAGGAATCGCATAGTGCCCCAACCACTCTCCACCCACAGGGAAACTCGCCCCAAGCTAATGCGAAGACAACTGTCCGGGACAGTCTTTCCCGAAGAATCGTGAAAGTGCACAAAAGAAAACCCCGGAGGTGTACGCCGTTGTACACATCCGGGGCGCTCAGGCCCGGTGGGGCGGAATCACCAGCCGGTGTTACCGCGAACCGGGATATTGACGAAGCTCGGACGATCCGGATCCAGCTGCACATGCTGCGGCTTGAAACCGGTATCGAGGAGCATCGGCAGAATCGGCAGGCCCTTGGGGAAATTGCCCGCGAACACGTCCACTCGCAACCGGTGACCGGGCTGGAGGATGCCCTCGGTGCCCGGCAGTGCGATATCGAGGGTGGTCGCCTCGCCCGGCACCGTCGGCTCGCGCTTGTCGAGCGAGGTGAAGGCACGTGGGTCGGTGTAGTCGCCATTGGCCGAGCGCGCACTGTTGGCGTCGTCGATCTGGCGCATCGAGGCCATGATCTGCCCCGAGCTCAGCACGGTGGACTGCCCGTCGGGCGCGACATCGTTGACGGTGACGGTCCAGTACCCGTCGGCCGCGTCCTGAACGGTATTGAGGTGCACCGCAACCGGACCGGAGACGGTGGTGGCCTCGGCGACCGGAGCGCTGGTGAAGGTCAGTCCGTTGGTCTCCGCGATTCGGGAGTCCCTGGCGCAACCGTCGATGAGGGACAGCACACCGGCGCTGCCCTGCGCGGCATCGTTGGAGCACAGGGTGGTCAGGCCCATCGACACGCTGAGGCGGTCGTTGTCGCCGTTGGCGGCGCTGGTCAGCGAGCCGTCGTACCGGCTGTTGGCGGTGCCGCTGCGCTGCGACGACAGGTACATGCGCTGGTAGCGGGACGCCTCCTCGGCGGGGGCGGATTCACCGAAACCGTTCTGGGTGATCCAGCCGCCGCCCTGCTGCCGCAGGGTCACCGGACCGTAGGTGTCGATCCCGTTGTCGATTCCCTTGAGCCACTTGTCGAACCAGGCGCGCTGCAGCACGTCCAGGCGCGGCGGCAGGCCGGGGAAGCCGGCCTCGGAGCCGGAGGTGACGTGATAGGTATTGCCCATCAGCAGCTGCTTCTGCCCGGGGGGCACCGAAATCGCGTTGTAGATCTTGGATTCCGAGTAGGTGAACAGGTCGTGCCAGCCGCCGGTGACGAACGTCGGGATGGTGATCTGGCTGGGATCGCCGATCCAGCCCGCACGATCGGCGGACATATCGTTGAGCATCGACTTGACCCGCGGGTCGAGGCTCTCGATATTCGGGCTGGTGTACGCGGACATCAGCACATCCAGGTAGCCGAACGGGTCGGCTTGGCGATCCTTCAGCCACTGGAAGTCGAACTTGCCCTGGGCAATCGAGGCCAGGTCCGGCACCCACTTGAGTCCGTTGACGGCGCTGAGCCACAGCGGAATGAAGTTGAAGCCGAAGCCGCCGCCGGGTGCGAGCACATCGTCGACGAGGTCATTGCCCGGAACGATCGGGAAGATGGCCTTCAGGGCGGGCGGGTGCTTCTCGGCGGCCTGCACCTGGTTGATGGCCGAGTACGAGAGGCCGCTCATTCCGATGCGGCCGTTGGACCAGTTCTGCTTGGACGCCCAGTCGATGGTCTCGACGGTGTCCTGCTGCTCGCGCTGGCGCAGAATGTCCCACTCGCCCTGCGAGAAACCGGTGCCGCGCACGTCAACGACGACCTGCGTGTAGCCGGACTTGATGAGCTGGCGGTCGACGCTGAAATTGCGGAGTTCGCCATTGCCGGCAGCATTCAGCAGTTCACCGAAGCCGGAGATCGGGGTGCCGTCGAGGTGGATATTGCGGAATACGTTGAGCAGCGCATCGCCCAGTCCCGGAATGGCGAAGGCGCTGTCGGCGACGTTGGACACCAATTTGGTGTACGGCGTCATGTTCAGCACGGTCGGCGTCGGGGTGTCGATCGGGCGGCCGGCGGCATCCGCCGGGTGATAGACGTTGCCCTTCAGCACGGTGCCGTCACTCATGGTGATCGGCACGTCCCATTCGACGAAGACGTTGGGGTATTGCTGCTGCCCGTCCTCGGTAGCGGTCCATGCCGTACCGGCCGCACCGCCGTCGGGGCCGGCCGAACTCGGGGCGGCGTCGGCGGCCATAGCGGTCATCGGAAGGAGCAGAGCGGCCGCAGTTGCGACAATTGTGGCCCGTAGCGCGTGCTTCATCGAACGTGATCTACCTCTCGCATTTGGTCGAACGCCCAGAGCATATCTACTCGGAAGTAAGTTGCAAACACCGGTTACAGTTACCGCTTTTAATGGGCAAAGCTTCGGCAAATTCGAAATGCATTGGCGTGGAATACCCTACGGTCCCGTAATGAGAGGTGAATCACAGTCGACTCGAATACGTTAAATGAAAAACGCGCCGTAGCCGAGTAATTCGGCTACAGCGCGTTGCGCGCATTGCGGGTTTCCAGGCTTACTTGGCGCCCTGATTCGCCACCGCGGCAGCGCCCGCGGCCGCCGCCTCCGGGTCCAGGTAGACGCCCGGGCCGAGCGGCAACAGGTTCTCGTCCAGCTCGTACTTGAGCGGAATACCGGTGGGAATGTTCAGCCCGGCGATGTCCTCGTCCGAGATGCCTTCCAGGTGCTTCACCAGCGCGCGCAGCGAATTACCATGCGCCGCAACCAGAACCGTCTTGCCGCCGCGCACGTCCTGAGCGATGGTGTCCTCCCAGTACGGCACCATGCGAGCGACGACATCCTTGAGGCATTCCGTCAACGGCACGTCGATACCGGCATAGCGCGGGTCGCCGTCCTGGCTGTATTCGCTGCCCGTCTCGATGGGCGGCGGCGGGGTGTCGTAGCTGCGGCGCCACAGCATGAACTGCTCGTCGCCGTACTCGGCCTTGGTCTGGGCCTTGTCCTTGCCCTGCAGCGCACCGTAGTGCCGCTCGTTGAGCCGCCAATCCCGGACCACCGGAATCCAATGGCGGTCACAGGCATCCAGCGCATTGTTCGCGGTGCTGATCGCACGCCGCAGCAGCGAGGTGTAAACAATATCCGGGAGAATCCCGGCCTCGGCCAGCAATTCACCGGCACGCTTGCCTTCGGCGACACCCTTGTCCGTGAGCCGGACATCCACCCAGCCGGTGAACAGGTTGAGGGCATTCCATTCGCTCTCGCCGTGGCGCAGCAGCACGAGGGTGTACGTCATGGGGGTCATCTTTCCACGCGCCGGTTCGCCGTCGGCTCCGGCCCTGCGGGCCCGGTCAGGCCCACTCCACCTCGTCGAATGTCATGGTCAGTCCGTGCCGCTGTTCGCCGACGGATACTTCGACACGTAGTTCGGAGCGGGCGGAGTCGACTTCCTGCACCACGGCGCAGACGCCCCTGAACGGTCCCTCCGGAACGTAGACGACGTCACCCGGCTCGAATTCGATTGACCCCACGTCCGCCACCGTAGTGGCAGCGTCGCGCGACACACCGAACCTATTTTCCCGACACGCGAATTCAGGGCCGGAGTGCGAGCAGGGCGGCGCCGGCGAGGGTCGCCTGATCGGTGAGTTCGGAGGGGACCACCCGGAGTTCACGCACGAAAACGAGGCGGGCGTGCGCCGCCGCCGCGTCGAGCAGGGGCCGCCACAGCAGGTCGCCCGATTGCGCGAAGCCGCCGCCGACAACCACCAGATCGGTATCCAGCAGCGCGGCCGCGGAAGCGATGGCGGTGCCCAGCGCCGTACCCGCACGCTCCAGTGCGGCGCGAGCGAGACCGTCACCGGCACGGGCGGATTCCGACAATTCGATGCCGGTGGTGCCGGTCCACCCCTGCCGGCGGGCCCAGCGCACGGAGGACTTCCCGCTGGCCACCGCCTCCACGCAGCCGAATCCACCGCAGGCGCAGGGTTCGGCATTGCCGGGGACCACGATGTGGCCGAGATGACCGGCATTTCCGGTGCGCCCCATGATGACTCGGCCATCGGAGATGATGCCGCCGCCGATACCCGAGGACACCGTCAGCGCGAGCACATCCGGGACGTCGCTAGCCGCACCCCAGCGCTGTTCGGCCAGGGCCAGGCAGACGCCGTCGAGGGCGAGGCGAATGGTGGCCTCCGGGAACAACTCCCGGACCGCTGCCACAATGCCGAAGCCGCTCGCCCACTCCGGAATATTGAGCGGACCGGTCGAACCGGAGCGCACATCCACCGGTCCCGCCGCGCCGATACCGACCGCGGTCACCCGCTCGGTTCCGGCAACCCGCAACAGCAGGTCGCGGCAGGCAGGCCAGACCTCGGCTGCCGGGACCTGGATACGCTCGGGCGACGGCACGCCGCCCTGCGAATCAATAAGTCCCGCAGCGAATTTCGTCGCGCCGATATCCAATGCCAACGCCACCATGGCCGCCGGTCTCCTTTGATTCGGGTGCTGCACAGCACAATTCCGCCGCCAGGAGGCTACGCCTTGTCGTCGGCGTCCACGAGATGTTCGAACGCGCGCAGATTCTTCAGCGATTCGCCGCGCGAGACCCGCCATTTCCATTCCTTGCGAATGGATTCCGCGAAACCGAGCTCGAGCAGGGTATTGAAATCGGCGTCCACGGCCTCGAGGACCTGACCGAACCAGCGGTCGAGTTCGTCGGACGTGACGGCGTGCGTGGACATGCGGCCGACCAGGTAGATATCGCCGACATTGTCCAGCGTGTAGGCCACCCCGTAGAGGCGGCGATTACGGCGCAGCAGGAATTTGTAGACGCCTTCGAAGTTCTCGTCCGGCTTGCGGCAGACGAAGGACTCCATCCGAATGCCGTGCTTGCCGACGGTGACGCCGAGCGCGGTCTTGAGCTTCCGCTCGCCCGGCAGGATGACGACGAAGGTGCCGTCGGCCTCACGGGTGTATTCGATCTCGCGGTCCCGCAGGGTGTCGTCGATCAGCTGCGCGGTGGCACGGGCGGTATCGCCCTGTGCGGCTTCGCTCATCGGCGTACGACTCCTATCCGGCGCCGCCATGTCGGCTCGACCTCGACCCGTATCGGTCTCGGACTACCGACTGGCCACGGTATCGACCTTGTATGAGGACTGTCGGCATGCACGCTACCGGTGCGGTTGCGGCCGGTGCGTGACTGGGCGAGCGCGGCGGAATAGCTGTCCAGCAGTCCGTCGGCGGTATGCGCCCAGGAGAAATTGGAGGCGTGCTCGACGGCGGCCACGCCCATCCGCTCCAGGCGGGCAGGGTTGTCGAGCAGAAGACGCAGTGCCGCAGCCCAATCGGCGGTCTGATGGCCGGGAACCAGCAGCCCGGTGGCACCGTCCCGCACCGCGGTACCCAGTCCGCCCACATCCGCGGCCAGCACCGGAGTGCCGCTGGCCTGCGCCTCGATGGCGACCAGCCCGAAAGATTCGTTGTAGCTGGGCACGGCCACCAGGTCCGCCGCGCGATACACCTGCACCAGACGGTGCGGCGGCTGCGGCGGCAGGAAGGTGACACGATCGGAAATGCCGAGCGCGGAAGCCAATTCGATCAGCGCGTCGGGCCGCTCCAGTCCGGTGCCGGACGGGCCGCCGACAATCAGCACCCGCAGCGGACGCTCCGCATCCAGCCCGGAATGCGCGGCTTCGTCGGCCAGCATCTGTGCGGCAGCGCGCACCAGGACATCCGGCGCCTTGAGCGGCTGGATGCGGCCGATGAAGGCCACGATCCGCTCATCGGCGGGCAGGCCCAGTTCGGCGCGGGCGGCCGCGCGATCGCCGGGACGGTAGCGGGTGAGGTCCGCGCCGGGAAGCACCACATCGATGTGCTCGGGGTCCGCGCCGTACAGCTCGACCAGCTGCCGCGCCTCCTCGGCGGTATTGGCGACCAGGCGGTCGGACTCCGCGACGATCTGCTTCTCACCGATGACGCGGGCGGCCGGTTCCGGGGTGTCGCCCTCGGCCAGGTAGAGGTTCTTCACCGCGGCGAGCGTGTGCGCGGTGTGCACCATGGGCACCCGCCAGCGGTCACGCGCCAGCCAGCCGACCTGACCGGAGAGCCAGTAGTTGGAGTGGATGAGGTCGTAGTGGCCGGGCAGATGCCGGGCCTCCTGCCGCAGCACCTCGGCCGCGAACGGGCACAGCTGCGTCGGCAGATCGTGTTTGTCCAGGCCCTCGAACGGTCCGGCGACCACATTGCGGACCAGCACGCCGGGGGCGGCCTCGACCAGTGGTTCGTCATTGGAGGAGGTGGCGCGGGTGAAGATCTCCACCTGGGTACCGCGGCGAGCCAATTCGATCGCCGTCTGCAGGACGTACACATTCATACCGCCGGCATCGCCGGTGCCCGGTTGGGCGAGGGGGGAGGTATGTACCGACAGCACGGCAATCCGATTGGGCCGTAGGTCGGAACGTTGACTCACTACACCAGTGTGCACGCCGCTGAAAGACGGAGAAACGTGGGTTACCCTACGAAGTGACTCTGCTCACACCAAAGCACCCGGTCAGGCCAGGGATTCGACGAAGGCCGTGAGCTCTGCCACGAAGCGTTCGGGGTCCTCGACGAACAGGCCGTGCTGCGCGCCCTCCCAGTAGGAGGTGCTCGAGTTCGGGACGGTGTCCGCGATATAGCGGCCGTTGTCCAGCTCGACCACCGGATCGGCCGTGCCGTGCATGACGAATACCGGAACATCCAGCGTGCGCAGGGTTTCGGTGTTGTCGACGGTGCGGTAGAACAGCGCCTTGCGCACCCGCGGCCGGGTGGCGAGACTGCCACCGAACAGACGCTGGGCATCAGCGCCCTTGTCGCGGCCGCGGCCGGTATTGGCACTGCCGAAGGCCCCGAAACCGCGGATGGCGTGCGCGGCGCTCTCCTCGAAGACATCCGGGATGGCCTTCTGCATGGCGGGGCCGGGCTGTGCACCCGGAACGCCCCTGCCGATGCTCGCCTGCGAACCGGTGTAGACGACGCCGGCGACCGCGCCGGTGCCGTAGGCGGCGAGGTAGTCGGTGAGCACGATGCCGCCGTAGGACCAGCCGAGCAGGACGGCACCCTCGGCGATGCTCTCGGCGGCCAGCACGGCGGCCACGTCGGCGGCCCAGTTCTTCGGGTCGTCGTATCCGGCCTCTGGGGCGTCGGAGTATCCGTGGCCGCGCAGATCCAGCGCGATCACCCGGAATCGCCCGGCCAGATCGTCCGCGGCGCGACCCCAGCACCGCAGGTTTCCGGACCAGCCGTGCAGCAGCACCAGCGGCCGCGCCGCCGCCGGACCGGTGACCCGGTAAACGATGGTGGTGCCGTCCGCGCTGACTACTTCCCGAATCGCCATACCCGCCAGGCTAACCGGCAGGAGGTGCGGGGAATCGCGCTCACCCTGACGCAAAAGCGGGGACGCGGGGTCGTAGCAGGGGGATCGCCCAGACTCGGGACGCCACAGCGGAACCTCGGCGGGGCGGGGCGGACACGCCGTGTTTAGGCTCTGAGCATGAGCATTCGTACCGCTGTCGTGACCGGGGCCAGTTCGGGGATCGGGGAGGCTACTGCCCGGGAGCTCGCGAAGCAGGGGTACCACGTCGTCGTGGGGGCGCGGCGGGTCGATCGGCTGGAGCAGCTGGCCGCCGAGATCGGCGGGACGGCGCTGCCGCTGGACGTGACCGACGAGGAGTCGGTGCGGGCCTTCACCGAGGCGATCGGTGAGGTGCATGTGCTGGTCAACAATGCCGGTGGCGCAAAGGGTTTGGCGTCGGTCGCCGACGCGGACCTGGACGACTGGCGCTGGATGTGGGAGACCAATGTGCTCGGCACCCTGCGCGTCACCAAGGCGCTGCTGCCGAAGCTCATCGCGTCCGGCGACGGGCTCATCGTCACCATCACCTCGGTAGCGGCATTCGTCCACTACGACAATGGTTCCGGCTACACCTCCGCCAAGCACGCCCAGGCGGTCCTGCACCGCACCCTGCGCGGCGAACTCCTCGGCCAGCCGGTGCGGCTCACCGAAATCGCCCCCGGCGCAGTCGAAACCGAGTTCTCCCTGGTCCGCTTCGAAGGTGACGCCGACCGCGCCGCCAAGGTCTACGAGGGCATCGACCCCCTGCTGGCCACCGATATCGCCGAGATCGTCGGCTTCGTCGCCTCCCGCCCACCCCACGTCAACCTCGACACCATTGTCGTGAAGCCCCGCGACCAGGCCGAAGCCGGCCGCTTCGCCCGCCGCAGCTGACCGGACCGGCACGGCAGCCCCGTCTCGGCACGGCAGCGGCCCCGTCATCCCGGCATGCTTTCGGCCGGGATGACGGGGCCCGAACGCTAATCGGTCAGGCGGATACAGAGCGTCTCGTATGTCGGGATGAAAACGTTTCTGCGGTAACGGCGTTCGACGATTTCCCACGGGCGGCCGTTAGCGGTCAGCGCCTCGAGGAGAGCCGTCAGCTCCGAATGGACGAGTTGTGCGCCCAGGCAGAGGTGGCGGCCGCCGCCGAACCAGAGTTGGCGGGTTTCGGGGTTGTAGTCACGGTGGATGCTGAAATTCCCGGCCGCATTGTTGATGGACCAGGTCAGGATTTTGACGTGTTCGCCCGCAATCAGTTGGCGGCCTGCGATTTCCACATCGGCGGTGACCGAGCGGCCCACCAGGTAGGCCGGACTGGTGACACGCAAGGTTTCGCGGACGGCGTCGGGGGTGCGCTCCGGTTCGGCCAGTAGCGCACGCTGGTCGCCGCTGTCGTGCAGCAGCGCGACCATGCGGCTCATGGCGCTGGCCAGGGTGTCGGTGCCCGCGACCGCCATGAGCATGGCCAGACCGGAGGCGTGGTTCTGTTCCAGGCCGAGTTCGCGGCAGCGGCCCAGAGTGGTCGTGCCATCGGCGCGCGCATAGGCGGCGGGTACGGAGCTGGAGAGTTTGCCGACGAGGGTGCGGGCGCGTTCCACCGCCACCGGGTCGAGCGTGGTGGAGGCCATGGTGCCCATGGCCAGGTTCACCAGCTCCTCGACGTGTTCGAAGAGAATGCGGAACGGCTCGTCCGGATCCCCGCTCGCACTACGGCCGTCATCGGCGAAGGTCGCGGAGATATCCTCCGGCGCCATGCCGACCAGGTCGGAGACGCTGCGGCCCACCAGCACCCGGGCCCGTTCCGCGATATCCACGGTCATACCTGCCGCCAGATCAGCGGTGAGCTGTTTGAGCGCGCTCCCGAGCACACCCTCCACCAGCGCATCCGTATGCGTGGCGGTGAAGAGATCGCGAGTTCTGGTGCGCAGTTCGGTATGGCCCGCGCCTTCGAACAGCGGTTCCACCCAGTCGCCGATGACCTGAGCCCACCAGTGCCCGGCCGCACCCTCGGAGACGATGCTGAAGTGTGTGCTGTCGTTGTAGATCTGGCGCGCCACCAGCGGATCCGCCACGAACCAGCCGAGTTTCGGGATCTTGCGAATGGGCTTGGCGGCACGGCCCGCGAGCAGGACGGCGGGCAACCAGGGCTGCCCGGCGGCGAGCAGCGTGAGCTCGTGGCGAGTGGCGGCATTGAACATGGGTGCTCCGGTCTATCGCTACGAGATGATGTGAATCAGCGAAATTTCATACCAGGATTCTGCGCGCTGCTACCGTCCCCGGCAACCGCGGGCAACCTGCGGCATAATCGACCCCGGAGGGAATTCGATGAGCAAACTCTGGGTGATCGTGCCTGCCTACAATGAAGAGCACGGCATTACCAAGACACTGGAAGCTCTTGCCGCACAGCAGGATCGGGATTTCACGCTGGTCGTGGTGGACAATGATTCCACCGACGGCACGGCCGCGGTGGTCAGCGCCTTCGCGCGCACGCACCCCGAAATGCGCATCGAGCTCGTCACCGAACTCCAGAAGGGCACCGGCGCGGCCGCCGATACCGGCATGCGGCATGCCATCGCGGCCGGAGCCGTGCGGCTGGCCCGCACCGATGCCGACTGCCTGCCGTTCCCGAATTGGACCGCACGCCTCACCGCCGGCTTCGAGTCCGGGCTGCGGCTGGTGAGCGGTCAGCTCATACCGCGCACCGACGAGGGTGTGAGCTGGCGCGATCGCACCATTATTCGGGTGGTTCTGGAGGTCGCCTCCACCTTCGGCAAATTCCGGCCGGGGAATCGGGACCCCCGATATCTGGGACCGTATGTGATGACGCCCGGCTGCAATATGGCCATTGCCGCCGAATTGTACGAAGCCGCAGGCGGATTCCCGCGTACCGCCATCGAAGATCTGCACGAGGATCGCGCACTGGTGAATGCGGTGCGCATGCTCACCACCGAATACGGTCTGCGCCGGGATGTCCGGGTGTACGGCTCCAATCGCCGCGTCCGCGCCTGGGGCGTGCGCAAAACCCTCGCCTGGTACGCCGACCACCGCTACAAGCCGGAGCTGGTGGATATTCGGTGAGCACCGACTTCCTGCACCTGTTCCGGGAACAGGTGCAGCGCAAGCCCGATGCGGCCGCGCTGGGAATGGCAGGCGAACGGCCACTCAGTTTCGCGGAGCTCGACGACCGCCTCACCACCGTCGCGGAACGACTGTGGCACAGTGGATTCCGGCCGGGCGACCGCATGCTTTTCTCCATCCGCCCGTGTGTGGATGCGGTCGTGCTCATTTTCGGGACCATGGCGGCGGGCGGGACCATCGTCTTCGTGGATCCGGGTGTCGGTCCGGAACTGTTCGCCCGGCGCATCGACCTGGTGCAACCCGCCTGGGCGGCAACGGAATCGCTGCTGTATCTCCTGAGTGGACCGTTGCGGCGGATCGGCCGCACACTGGGTTTGTCCCTCCCCGATTTCGGCAAACTGCCGGTCAGGCATATTCACAGTGGGCCGCGACTGCCGGGCACACCGGCGGCGTCGATCCCGCTGCACCGGCTGCTCGATGATGCCGCGGTCGCGGCGCATTCCCCGGCCGCACCCGCCGATCCGGCGGCCGAGGCGCTGATCGTCTTCACCTCCGGCACCACCGCCGCACCGAAAGCCGTTGTGCACACCCGCGGTTCGCTCGGCGCGGGCCTGGCCGCCATGGCCGGGCGCAGCCGCCTCGGACCCGGGCGGCATCTGCACACCGAGCAATTGATGATGGGCCTGCCCGCCCTGCTCGCGGGTGCGCAATGGTCCATGCCGCACTATCCGCGCTTCGGAACCCATATCGACCCACTGGCATTCGCACGCTCGCTCGACAGCGCGACCGACGCGTTCTTCACGCCCGCCGATCTGGCGGTGGTGCTCACCGCCATCGAATCCGGGCGGCTGAGTGCACCCGCGGGGCTGCGCGAGATCTCCCTGGGCGGTGCACCGGTGACGACCGCACTGCTGCGACGGGCCCGGAAAGCGCTGCCGGAATGCGAATTCCTCGCGATCTACGGCATGACCGAAATCCTGCCGGTGGCAGTCACTTCCGGCATCGCCAAACTGGAATTCGGCGGCGCGGGCGACCCGCTCGGCGCGCCCGTCCACGGTGTCACCGCGACAATCGCCGAGGACGGCGAACTGATTCTCTCCGGCCCCAATCTGTGCCGCGGCTATCTCGGTGAGCCGCCGCTGCCGGAAATCCGCACCGGTGATCTCGCCCGCTTCGACGGCGACACCCTGGTACTCATGGGCCGCAAGAAGGACATGATGCTGCGCGGCAAGACCAATATCTACCCGGGACTCTACGAACCGGCGATCACCGCCGTACCGGGTGTGGGCCAGGCCATAATGGTCGGCATACCGGATGAGATCGGTGATGAACGCATTGTGCTCGCAGTGGTGGCCGCTCCCGGCAGCGGCGATATCGCGGCCCGGCTGCGCCGCGAATTGCCTTCGCTCATAGATGTTTCCGCCCTGCCCGACGATATCGTCGTGGTAGACGATATTCCGGTCAGCGGCCGCACCAGCAAACCCGATCGCGCCGCCCTGCGCACCCTGCTCGGGAAACGGCTCGGCTGAGTCCGAACGAGATGAGTCACGACTCCGGATCGGGACGGGAAAGCAGTTCCGCGAGAACCTGATCGGCGAAGTTCTCCGGTTCCGCCAGCATCCCGTCGACATAGCAGAAGCCGATACACATTTCCTGGTGCGCCGTCACGATCGCCACCGTGACCGCACTGACGCAGGAGTTCGACGCCGTCAGCGTGAGATCCGAAATCCGCCAGGCGCCAACGTGTTCCGGGAAGTCGATACGACCCAGATTGGTTACCGACACATTCCACGGGGCCCGCCGATCCACCATATCGACAATGCGCCGACCGGATTCCACGGTGCGTGGCGTCCCGAATCGCATACCCGCCACTGTCGACAGATGCCGCTGCTGCCGGATGCCCCGCTGCAGCTGCCGATTCACCGATCGTGCGGCCGCCCACAGTGATTCACCCGGACCGAACCGCACGAATCCGGCCAGCACCGGCGCGTACACGCCCAGCTCCTCGGCATCCGGCTGCGGCTGCAGCAGGGGGCGGAAGTCCACCGGCGAACCGATCCCCGCCACCCCGTTCCCGTCCGGCCGCGCACTGTCCCCTATCGCCCGCGCCACCGCTGCGGCCAGCACCCCGTGCACCGTGACCCCGGCCCGGTGGCAGTCGGCCACCAGGGCGGCCAGCGGCTCGGCCGCCACCACCCGGTACACGACCCTCGTCCGCCGCTCGAGCAGCCCGACCGGCACGGGTCCACCCACTCGCCGGGGCCGCAGCACCAGCGCCGCCGCCTGATCGAACAGCGTCGAGTACACATAGCGCCAAAACCCCCGCGCGCCAGCGGGAATCAGGTCATCGGCGGGCGGGAACGCCGCCCGGCTCCCGACGCCGCCGGAGCGGTGATCAGCGCCGAGGTCCGCGGCCTCGGAACTGGTGCGGCGGCCGTCGGACGCGGCATAGTGCACGAGTTTGCGCAGCACGGTCATCAGCGATCGGCCGTCGAGAACGATGTGCGAGACAGTCAGGATCAGGTCGTGCTGCTCGTCCGCGGTACCCGGCTGCCGCGCGATATCGACGATGCGCGCCACTCCGGTGCGGGTATCGAACGGGTCGACCAGCTCGGCGTCGATTTCCCGCTGCCAAGCCTGCGGATCATCGGACAGCAGCTGCCGCACCGGGATTCGCGGGTCGCGCAACGGTGTCAGCCGAGGATCACCGGTGCCGGCATCCACCACACCCGCTCGCAGGAGCGGATATTCGGCAGTCAGCGCCGCTGCCGCGCGTTCGAGCTGCTCGACGCTGATCTGTCCGCGCACTCGTACCCGCGCGGTGCAATTCGACGGTGAAATACGGTCGATGATCCAGAACCAGCGCTCCGAAGGGCTCAGCGGCCGCCCGAAGTCTGTTGCCGTCGTTGCCGAAGTGCTCGCAACCACTGTCCAACCTCTCCGCAACGCTCCCTTCGACGCAGACTAATGCCATTCCGGAGGCTTCGCACCTCGCAATCACCTGATGCGTAATCACCCTGTGCCGACGCAAAACAGCGCAGGCACTCCGCGTATGGAGTGCCTGCGCTGTTCGGTGACTATGGGGTCAGCGAGCGCCCGGTGTGGTCGGGGCGGCGCCGCCGGGCGCCTGCGGGGCGACCGGAGCCGCGGAAACCACCGTGGCCGGATCGGCCTGCAGTGCCGACATGCTCTTCCAGGTATCCCAGTCCATGGTCCAGTCGTAGAGGTCACCGTCCGCCGCGGAGAGGTTGATGCGGGTGCCGGTCACCTCCACCGGATCGCCGTAGAGAGCGGTCGGGAAGAAGGCCTGGGCATCACTCGGACTGAGGTTGATGCAGCCGTTTGTGACATTCGAATTGCCCTGTGCGGAAATCGATTCCGGGTTCGCGTGGATGAACTCGCCATTATTGGAGATGCGAACCGCCCAGCGCTCCCGCGCATTCGTGTAGAACGGCGGATTCGACATGACGAAATCCTCGTACTTCTCGGTCACCACGTGGATGCCGGAGCGAGTCACATTGCGGTCCTCATTGCCCTCGCCGTAGCTGACGGGGATATCGACGACAACCTGCCCGTCGCGGATCACCTGCATGCGGTGGCTGGAGGCCACGGCCCGCACGATCTGCGAACGGCCGATCTTGAAGTCCGAGGTGATATCGGCGGTGCCGAAGGAACCCTCGCCCATATCGAGGCCGTAGAGCTTGGCGCCCACATGCACCGCGGTGCCGGTCTGCCAGTACTCGCGCGGCCGCCAGTGCGCGCGGGAGCCGCCGTTGGAATCGGGCAGCCAGGCCCACGAACCCTCGGCCGCGGGGGTGGTCGTGACGGTCAGCGCCTTCTCGACGGCGGCCTTGTTGTCGATATGCGAGTTGAACTGCAGGATGATCGGCGCGGCAATGCCGACCTGCTGGTTGTCGGCGATATTGATCGTCGCCGAGACCTCGGTCTTGGGAGTGACGGTGGTGAACTTGGATTCGATCGGCACCGGCTTGCCGTCGGTACCCGTCGCGGTACCGGACCAGCTGTAGGTGACGCCGTAGCCGAGCGGTTCGGTGACCGTGAACTTGCTGTGGTCAGGGGCGAGCTCGCCGGTGACCTGCTTACCGTTCGGGTTGGTCAGCGCCACCTGATCGATGCGGCCCTGCGTCACCGAGACCGAGACCGGGGCGGTGGGGTTGACGTTCTGTGTGCCGTCACCAGGGGTTGTGGTCACCTTGGCAGCGGGAACGGCCGGCTTGTCGGGGGTGCCGCCGCCCTTGTCGGACGTGCATCCGGCCACCAGCGCCACCACCGCCAGCAGCGCGGCCATGACAGCGGCTGCCCGCCGGACCGGGAATCCTCGATTGCTCACCCGCTCGAGGTTACCTGGGCAAACCGAGTCCTCCAGACGTCGAAACCGTGGTACCCGCCACCCCTACAGCGTGACTCCCACTGTGACAGGTTCCGGTTCCAGGTGAATTCGGAAACGTTCAGCAACTCCTTGGCGAACTGTCCGCGCCAAAGTCGCCAGGTCCGCGGCGGACGCCTCGCCCCGATTTGTCAGTGCCAAAGTGTGTTTGGTGGACAGCCGCGCCGGAGCCGTCGCGTCCGGATAGCCCTTGGCGAACCCCGCGCGCTCGATGAGCCAACCCGCGGAGAACTTCACACCACCGTCGACCGGCCAGGTGGGCACTGCCACATCGGGACCGACATGTGTGGCAATCGCCTCACGCACCGCCGCCGCGTCGATGTCCGGAACAATCGGATTGGTAAAGAACGACCCCGCACTCCAGGTGTCGTAGTCGTCCGGATCGAGCACCATGCCCTTGCTCGCGCGCAGCCGCAGCACTTCGGCCCGCACCAGGGCGGCCGGACGGGATTCGCCCTCCTGCGCACCCAGTGCGGCCGCCAGCTCCCGATAGCGCAGCGGCGCGCTGGAACCGTCCGGGCGCAGCGCGAATTCGACGGCCAGCACCACCGCCGCGGCATTGTGCTTCAACACCGAAGTGCGATAGCCGAATCCGAGTTCCTCCGGCTCGGCCCAGCGGATATCACCGCTCGCGCGATCCAGTAATCGCGCCCGGCGCAGCAGGGCTGCGACTTCTACGCCGTATGCGCCGACGTTCTGCACCGGTGTGGCGCCCGCGGAACCCGGTATGCCGGACAGGCATTCGAGACCGCCGTAGCCGGCCTCGACCGAAGTCGCCACCACCGCATCCCAATTCGCGCCCGCCTCAGCGGTCACGAAGCCGTCGCCGATCTCGACGGCGGTCGTGGCGATGCGGACGACGACGCCCGGGAAACCCTCGTCGGCGATCAGCAGATTCGAGCCACCGGCGATGAGCAGCACCGGAATTCCAGCCGCATCCAGCTCCCGCACGGTCGCCACGAGCGATTCGGTGCTCGCGCACTCGGCGACGATCGCGGGACCGCCCACGCGCAGCGTCGTCAGCTCCGCCAGCGGCACCGCGGCCCGCAGGCTCGCACCGGTCCCGGCGAGCCGGTCCCGCACGTCGTCGAAGGACACCACCCCAGTAGTACGCACAGGCACAGACGGTAGCCTGTCCGACCATGGCGACACCTCTGGCCTTCACTGGGCACTCGACCCATTCCACCGCCGCTGTGCGCGCTGCCTTCTCGGACGAGCAGTACTGGAAGGACCGGATCGAGGCCGTCGGCGGGCCCAATGCCCGCATCGAATCGCTCTCCATCTCCGGCGACCAGGTGCGCGTGGAGATGATCCAGGCGATTCCGGCCTCCGAACTGCCCGCTCAGGTCACCGCAGTGCGCCCGGGCGATCTGGTGATTCCGCGCACCGAGACCTGGAACGGCAGTGGCGGCACCGTCGAAGCGCGCGTGGACGGCGTACCGGCCAGCGTGAACGGCACCCTGACCGTCAGCGATTCGGGCACCGGGTCCGCCTACGTGGTGGACGCCGTGATCGAGGTGAAGATCCCGCTCTTCGGCCGCAAGATCGAAGCCGCCATCCAGGAACACCTCACCGAACTGCTCGCACGCGAAGCCGAGTTCACCGACAATTGGCTGAGTTCGCACTGACAGGGCCCGCACGGCAGTAACCTGACCGATCGTGCCCCGCCGACTCGACTATTCCGCGCGCTATCCGCTGCACACCACCAAAGAGGTGTACGCGGCGCTCATGAACCGCGACCTCTGGGACGCGCGGATCGAGGAGATGCGGAAACACTCGCCCAATGACCTCGTCCGCCTCGAATCCGGTGATTCCGGGATAGAGGTCGAAACCCGCCACGTGCTGCCGCGAGAGAGCCTCCCAGACCTCGCGCAGGCCGTCATGCGCAAGGACATGGTGATCACCCGCACCGAGAAGTACGGGGCCTTCGGACCCGAGGTGACCGGGGAATACACCACTTTCATGCCCGGCGGACCGGGCACCCTGGGCGGCACCATGCGCCTGTTCCCCACCGATACCGGCTGCACCCTGCGCACCTCCTCGGAGGCGCACGTGCAGCTCCCGTTCCTCGGACGCAAGCTCGAACAGCTCATGCTGGTGAACCTGATCGACCTGTTCCGAGCCGAGGCCGAGGTGACGAAGCTCTGGCTGGATCAGCAGCACCCCGTCGGCTGATCAAACCGATCGGCACCATCACCCGCGGCACTACCGGTATCAACCGGCTGCGCCGCGGGGATCGATGGCTTGTGCACGATACGACGGTCGCCGAACGATTGCTGAACGCGAATGACCCGCTCGTAGTCGACCTCGGCTACGGCGCGAGTCCGGTCACCACGCTGGAAATGGCGGCGCGACTACGCACCGTCCGCGCGGATCTGCGCGTGGTCGGCCTGGAAATCGATCCGGAACGCGTCGTCCCCGGACGCGACGGCGTCGTCTTCGCCCGCGGCGGTTTCGAATTGGCCGGACTGCGGCCGATCCTGGTGCGCGCCTTCAATGTGCTGCGCCAATACCCGGAATCGGCTGTCCCCGAAGCCTGGTCGACCATCCTGTCCGGCCTCGCCCCCGGTGGCCTGCTGCTCGACGGCACCTGCGATGAACTCGGCCGCCGCTGCGCCTGGATCCTGCTGGACCGCGCCGGCCCCCGCACCCTCACCCTGGCCTGGGACCCCTTCACCGTCGACCAGCCCTCGGACCTCGCCGAACGCCTCCCCAAAGCCCTCATCCACCGCAATATCCCCGGCGAACCCATCCACACCCTCCTCACCGCCGCCGACCGCGCCTGGTCCCACGCCGCTCCCCTGGCCCCCTACGGCCCCAGGGCGCGCTGGCGCCACGCCGCAGATCTGTTGCGCCAACACGGTTTCCCCCTCCGCCCCCAACGCCGCCGCCTCCGCGACAACCAGCTCACCATCCCTTGGTCAGCAGTCGCACCTCTCCCCGACTGACCTCGGCATTCGCAGCGCACCCCGCCACATCGCGAGCCCACCCGTCATCCCGGCATACGGCGCCCACCTCATCATCCCGGCGTGCTTTTGGCCGGGATCCACCAAGATGGGCTGATCACCTCGAGGTGTGGATCCCGGCCGAAAACGTGCCGGGATGACGGGGGGTGATCCGGCACAGAATGACAGGGTTGATCAGTCGTCGGGGTCGAGGGCGGAGCCGACGCGATCCCGGAGTGCTTGCAGGGAGCCGGATACGGCGGCGGGGGCCAGGAGGGAGCGGGGGGTGAAGGGTTGGCGCCAGAGGCCGCCGTGGGCTGCGCCGACGGTGAACAGGGTCTCCGGATTGGCTGGGCCGCCGGCGGTCTCGGGTGTGCCTGCGGCGGGCTCCACGGGTGTCATCAGGTCGGCGACGAGTTTCGCGGCCAGCAGTACGCGCGCGGTGGCGGGGTCGAAGACCTCAATGCCGAAGCGGGTGGCGGCCCGGTATGCGGCGGCGCGCCACGGGCTTTCGTGGACCGAGGAGTTCCAGGTGGGCGGGGCCACGGTGTAGGAGACGGTGTGGCCGGTCGAGTGGGCCAGGACCGCGCGCCAGCGTGGGAGGCGCTGGGCGAGGGCGTAATCCGGGCCGCTCAGGTAGGGCAGGTTGTCGAACAGGCCCCAGCGCGCGCCCTCCGCATCGAGGACGGGGCGCAGATAGTTCAAGCGGTACAGCGAGTTCGGGGCGAGCCGGTGCAGCACATCCTGGGTGGCGCCGCGAATTCCACGGCGGGCCAGCTGTTCCCGCGCGGCGAGCACGATCGATTCGGGGACGGCATAGCAGTCGGTCGGCGAGCCGAGCAGCGCCAGGGCGGCGTCCGGATGCTCGCGCAGCAGGGATTCAGCGAGCACATCGGAGGCGGCGGCAATGCGCAGCCCGGTCGCACCGGGCAGGCCCGCGTACAGGCCGAGCGCCGGACGGGCATCGGTGTGCGCGGCGATCCAGTGTGTCAGCGCCGGAAGATATCTGGTGATATCCACGCCCGGACCGGCGGCCGTCACCGGAAAGGACATGGCCCCCGCACCGGCGCGGGCCTGCGCACGCAGCCGATCCCAGCGCGCCCGCCCGGGCCGATCCACCGCGAGCACCTCGGCGCCCCAGGCCAGTAACGGTCGCAGCGGGCTCAATTCCGCCGCCGCCCCGACCGCGGTCAGCCGGAATCCGGGCAGCCGCAACCACTCCGGGTGGTCGATCACGCGGCGTACGGCGGCCACGAAACCCGGTTCGAAGATGCCGCGCTCTTCCCACGCGGCCAATTGCTGCCGCAATTCGTCCTCGGCCAGCAATCGCCCGTGCCAGGGCACTTCGAGTCGCGCTGCCGGCGTGGCGGTTCCGGCGACCGTCTCGGTATCCAGCCCGGCCCCGGCGGCATCCGTCATATCGGCGGCATCCAGCGAGGTGACGGTGCGCCCGGCGGCGAAGCGCAGCACGGTGCGCACCGAATGCAGCCCCTCCGTGGCGATTCCGAGCGAGACCCGGGGTGCGCTCACCGCCAGCGCGGTCATCCCCCGGAAGACGCGGCGATGCCCGTGCCGCCAATCCCGGCTGGTCTCCACCGATTGCGCGAGATCAGCGTCGTAGCGCCGCACGGCATCGGCGACCACCGCCGCCGACACCATCTCCGCCATTCTTTCGGGCGGTCCGGGTGGAAAAGCCAGATCCCACATGCCATCGCGGACCGTCCCCATGATCAGTCACCCTGCCACGAAACAGAGCCGCGCAAAACTCGAACCTCGCAGAACGAGGGCATGATCCGCGGTGCACACCGGCGGAATTCAGACGCGGGTGAGCGCACGGTGCAACCGCGCGGCGGTCACGGGCGGGAGTGCGGTACTGGCGGAACGGATTTCGGCGCGCGCACAGCGATGAATGGCCACCGCATCGGCGACGACCTCGTCGAGCGCGGCCTGGCCGATCCCGGCTTCGGCCAGATCCAGCACGGTGCGCAGCGGCGTGGTGACCAGGAAGGTGCCTGCGGACTCCACATCCTTACGGGCGAAACTGCGGCGCAGCACCACCAGGCGCGGGGAGAGCGGGAAGCGGCCGATACGCGCCGACATATGCACGAAGCGCGGCCGCAGCCGGCCCAATCCGTGCAGTTCAGCGGCACTGTGATGGGAAACGGCGGCCGCGCCGTCGAACCAGGCCGACCACATGGCGTACTCGTCGAGCGGCCCGTCCGGCCAGCGGCCCAGGCGCAGCAGACCCACACCGGCGCGGACCACCGAGCCGTCCCGCAGCCCGTCGCGGATATGGGCCTCGGAACCCGTGTGCAGCACCTGACGGGTGGTGAAGTACCCGGCGTGCCGACCGGCCAACTCTTGTAGCGCCTGCCAGCCGTGTTCCGGGTCCGGCTCCGCTGCGGGAATCCCAGCCATGCACTCAGGCTACGCCGACCGCTTGTGTGTTATGTCACATTCCGCCGGGTGTGTGCCGACACCTCATCAGAAGCACAGAACTCACACAGAAAGCTCGGGAAGAATCGCGGCCATGAGTTCGAACCCCACCTCGGACGACGCGAAGAACGTCGCCTCGGAATCAGACGCGGTCCGCACGGACGACGCCGCGGCCGAACACCCCGGCGCGGCCAATTACGGGATCCCCGGCGGCGCAGCCGAACTCGGCAAGCAGCCCGGTACACCGCAGGCCGGTGAACCTCCGACCGAGGTCATCGGCGGTGCGCCCTATCCGGCGGGTGCGGGCGGGTCGGCCGACGCCACCCAGGTCCTGCACGGCGGGAGCGCACCGCAAGGCCCCGGAGCCCAGCCGGCGGAGTGGTGGGAGGGCGACACCGCACACGTCGGAGCCCAGAACACCGGCCCTCAGCCGACCGCGGTCCTCGGCCACCACGGCACCGAGGCGCTCAGTCCGGGCGAGGCGGCCGCCTATGCGGCGGGTGCGGGCTCGATCCCGGGTGGATCGCAGCAGCCGCCGTTCACGCCGCCGCCCACCGCGAATGCGGGAGGCGGACAGGGTGGTTCGCCCGGTAATCGCCGCAGTCGCCGGACTCTCTTCATCGTGATCGGCCTGGTGCTGGCGCTGGTCGTGGTCGGCGCACTGGCCGGTGGCGAGGCGTATGCCCGCAACAAGGTGGAGAACTGCATCAGCTCGCAGTTCGAGCAGCAGATGGGCTCCAAGATCGACGTGTCGTTCGGCGCGAAACCCATGCTGCTCACCATGTTCGACAACAAGGTCGGCTCGGTGACGGTGGACAGCGACGACACCAAGTTCGGCCCGGCGGTCGGTATGACCGTGCATGCCACCTTCCACGACATCCAGTTGCAGGACGGCGGCAAGGCGGGCGGCACCGTCGGCAGCTCCGAAGCCGACGTCACCTGGAGCAATGACGGCATCATGAAGACGTTGGGCGGCTTGGTTTCCGGCGCTACCTCCGACCCCTCGGCCGGCACGCTGAGCTTCACCGTGCTGGGCGGACTGGCCCAATTGCAGGTCAAACCAAAGGTTGTCGGCGACAAGGTCGAGGTCGAGACCGTGTCGGCGTCGTTCCTCGGCATCGGCCTGCCCACCGACCTGGTCTCGGGCATCGTGGATCTCATGACGCAGAGCCTGCAGACCTACCCGATGGGCTTGAAGCCCACCAGTGTGACGGTCACCCAGGACGGACTGAAGGTCGGCCTGAAGGGCGGCCCCACCACCCTGCAGACCACCGACAGTAACGGCAAGACGCAGAACATCACCTGCTGAGCGGCGACCGGCTCAGGCCGGAAAGCCCTGCAGCACTTCACGAGAACGCGACAGTCCCAACCGGGTGGCGCCGGCGGCGATCATTTCCGCCGCCGCCGCCGCGGTGCGGATACCGCCGCTGGCCTTGACCCCGAGCCGCCCGCCGACCGTGTCCGCCATCAAACGCACCGCGTGCGCGCTGGCGCCGCCCGCCGGATGGAAACCGGTGGAGGTCTTCACGAAATTCGCGCCCGCCTGTTCGGCGACCCGGCACACACCCACGATCTGCTCATCGCTCAGCGCCGCCGATTCGAGGATCACCTTGAGCACGACCCGGTCCCCCATGGACTCGCGCACGGTGATGATGTCGGCGAGCACCGCGTTGTAGTCACCGGTGCGGGCCGCGGCCACATCGATCACCATGTCCACCTCGTTCGCGCCCTGATCAACCGCAAGCCGCGCCTCCGCGCCCTTCACCAGCGAATGATGTTTGCCGGACGGAAAACCCGCGACGGTAGCCACCACCAGGCCGGGTGCACGCACCGGCAGCATGGACGGCGAGACGCAGATCGCCAACACGCCCAGCTCACGGGCCTCTTCGATCAGCGCGTCGACATCCTGACGGGTCGCTTCCGGCGCCAAGAGGGTGTGATCGATTATCGCTGCCACGTCTCGACGAGAAATCTCTGTCATGAGCGGTGAGTTTGGCATACAGGTGGCGAATTTCGTTGCGGGCCGCCACCGCTGTCACGCACACTCGAACTTGTGCTGATCCGTCGTGAACGAACCGGCGACACCGCCGCGATCGACGCGGTGCATCGCAGCGCCTTCGCCGATCACCTGGCGAGCGCCGGCAGCGGGCATCGATCCGGTCCGGCCGTTCCCCTCCCCGACCCGCCCGAAGTCGATCTGGTCCGGCGGCTGCGCGACCACTCCGGCTGGATGCCGACGCTCACCATGGTGGCCGAACTACACAACGATATCGTCGGCCACGTCTGCCTCACCCGCGCCGCGGTCGGCCCCTTCCCCGTGCTCGCTCTCGGCCCGATCGGCGTCCGTACCGACGCACAGGCCAGGGGTGTCGGCTCCGCCCTCATGCACGCCGCCCTCGGCGCCGCCGACGCCCTCGACGAGCCGCTGATCGGCCTCGTAGGCCACCTCGATTACTACCCCCGCTTCGGCTTCGCCCCCGGCACCCGCCTCGGCATCGTCCCCGACCAGTCGGACTGGACCTCGCACTTCCAGATCCGCCCGCTCACCGCCTACGACTCCGAGATCAAGGGCGAATTCCGCTACGCCGATCCCTTCTACTGTCCCGCCTCTCCGTAACTTCGGCGCACAGCAGAGAGCCGTGCAAAGTTGTGCACGCGTAGCGGCGGTTGAGTGCGACACCAATTTTGGACGTCCCCCGGAGTTACCCGACCCGCACGAAATCAGTTGTCGCCTTTGCTGCCACCCGGCTGACGTTCCGAGGAAATGGCCGACCCCGGCCGGGCGCTACGGGCCAGGGGCGGCCGAATAGGCTGACCAGTATGAGCTCTGCCCCTGGCGACCCGGACGATCGTCGTTATGTGCTGACCCTGGGCTGCCCGGACCGTCCCGGCATCATTGCCCGCATCACCTCGTTCATCGCCGATTTCGGCGGTTCGATCGTGGAGGCCGGCTACCACTCCGATCCGGATATCGGCTGGTTCTTCACCCGGCAGGCCATCAAGGCCGGCACCGTTCCGTTCGGACTCGACGAGTTGCGCGCACGCTTCACCGCCGTCGCCGCCGAACTGGGCCCGGAAACCGAATGGCAGGTGCACGATTCGGGTGAGCGCCGCCGCGCGGTGCTGCTGGTCAGCAAGGACGGCCACTGCCTGCACGACCTGCTGGGCCGCGCGAGCAGCGGGGAACTGCCCGCCACCATCGAGGCCGTCATCGGCAACCACCCCGACCTCGCGGGCATGACCGAGGCGCACGGCGTCAAATTCCACTATGTGCCGTTCCCGAAGGATCCGGCCGAACGCGGACCCGCCTTCGAGCAGGTGCGTGCACTGGTCGACGTGCACGATCCGCACGCGGTTGTGCTGGCCCGCTTCATGCAGGTGCTGCCCGCGCAGCTGTGCGAGCACTGGGCGGGCAAGGCGCTCAATATCCACCACAGCTTCCTGCCGTCCTTCGTGGGCGCGCGCCCGTACCACCAGGCCTTCGCCCGCGGTGTGAAGCTGATCGGCGCGACCTGCCACTACGTGACCCCGGAGCTCGACGCGGGACCGATCCTCGAGCAGGACGTCACCCGCATCGACCACGCCGACACCGTGCACGACATGGTGCGTCAGGGCCGCGATATCGAACGCGTGGTGCTGGCCCGCGGACTGCGCTGGCATCTCGAGGGCCGCATTCTCGTGCACGGCCGCCGCACCGTCGTCTTCTCCTGACGCGGTTTCCCGGCCTAAGCCGAAGCGCCCCTTCCACGTCATTGGGGAAGGGGCGCTTCGGTTCTTCTGGAAATAGGTATCAGCCCGCGGCGGCGACCATGCTGCGGCGGCCCGCCCGGATCACCCGGGCGAGTTCGGCATTGAAGGCATCCTCGGCCTCGATGTTCACCAGGTGACCGGTGGGCAGGATGAGGTAGCGGTCGAGATACCCGGAATCGGCCAGGGTGTCGGCGATTTCGCGGGAGTGCTCCTCCGGCAGCAGCTTGTCGTACGAACCGGCGACCACGCTGGTCGGCACCGTCAAATTGGCTGCCGCACCGTGCAAGTCGAGGTGCAGCAGGCTGCGGGCGACCGCGGCGCGCGTAGCCGGACGGCACGAGCGGACGATCGCGGTACCGAAGGCGACCTGGTCGCCGGTTGCCGCGGCATTGAGCAGCCGGTGCTTGGCGATCACATTGACCGCCCGGCCGCCGGGCAGCGGAAGCGGGGTGCCGAAGAGCGCCAGCGACAGCCAGTCGGGTGCCGGAATCAGATCATTGAAGACCGGAAGTACGGTGGCGCGGTTGGGGATTCGCCGTGCCGCGGTGGTGGCCAGCAGTACCGAGGCGGCACGCTGGGCGACCTGCTGCGGATAACGCTGCGCCCAGGCCTGGATGGTCATGCCGCCCATGCTGTGACCGACGAGCGTCGCGCGCTGCCCCGGGCGCAGCACCGCGTCCAGGACATCGGAGAAGTCGTCGGCGAGCTGATCGGCTCCGAAAGCCCTGCGGCCGCTCTCGCTTTCGCCGTGGCCGCGCTGATCGTAGGCGTACACCCGGTACTCCCCGGCGAACGCATTGATCTGCGGGTTCCAGTATTCGATGGCACAGGACCAGCCGTGGGCGAGGACGATGACATCGCCGTCGGCGGGGCCGTACGCGTGTACTCGCAGCCGGGCGCCGTCACGGGTGGTGACCGGAATGATGTCGGACGGTCGCGGCGTATTCAGCGACTCGGTCTTGTAGATGCGGGACCGCAGTCCGGCACGGAATCGGGCGGTCACCATGTCAGTGCCCACCTCGGGCAGCTTCACCAGCATGAGCACTCCTTTGTGTTCCAGGGCACACTACCGCGCTAGCTGTAGTGCTTGCTAGTGCAAGCGGCAGATATTTTTCGATCCGCCGCCTGCGACCCTTCTTCCGGGATACCCGTTCCGTCGCAACGGCATTCACCGTCACCGCACCGAAGTCGGGTTATAGCTGTGTTCTACGACACATCCGTCAGGCGCCGACGACCTGCTGCGCCGCGCCGAACGCCGTACCGGCCACTCGCGCGAGTTCACCGTTGAACTCCCGATATGCCTCGACATTGCCGAGATGACCGGTCGGCAGGATGCGATAACCGTCCAGACTGCCCGCCTCGGTGAGCATTTCGACGATCCGATCCGCGTGCACCACCGGCGTCATATCGTCGGCCGAGCCCGCGATGATGGAGGTCGGCACGGTCAGATTCGCCGCACCGCGCCCCACGTCCAGATACGACAGCAGGGTGCCGAACCGCCCGCGCACCCGCGCCGGGCAGGACCGCACGATGTTCTGCGCGAATTCCGCGATATCGCCGGTCGTATCCAGGCTCATGATCTGCCGGCGCAGCAACCATCGCACCGGCGCGACCGGCGGGAACACAATCGGCAGGCTCAAACCGAGCAGCCCCGCCAGGAACGGCAGTCGCACGGCGCCGCGATTGAAGAACGGCAGCACGGTGGTCTCGGCAATGAGCTGTCCCGCAGCCGTATTGGTGAGCAGCACCGCGGCCGCGCGCTGCTGCACCTGCCGCGGATATCGCCCGGCCCACGCCTGCACGGTCATACCGCCGAGACTGTGGCCCACCAGAACTGCGCGCTGACCGGAGGCCAGCGTGGCATCCAGCACGGCTTCCAGATCCGCGGCGAGCTGATCGGTGGTGAGTGGGGCGGTGCCCGCTTCGCTCTCCCCGTGCCCGCGCACGTCGTAGGCGATGACGCGGTAGTCGTCGGCGAAGGCGTTGATCTGAGGGGTCCAGTACTCGAGGCAGCAGGTCCACCCGTGCACCAGCACCAGGACATTGCCGTCGGCAGGACCGTAGGCGTGCACCCGCAGATGCGCACCGTCGGTGGTGGTGACCGGAACGACCTCGTACGGACCGGCGGGCGGATTCAGATCCGCGTTCGCGTAGGTCCGAGTCCGCAGGTCGGCGCGGTGCGCTCGCACCCGGTTCTGGACCCACCGGGTGAGGTCCGCTCTATTAGGCAGCATTGCCCGCATTGGACACTCCTTTGTGTTACTGCTCGATACAGTAACTCTTGCCGGAGCGTGCTAGCTAGTGCAAGCACCCACAATTCTCGGATTCAGATGTATCTCGGAACCGGCGCGTCCCACACCGGAAAAAAGTCGGCCGCCACCCCCGACCAGCGGGAATGACGACCGTATAGGCGTCTTGGCGACAACCGCTACCAGCGCGGGCCGCGCTGGATCTCGTCCACTTTGGGCCGCACATCGGCCAGATAGACACCCGTGGCGACGATTGCGGCAATGCTCAAGATGTTCACCGGGTTCCGCGTCAGCAGCAATCCGCCGAGCGAGGCGACCAGAATCGCCAGCCACACCGGCTTGGTCAGCTTGTCCACGGCCGGGAAGGCATCCGAACGCTGGCGTATCGCATGTACCAGCGCGAACACCACCATGCCCAACTCGCACAGCAACAAAGCCGACAAAATGAATCCGGGAATTCCCATCACCTCGACAGTCTAATTGGCTGTATCTAATTTGCCTCCGCTGCGCTCCGGCTGTTCGCGGCCCCTGAAGTCTCGGTCTTCCCTCCTCCGCTCCTCCGCTTCGCTCCCCCACTCCGTCAGTCCAGACCGAGACGGGCCACTAACTCGGGGCGTTCCTTGTCCATGGTCCCCGACACACGACTGTGGCCCCGGCACAGTGAATGCACAGGGGCCACAGGGTGTTTCACGTTCACAGGGAACGCGCGACGTTACTTCTTGGCAGCAGGCGCGGCGGCCTTCTTGGCCGGGGCCTTCTTGGCGGGCGCCTTCTTGGCCGGCGCCGGAACGACAGCCTCGGCCTCGGTGGTCACGGCGACGACCTCGGCATCAACGGCCTCTTCGACCTCGTCGGCCGCGTCCTTGGCGACACCCAGCAGCGGGGCGACCTGGTCGGAGACCTTGCCGAAGACATCCTGGGCCTGGGTGACCAGGTCGGTGTAGAGGGTCTCGACCTGCTCGAAGCGCTCTTCGAAGGTCGGGTTGGCCTTCAGCTTCTCGACGGTCTCCTCGCCGCGGGCGGCAAGGTCGGCGTACAGGTCGATCAGCTGGTGGTAGTACTGATCGACGAGCTTGCGCAGCTCTTCGGGAGTGGCCTTCTCACGCAGCTCGGCCAGGTCCTCCGGCAGTTCGGACGGCAGCGCGGAGATGCGCTGGCGTACGACCTCGACCTGCTCCTGCAGGTCGGCGGGCAGGTTGGCGAAGCGCTCGCGGGCCTCTTCGACGCGGCCGGAGACATCAACGGCGGCAGCGCGGGTGCGGACCTTCTCGACGGTGTCGAGAACCGACGCGTAGATGGCGTCACCTGCGCCGACGGTCGCGTAGAGCGGCTTAGTCACGGTGGTGGTCAAGTTCGTTTCGGTCATGTGTTTTCGTTCTCCTGGCGTGGCGGAACTTCGGTTGTTCGGTGCGGAACCTCGTTGTCCCTAAGGGCAGTAGTGCCCTCATTTCCCCCCGGAACGCCCCCCATCGGGTCCGTCGCGTCCCCTCTGTCCTCGTTCGCCGCGTTTTCCCGGCGGAACGATTCATAGATGTCCAGGAGGACCTGCTTCTGCCGCTCGGTGATTTCCGTATCGGCGAGCAGTGCATCCCGGACCGGCCCGTGTGCCCTCTGCTCGAGGTACCCGGCCCGCATGTACAAGACCTCCGAGGAGAGCCGCAGACCCTTTGCGATCTGCGCCAATACCTCGGCGGACGGGTTCCGCAGTCCGCGCTCGATCTGGCTGAGATACGGATTGCTCACCCCCGCCAGTTGAGCCAACTGACGCAGCGAGACCTGTGCGATCTCGCGCTGCGCCCGGATGAAGCCCCCGATATCGTGCGCCGCGTTGGCTACGCGGCCCGGTCGTTCGTCGGTGGCGGACAACTCCGTTGCCTGCGTGCCGTCGAGCGTTTCGGGAACCTCGGGATCGTGTGTCATCACTGACCTTCCGGCGGTTGTGCGGTCAATTCTAAAGGGGGGTGCTAACTCTTGCAAGCGCTCTGCTAGCACAATTCGGGCAAACAGTCGGCGCCACGCCGAAATCCCGCATGGATCAACAGTTCAGCCTTAGAACAGAAGATTTGAAACGGTGTAGATCACCAGCCCGGCCAGCGAACCTACGACCGTGCCGTTGATGCGAATGAATTGCAGATCACGGCCCGCGGCCAATTCGATCTTGCGACTGGCCTCGTCCGCATCCCACCTGGCAACGGTATCGCTGACCAGGGTGGCGAACTCATCGCCGTAGTTGGCGACCAGATATCGGACGCCACGCTCCAGCCAGCTGTCCACTTTGTCGCGCATGCCGGCATCTGTCGAGAGCCGCTCACCCAGCTGCTGCACGTTCTCCGCCACCTTGCGGCGCAGCGTCGAATTCGGATCCTCGGCGGACTCCAGAATCATGCGCTTGGCCGCACGCCAGGTCGCGTGCGCCAGCCCGGTGATCTCCTCGCGGCCCATCAGCTCGGCCTTCACCCGCTCCGCCTTTTTGATCATGGCGTCGTCGAATTGCAGATCGTGCGCGAAATCCTCGAGGAAACGATTGGCCGCCATCCGGACTTCATGATCGGGCTGGGTGCGCACCTTCCAGGTGAATTCCACCAGTTCCCGGTAAATTCGTTCGGCCAGTAGGGAATTCACGAATTTCGGGGCCCAGGACGGGGAGTCCCGATTCACGATGCGGTCGATGGTCTCCTGGGAATCCAAGGCCCACTGGTGTGCCCGCTCGGCCAGCAGATCCAGCAGCGGAGCCTGCCGGTTGTCGGCCAGCAGCTCCTTGAGGACCTTGCCCAGCGGCGGACCCCACAGCGGTTCGGCAATGCGTTTGACGATGGTCTGGTCGATGATCTGCTCGACGTCCTCGTCACGCAGCGCGCCGATCACCGCGCGCAGGATGGTGGCGCTCTCCTCCGCCACCCGATCGGCGTGCGCCCGATCGGCCATCCAGCGGCCCAGGCGCAGCGAGATCTGCGTGGAATTCAATTTCGCCACCACGACATCGGGCGAGAGGAAATTCGTGCGCACGAAATCGCCGAGCCCCGCGCCCAGCTGATCCTTCTTCTTCCGAATGATGGCGGTGTGCGGGATCGGCAGGCCCAGCGGATGCCGGAACAGCGCCGTCACCGCGAACCAGTCGGCGAGGGCGCCGACCATGCCCGCCTCCGACGCGGCCCGCACATAGCCGACCCAGCTGCCGCCGTGCCCCTGTGATTGCGCCCAGGCGCAGATCAGGTAGATCAGGGTCGCCGCCGCGAGGAAGGCCGTGGCAATGGCCTTCATCCGCCATAGATCTTTGGCCTTGCCTTCATCACCCAGCAGGTCGGCGAAGGCTCCACCCGGTGAGGCGGCCGGTTGTGCCGACCGCCCGCTCGATTCGAGGACCCCGGCACTGCCGGCAGGTTGCTCCATATGTTCCATTCTGCTGCTTCCCCGAACCTACTCCCGGCCACCGGGCCGGTCCCGAACGTCCGCGATCGGGCCCGTGCGAGGCTTAAGCTGAATAGGCCCAGCACAACACGCAATGTAGGGAGTCCACCCTGTCCACCCACAGAGCCGTCGACGCCGGCGCGCGAGCCGACGCCGCAACCCCTCGACCGGGACGAGTGGACGGCCGCAAGAAGCGCTGGCAGCAGCACAAGATCGATCGCCGCGAAGAGCTGGTCGACGGCACCCTCGCCGCGATCCGCGCGCGCGGCGGCGATGCCGGTATGGATGAGATCGCCGCCGAGATCGGCGTCTCCAAGACCGTGCTGTACCGGTATTTCTCGGATAAGCAGGATCTGACCCGGGCCACCATGGAGCGGTTCATCGAGACCACGCTCATGCCGCGTATCTACGAGGCCATCAGCGACGACCTCGACGAATACCAGCTGGTGCGCAATACGCTCGCCGCATATGTGCACACGGTCGACGCCGATACCGATGTCTACCGGTTCATCATGGGCAACGGGTCCTCGACCGACACCTCCACGCTGGCCGACTTCGAGAAGTTGTTCGCGCAGGTGGTGTCCGCGGTCATCATCGACAAGGCGTTCAGCCGTGACGTCCAGACCGAGGGCGCCATGCTGTGGGCCTACGTGCTGGTCGGCGGCGTGCAGCTGGCGACGGACTGGTGGATCACCAACCGCACCATGTCCAGCGAGGAAATGCTCGACTACCTGACCATGATGGCGTGGAGCGCCATCGAGGGCATGGTCCGCGCGGGCGGCGATCGCACCTGGTTCAACTCCAGGCCGCACCAGCTACCCGACCCGGAGAACAAGGGCAGTGCCGCCTCTCCGGAACTTTAGCGCGCGGCCCGAGAGCCGTACGGACTTCGGTACGCGTAGGAGCGGTCAGGTGGGACACCGATTTTGGGGGTACCCGGGGAGTTACCCCGACCTCACGAAATCAGTTGTCACCGACGTTCGGGTCCGAACGTCTTCACCAATCTGGCTTGTTCGGGGCTGGGCTGGAAGATCAAGGTGTAGTTAGGCTGAACGAGGTAGGTGCCTGACAGGCGTCTACCGTCGCATCGGCACCAACGGGGGCGCCGGGTCCAATGGAGGGTCACTGATGGCGAAAGAGCTGCCGACATCCAGGCTTACGCGGGGGACGAAGCTGGGAATGGCCGTCGCCGGTAATGCCATTCGTGCGCAGAAGACCCGTCGCTCGATGCGCGGGCGCTCCGAGGCGGTGCGCGAGCGGATGGCCGAGGAATCGATGATCCGGGCCACCGAGCAGATGGTCATGGTGCTGGGCACCATGAAGGGCGTCGCCATGAAGCTCGGGCAGATGCTGTCGGTGCTGGACTTCGATCTGGTGCCGCCCGAGCATCGCGAACGCTTCCAGAAGCGGCTGGCCGTGCTGCGCGACAGCGCGCCCTCGGTGTCCTTCGAGGTGATGCGCGCGGTCATCGAGGAGGACTACGGCAGAACCCTCGAGCAGGTGTTCGCCGAATTCGAACCGGAACCCATTGCCGCCGCCTCCATCGGCCAGGTGTACCGGGCGAAATTGCACGACGGCCGGACCGTCGCGGTGAAGGTGCAGTACCCGGGCATCGACGCGGCCGTGCGCGCGGATCTGAAGAACCTGGCCATGTTCCGGCGCATTCTGCAATCGGCCATGCCGTGGGTGACCCCGGCCGTGCTGGACGAATTGCGACTGAATCTGGAGAGCGAACTCGACTACGTCGCCGAGGCGAATACCCAGTCGCAGATCGCGGCGCTGTACAGCGGGCATCCGTTCATCGTGGTGCCGGACACCATGCCGGAGCTGTCCTCCCAGCGGGTGCTGGTGAGCGAATATTTCCCCGGCCGGAGTTTCACGGAGATCCGGGCATTGCCTGCGGCAGAACGTGATCGGATCGGCGAGATCATCTACCGCTTCTATGTGGGTTCGCTGTTCACCTTCCACGAGTTCTGCGGTGACCCGCATCCGGGCAATCTGCTGCTGGGCGCGGACGGCAAGGTGGCGTTCCTGGACTTCGGGCTCTACAACCGGATGGATCCGGAGCATGTGGAATTCGAGGCCACCTGTATTCGCGCCGCGGCCGAGGATCGGGCGGAGGAACTGCGCGATCTGATGGTGCAGCGCGGCGTCATCGACTCCCCCGACGAGATCACCCCCGAAGAGTGTCTGGAGTACGTGCTGTCCGCGTGCGAGTGGGCGCTGGTGGACGAGGATCTCACCATTACGCCGGAGCTGGCGTCGGGTGCGTTCATCCTGGCGGTCGATCCGCGGGGCAGTGAGTTCGCGGGCATGAAACAGCAGAATCTGCCGCCGGAGCATCTGTTCTCGCGCCGCGCCGAATTCCTCACCTTCGGGGTGCTCGGTCAGTTGGAGGCGACCGGCAATTGGCATCGTGTCGCCCGGGAATGGCTGTACGGCGACGATCCGGTCACCGAACTCGGTCGCGCACACCGGGAATGGCTCTCGACCCGCCCCGTGCCCGTGCCGACCACCGGCCCCAAGAAGAAGACCACTCGTAAACGCGCCGCTAAGGCGTAACCCCACCGGACGGGAAATAATATGGCAGACAGGGAATTCGACCTCGTGCTATTCGGCGCGACAGGCTTCGTCGGCAAGCTGACGGCGGAGTATCTGGTGGAGGCTGCTCCTGCCGGGGCGCGCATCGCACTCGCCGGGCGGTCGCCGGAGAAGCTCACCGCGGTACGGGCCGAGCTCGGTCCGGGTGCGGCGAATTGGCCACTGGTGCAGGCCGATTCGACCGATCAGGCCAGCCTGGACGCGCTCGCCGCGCGGACCCGGGTCGTGGTCTCCACGGTCGGGCCGTACCTGCGCTACGGGCTGCCGCTGGTGCAGGCGTGCGCCGAAAACGGTACGCATTACGCCGATCTCACCGGTGAGCCGCTGTTCATTCGTGAATGCATCGACCGTTTCGGCGACCGGGCCGCCGAGACCGGCGCGAAGATCGTGAATTCCGCAGGCTACGACTCGATTCCGTCCGATCTGAGTGTGTACCAGCTCTACAAGCGCACCGTCGAGGACAATACCGGCGAGCTCACCGACGTCACCCTGGTGGCCTGGCTCAAGGGCGGCGTGAGCGGCGGCACCGTCGATTCCGGCCGCGCCATGATGGAAGCCATTGCGGCGGACCCGAAGAAGGGCGCGATCATGTCGCACCCGTATTCGCTGAGCCCCGACAAGGCCATGGAACCCGACGTCGGCCGCCAGAGCGATCAGGCCCTGGAGCGCGCGTCGAATATCGATCCGAGCCTGGACGGCTGGGTGGCCACCTTCATCATGGGCGCGCACAACACCAAGATCGTGCGCCGCAGCAATGGCCTGCTGGGCTGGCCGTACGGCAAGAACTTCCGCTACCGCGAGGTCATGAGCGCCGGCAAGTCCGCCACCGCACCGCTGGTCGCCGCGGGCATGGCGGGCGGCATCGTCGCCACCATGGCCGCCGGCGCGGTGCTGTCGCGCGTGGCCGTGGGCCGCAGGCTGCTGGACCACCTGGTCCCCAAGCCCGGCACCGGCCCGAGCGAAAAGGCCCGCAAGAGTGGCTGGTTCACCATGCGCACCTTCGCCCGCACCACCTCCGGCGCCAAGTACGTGTGCACCTTCGCGGGCAAGGGTGACCCCGGCTACGCCGCCACCGCCGTCATGCTCGGCGAATCCGGCCTCACCCTGGCCTTCGACCAACTCTCCGAACTGGCAGGCATTCTCACCCCCGCCGCCGCCATGGGCGACGCCCTCACCGACCGCCTCCGCAAGGCAGGCATGACGATCGAGGTCGACATCGCCTGACGTCCCTCGCAGTCACCCGGCGTGCTCTCGGCCAGTCATCCCGGCGCGCTCTCGGCCCCGTAACCCTGGCGCGCTCTCGGCCCCGTCACCCCGGCGCGCTCTCGGCCCGTCACCCCGGTGAGCTTTGCCCCGTCATCCCGGGGCACCTTTTGCCGGGATGCACACAGGATTCCGGCCGAAAGCGCGCAATGGGCAAGGGGTGCGCCCGATTAGGGCGATCACTGACGATGGTGTGGATCCCGGCCAAAACATGCCGGGATGGCCGGGCGGCGGGGGCCGGGGCGCCTTTGCCGAGTGGCCGCTACTGCCCGTCGCGGAGGGAGATCATGCCGCCGAGCGTGCCCAGGTAGGCGGTGCCGTCGGGGCCCAGGGCAATGCCGGCGTAGTTGTTGTTGTAGAGGGGGCCGGAGCCGGATCGGCGCTGCCACACCAGGTTTCCGGTGCGGAAGTCGAGGGTGGTCCAGTACCAGGGGTCGGTGAGGTCGGAGCCTTTGGCATAGGTGTAGATGAGGCCGTTCGCCAGGGATAGTTTGGCGACCACGCTGGGGGCGGCGATCGTGGTGTTGGTCCAGACCAGGTGGCAGCCGGTGCCGTCGTCGTCGATATCGACGCGGGCGAAGCCGGGGGTGGTGGTGCCACCGGCCAGGGTGGCCTGTGGGCTCGAGTAGCCGTAGTTGTTCTCGACGATCAGGGAATTGCCCGCGCCGATGAGCGAATTCTCGGTATCGCCCGCACCTTTCGCGAAGACCGGCACGCTGCACACCTCGCGCTGCGCGGCATTCGCGGCGGTGCGGTAGACGACCACATTCATCGGATCGGCATTGTCGGTGATCGCGACGTATCCGCCGGGCAGCACGGTGGGTGTGGTGCCGGTGCCGTCGTCGACCTGGCCGGGCTTGTGCTGACCGCTATTGGCGTAGGTGACGCGCCAGGTGATGTCGGGGCTGCCGCCCGCACCGGCGTCGAAGCGCAGCATTTCGCGATTGGTGGCGATGTACACCTCGCCGTCGGAGCCGACCGCGAAGGAGTTCTCGATTTCACCGTCTTCGCCGTCGCCGAGCCGGATCACCTGCACCGCACCGGTTTCCGGATTCAGGGTGCCTACGACGCCGTCGGTCTTGGTGACGAACCAGAGCAGCCCGTTCGAGTCCGGCAGTACCGAGTTCAGGGTTTCGCCGGGTCGTAGCGAAGCACTCAGGTCGTAGTCGTGTTCGAGGGTGAATCCGTCGGCATTCGGCGTTTCGGCGAACACCTGGACATGCCCGCTGCTCGAGCCGACCACCGCGCGATCCTGATTGTCGAGGTAGAAGTACGCGCCGCCGCCGAAGTTCGAGAAGGCGCCGGGCTTCAGGAATTCACCGGCCCCGCGACCGGGCAGCGGATAGTGGCCGAGCACTTTCAGTCCGGCCGGATCGATCAGGTAGAGGCCAGGATTCACCCCGGGGCAGTTGGAGATGATGCGCCCGGCGTGGTCGAAGGCGATGGATCCGCACTCGCTGCCGAGCAGCAGCGAATCCACCCGGGTGTCGTGGCCGAGCGGCCCGGGCCGGGTGTAGGTATCGCTCATCCAGCCGTCGCCGTGGATTCCGGAGTCGCCGCCTGCGGCCAGCCAGGGATGCCCCGGGACGGCGGGTACGCCGGTGACGGGTTGCGCGGTCGCGGGTGCGCCGAGGAAGTCCGCCCCCGGTCCGGGCAGCGCAGGAATCGGCGCAGCGCCCGCGGTTCCGGTGGCGAGCACGGTCGCGAGGGCGGCCGCGGCCAGCAGCTGAGCACCGGTTTTCATCTCTACCTCCGGCTATTCGCTTGCGGCGCAACGGCACACACAGCTCTGGTCGCACGACCAGCTTCGGCATGATCGCACATTGCGGCCCCGAACCCTACCGTGCGGTTCGTCACAGTAAGCCCCCTTGCACGACGGGACGCGCCCGCAGAAACCCTCCGGTAGGGTCGCGATCGGGACGGAGGGTCGTACCGCAGAAAGGGGGACGACCGTAGTGAAATGGATGCTGACCCCGGACGAATTCGCCATGGTCTGGACCCGCGAAACGCAGCTGGATCGCCGCCCCTATCCCCTGGACACACTCCCCCGGGCTCAGGAAAACCCCGGCGCCACGCCCCGATTGGGGCACCGCTTCCTGCGCCGCACCGATCCGGAGCTGACCGCCGCGCTCATGCTGTGCGCCCGCACCGATACCACCACGGTCTCGCTCTACGGGGAAAGCAGCACACCGGAGCCCCGCCGCATTCTCGCCTTCGCCGCCGTGGCGCAGCAGCGTGCCGGCATTCTGGTCGCCCGCCCAGACGCGGTGAGCGTATTGCTGTGCCCTGCCGAACAACTCGGGCAGGAACTGGTGGAGATCATCGGTTCGGCCCCGCCGGGCAGTCACGAGACCATGCAGGAGCCGCAGAACGCGGTGCTGCTTCCGGACGATTCGGCCACCCGGGGCGATCAGTTCCGCCGCAAACTCCGGGAACCGGTGGACGGCCGCGGCTTCATCACCGTCACGGTGGAACCGGCGAATCCGCTCTCCCCGCCCACCCGGCACCGCACCTGGATGGACTTCTCCGGCGACGGCCGGTATCTGCTCACCACCGCGACCGATCTGACACTGACTCCGGTCACCGACGCCGAACTGGCCGACCATCTCGTGCGATTGGCCCGGGTGTGACCGCAGGCCCGAGCCGGGTTCGACGGCCCGATTTCGGCGTGCTTGCCCACATGAACACCCGCCGCGTGTTACGCATGGGGGATGGCGAAGGCGACAACCTGGTCGAAACCCGTGACCAAAGTCCTGCGGGCCGATGGTGTACAGGTCAGCGAACTGAATACTTCCGGAACTCCTGGATTCAAGGGCGACAAGCGCGCCGGCGAGCAATTGCTCGCCGAGCGCGCCACTGTGCTGTCGGATCTGCAGGAGAAGCTGTACGCGAACGGCCGGCACGGCGACAATCGCAGTGTGCTGCTGGTGCTGCAGGGCATGGACACCGCCGGCAAGGGCGGCATCGTCCGGCATGTGATCGGCTCGGTCGATCCACAGGGTGTGGATCACGCGTCGTTCGGCGTGCCGACCGCGGAGGAGAAGAAGCACCACTACCTGTGGCGCATTCGCAAGCAGCTGCCGCGCGGCGGGCAGATCGGCGTCTTCGACCGCTCGCACTACGAGGACGTGCTGGTGGTGCGCGTGCACGATCTGGTGCCGCCGGAGGTCTGGGAAAAGCGCTACGACGAGATCAACAAGTTCGAGCGCAAGCTGGTCGACGACGGCACCACCATTGTGAAGGTGGCCATGTTCGTCTCCCTCGACGAGCAGAAGAAGCGGCTCGGGCAGCGGCTGGACCGCCCGGAGAAGTACTGGAAGTTCAGCACCAACGATCTGCACGAGCGCGCCTACTGGCCCGACTATCAGGACGCCTACCAGGCGGTTCTGGATCGCACCGATACCGAGTACGCCCCCTGGCACGTGCTGCCCTGCGACCACAAGTGGTACGCCCGGCTGGCCGTCACGGAACTGCTGATCGACGCTCTGCAGGGCCTGAAACTGGATTGGCCACCCGCCACCTTCGACGTGGAAGAGCAGAAGAAGCTCCTCGCCGAAGCCTGATATCCGCTTCACACCTTCCCTTTTGAACCTCCCCCACACCCGCCCTCTGCACCTCACCCAAAGTTCGCGGCCCGCCCGGTTCTGGACTGAGTGGAGCGGGGGAGCGAAGCGGAGGAGCGGAAGGAGGGAAGAACCGGGTAACGGGGCCGCGAACCGCCGGAGCGAAGCGGAGGCAGAAAATACAGAGGGCAAATTAACACTGTTCTCTCAGGTTCTCGGGCCAGGATGGGCCCGTATGAGTCGTGACAATGGAAGGCGTGGTGCGCACACGTGAGCAACAAACCGGGTGATCGCAAGAATCCTCTGGCGAAGGCTCAGCGAGCCGATCGCAATCGCAAGATCGCTATCCAGGCCGGCGTCGCCGTAGTTCTGGTGGGTCTGGTCGCGGCGATCGGCATCGGGCTGGCCATGCGCAAGAGCGATGACAAGAGCACGGCGGCCTCGTTCGCCCCGGTCGTCACCCACGATCAGAGCGCGGGCGCGGTGCCCGCGAATATCACCTCCACCGGCGCCATCCGCATCGGCAATCCGGATGCCAAGGTGAAGGTGCAGGTCGTCGCCGACCTGCAGTGCCCGGCCTGCCAGATGTTCGAGCAGAACAACTCCAGTGCGCTCGAGGCCGCGGTGAAGAACGGCTCGACGGTCGTCGAGTACAACATCATCTCGTTCCTGGACCGGGCCTCCAACGGCAACCAGTATTCGACGCGTGCGGCGAATGCGGCCTATGCGGTAGCCGCCGCCGATCCGTCGAAGTTCCAGGCCTGGCTGGCGTCCATGTACAGCCAGCAGCCCAAGGAAAACGGCAACGGCATGACCGACGACCAGCTGATCGCCATCGCGACGGCGGCCGGTTACACCGAACCCGCTGTGGCACAGGACATCACGTCGCAGAAGTACGTCGCCTGGGTGGGCGATGAGACCAAGGCCGTCTTCGCCACCGGCCTCAAGTCCACGCCGTCGGTGTACGTCAACGGCAAGTCGATCACCGACGGCCAGACGCTGATGAGCCCGAACGGCATGCAGTCGGTCATCGAGGCCGCGGCGAAGTGATCATCGCGGCTGCACCCAAATCCGCGTGGCCGCTACTACTCGGCGGACTGATCGGCTGGGCGGCGTCAGTGACGCTGCTCGTCGACAAGTTCAAGCTCTACACCGAACCCGGCTTCAAACCGCTGTGCAGTATCGATCAGACCATTTCCTGTACGACGGTGATGGATTCGGATCAGGCGGCGGCCTTCGGCTTCCCGAATCCGATCATCGGCGTGGTCGGGTATTCGGTGGTGGTGACGCTCGGCGTGCTGGCCATCGCGAATGTCGGTCTGCCGCGCTGGGTCTGGGGCGGCCTGTGGGCCGGTCTGGCGGCGGGCATGGGCTTCATCGGCTGGCTGATCTACCAGGCGGTCTTTCTGATTCACGCGCTGTGCCCGTGGTGCATGGTGGTGTGGGCGGTGACGCCGCTGCTGCTGGCCGTGGTGACCGGGCAGCTGTGGGGTAAATCGCGGGGACTGCTGCAGATTGTGGTGGAGTGGCGGTGGACCGTGGTCGCCATCTACTACGCGGTGGTCATTCTGATCGTGTACATCCAGTTCCAGGATTACTGGCGCGATCACCTCTGAGTCGAACCGACGGGCCTAGTTCGGCGGGCCGACGGTGAGCGTCACGCTCACCGTGCGCTGCCCGCCGCCGGGCTCGTTCAGATCGAGCCGCACCACATCCTCCGGTTTATGGAGGTTGAGTGCGGCTTTCAGCATTTGAGTGCCGGCGATCGGGCGGCCGTCCACGCCGGTGATCACCTCGCCTTCGGTGAGCCCCGCCGCGAAGGCGGACTGCCCGTACACCGCCACATCGATGCGCGCGCCGGTCGGCTGGGCATCCGAGGTGAGAATGCCGAGAGTCGCGGTCGGGCCGATGTGCACGGTGTCCGTCGGTGTGCCGGAACGGATTTGGCGCACCACCGTCATGGCGGAATCGATGGGCACCGCATAACCCTCGGGGCCGTGCCCCAGCGCCTTCTGCAGATCCCCGGAAGCCGCGGCGACCACGCCGACCACCGCGCCGTAGCGATCCGCCAGTGCCCCGCCGGATTGCCCGGCGGCAACCGCCGCCGCGACTTCGATCAAGCCGTGCAACGCTTTCCGGGACATATCGACTTCGTTCCGCGCCACGATGGTGCTGTCCAGATTGGTGACGGCGCCCCCGACCGCGGTGGGCGAACCGGTGCCGCCCGCATTGCCGATGGCCAGCAGTTGGTCACCGAGCCGCAGCGCGGCGGAGTCGCCGACCCGTGCGACCGGAAGACCATGTGCCCCAGTGAGTTCGATGAGCGCTATATCCGCGCCGGAATCGTAGCCGAGCACGGTGGCGGGATAGACCGCACCGGTGCCGACATCCGTAACCTTCACGGTGTCAGCGCCTTTGATGACGTGATGGCTGGTGAGCACCTCGCCGTCCGCGGTGAGCACGATGCCGGTGCCCGCCGCGCCCAGCCCGAACGGCTGGATGCCTGCGGTGATATTCACCAGTGCGGGTTCGACCACACCGGAGACGAGCTTGGTGTCCAGGGGCGGCAGCGGTGGGCCGAGCAGCGTGGCGGTGGGTGGTTCCTGGTGGAACGACCAGCGCGCCAGGTCGCCGTGATAGCCGAGGAATGCCGTGACGGCCAGGACTGCCACAAAAATGAGGACGAGCAACCGCCCGCCGCCCGTGTGAGAGGGGTCGCCTCCGGTCATGCGACGCGTGTCGTCGTGCATCGATCCCCTCCGACTGCTGTGCGCTGATCGGCTTCCGAGCATCTGTACCCTCTGGTGTACCAGGCGCCCGGGCGGTCCGCGGGTCTTCCAGGTAACACATATGTACCGCCCAGTTCGCTGAGCATGTGCTCGAATCCGGCCGTCAGTGACTCGCTGCGGCGACCAGCAGCATGAATCCCAGCCCGAGCAGGGTGAAGAACAACGGGGCCGTCGAGGGCTTTCCGGCATGCGCCTCCGGCAGGATGTCCGCGGTCGCGAGATACAGCAGGAACCCGGCGAAATAGCCGAGGTACATGCCCACGAAAGTGGTCGGCACCTTCACGAACGTGCCGACGATCGCACCGATGACAGGTGCGATGGCATCGGCCGTCAGCATGGCCAGACCGCGCCGCCGCGCGTTCCCGTACAGCGTGGTGAGAGTGAAGGTATTGAACCCGTCCGCGAAATCGTGGCTGATCACCGCGATGGCGACGGCAGCGCCGGCCGCCGCACCGACCTGGAAGCTGATGCCGATACTGAATCCGTCCAGGAAGCTGTGGAACACCAGCCCGGACGCGGCCACCAGTCCGACCGAGGCGAAATCGTGGTGGTGCGCACCGAATTCGTCCTCGTGCCCGGTGTGCAGCGCCACCGTCCGCTCCAGAATGTGCACGGTGAAGAAGCCGACCACCGCGGCCAGCAGCGGCACCGGCACGCCGAGCGCGCTGCGGGGGTCCGCCTCCAGCGCCTCGGGCAGCAGATCGAAGGCCACCACGCCGAGCATGACACCGGCGGCCAGGCCGAGCACCAGGCGCTTGCGTTCGCCGATGCGGTCGGCCACCAGGCCCCCGATGAAGGTCGAGCACATCGACACCAGCGCCAGCAGAATCGCCATCGGCCCAGCATGCCGACCGGATGCCCGGTCATCCGCCCGCCACGCCGAGGGTGAGATTTCGAACGAATCCTTGGTAAATGGATGGGTGCGCAGGTAGGCATGTATTCATGAGCACTGCTGCCGCATACGCCGTGTCCGCGCCCGACGGCCACTTCGAGAAGCTCGCCATCGAACGCCGTGACCTCGGACCGAACGATGTGCTGATCGATGTGAAGTACGCCGGCATCTGCCACTCCGACATACACACTGCCCGCGACGAATGGGGTGGCGCCCGCTACCCCTGCGTGCCCGGCCACGAGATCGCGGGCCTGGTCGCCGCGGTCGGGTCGGCAGTCACCAAATATGCCGTCGGCGACCGGGTCGGCGTCGGCTGCATGGTGGACTCCTGTGGCAAATGCGAGCCTTGTCTGGCCGGTGAGGAGCAGTACTGCATCCCCGGCGCGACCATGACCTACAACACCGCCGTCGCACCGGAGCTGCAGTCCGGCGGCTACACCATGGGCGGCTACTCCACGCAGGTCGTGGTGACCGAGGGCTTCGTGGTCGGCATTCCGGAGGGCATCGGCCTGGACGTTGCCGCACCGCTGCTGTGCGCGGGCGTCACACTGTTCTCGCCGCTGCGGCACTGGAACGCGGGCCCCGGCAAGCGGGTCGCGATCATCGGCATGGGCGGGCTCGGACATGTGGGCGTGAAGATCGCCGCCGCCATGGGCGCCGAGGTGACCGTGCTGAGCCATTCGCTGAGCAAGGAGGAGGACGGTAAGCGCTTCGGTGCGCACCACTACTACGCGACCAGCGATAAGCAGACCTTCCGCACTCTGCGCGGCAAGTTCGATCTCATCCTGAATACGGTGTCGGCGGATCTGCCGATCGACGACTACCTGCGGCTGCTGGCTCTCGACGGCACCCTGGTGATTCTCGGCCTGCCCGAAAAGCCGCTCCAGGTCAAGCCTTTCACCATCGCCGGCTACCGGCGCTCGCTGGCCGGATCCATGATCGGCGGCATTGCGCAGACCCAGGAGATGCTGAACTTCTGCGCCGAGCACGGCATCGGCGCGGAGATCGAGGTCATCTCGGCGGACCGCATCGACGAGGCGTACGACCGGGTGGTCGCCAGCGATGTGCGCTACCGCTTCGTCATCGATACCGCGACCATGTAGTCGCGCCTCGATAGTTCAGCAACACGCGGCGTTTCCGCTCCCACGGAGCAGGCGACGCCGCGGCTACGTTTGCGGAGTGTCCGAGGAAGCTGACGAAGTAGTCGATGTACCGCGCAGAATAACCGTTCAATCGATGATTCCGGCGTGGCTGCCACGCGCCTATCTGATGGCGGCCGTCACCGTCGCCGGGATTGTCATCACCTTCTGGTCGCTGGCCAAATTGCAGGGCCTGCTCACCGTGCTGGTGATCTCGCTGTTCCTGGCCTTCGCCATCGAACCGGCGGTGAACTGGCTCGCCGCGCGCGGCTGGAAGCGCGGGCTCGCCACCGGCGCGGTCTTCGTCATCGTGCTGGTGGCGATCGTCGGATTCCTCTGGACCATGGGCGGATTGATCGTCGACCAGGTCACCGCGCTCATCAGGAACGCGCCGCACAATACCGAAGACGCTGTGGCCTGGATCAATTCGACCTTCCACACCGATCTGTCCGGCACCGATATCACCCAGCGGGCCTCGGAACTGAGCTCCTCACTGGAGAAGTGGGTGGTCGGCCTGGCCGGTGATGTGTGGGGTATCGGCACGACCGCGCTCGGCGTGCTGTTCCAGGGCCTCGGCGTCCTGCTGTTCACCTACTACTTCGCCGCCGACGGGCCGCGCTTCCGCAATGTCGTCTGCTCCGTGCTGCCACCCAAGCGGCAGCGACATGTGCTGCGCGCCTGGGATATCGCCGTCGAGAAGACCGGCGGCTACCTGTATTCCCGTGCGCTACTGGCACTCTGCTCGGCCGTCGCGCACTACGCAGCCATGCGGATACTGGGTATCCCGTCGGCGTTCGCGCTGGCGCTGTGGGTGGGCGTGGTCTCTCAGTTCATTCCGACCGTCGGCACCTATCTCGCCGGCGCGCTGCCGGTCCTGGTCGCCCTGTGCCAGAGTTCGAGTACCGCACTGTGGATTCTCGGCTTCATCGTCGTCTATCAGCAGTTCGAGAACTATGTGCTGCAACCGCGAATCACGGCCACCACCTTGGATATGCATCCGGCGGTGGCCTTCGGGGCGGTGCTCGCGGGGGCGGCACTCTTCGGGGCGACGGGCGCACTGCTCGCCATACCGGTCACCGCCACCGCGCAGGCCTTCATCGGCGCGTACATCCGCCGCTACGACGTCGCACAGACCTGATTACCGGACCTACCTGCCCTGTTCGTGCAGCGCCTTCTTCGCGGCTTCCTGCACCTTGTCGACCTGGCCGGCGAACTTGCCCTCGGTGCGCTCGTCGACCAGGTCACCAACCTTGTCCACCAGCGGATCCAGCTTGTCTGCATGCTCGCTCGCCAGATCGGCGGCCTTGCCGGCGACATCCTTCAAATTGTCGAACAGACCCACAGTCGTCACTCCCATCTCGAATCAACCTCGCCCACAGGCTAACCGGCGGACGAGGCGGAAACGCCGAGCGACAACTGTGTGCTGCACCGCTACCGCGGCGGCCCGGACTTCCACGGCTGGGGCGGCGAAACCTGATCGCCCTTGTTGTCATAGGTGTCGTTGAACTCTTTGCCGTCCTCCGGTGTATCCGGCTGATCGCCCTTCCCCGTCGGATCCATATCCGCCTCCTGTCTCGAAACTTCCTGCGCCACAGGCTAGGCCCAGTTTCATGACTGAATCATGAGTTGCCGAGCACAACGGCGGCACGGGTTTTCACCCGTGCCGCCGTTGTGCCAGTTGCTTCGCGCGCCCCGCCGATCAGCCTTCCGGCGGGGTGCGGGCGGCCTCCGCGCGGCGGCGGACGCGGCGGGCGGCCGCGACCATATTGCGCAGGGACGGGTCCAGCTGCCAGTGGTGGCGGGTCTTCAGACCACCATCCGGGTTGGCCCACAGGCGTTCCGGGGTGATTGCGGCGGCAGCGGCGGTGAGCGCTTCGTCGAGTTCGTCGATGTCCGGGATGCGCGCCGAGCGGCTCTCGTACACACCCGGGCCGACGCCGTGGGTGAGGCCGCGGCCTTCGGCATTGTCTTCCTGCAGCGACTTGAGCACCCATTCGATGGAGCGGGTGGCGACAATGGCCGTCACGTCCGCATCCAGTTCCTCGATGGCCTGCACGACGTCACCGCGGCTGGAATAGCCGATGTGCGTATGGATCTGGGTCTCCGCCCGCACACCGGAGGTGGCCAGCCGGAACGCACCGACCGCCCAGCGCAGGTATTCGGCGCGGCCCTTGACTCGCAGCGGCAGCAGTTCGCGAATGGACGGCTCGTCCACCTGGATGATGGCGATGCCCGCCTTCTCCAGATCCACGACCTCGTCCCGAATGGCAAGCGCCACTTGGTCTGCCGTATCGAACAGCGGCTGGTCCTGGCGCACGAACGAGCGCGCCAGCATGGTGACCGGTCCGGTGACCATGCCCTTGACCGGCTTATCGGTCAGCGACTGGGCATAGACGGCCCACTCGACCGAGATGGCCGCGGGCCGCGACACATCGCCGTACAGGACCGGCGGCCGGACACAACGGGATCCGTACACCTGCACCCAGCCGAAGTGCGTGGTGGCGAAGCCGTCCAACTGCTCCGCGAAGTACTGGATCATGTCGTTGCGCTCGTGCTCACCGTGCACGAACACATCGAGGCCGATGTCCTCCTGCAGCCGGATGGTGGCCTCGATCTCGGCTTCGATGCGCTTGCGGTAGTCCTCGTAGGACAGTTTCCCCTGGCCCAGGTCGTAGCGGGCCTGGCGGATCGCCGTGGTCTGCGGGAAGGAACCGAGCGTGGTGGCGGGCACCAGCGGCAGATTCAGCTTGGCCTGCTGCGCGACTCGCCGCACCTCGTACGGTTCGCGCTCGCGCATCTTCTGGGTGACGTTGTACACCCGTTGCCGCACAGCGTGTTTCTGCTTGAAGTGCACCGAGGTCGGGCGCTTGCGCCACTTCTCGTTCGGGCCGTCGGTGAGTGCCTTGGCCAGCGAAACCACCTCGAGGACCTTCTGTTTCGCGAAGGCGAGGCGATCGGCGACGTTCTCCTCGAGCTCGTATTCGACGAGCAGGTCGTAGGGCACGTGCAGTAGCGTCGCGCCGGTGGAGACGACCAGGTCCGGGCAGACCTGGGACAGCGCGTTCAGGTATTCCAGCGCCATCACCCGGTCGGCGCGCCACACATTGGTGCCGCTGATCACGCCCGCGTACAAGCGCTTCCGGCCGATGCCCGGGATCTTGGCCAGATCGTCGGGGCGGATGCGGTGGTTGGCCAGATCGAGCCCGATGGCCTCGACCTTGGTGCGCGCCAGCGCTTCCAGGGCTTCACCGAAATCGCCGTACTGCCCGGTGACCAGCAGTCGCGGCCGCAGCGGCGCGGTCGAAAGTCGTTGGTACGCCTGCTCGAACACCTCGATGGTGGAGGGTGAGCGGTCGCTGGTGAAGCAGGGCTCGTCCAACTGCACGCAGGTGGCGCCGCGCTTGGCGAGCGCCTCGAGTAGCTCCTCGTACACCGGTAGCAGCTTGTCCAGCAGCACCAGCTTGTCGAATTCGGTCTCGCCCGGCACATGTCCGGTCTTCGACAGCAGCAGCAGCGACAGCGGGCCCAGAATGACCGGCCGCAGTTCGATGCCCGCCGCCTTCGCCCGATCGAATTCGTCCAGCAGCGCCTCGGGGTGCAGCGAGAATTCGGTATCGGAGTCCAGCTCGGGCTGCCGGTAGTGGTACGGCGTATTGAAGAAACGCACCAGCTCCAGCGGCGGCAGATCGGGCCGCCCGCGCGCCATCAGGAAGTAGAAATCCAAGGGGTGCAAGTCTTCTCGATACGGCTCGAACCGCTTCGGCACCGCGCCGAACAGCAGCGCATTGTCGAGGACGTGGTCGTAGAAGGAGAAGGTGTTCCCAGGCACCTGGGTCAGCCCGGTGGCCGCCAGCTCGAGGTACTGGCTCTCCTGGATCTCCCGCCCTACCGCGAGCAGCTCCTCACGCTCCAGCGTGCCGTGCCAGTAGGACTCGAGAGCACGCTTGAGCTCGCGGTGCGGTCCGACCCTCGGATACCCCAGGATGCTGGATCCGAAGCCATCGCTGACATTGACCATGTGCGGGACACTCCCTTCGAAGCTGCCGGTCCGACTCGACCCATTTGCAGCTTATGCTGACCCGCCTCCCCGCACCTTCAGCGCACGGCTGGGAGCCGTTCGCCGTCATGCACGCGTAGCGGCGGTCTGGTGCGGCACCGATTTTGGACGTACCCGGTGAGTTACCCAGACCTCACGAAACCAGTTGTCACGTTCTTTGATGGAGGGGTTGCGCGGCTTCGCTGAGATGCCACGCCTTACGGGCTGGCCGCTCGGCGCTCGAAACGGGCGCCGAGCGGGCTGCACCCAGGGCGCTAGTTACGCGGAGAGGCCGGGGAGTTGTACTGGTAGAAGCCGGTACCCGCCTTCTTGCCCAGCAGGCCCGCTTCGACCATGCGCATGAGCAGGGGCGGGGCGGAGTACAGCGGCTCCTTGAACTCCGAGTACATGGAGTCGGCGATGGACTTCACGGTGTCGAGGCCGACGAGGTCGGTGAGCGCCAGCGGGCCCATCGGGTGGGCACAGCCCAGCACCATGGCCTTGTCGACGTCTTCCTTGGTGGCGAAGCCGGATTCGACCATACGGATGGCCGAGAGCAGGTACGGCACCAGCAGCGCGTTGACCACGAAGCCGGAGCGGTCGGCGGAGCGCACGACCTGCTTGCCGAGCACCTCGGAGGCGAACTGCTCGGCGCGCTGGGAGACGGCCTCGGTGGTCTTGAGCGTGGTGACCAGCTCGACCAGCGGCAGCACCGGCACCGGGTTGAAGAAGTGCATGCCGACAACCCGCTCGGGGTTGTTGGTGGCCACGGCGATCTTCATGATCGGGATGGAGGAGGTGTTGGAGGCCAGCACCGCGTTCGGGTCGGTGACGACCTTGTCGAGCTCGGAGAAGATGGCGGTCTTCACATCTTCGTTCTCCAGCACGGCCTCGACGACCAGCTGACGGTCGGCGAAATCGGCGAGATCCGAGGTGAAGCGCAGCCGCCAGGCAGTCTGCTCACGCTCCCGCTCGGAGATCTTGCCACTCGACACCGCACGGTCCAGCGACCGCAGGATGCGGGCCCGGCCGGCCGCGGCCAGTTCCCGGGTCTGTTCGAACACGAGCACATCGACATGCGCCCGGGCGCAGACCTCTGCGATACCCGCGCCCATTTGTCCGGCGCCGATAATGCCAACGCGCTGAATCTTTTCGCTGCTCACGTCCCACTCCGTTCCGCCTCCCCGCAACTTTTGCGGGCGGCTAAGTGCCGTTGTCAGTCGGGCACCCGTGCCTACGTCAGGTTCCAAACCAATTTGGCCGTACCCCGGGAGTTACCCCGACTCTCACGAAATCAGTTGTCGCCTACCGAGCGCCTACGGGTAAGTCTCGAGTTTCAAAGCTATAGGAAAAAACCCTCCCCGCCGGGGCTGTCGACGGGAAGGGAGGGTGAACACCGTCGAGGGGAACTTGCGTCCCCCTCGACGGGTTCCGTGGACCCAGGGCGGCGGAGGTTGTGATGCGACTACCGCTCTGAGTGGAAGCCCTCGAAACCCGTTGTTACGGAACGTAACAACTGATCTCGTGAGATCCGGGTAACTCCTGGGGTACGCCCAAAATCGGGTTGGTACCTGACCGCACCACGCATGCACGACTGACAACGGCTCTCAGCCGGGCGCCAAAGTTGCGGGGTGGCGGACTAGCTCAGTGGAACTGGCCCTCTTCGGTGGAGCCCTTCAGGGCAGCCGTGGAGGTGTTGGGGTCGACGGTGGTGGCGATGGTGTCGAAGTAGCCGGCGCCGACCTCACGCTGGTGCTTGATGGCGGTGAAGCCACGCTCGGAAGCGGCCTTGAACTCGCGCTCCTGCAGGTCGACGAAGGCGGTCATGCCCTCACGGGCGTAGCCGTACGCCAGGTCGAACATGCCGTAGTTGAGCGAGTGGAAGCCGGCCAGGGTGATGAACTGGAACTTGAAGCCCATCGCGCCGAGCTCACGCTGGAACTTCGCGATGGTCGCGTCGTCCAGGTGCGCCTTCCAGTTGAACGAAGGCGAGCAGTTGTAGGCCAGCAGCTGGTCCGGGAACTCGCTGCGGACGGACTCGGCGAACTTACGGGCGACCTCGAGGTCCGGCACGCCGGTTTCCATCCAGATGAGGTCGGCGTAGGGGGCGTAGGCCTTGGCACGCGCGATGCAGGGCTCGATGCCGTTCTTCACACCGAAGAAGCCCTCGGCGGTACGGGTGCCATCGAGGAACTCGCGGTCGCGCTCGTCCACATCGGAGGTGATGAGGGTGGCGGCCTCGGCGTCGGTGCGGGCGATGATCACCGACGGCACGTCGGCGACGTCGGACGCGAGACGCGCGGAGGTCAGGGTGCGGATGTGCTGCTGGGTGGGGATCAGCACCTTGCCACCGAGGTGGCCGCACTTCTTCTCCGAGGCGAGCTGGTCTTCCCAGTGCACGCCGGCGGCGCCGGCCACGATCATGGCCTTCTGCAGCTCGTAGGCGTTCAGCGCGCCACCGAAGCCGGCCTCGGCGTCGGCGACGATCGGGGCGAGCCAGTTGGCGACGGAGGTGTCACCCTCGACCTTGGAGATCTCGTCGGCGCGCTTGAGCGCGTTGTTGATACGACGGACCACGGTCGGAACCGAGTTGGCCGGGTACAGCGACTGGTCCGGGTAGGTGTGCCCGGAGAGGTTCGCATCACCGGCGACCTGCCAGCCGGACAGGTAGATGGCCTTCAGACCGGCGCGGACCTGCTGGACCGCCTGGTTGCCGGTGAGGGCGCCGAGGGAGTTGATGTAGTCCTCGTTATTGACGAGGTCCCACAGGATCTCCGAGCCGCGGCGGGCCAGGGTGGCCTCTTCGACGACAGTGCCCTGCAGCTTCGAAACCTGCTCGGCGGTGTAGGTGCGGGTGAGGCCCTTCCAGCGCGGGTTGGTGTCCCAATCCTGCTGAATTTCCGCGACGGTTCTCGGGGTGCCGGTGGTCGACATCTCTGACTCCACTTCCTGTTCGGTCGGTTGGCCCCAGTGGTCGTACTCTCGCGATGTTCGAACACTGCTGGAGCAGCAATTTGCAGGCTTGCTATGCCCGCGGGGTGTACTTCCACACGATGGCACAGGAAAAAATGTCCGTCTACCTGTTGCAAGTGTGAATCCACGCTAGCTTTCGCGGGCCTTTTGCTAAGCCTGCGAAATTTGCTTGCTAATAGCAGCAGTGGAATCTACTTGCGAGTAGCCCTGACGTGCAGTTTTGCATAACGCCCGTACTGTTTGGGTGACGAGGGCCACCGGCACGCGACGCGCCGATGTCCGGCGAGCTGTGAGCACCTTCACATTCGATTGTGATCTTGATAGGTGTGGGGCCAGACACCCGGGGTACCGATAAGGCCCTAATCTGGGCACGCGTCCAGGCTAGGTGCGACGTCAGAGAACCAAAGGAGACACGGATGCGGAAACGATGGATGTCCACGACGGCCCTGGCCGCCACCTCGATCGCAGTGCTGGCAGGCGCGCCGCACGCGGTCGCCGACCCGGCCGGCGAGATCGGCACGGTGACTTCCGTCGAGCCACTGGCGCCCGCCGCCGTGCTGCCCGGCTCGGCGCATTCCGAACGCATTCTGTACGGCAGCACCACCGCGAACGACCAGCCGACAACCACGAGTGCCGCCGTTTACTTCCCGCCCGGCGAGGCGCCCGCCGGAGGCTGGCCGGTCATCGCCTGGGCGCACGGCACGGTCGGACTCGGTGATCAGTGCGCGTACTCCATCGCCGGACCGGCTGCGGTGGATCGCGATTGGGCCTACCTGGGCACCTGGCTGAGCCAGGGCTACGCGATTGTCGCCGCCGACTATGCGGGACTGGGCACGCCGGGCGATCATCCGTACCTCAACGGCACGGTCGAGGCGCACAACGTGGTGGATGCGGTCAAGGCCGCGACCAGCCACTATTCCTCGCTGGCGAAGAAGTGGGTGGTGGTCGGCCAGTCGCAGGGCGGCGGTGCGGCGGTCGTGACAGCGCGCTACGCGACCGAATTCGGCGGGCCCGGCTTGGACTACCGGGGTGGCGTCGGCACCGGCGTACCGGCTTATATCGAGGACATTCTGCTGCCGCTGGGGCCGGGCGTGCCGCCGGTCAAGCTGCCCGCGCACAGCACCGGATATGTGCTGTACATCCTCAATGGCCTGCGCGCGACCTATCCCGAGCTGAATATCGAGTCCTACCTCAATGATTCGGGCCGCTACTGGCTCGATCGCGCCAACGGCTCCTGCCTGGAATCGCTCGGCGAGGAGTTGACCGCGAACAATGTGGTGGTCGGCAATCTCTTCTCGCGGCCGCTGTCGCAGATCCCGGATCTGCAGGGCATGCTCTCGCGGGTCATGGGCCTGCCCGAATCGGGTTACGACAAGCCGCTGTTCATGGGCCAGGGTCTGCTCGACACCGATGTGATCATGCCGGCGACGCTGGCGTTCGCGGCCAAGCTGCAGGCGAACGGTCAGCCGGTCACCCTGCACACCTATCCGACCACTCACGACGGCACCGTGAATGCCTCGCTGCCGGACTCGGTTCCGTTCGTGCGCAACCTTTTCTCCTGATCAGCGCCCTCCTCCCGACTGAAATCTAGCGTCGCTAGACAAACTAACTGCGCCACTGTTATGGTTGCTTCAGTTCCTAGCGCTGCTAGATTTCAGTAGGAAGAGGCACCAGATGCTCACCACCACCGGCCAGATCCTCGCCATCGCCGCTGTGCTCGCCAATGGCGCCGTCTACGGCACCGATATCTGCGCCACCGCCATCACCCGCTCGGTCAACAAGCACTTCGACGATGCGCAGGTGACCATCGCCTCCGGCTGGGGCCACTACTACGGCGACAAGCGCATGCCGATCTTCGGCGCGGGCGGCGTCATCACCGCCGTGCTCACCACGGTCACCGCCGTGGTCTCCGGTCAGGTCGGCGCGGCAATCGCCGCCGGTATCGCCATCGTGGCCCTGCTGAGCTGGCTGGGTTTCTACGTCCGAATCGCCAAGCCGGTCAACACCGCCCAGACCGCGGCCGCCAAGTCCGGCATCATCCCCGCGAATGCCCGTGCGCTGCAAGACAAGTGGGACAGCATCCTCCCCTACCGCGTCGCCCTCCAGGCGATCGCCCTCACCGGCCTCGCCGCCTCGATCGCGCTGTTCTGATCCGCGGCAGTCCCGAAATCGGCCCCGCACCAACAGGTGCGGGGCCGATTCGGGAGGTCACTGCTCCTCAGGACCCGAGCGCCGGCGTATGCCGCGCGCCCCGAACAGCCCCATGGTGGTGAGGAATACCGTCACCGCCGCGGGCCAACTGTCCAGCAGCCCGGTCCCGATGGCGAGCGCCGCACTCACCGCGACGGCGAGCAGTGGAGCCTGGATGGGACCGGGCGGTCCCGTATCTTCTGTTGAATTGTGCTGGGTAGCCATGTGAACTCCATTGGTCAACCATGGTGGACGGGAAACAAGATGCGACCGACCGGCGCGCAATGGCGCCGATCAGCTCGCCGCGGGCACGGGCGGCGCACTCGGCGAGGTTCCGCAGAACGGTGCGCAGTCGAGCGCCATCGTCGGAGCGGTGCCGGCTCCCGGACCCGGTTCGGTCGAGATGTGATCGCCGCAGCTGGTGGCGACCACCAGCATGACGATCACTCCGAAAACCAGTACGGCGGAGAACAATCCGACGAACCAGCCGGCGTGGAACCGCGGAAAGGGCACCACGACCATGTAGGATCCGATTTCGAAGATCATCGCTTCACCTCCTTCCCTCCGTGCTCGCACTCCTGCCTGGTCACTGTCGGAGACCCGCAGCGCCCCTGCGGATTCCGCCAGGACCCGGTCGGCTCCTCGACCTCCGCACCGCCCTGTCGCAGCGCGAGCAAGCACATGACGTCGATGAGCGGGACCCCGAGAATCGCCGCGTTCAGCGCGGCCATCTCGGCATCGAATTCCCCACCGGGACTTAGCAGTTCGACGAATATCATCTCTGCCAGCGCGATACCGGCGACCGCCTGTTCACGGTCCAGCCGGTAGTGCGTAGGCAGATAGGAAAGTACCCACCGCCCCTTGTACGACTCAGGCACATCGATCCGGAATGCGACCTCGCGAGCCACATCACTGGTGATGAGCCAGCCCTCAGCAGAAATAATTGCCATTGATCCAATCCTTTACCGCCAGGACCTCTTTCCCCGTTCAGGTCCTTGTCGAATAGATCAATTGTGGCGACAGCGGCCGCTATTCGACGATCCCAGCGGTTTGCTGGATTTCTTGGCATACCGCAGGTCCTTGACCAGCCGAAACATGCGCGGTACCAAGGAAATATTCACAATCGGCGGGGGCGGGTCTACGGACTACCGCAGCGGGAGGGGCACTGTGTCACAGAACAGTGAATCCGGCGCGTATGGGGCAGACGCACGCAAGGAACTGCGCCGTATTTTACTCGACTCCGGGCTCCGCGAGCACGAGGTGCCGGAGTGCCCGGAGACATGGTTCCGTTCGTGGGCAGGCAGCGGCAGGTGGCGGAGTTTCGGCAGCGCATCCAACGGCATCTGGAGCACAACGGTCCCGCGGTGCATGTGGTGAACGGGTTGGCGGGCATCGGTAAAACGGCGCTGGTGCGCTGCGTGGTGGACGCGCATGCCGAGCATTACCCGGACGGGCTGATCTGGGAGGATCTGCACGGCCACACCTCCGGTCGGTCCCCGCGCACGGCCGCTGATGTACTGGAGCAATTGCTGCTCAAGATCGGGGTGGCGCCGGAGATCATCGAGATCGATCTGGAACGTCGCGCGCACCGCTGGCGCGACGAGATGCGCGGTCGCCGAGTGCTGATCGTCTTCGACAATGCGCTGGACAGTCAGCATGTGCGCCCACTACTGCCCCGATCACGGGATTGCCTGGTGATCATTACGAGCCGGCGCCGGCTTACCGGGCTGGCGGAGGCGGCCTCACCGGTGCAGCTGGATGCGATGACCATGGGCGAAGCCGAGGAACTGTTCCTCGAATTAAGCCATCTGCCAGCAGATTACGACGTGAGCGCGGTCCGGCGAATTCTGGAGACGGCGGGCCGGTTGCCATTGGCCATCCGGTTGATCGGCGGTCAGATCGCACACGGCGGCGAGGAGATGCTTGCCGCGCTGGCGGCCGAATTCGACAGTCTCGCAGACGGTTTACGGCAGGCGCCCGCCGATCCGGCGGCGCTGGAGTCGGTGGCCGATCACATTCTGGACCGCTTCGCCGCGGAGGGCGAAACCCTGCGCGCCGCTTTCGAATTGTCGTATCAGCGCCTGCCGGATCCGGAGCTGCGGCGGGTGGTGCGCCTGCTCGGCTGGTTCCCGGGACCGGAGATCACCGCCGGGACCCTCGCTCCCATGGCCGCGGTGTCCGAGGCGACCGCGGGCACTCTCATCAACCGGGTCTCCGAGGTGGGCTTCCTGGACCGGGCCAAACGACTGCCGGAACCGGCCGGGGTGACCCGGGCGCCACGGCCGGAGCGCTACCGCATTCACGATGTGACAAGGCTGTTTTCGCGAGCCCAGGCCGATATGGAGGATCCGTCGAGTGAACATGCCGCGGCGATAGACCGGCTGGTCCGGCACTGCCTGGTGATCGCACGCCGGGTGGGTATCCAGCTGCCGTACGAGATGGCGGGCAGCTTCCCGAATCCGTCGCGCGCCGACCCGGCCACCCCGGCGGTAGCGGCCGCCACGGAGTGGTTGACCGGGGAGCGGGAAATGCTGCTGGGCTGTATTCGCGCGGCCGGGTCCGGCGTCGAGACCGGTGAGCTCGCCCGACTGCTCGGTTCGCAATTGTCCAAGTCGGGCTACTGGTCGGATGCGCGCTGGTTATTCGTGCGGGCGCTGGCCATTACCCGCGGGACCGCCGATCGCACCGAGGAGTGCGACATCCTCTACGAATTGGGCACGGTGCATCGCCGTTCGTGCGACTACGACACCGCGTCCAAATGCTTCGAGGAGGCCCGCGCCATTGCGGACGAGCTCGAGGACGAGCTGCGGACCTCGGCCGCCCTTTGGGGTTATGCCGAGGTCACCCGGCATATCGGCAGTTACGAACGGGCGCGGCACGCCTACCTCGAATTGCTGGAGATCGGTCAGCGACTGGGGAATCCGAAGTTCGAGGGCTTCGCACTGCGCGGGCTCGGCCATATCGAGCGGATGCGCGGCGCACCCGATCCCGCCCGCGACCACTACCTCGGCGCGCTGGGCATCGCCGGCCACATCGGTGACCGCTACAGCCTGGGCTGGTCGCTCTGGGGCTTGGGCCTGACCACCAGGGATACCGGCGATCTGGAAACCGCGCGCACCCAGCTGACCGATGCGCACACCATCGCACTGGAGCTGGATGACGCACTGCTGCAGGCGGACGCACTCTGCGCCCTGGGCCACCTCGCGCGCGACACCGGCAATCTCGATGCGGCCCAGGAGTTCTACTCCAGCTCACTGGATATCGCCCGCCGCAATCGGGACCCACACGGCGAAGCCGATGCCCTCGACGCACTGGCGGCCATCGTCACCGAGGTCGGCCCCGAGTGGCGCGTCTGCGACTTCCTGGCCAAGGCGCTGGCGCGCTACGAGAGCATGGGTATGCGGGTCGCCGACCGGGTGCGGTCCGACCTGATCCAAGCGGTGGCGATATGCGCGGAGCGCAATGTGCAGCTCCCCGATCAGGTGCGCGAGGCGCTACACACGCTGGAATTGGATCCGTGAGCCGTCGACCACTGCGTAATCGATTCGAATTCTGGCTGCTACCAAGTAGATTGGATCATAAGCGGGAGGTGTGCGATGCGCAGAAGTCAGCCCTGTGACGACTGCCTGTACCGCGCCGCTGATGCTGACGAGCGCCGCCGCATCCGAGACCAACTGCTGGGTGTCGGTCTCACCGATCGGCAGCTCGTGGAACCGCTGGCCGCCGAGTTACGCCAGCGCGGCTACCGACCCCGGGCCGCGTGGCGTTATGCCAACGATCTGACCCAGCCGGAAGTGGCCGACCAATTCAACGCTCTCACGGATAGTTTCGCCATGCGGGCAAGCCGGATCTCGGAGTACGAACGCTGGCCTTTCGCCCGGGACGGCACGGCACGAGCGAGGAGCCCGCGCCCCACCCTGTCAGCGCTGCGGACGCTCGCCGTCATCTACGGAACGACCTGGGATCAGCTCGTGGACGTGGCTGACCTGGAACAGATGCCGGAGTCGGAGCGTCGCGAATTCCGCAGTGCGGCCGGGCAGCGGTCGATGGAGCGCCCGACCGGCTTCGAGAGCGAATTACCGCCGGAGGTACCGCATTTCACCGGGCGCTGGCCAGCGCGCGCCGAATTGGCACGGCGGGTGCGGGAACACCTCCACCGAGGTGCGGACCTGGTGCACGTCATAGACGGACCCCCTGGCGTAGGTAAAACGGCACTCGCCCGCTGGGCGGTGACGGAGTACGGCAGGCAGTATCCGGACGGTCAGGTCTGGGTCGATCTCTTCGGATTCACGCCGGGCCGGGAACCGCGCGGTACCGCGGACCTGCTGGAGCGACTACTGCTGGAGATCGATGTGCCGCGGGTGACGATCGAGACCGACCCGGAACGCCGGGCCGCGCAGTGGCGCAAGGCAATGAGTCGTCGGCGCATGTTGCTGGTGTTCGACAATGCCGCCGACACCGCGCAGGTGCGGGATCTGCTGCCTCGCTCACCTGGTTCGTTCGTGCTGATCACCAGCCGCAGCCGACTGATGGGGCTGGTAGTGCGGCCCATGCACCTGGACGTGATGGACGCGGACGAGGCGGAGGAGTTGCTGGTCAAATTCGCCAACCTCGATCCCGGTGGATACGACCGGGACGCGGTCGGCCGCATCGTGGCGGCATCGGGCCGATTACCGCTGGCGCTCAAGCTTTTCGGTAGTCAGCTTGCTCATCATGACGCCGGAATGCTGGCGTCGAGTGCCGCCGATCTGACGGCCCTGACCGCGGAGATGCGCCGGGGGCCGCTGGCCGACAGTATGAATCGGAATCTGGTCGAGACCTTCCTGGACAGCTTCGCAGCCGGTGAGGAATCGGTGCGCACCACCTTCGAGAAGTGGTACGAGCGGCTCGAGGACCCCGAGCTGCAACGGACGGTACGCCTGCTGGGATGGTTCCCGGGGCCGGAGATCAGTGCGGAACCGCTGTCTGCCATGGCCGATGTGCCGGTGGGACGCGCGAAGATGCTGATACGCAGGCTGTTCGAGGCCGGTCTGCTCGATCCGCTGCCCGGCGGATCGCACTACCGCATGCACGATATGACCAAGCGGTACGCCGGAAGTCTCGCCGCTCCGGACGACGACCTACCCGTCGCTATGAACCGACTGGTCGCCTTCGGCCTGACCATCGCTCGCCGTACGAGCATTCCGGGCCAAGAGAATGCGGCCACCCGCATCGTCGGCCCGATGGACGGAGCCCGTGCGCGGGCCTGGATCAGCAAGGAGCGGGAGCTGCTGGTCGGCTGTGTCGAAAACGCCGACGCGACCACGGACAGTGCCGAACTCGCACGGTTGCTGGCTTCCCATCTGTGCGGCCGAGGTCGCTGGTCGGCCGCGTATCAGCTGTACGAACGCTCGCTGCGGATCGGCCGGGCGACCGGGAGCGAACAGGCCGAGGCCTGGGCCCTTACCGGACTCGGACGGGTGGACCGGCTCAGCGGCCGGCACGAACGCGCCGAGGCGAGTTTTGCGGCGGCGCACGCACTGGCGGCGAGCCAGCCGGACCACCGTTGCCTCGCCGAAGTGCTGTGTGAACGCGGGCAATTAGCGTGGATCACCGCCAGGCACGATGATGCCCGCGAGGACTTCATCGCGGCGCTGGAGACCTCCCGGGCGATCGGGCACCAGCCGACCGAATGCGATGCCCTCGATGGGCTCAGCCGGGCAGCCCGCATGATCAGTGATTACCCTGCCGCACAGTCGTGTTCGAGGGAGGCACTGGCCATCGCCGTCGACCTCGACGATCCGGAACGCATCGGCAACGGGCAGTGGGGACTGGCTGAATCACTGCGGCTGCACGGTGATCACGAAACCGCACGCCTGCACTATGTGAATGCGCTGCGTATCGCCCGCGCGCTCAACTACCGGAAGATGGAGGGTGATGCGCTGCGCGGACTCGGCCACTCCGAGCGAATGATCGGCACCCCGGAGACCACTCGCAAGTACTTCGCGGAGGCCCTGGCCATTTCGCGCCGGATCCACGATCTGTACGGCGAGGGCTGGGCGCTGTGGGGTCTCGGGAACATCGAGCGTGAAGCGGGCAATACCGAGGCGGCACGCAGCGCCTTCGACCTGGCCGGCAGGCTGGCGAAGCGGGTGAACGATCCGCTCGGCGAGATGGAGGTACTCCGGGGCTTCGGACATCTCGAGCGGCAGATCGGCGAATATCAAAACGCCCGTGACTATTACGAGGCTTCCCTGGCGATTGCCCGTCATGTGGGCAACCCGCAAGGCGAGGCAGACGCGCTGCACAATATCGCCCGGGTGGGCGCGGCCCAGGGTCGCCGCACGGAGGCGTGCGAACAGCTGCGGAGCGCCCTGCGGATCTGCAAGGAGCTACAGCTCGCCCTGACCGGGCACGTCGAGGAAGAGCTCCGCAATCTCGGCTGCTGAACCATCCCCGTCGCTGAACGCCCTCAGGCGCAGCGCAGTACGGTCAGCGCAGCCAGAGTTCTTGCACAGGCGGCCATTTCGCTGATCAGCACGTGATGTTCGGTATCCGAATCCGATCCGCGCGGCCCGAACAGGCAGCATTCGATGCCCGCGCGGGAAAGATGCGTGGTGTCGTTGCCACAGTACGAGTACGGCAGCGCCAAGCCGGTTTCCTCCACGACGAACTCGGACACCAACGGCAATAGTCTCGAAATATCCTGCACGACTGCGGAATCAGGTGAGACATCCATGGGCGGCATATCGGTTCCGCCGACCCGGTGCACCGGATCGGGCGGATGGTCGAGGCCGATCACGGCGTGCGGGAACGCCGCTCGGGCGCGGTGCAGGAATCCGGTGAGCGCGGCGGTGACATGCAACGGCTCATAGGGTGGCGGATAACGCAGGTCGATGAGGACGGTGGCCTTGCTCGCGCTGTAGCTGATGCTCGCCGGATCGTGATCCTCACCCCGCCCGATCAGGGCGCTCGCATGCTGATGGCGCGGCAATGTCGGAAAATCGCTGTTGCGCAGTCCGAGATCGGTGTCATCGAACAGATCGAGCAGCGTGCGCATGACGGCGAAGGCATCCACACCCTCGGCATGCCGGCTGGTGTGGGCGGTGCGGCCACGGACTACCAGCGCGAACTTGTACACGCCCGCGGTTCGGGTGAGAACCCGCCGCACCGAGTACGGCTCGGGCACCACCGCGGCCTCTGCGGTGAGGCCGGCTGCCAGCGCGTGGCGGGTGCCGATTCCGCCCTGCAGCTCGCCGACGACGAACTCCAGTAGCAGGCGGCGTTTCAACCGAATCCCACTGCGGCGCACCATGATAGATGCGGCAATCATGGCCGCCAGACCGCTCTTCATATTGTGCAGACCGGCGCCGTAGAGTCTGTCACCCTCCCGGCGAGCGGCGTACGGATCGGCTCCCCCGAAATCCGGCGGCAGATCCATGTCCAGATGGCCATTGAGCAGCAGCGCCGGACGGCCCTGCTCCGGGCCGAGCCATCCGATGGTCTGCGACCTACCCGGTTGCACCTCCTGCAGGTCAGCTGCTATCTCATTGTCGTGCAGTAGTTCTCGCACCCGGTCCGCCAGCGGCGTCTCCTGTTCGGTGAGAGACTCGACAGCGGTCAGTTCGGTCGCGATTTCCACGAGTTCATCTATGGCGAGCAGACCGTCGAGGCTGCCGAGAAAGCGGTCGATCGGGGCGGTCACGGCTCACGGAATCCGGTCAGCAGCACATCGCGGTGGGCGGCTCGCTCCGGATCGGCCGCAGCGATCGGATGCGTGTAGTGCAGCACCCGGGCGTCATCGAACAGAAAGGAATCCATCGGCTCGGCCAATTCGAAACTGTCCAGGCGCTGTTCGGGCGTTTCGTAGACCTCCGACACCCCGCCGGCCATGTTCTCGCGGTGGACGAGATGCACCGATCCGCCGAGAAGGCCGTCTCGGTGAACGCCCTCCGGCGCGGGCTCACCCGGGGCGGAGATCCGGATGAAGTGGATGTCCACTTCGACTTCGGGCGCCCGTACCGCATCCAGAACACCTGCGGTGCGCAATGATTCGGCCACGACGCCCGCGATCTTGGCGGTGACCGCGGTGACCGGATGCTCGGGCGGGATCAGCTCGAATACCCGTTCAATCCCTCCCTGCAGCGGATTGACCGACATCGATTGAATGTACGGCCCCGGATCGGTGTCGGGTGTAAAGGTCAACTCCCCGACCGCCAGTGCGAATCGCTGATAGGCGCGCCGACGCGTGCGGCTGCGCAGCGGTAGCCACTCGTCCAGCGCGAGCTCGCGCTCATAGACGCCCGCGAGGATGGCGAACTCGTCCGGTGTCAGGTGATCGCGCAGCGCCACGAGGGCATAGCCGGATTTCCGCAGTCCGGGCTGCGCGGCGCTTACATGCGAGGCAGCGCTGTCGGTACCCAGCGGAGACTCCTTTCCTGGTCGACTCCGGGCAGGGGCACAGCTATGAACGGGCACAACGACGTCGGATTGTGCCATATCGACGGTGCCGGTCTCGCCATATTCGAGTCGCGGCGCAATTGCGCCCCTTGACAGCTGCGAAACTACTCCGCGACTGCGATCAGCGCAGCTCGAGCGCGAACGACCGCCACGCCGGTGGCCGCCTCGCCGTAGGCGCGAATCACAGCGTCGTGCACCATAATTCGGCCATCGATGACCTGAGCGGGTGGCGGCGAGGGCGGCTCAGCTGCCCCGGTAGGTCGAGAAGGCGAAGGGCGAGAGCAGCAGCGGTACGTGATGATGCCGCTCCTCGGCGACCGTGAACGCGATGCTCACCTCGGGATAGAAGGCGTCGACGCCCTGCGCCGCGAAGTACGCGCCGGTCGCGAAGCGCAGCCGGTAGTCACCGATCGACAGTTCACTGCCCAGTCCGGTTATGCGCCCGTCGGCATCGGTGAGGCCCGACGCCAATTCGTCGCCGCCCCAGTCGAACAGCGTCACCTCGACCCCGGCGGCGGGTGTGCCCCGCACGGCGTCGAGCACATGGGTACTCAGCGAGCTCATACCGCTACCCCCGTATTCAGCAGTCGGCGCAGCCGAATCCGGTTGATCTTCGCCAATTCCTCTCGCACGATGCGCCTTTCAATGGCCGGTTGGTTCCCGAGACGAGCGGTGAGCACTTCCAGCAGTTCCTCCGGTGTCCGCCCGGTGGCGCACACCAGATACACATGCCCGAATTTTGCCTCGTAATCCCGGTTTCCGGCCGCAATGGCGGTGCGCACGGCGGCATCGGCATCGGCCATTCCGGCTTGCTCGCGTGCCGAGTTCGCGCTGTCCGGCCGCTCCCCGATGCGAGGATGTCCGGAGAGCGCCCGGTCGATCTCGGCTTCGCTGATCTCCCCCAGCTCCGTATCGGCGGCGCGCAGCACGTCGTCGATGGTCGCGTAGGGCCGTCGTGCCGCCACCGCCTGCGCCCAGGCAGGCGACGAGCAGCATGTCAGCAACATGTCTGCCGCGGCCGTTTCGGGCAGTGCGGCGAATTCGTCGAGGCCGATCCTGTTGTCCGTCATCACCCTCCAGGATCGGTCATGAATACCGCCTACGCCACTCGAGCAGCGAATATCGGCGCGCGGCGCTACCCTCTCGGGCATGAGCTCCGAATGCTGCGATGGGACAGTGCCGGCGACCAGCGCCGGCGATCGTTGCGGCATGCCGAAGGCGCTGGCCGAGGAGGGAATCCGCCCGGTCTCGCAAACCCCTCGCATTGCCCTCGGAACGAGGAAGAACAGGTTGCGAACGGGAGATGTCCGCCCGCACCACAAAGTTGCGGCGGGGACAACCTCGGTGGGGATTACTCGCATGGGGATTACTGCGCGCGGGATTGCCACTGTTGGAGATACCGCATCCTTGATTGTGCTCGGTCCGAAGCACCGAGCGGGCGCTTGTGTGAATGCCACGGGAAATTCTGGGGCCGGGACTTATTTGCGCGGAAGAGCGGATATGGTGTGCGTCACGTGTGATGACCTTGCGACGGGGATCGATAGGGACTACCCGTGCGGCACACGGTGATCGGGAGCAAGTAGATGCGGGATATCGTCGACGACCTGCTACGCGTATGGCACAGCGGGCGAACGGGCGGCTTGGCCACCCTGGTGCGGACGGTCGGCCCCACACCCCTGCCGATCGGTGCGGCGATGGTCGTCGATGCGGAGGGCCGGGCCTTCGGGTCGGTCTCGGCGGGCTGCGCGGAGGCCGCGGCCTACGAGGCGGCCCTGGAGGCCGCGCGGACCGGCCGGCGCGGGCTGCACCGCTTCGCGCCCGGCAGTGGCCTGGATGCCGGGATGGATTGCGGCGGCACCCTCGATGTGTTCACGGAACCATTCTCACGCAGGCATTTTCCCGAGTTCCCCGATGTGGCCGCCGATATGGTGGCGCAGCGTCAGGTCACCGTGTTCACGGTGGTGTGGCACAACGATGCCGATGTGATCGGGCAGCATCTGATCACCGATCGCAAGCACGGCACCGAGCTGGTGTCGCTGCCGGATTCGGATGTGTTCGTCTCCTCGTTCACCCGGCCCCCGCGCATGATCATCGTGGGCGCCAATGCGATTGCCGGTGCGCTCGCGATCCAGGCCAAACTGCTCGGCTATCGGGTGACGGTTGTCGATGCCCGCTCCACCTTCGCCAATGCCGATGCCTATCCCGGCTGCGAAGTGGTGGTCGATTGGCCGCACCGCTATCTGAACACCCTGGCGGCGGCGGGGGAAATCACCTCCAGCACAGCGGTGGTGGTGCTCTCGCACGACGCCAAATTCGAGATCCCGCTGCTCACCATCGCGCTGCGACTACCCGAGCTGGGCTTCCTGGCCGCGCTGGGTTCGACGGCCGCGAACGCCCATCGCATGGAGGCGCTGCAGGCCGGCGGCTTCGATGACGAAACCCTCTCGCGCCTGCGTTCCCCGGCGGGGCTGGATCTGGGTGCTCGCACCCCCGCCGAGACCGCGGTGTCCATCACCGCCGAATTGCTGGCGGTCCGCAATGAGACCACTGCCGAGCCGCTGTCCAGTCTCGGCGGCTCGATCAGCCAGCATTCGTCGCTGGTCTCCTGAATCAGGAGATCGGCGTCTTCAGCTCGGGATGCTCCGCGTAGACCTCTTTGAGAATCGACATATCGAAGAGCTTGTCGGCCGTGATGTCGATCTTGGCCTTGCCGAGCGCCGCAATGTTTTTCGCGATGAGATCGTCCGACATGGTGAACAGCCCATTGGCCTGCGACTCCGGCGAGACGACAAGACCGTTCTGCGCCGTGACCTCCTTGGTCTGCTCTCCGAGTTCGAGCCGCTGATCCTTGCCGTACACCTCGACGGCCAGCCGTGCCGCCTCGGCGGAATTGGCGACCGCGTCCCGCCAGCCCTTGATATCGGCGACCAGCCAGGCCTTCAGCTTCTCGCGCTCGCTGTCGATCGTCCGCTGATTCACGGTGAGCGATTCGGCGACGAGCGGTAGCCCGTAGTCCGCGAAGAGGAAGTTGGCATTGGCGAATCCCTTGCTGGCCAAGGTGATCGGCTCATTGGTGACGTAGCTGACCCAGCCGTCGACCTCACCGTTGGCGAGCGGCGACGGATCGAACTGCGCCGGCACGATGGTGACGTCACTCGGCGACATGCCGTTCGCGGTCAGCAGCGCATTGAAGATGAGCTGATTGGTGTCCTGCACACCGATCTTGCGGCCCTTCATATCCTGCGGCGAGTGGATGGGCTTCGCGGCGGAGCTGACAATGCAGAAGGGGTTCTTCTGATACGTGGCGCCGACGATCTTGGCGTTCAGGCCCTCCAGCACCGCGGGCGCGGTGGTCTGCGGCGCGGACATGCCGATCCAGATCTTGCCGGTGGTCAGACCGGCCTCCACGGAGGTGCTCGCAGCGCCGCCCGCGACCAGATTCACCGATCCGAATCCGGCATCCTTGAAGTAGCCCTTCGAATCGGCGAAGTACTCTCCCGCGAATTCGATGTTCTTCAACCAGGACAGCTGCACAGCCACCGTCCCGTATTTCGACCCGTCACTGGTGGTGCCATTGTTCGACCCGGACGAGTCCTTACCGCAGGCGGCAAGGACTCCGCCACCGGCGACCAGGCCGGCGGTCAGCCCGGCAAAACGGAAGAAGGATCGCCGATCCAGGGACAGCGGAGAGACCGGAACCGGCCAAGACGTACGACTCATGTCCCGAATCTAGGGTGTTTCAGTTTCCATCGTTTTACTTTCGCATTTCCACTACCACCCGGGTCCCGGGCAGCAACGCGCTGGCGGTCAGTCCGAACATGGCGTGGAAGGTATCGCTGAAATGACTCGGCGACGCGAATCCGGCTTCGATTGCCGCCGTGGTGAAATCAGCGCCGCCGCTGACGGCCCGCGCGACGTGCGCCATCCGTGACCAGAGCCGGTAGCGGCGGAAAGTGGTCCCGGTCTCCGCCGAGAACAGATGCAGGAATCGGGAGACCGAAAGATGCGCCGCGGCGGCGAGTTCGGCCGCCGTCGGGTTGACAGCGAAATCGGCGCGAATCGCCTTCAGCGCGGTATCGATCCGCGGATCCATGGCCACCGGATCGATATAGAAGAAGAGCATCCGCTCCCCACCGGCAATGACCTGATGTGTGGTGCGCGGCGGAATGAGCGCACTACGCACCACCCGTTCGGTGCCGTCGGCGGTCCGCAGCGTGAACGGCGCGTCGACGCCCACCGCGAGGCAGTGCACCGATCCGGAGTGCGCATCCAGGCGCAGTGACGGGCCGAGGTAGACCGCGTATCCCGGCCCGAGCCAGATCGTCGCGGGATAGCACGATTCCGGAAGCGGAACATCCTGCACAGTGGCGATCATCGCATATGGCCGCAGGTCGCGGCCGTGCACAAGTGCCCGGGAGGCCTCGTGGATGCCGTCTTGATCACCGCCGTCGCGGTGTTCTTTCTCCTGATGGGTGGCTATGCCCTGGCCGCACCCGCAGCCGTGGTGCAGCCCTTCGGTTTCCGGGTCGAGACGCCGGTGGCCCGTTCGGAAATCCGGGCCGTGTACGGCGGATTCGGCATTGCCGTCGCGGCACTGCTGGGTGCGGCGGCCGCGAATGTGGGTGGCATCCGTACGGGAGCGGTCATCGCGGTGGCCGCCGCGCTGGGCGGAATGGCCGCCGGGCGCATTATTTCCCGCGTGCTCGACCGCTCCGTCGGGTTCTATCCCGTCTGGTTCTACTGCGGTGTGGAGCTGCTCGCGGCCGGTTTGCTGTGCGCTGCCGCATGATCGGTGTCAGTCCTGTCCGCGCTGGGGGGCGAAGCGGGCGAGGACCAGATTTTCCAGGACGCCTACTACCGCGTAGGCGCAGACCGAGACGACGGTGACCAAGGCGATCGATGCCCAGAGGCGGTTGTACTGGAAGGTGGGAATAGCTCGGATCAGGCCGGCGCCCAATCCTGTTCCGCTGCCGAGCCATTCACCGAGGAGTGCGCCGATGAGCGCGCCCGGAACCGAGACTCGTGCGGCCGCGAAGACCGATGGGAGCGCTGCGGGGACCGAGACCATGCGCATGGCTGTCCACGATGAGCCGCCGTATGCGGCAACAAGTTCCATGGCCTGGCGGGGAGCGCCGCGCAAGCCGGTCATGATCATGACCAGTGCGGGGAAGAAGACCACGATGGCCGCCAGGACGCTGACGCCGAGCAGGCCGCGACCGAATACCAGCACGATGATCGGGGTGAGCGCCACCAGCGGCACCGAGCGCAGCAGCATGGCGACCGGCATGAATGCCTGCGCTATGGCGGGTACGCCGACGAAGAGTGCGGCCACCACCAGCGCGCCGCCCATGCCGAAGGCGAAGCCGATGGTGGCGTCGCGCAGCGTGATTCGCATTTCACCGAAGAGCGCGTGCCGGGCCGTATCCGAGGTCGGACCGGTCACCAGGTAGGTCCAGACATCGCCGGGACTCTTGCCGACCAGGCCGACCTGCGGGTACAGCGCCAGGAAGCCGTACCAGAGCACCACCAGCAGGATCAGCGAAACCACCAGTGGCAGCAGGAATTTCCCGATGGGCCGCAGCACCTGCAAAGCCTTCAGTGTTTTTATGGCGTGCTCGTTTCTCATTGCGCCTCGGCTCGGGTCCACGGCAGCGCCAGGCGCGCCACCAGGGCGATGACGGCATAGCCGAGTCCGGCCAGGGCGGCGGCGGCCAGGGCCATGCCCCAGGTGCGCGGCACATTGTAGGAGGTCTGCGCGGCGGTCAGGGCCACGCCGATACCGCTGTCGACACCGCCCAGATATTCGCCGATGATCGCGCCCAGCACCGCGGATGGCGCGGCAATCTTCAAGGCCGCCAGGGTATTCGGCAGCGCGGCAATGAGCTGCACCTGCCGCATGCGCTGCCAGCGCCCGCCGCCGTACGCGCGCACCAGATCGAGACTGGTGCTGTCGGCCGATCGCAGCCCGGTCACCGCGCCGACCATGGTGGGAAAGAAGCAGTACATGGCGGCCAGGAACACCGTCGGGGTGCGCCCGCCGAAGACCACCAGAATGATCGGCCCGAGCGCCAGCAGCGGCGTGCAGTAGCTGAGGATGGCCAGCTGGGTGACCAGCATTTCGATCGGTGGAATGAGCACGACCAGCAGCGCCAGCACGATGGCGAGCGTATTGCCCCACAGGAACCCTTGCAGCGCACCCTGTGCCGTGACCCGGAAGTTGGGGCCGTACAGCGCCCAGCCGTCGCTGTACATGGTGTGCAGCACCAGCCACGGTCCCGGGATGGTGCCATTGGCCACCTTCATGGCCGCCAGCAGCGCCCAGACCGCGACCAGTGCCACGATCCCCGTGAGTCCGCCGAGCCCGGTCGAGGGGAGCAGGGCGCGCAGCGCGGACCGTTCGCGGGTGCGTGTTGTCTCGTCTTCCGTTGCCACGCCGATCATTCCGCGACCACCCCGCCCTGTCCGGTGCGGCCGAACAGCAGTTCGGAGAGGTAATCGCAGAGTTTGTGGAATTCGGGAGTGCGCATCATCTCGGGCGTGCGCGGGCGCGGGAGGTCGATATCGACCATCTCGACCACGCGTCCGGGACGCGGGCTCATGACCGCCACCACATCGGAGAGGAAGACCGCTTCGGCAATGCCGTGCGTGACCATCAGTGTGGTGGCGGGCTTTTCGGTCCAGATGCGCAGCAGTTCCAGGTTCAGCCGCTGGCGCGTCATATCGTCGAGGGCGCCGAAGGGTTCGTCGAGCAGCAGGATGGTAGGTTTCACCACCAGGGCGCGCGCGATCGAAACTCGTTGCCGCATACCGCCGGACAGCTGTGCGGGCTTGGCCTTCTCGAAGCCTTCGAGGCCGACCAGCGCCACCAGGTCCGCGATCAGCTTCGGATCGGCGGGCAAACCCGCGACCTGCAGCGGCAGCTTGATATTGGATTCCACGCTGCGCCACGGCAGCAGCGCCGAATCCTGGAAGGCGATCCCGAATTCGTGCCGCCGCCGCAGCTCGGCCGGGGTCTCGCCATTGATGCGGGCGGTGCCGGCGCTCGGGGTGTCGAGTCCGGCCAGGATGCGCAGGATGGTGGACTTTCCGCACCCGGACGGGCCGAGCAGCGACAGGAACGTGCCCTGCGCGGTATGCAGGTCCACCGCGTCCAGCGCGGCGACACTGCGCCGCCCGGACCGGAAGGTCTTGCTCAACCCGCTGATATGAATGCCTGTTCCTCCGGCGGCAACGTCCGAACTCACTGGGCCGACTTCCGAACTCATAGGGCCACAGTAGGAGCCGGGAATTGCGCGGACATTGCGAATCAGGGGACGAAATGTCGAGCTTGTTACGAGCAATCACCGAAGGCGGTTACCGAAGCCTCACCAAGCGGCGGGTTCGAACCAATCCCGGGCCTCCCGGCGAAAGAGCAGCACGATCACCGCGAGTGCGCTGATGGGCCCGAGCGGCCCCGGCGGATGCCCCTCGGTAATGGACGGCACCGTCCAGAACATATCCAGCGCGGCCAGCAGAATCGCCCCGATCCGCACCGACTGCCCCACGGACTGGAAGGTCAATCCCACCAGACCGAGCAACCAGCTGGGCAGGAACGGTACGGCCGTCTCAACCGCGGACCGGGCCCCCAGCAACCATCCGGACGATGCGGTACACAGCATCCCCACCACGGCCATCCCGACCGCGATTATTTGTGCCGCGCGCACCGCCCGCGGCATTCGGTATGTCTCGTCCAGGTCCGGCCCCTGATCGGGCGGCAATCGGAGGTCCGACATCCCACCGAATTTACCCCGTCACCCACCCCCGACCCCGAAACCACGCCGCCGCAGCACAACCCCGTCATCCCGGCATGCTTTTGGCCCGGGATCCACCGCTGCCGTGCGGCCTCAACGGTGTGGATCCCAGCCAAAAGCGCGCCGGGATGACGAGAGTCGCTGCCGGCAGCCGCTAGGAAACAGGTTCGAGTTCGCGCACGCGAACCGTCGGGGTGAGGCGATCCCGGAGGACGCGATCTATCTCGCCCGCGACCGGGATGACGAGGGGCCGCCTGCAGCCGCTAGGAAACGGGTTCGAGTTCGCGGACGCGGACTGTCGGGGTGAGGCGGTCGCGGAGGACGCGATCTATCTCGCCCGCGACCGGGATGACGACGGCGGCCGCGGAGGTGGCGACCGCGTCGATGAGGAGGGTCGGCCAATGCGGGGCGGGGTTGGCGGACAGGCCCGCGATGACGGCGGCGACGGCGGCGTCTCCCGCGCCGGTGGGATTCCCCGCGAGGGCTTGTGGGAGCGCGGCGGACCACGCTCTGGTACCGGTCACGGCGATCATGCCGAGCCCACCGCGGGTGACGATGACGGCGCCGACGCCGTCCGCGATGAGCGGCTCCACGGCGGCCAGGATTTCCGAGGCGGTGGTGGCGGGACGCCCGGTGAGACGTTCCAATTCCTCGATATTGGGCATGAGCACCACCCCGGGCACCTTGGCGGAGAGTTCGAGCGCCGCGCCGTCGACATCACAGATGGTGGGCACCCCCGCGCGCACGGCGGTGCGGGCGAGTTCGGCGGGCATGCCGGCGTCGACACCGCCGGGCAGTGATCCGGCGACAACCATGCCGCTCATATCCGACAGCATTCCGGCCACGCGCACCCGCAACTGGTCGACGGCGTGCGGTTCGGAGATACGCGGCCCGGGCTCCCACAGCGCGGTGGCGGTGCCGTCATCGGATTCGCTGATCACCACGGTGCGCCGCACCCACGGCAGCGCGTGCACAAAATCGACCGGCATTTCCAGTTCGGCCGCTGCGGCGAAGGAGTGGTCCGAGAATCCGGTCGCGCGCGCGTACTTGCCCAGCTGATTGAGCACCCGGTTCACATTGATGCCGCGACCGCCGAGCCGCTGGTCCACCGACCGCACCCGATGGGCGCGACCCCGCTCGAAATGCTCGACCCGGTACGTCATGTCGTAGGCGGGGTTCATGGTCACGGTGAGGATCACCACTACAGCTAGTCCACGTCCGAGCAACGGACGCAACCCCCAAACCTCGCGAAAGGGCAGCAAAGAGGTTCGCAAAGGCGGTGGTTCGTGCGAGGAAGGCTTGCCGGTCGGCAGCTCAGTTCGGCACGGCGCGCAAGCTGCGGGCCGCAATGACGCGCAGGTGGTGTTCGACATCCTGCTGAATGCCGAAACGACCGGGTCCAAGGTACTTTCGCGGATCCGAGGCTCCGGGGGCGGCGGCCAGCGCCACGCGGACGGCTTCGGTGAGCGCGATATTCAAGCGCGTGCCGTAATTGATCTTGACCATGCCGTGCCGGACGGCGGCGCGCAGACCCTCATCGGGCACGCCGGAGGACCCGTGCAGCACCAGCGGAATATCGAGCGCCGCGGCGAGGCGGGAGATGAGGTCCTCGTCCAGGGTGGCGGCGCGAGTCGACATGGCATGCACCGAGCCGACGGCCACGGCCAGCGCGCCGACACCGGTGGCGGCGACAAAGGCGACGGCCTCGTCCGGATCGGTGCGCACACCCGGAGCGTGCGCGCCGTCCTTGCCGCCGACCTCGCCGAGTTCGGCTTCCACGAAGACCTCCCGCGCATGGCACCAGCGGGTGATTTCGGCTGTCGCAGCGACATTTTCGTCATATTCGAGCGCCGCACCGTCGTACATGACCGAGCTCAGCCCGAGCTCGACCGCTTCCCGGATCAGCGCGGTATCCGTCGCATGATCCAGATGCACCGCGAGATCGGCCGTACTGTCCACGGCAATGGCCAGACAGGCGCGGGCCAGCGGCTTCAGGCCGCCGTGATATTTCACCGTATTCTCCGAAATCTGCAGTATCGCAGGCCTTTCGGTGGCCTCGGCCGCAGCGGCGATAGCTTCCGCGTGCTCGAGCGTGATGACATTGAAGGCGCCGAGTCCCCCCGGCCCGGCTAGCTCGATCAGTCTCGGGACAGGCGTCAAAGGCATGGCTTCTCCTGGATAGTCGGCCCGCCCACCGGTTTCACTCGAACCTGGCGAATGAGGCGGTCCCGTAATTCGTGGTCGATCTCGCCCGCCACCGGCCGGGCCACCGCCGCCGCCGAGGTGGCGACGGCATCGGCAAGCAGTGCGGGCCAGCCGATTCCGGCGGCCAGTCCGGATATGACGGCAGCGGCGGCGGCATCACCCGCCCCGGTCGGATTACCGGTGACCGCTTCCGGCGAGCAGGCGGACCAGGCGCCGGGCGCGGTGACGGCCACCATGCCCGCGCGGCCCCGGGTGGCGATGATTGCGCCGACTCCGGCCTCCAGCAGGGGCTGCGCCACCGCCACCACTTCGGCGGAAGTGCGCGGGCTGACACCGGTCAGAGCCAGTAGCTCATCGGTATTGGGCATGAGCACCACGCCGGGCACCTGGACCGCCGCGTGCAGCGCCGCACCGTCCACATCGCAGATGACGGGGATACCGGCGGCGATCGCGAGCCGCGCCAGCTCGGCTGGGAAGTCCGGCCGCAGCCCTCCAGGCAGCGAACCCGAGATCACCACGCCGCGCGCCGCCGGCAGCAGTTCACCTATTCGGCGGCGCAGGTCCGTCATGGCGCGCTCCGGATCGGCCACTTCCGCACCCGGCTCCCACAATCCGGTGGTGGTGCCGTCGGCCTCACTGAGAACGACGGTGCGGCGGACGCGCGGCAGCGCTGTCACGAAGTCGACGAGCAGTTCGCGGGCGGCCTCGACGGCGAACGCATCATCGGCGAATCCTGTTGCCACGGAGCTGTTCCCCAGCTCGTTCAGCACCCGCGAGACATTGATGCCTTTACCGCCGACTCGCTGGATCAGCACCGGAACCCGCTGCACCGCCCCGTATTCGAACCGATCGAGCCGATAGGTCAGGTCGTAGGCGGGATTCAGGGTCACCGTGAGAATCACAGCCAGCGCCCCCGAGACAACACTCGCCGCAGCGTCAGATCGTCATCGACCACAAGGAGATCCGCGTAGCCCCCGGCGCGCACCTCTCCGACATCGGCCAGACCGGCAATGCCCGCCGGTGTCGCGGTGGCCGCACGCACGGCATCGACCAGGGACACGTCACATTCGCGCACCGCCCAGGCCAGGCACCGCAGCAGATGCGCGGTGCCACCGGCGATGGAGCCACTCGCTATCCGCGCCACCCCATCGCTGACCTGGACATCCTGCGATCCGAGCCGATATTTTCCGTCCGGCATCCCGGCCGCCGCCATCGCATCGGTAATCAGCGCGACCCGCCCCGGTGCGGCGGCGAAAGCCAGTGCGCCGAAGCCGGAGTCGACGTGCACGCCATCTCCGATGAGCTCGACCGAAGCATTGCCTCGCGCCGCAGCCGCCAACGCGGCGGCTACCGGCCCGGCCGATCGATGATGCAGCGGTGGCATCCCGTTCCCGAGATGAGTCACCGAGCTCGCAAGGCCGTTGGGCTGCAAGGCTTCCCGGAAGGACGCGAAATCGGCGTCACTGTGACCGAGCGACACCGTCACACCGTGATCGGCCAATAGACGTGCCACCGAATCGAATCCGGGCCGCTCCGGGGCCAAAGTCATAATCTTCAGATGCCCCCCGGCAGCCGCGAGCAGCCGCTGGACCAGCCGCGGATCCGGATCGGTGAGATAGCGCGGATCGTGTGCGCCACACCGTGTTCCCGCCAAGAAGGGCCCCTCGGCATAAATCCCGCCGATCACCCCGTCCTCGGCGAGCTCCCGCAATGCCGCCACCTGCGCCGCCATGTCGTCCGGTGCGGCGGTGACAATCCCCGCCAGCACGGTGGTACTCCCCCGCGACCGGTGGTACTCGGCAGCTCCCGCCGCCTCCTCCTGATCCTCGGTGTCGAACCGATGCCCCGCACCCCCGTGCACATGAATGTCCACCAGCCCGGGTAGCAGCGTCCCCTCGAACGGCAACTCCGCCGAACCCGGATGCGTCACAGCCCATTCGGCCAGGGTACGAACGGCGATGACGCGCTCGCCCTCCACCGAGACAACCCCGTCCGCGACATCATGTGCCGCGGACACAATGCGCCCCCGAATATGCAGGCCGGCGCCGAAACCCGCCGCGCCCGCGGCGCTCTCGTTCTGCTCCGTCCGGCGACTACGTGTCCCGCTCATAGACCGGCCGCACTCGGACAGCCGCCGGATCTCGCCGCACTCATGCCAGTACGCCGCATCTGGCGAAGAGGGCGGCGCCGGTGAGTCCGGCGCGGGCGCCGAAGGAGCCGATGACCACCTCGGGGGCGGGGACCACGCGCAGGCGTTCGGTCAGGGCTTGGTGCAGGGGGTGGGCCAGGGCGTCACCCGCACCGGCGAGTCCGCCGCCGAGCACGATCCGTTCGGGGCAGGCGGCGTGGATCACGCCCAGCAGGCCGTCCGCGAGAGCGTCGACGGCATCGTCGATGACGGCGCGCGCCTCCGGATCATGGGCGAGGCGGCCGAAGACGACTGCCGCACTGAGGCATTCGGTACCGGTACGGCGGGCGTAGGCGCGGGCGATGGCGGCGGCCGAGGCCACGGTCTCGACGCAGCCGGTATTGCCGCAGGGGCAGAGCAGGCCGTCCTTGCGCACCGCGATATGGCCGTATTCGCCGGCCTGGCCGATGCCGCCGCGCACGAATCGCCCTCCCACGGAAAGGGTTCCACTGATTCCCGTGCCGATAATCACCACGCAGACGGAGCTGCGGTCCTGGCCCGCGCCGAACCGCCATTCCGCCCAGCCGGCCGCCGCCACATCGTGTTCGAGCAGGACCGGCATCCCCCATCGATCACTGAACCGGGTTCCCACCGCCACATTCCGCCAGCCGATATTGCTGCTGAACACGGCGATCGACGCGGCCGTGTCGACCACCCCGGGCAGCAGTACCGCCGCGCGTTCGACCCGTGCCCGGTCCGCCGCGGAGAGCTTGTCCAGCAGCGCATCTCCGAGTTCCAGCATGGACTCGAAGGCGGCCGCGCCGTGCGGGGTGGCGACATCACCGGCGGCCAGTACGACGCCCGCGGCATCGGTGATCTCCGCCTTGATGGTGGTGCCGCCGACATCGAGACCGAGCACGAGCGCGTCCGCTCCAAGTCCGATGACGGGTTGCAGGTTCATGCCGGGCTCCGCTCAGGAATCGAGAACTACCGAGCGAGTGAGGCTACGCGGATGGTCGGGATCCAGGCCCAGATCGGCCGCACGAAGCACACAGAGCCGGTGCACGCGAACGAGATCCGCCATCGGATCGATACCGCGGTGTTCCAGATGCGCCCCGGTCGCGGCGATATCCGCGGCGAATCCGGGCAGCAGTGGACCCAGCGCCCAGACCGCACGCCCGGGCGCGGCGATGCTGATCGGCCCGTGCCGGTATTCGGTGGACAGATAGGACTCGGTCCAGGACTGGCAGGATTCGCGCAGCTTGAGCGCCGCTTCCTCGCCGAGTGCGGCGGCGAATCCCATTCCGGTGAAGGTGATCTGGTCCGCATATCGCACCGCCCCGAGGGCTGTCGCGGCGTCCTCGGCCAATACCGCTCGGGCCTGGGCGATTACGGGCGTGAGATCCTCGCCGAGGCTCCAGCGCAGGATGGCCAGCGTGGTGGTGGCAAAGCGCGTCTGCACCACGGACTGCTCGTCCACATCATCGATGAGGATCGAATCGCCCAGTGCGAGCACGGGTGTGCCGGGGCTCGAGCAGATGATCGTGCGCGGCGCCTCGACCGGGAGCGCACGCAGCGCGTCGATGACCTCGGTGGTGGTGCCGGAGCGGCAGATCACCACGTAACGGTCGTAGCGCCGACCGGTGGGCACTTGCCCGGCGGGCCAGGCGTCGGTCAGCCCCTGTCCGGACCGCTCACGCAGCGCCGCATAGGCGCGCGCCATGAAAAGGGAAGTGCCGCAACCGATCGCGGCCACATTTTCGCCGGATACCGGAAACAGCGCGCGATTCCGGTCGGCGATGATCTGCGCCCCGGCCCAGTTGTCGGGCTGCGAGGCGATCTCGGCGGAGAGATGAGTAGCGGGAGTTCTTTCGGCGGAGGGCAGCACCAGCCCAGAGTGCGCCCAGTGATCGTTCATGTCAAATTTACAGCCAAAGCAGTCACAATCGATCACGGCTGCGTTAGATTCGACAACAATCACCCGATCGACCTCATCATCCTCGGTTTCGCCCGGGTGCGTGTATCGAAAGGTTCCACAAGTGAAAAGATCCCTCCACCAGACCATTGCGGCCGTGGCAATGCTCACGGCAGCCGTCCTCGCCACCTCCTCCTGCGGTTTCGGCTCGAAGAGCTCCTCCGACAATGGACCGAACTCCCTCAACCTGCTGGTTCCCACCTACAGTGACGGCCCGCACGGCACCAAGGCGCTGTGGCAGGGCATCCTGAAGGGCTTCCACGACCAGAACCCGGACATCTCGGTGAATCTGCAGGTGGAGTCCTGGGAAACCATCAACGATGTGGTGCGGACCGATCTGCAGTCCTCCTCCAGCACGCCGGACATCCTGAATATCGATGCCTACTCCAGCTTCGCCGGCGACAAGATGCTGTATCCGGCCTCGGATATCGTCTCCGATTCGGTGCTCGCCGATATCCAGCCCGGCTTCAAGCAGAACGCCACCATGGACGGAACCCAGTGGGCGCTGCCGCTGTTCGCCTCCACCCGGACGCTGTTCTACAACACCGACCTGCTCACTCGCGCCGGCGTCACCACCCCGCCGAAGACCTGGGCCGACCTCACGGACGCGGCCAAGAAGGTCGAGGCGCTCGGCGGCGGCGTCTCCGGCTACGGTCTGCCGCTGGGCAGCGAGGAGACGCAGGGTGAGACCTCCATCTGGACCTTCGGTGCGGGCGGCAATTGGTCGGCGGACGGCAAGGTCACCGTCGATACCCCGGAGAACCTGACCGGTGTGCGCGCCATGAAGTCGATCGCCGATGCCGGGGTGACACAACCGAATCCGGGTGCGACCGACCGCAAGGACGTCCTCAATGCCTTCATCCAGGGCAAAATCGGCATGATCGAGGGTCTGCCCCCGCTGATCGGCATGATCGCCGACAAGAATCCGAGCCTGAAGTACGCGACCGCGCCCTCGCCGACCGAATCCGGGCAGCCGGTGACGCTCGGTGTGGCCGATCATCTGATGGCCTTCAAGAAGGACGGCAGCAAGCAGGCCGCGATCAAGAAGCTGCTCGACTACTTCTACGCGCCGGACGCGTACACGAATTTCGTGAAGTCCGAGCACTTCATTCCGATCACCATCAGCGGCCTCACCGCTCTCGCCGATGATCCGGTGACCAAGGCATTCTCGGCCACGCTGCCCTCCGCCAAGTTCTACCCGAGCAATAATCCCAAGTGGGCGGCCGCGCAGGGCGCGATCAAGCAGCAGCTGGGCACCATCACCCAGGGCGCCGATCCGGCCGATGTGCTGAAGAAGATCCAGCAGGCCGCGAATTGAGCAGGCGTAGAACCAGATTCACGGCAGGGCTGGCCGCCCTGCCGTGGGTCAGCCCGGTTCTGCTCCTGGTGGTCGCGATCGTCGTCTTCCCCGCCGGGTATATGTTCTGGACCAGCACCCGCAATCTGTCCCCGTACGGCCAGGATCGTGGTCCGGCCGGATTCGGGAATTACCGGGCGCTGTTCGCGATTCCGGAATTGGGATCGGTGCTGTGGCACACGGTCTTCTGGGTGGCGGGGGTCGTCTTCATCACCCTGGTGCTGTCGGCCGCGCTGGCGCAGTTCCTGAACAAGGACTTCCCGGGCCGGACGGCCGTGCGCCTGGCGGTCCTGGTGCCGTGGGCGGCCTCGGTGGTGATGACGACGACGATCTTCTACTACCTGCTGGACCCGGATGTCGGCGTCGCCAATCGCTTCCTGGTCGATATCGGCGTGCTGGACCGCGGTTTCGGTTTCACCAAGGAGCCCACGCAGGCGTTCCTGGTGGCGATCGGCGTCGGCGTCTTCGTCTCCATCCCGTTCACCACCTACACGATTCTGGCTGGGCTGCAGTCGATTCCAGCCGAGGTGGTGGAGGCGGGCCGGGTGGACGGCGCGAACTCCTGGCAGCGCTACCGCCATATCGTGCTGCCGCAGCTGCGCCCGGCCATGGCGGTGGCCGCCATTATCAACATCATCAACGCCTTCAATTCGCTGCCGATTCTGCAGGTGCTGACCGGCAGCATCGCCGGATTCGCCGCCGACACCACAACCACGCTCACCTTCAAGCTCATCCGGCAGAACCAGCAGATCGGTACCGCCGCGGCCATGAGCGTGCTGAATTTCGCGCTGATCGTGGTGATCATCGCGGTCTACGTGAAGGTGATCCGCCCGACCGACCAGGTGGACTCGTGACGACTACGCTCCCCACTCCGGAAGTCGCCGCCACGACGGCGAAACTCTTTGTGTCCCACCGGAAACGACGCCGCTGGGAACTGACCGCGGTGGGCGTACTGCTCGCCGCGCTCTTCCTGATCCCCTATGTGGTGATGGTGCTCGGCTCGCTCAAGTCCCGCGCCGAGATCCTGCGCATTCCACCGACCTATCTGCCGCATGTATGGCATCCGGACAACTACTCCACCATGTGGAGCACTCCGGAGACGCCGCTGCCGTTCAATCTGGCGAGCACGATCGTCATTTCGGTGAGCGCGACGCTGCTGGTGCTGGCGGTGGCCATTCCGGCCGCGTATTACACGGCGCGGCGGCGCTTTCCGGGCCGCGCCGCCTTCCTCGGCGTTGTGCTGGTCACCCAGATGCTGCAACCGACCGTGCTGGTGACCGGCCTGATCCGGGAGTTCTTCGCGCTCGGCATCAATGACACCTGGCTGGCCATGATCCTGGTGAACGCGGCCTTCAACCTGTCCTTCGCGGTGTGGATTCTGCACAGCTTCTTCGCCTCGGTGCCGGTGGAGATCGAGGAGGCCGCGCAGCTGGACGGGCTGAGCCGGTGGCAGATCCTGACCCGGGTGAGCCTGCCGCTGGTGTGGCCGGGCATCGTCACCGCGACCATCTTCGTCATGGTGGCCTGCTGGAACGAATTCGCCGCCAGCCTGGTGATTCTGACCACGCCGGAGAACCAGCCGCTGTCGGTGGCCCTGACGAAGTTCATCGGTCAGTACGACACGGCTTGGCAATACGTGTTCGCCATCTCTACCGTCGGTATCGTGCCGGTCGTCATCCTCTTCGCGTTCATCGAAAAACGCCTGGTCGCCGGTCTCACAGCCGGCAGCGTCAAATGACAGGAGGGTGAAATGACCGCAGCGGCCGATCGATCCACGCGCTGGAACAGGCTGCTCGAACTGCTGGCCGAATCCGGCCGGCTCTCGGTGGAGGAGGCGGCCGAACGGCTGGCGGTCTCCCCCGCCACCGTCCGCCGCGATTTCACCTCACTGGCCGAACAGCAACTGGCTACCCGCACGCACGGCGGCATTGTCGCGACCTCGGTCGCCTACGACCTGCCCGCCCGGTACCGGCACGGCGACGAGGCCAAACAGCGCATAGCCGAACACGCTGCCGGCCTCATCAATACGCATGCCGTGGTCGGGCTCAACGGCGGCACCACCACCACCGCCGTGGCTCGTGCGCTGGCGGGCCGGCCCGACCTGGCCACCGCCACGGACGAGCGGCTCACCATCGTCACCAATGCGCTGAATATCGCGTCCGAGCTGGTCCTGCGGCCGTATCTGCGCACCATCTGCCTCGGCGGCATGGCCCGGCGCGAATCCTACGAACTGCACGGTCCACTCGCCGAGCGTTCCCTGGCCGAATTGCGGCTGGACACACTGGTTCTCGGCGTCAATGCCATCTCCGTCGACGGTGGCGCGCAATGCACCCATCTCGACGAGTCCGGCGTCAATGCCGAAATGGTCCGCCGCGCACAGCATGTCATCGCGGTGGCGACCTCGGACAAGCTCCAGCGCACCGCCCTGGCCCGCATCTGCCCCATCGACCGGATCCACGTCCTGGTCACCGATTCCGACGCCGACCCGGAGACCGTCGCCGGCCTGCGTGCGGCCGGCGTGCGAGTCGACCTGGTGTGAGCCCGAACCCGGTGGCCGCCCCCCGGGGTTGAGGGATTACTCGAGGGATGTCCCGCCCGGGACCGGGCGGGCTGGCGGCTTGCCGAGCGTGCACGGCAAGATGGGCCGAGTGCAGATCGGGATGCTTGGACCGCTGGTTATTCGGGCGGATGACGGTGGCGTTATAGAGGTACCGGGTGCCCGGTTACGTGCGCTGTTGATCGCCCTCGCGCTCGAACCCGGGCGCGCCGTTTCGAAGGCGAAGCTGGTCGACTGGATCTGGGGTGAGCAGCCGCCCGCCGATGCGGCGAATGCGCTGCAGGCATTGGTCTCCCGGCTGCGGCGGGTGCTGCCGGACGGGTCGATCGATGTACAGCCGGGCGGGTATCGCCTGACTGTGGAAGCCCACGCGGTCGACGCCGTGCGGTTCGAACAGCTCGTCGACCAGGCCCGCGGCAGCGCGGATCCGCAACGGGCCCAGTTACTGCGCGAGGCCCTCGAATTGTGGCGCGGCGCCGTCATGCAGGACGTCGCGCTACAGGACAGCGAAGCTTTCGACGCCGTTGTCGCCCGGCTCGAAGGGCTGCATCTCGCCGCGCTGGAGGATCGATACGAAGCGGAGGTCCGCCTCGGCCGGGGTGCGGAACTGGTCGCGGAACTGACCGAACTGGTGGCCCGGCATCCGGTGCGGGAACGGCTCGCCGCCGCGCTGATGCGCGCGCTCGGCGCCGCGGGTCGTGGCACCGAGGCGCTGCTGGTGTACCAGCGGACACGGGAGGCCCTCGCCGACGAGTTGGGTGTGGACCCGTCACCGGAACTGTCCGGGTTGCACGTTGCGCTGCTGCGCGGCGAAGTGGGAGCACCCGAGGAAGTCCGGGTGCCGGACGAAGTCCGCAAGACGAACCTGCGGGCCGAGTTGACCACCTTCGTCGGCAAGTCCGCCGACGTCGCCGCCGTAGCCGAACTTGTTGCGGGGCATCGGCTCACCACCTTGAGCGGGCCCGGCGGCTCCGGCAAGACCAGGCTGGCTGTGGAAACCGCCCAGACCCTGCTCGGCGAGCTACCGGACGGGGCCTGGCTGGTGGAACTGGCCTCCGTCGACGCGAGCGGTGACCTGGCACAGGCGACCCTGGCCGCGCTCGGACTGCGGGACGCGCTGCTCGGCGGCGCACCTGACGCCGGACCGATGGACCGTCTCATCGCCGCGTTCCGCGAGCGCGAAGCGCTACTGATTCTGGACAACTGCGAGCACGTGATCGAGGCCGCGGCGACATTCGCCCACCGGCTGCTCGGCGAGTGCCGGCGGCTGCGGATTCTCGCGACGAGCCGGGAACCGCTCGGCATTACCGGTGAGGCGCTGTGGCAGGTCGAGCCGCTATCGCTGCCGGACGCGGACGCGGCCCCCGGCGAAATCGAATCCTCCCCCGCCGTTCAGCTGCTGCGGGACCGGGCGGGCGCGATGCGCAACGATATCGGGACCGACGCCCACACGCTGTCGACCATGGCACGCGTCTGCCGCGCGCTCGACGGGATACCGCTGGCAATCGAACTCGCGGCAGCCAGATTGCGCACCATGTCGCTCGATCAGCTCGCCAACCGCCTCGACGATCGCTTCCGCCTGCTGACCGGCGGCAGTCGCACCGCGATGCCGCAGCACCGGACGCTGCGCGCGGTGGTCGACTGGAGCTGGGAACTGCTCACCGACGCCGAACGCATTGTGCTGCGCAGACTTTCGGTGTTCTCCGGCGGTGCGAGCCTGGAGGCCGCCGAGCAGGTCTGCGCGGGAGAGGCGGTCGAGGGGTGGGAGGTCCTCGAGCTGCTGACCACGCTGACCGAAAAGTCGCTGCTGCGCACCGTGGCAATCCGCACCGAGACTTCCGCCGGTGACAGCGCACCGCGCTATCGGATGCTCGAGACGATCAAGGAGTACGCCCGCGACCGGCTCGCGGAGGCGGGGGAATCGGAGGAGGCGCGCCGCGCGCATCTCGCGTACTTCACCGAACTCGCCGTGACCGCCGATCCACATCTGCGCCGTGCCGAGCAGTTGGAATGGCTTGCCACCCTCGAGGTCGATCACGACAATATCGCCGCCGCCCTGCGCGCCGCGCTCGCGACCGACGACGCGACCGGGGCCATGCGGCTCGCGGCCGCCGCCGGCTGGTACTGGTGGCTCGGCGGGCACAAGGCCGAGGGCATGGAGCTGATCATCGCGGCCGCCGAGGCGCCCGGCGAGGTGGACGATGACACCCGGGCCATGGTGTACACGCTGGTCGTGCACTACGTGTCCTCCGGGCGGAATGACGAGTTCCAGGTGGAGGATTGGATCCACAAGGCCTACCGGCTCAGCCAGCACACCAAGGTCAGCAACCCGCTGCTGGGGTTCGTCGGCGCACTGGAACGCATGCTGCAGGGACCGGACACGTTCCTGACCGCGTTCGAACCGCTGCTCACCGACGACGATCCGTGGGTACGCGCACTGGCTCGGCTGCAGATGGGCAAGATGCGGATCGTGGTCGGGCTCGAGGTGCAGGATGTGGACGCGTATCTCGAGCTGGCGCTCGCCGAATTCCGGGCGATCGGCGAGCGGTGGGGTATGTCGTTCGCGCTGACCGAAGTGGCGAATCGGATTGCCATGCGTGGCGAGTTCACCAGTGCGATAGAGCATTTCGACCAGGCGATCGCGGTGGTCACCGAGGTTGGCGCGATCGAGGATGTAGTCCAGATGCGGGCGCGGCAGGCTCAGCTGTATTGGCTGCTGGGCGATGCGGAGTCGAGTGCGGCGGCCATGTCCGAGGCACAGCTGTCCGCACAACGGTGCGCGTGGCCGAACGCCCTGGCCGAGCTGGCCCTGGCGCAGGCGGAGCTGGCCCGCTGGCACGGCGACACCGAGCAGGTGTACCGCCAGATCGACCTTGCGACAGTCACATTGGATACGGAGTCGACCAATATCCGGGCGGTGACACACGATCTGCTCGGTTATGTCGCCGACAACCTCGACGAGGCCCGCGAGCACCGCATCACCGCATTCCGGGCGGCGTCCGAGGCGGGGTACGCGCCCCTGATCGCACAGGTGCTCATCGGAGTCGCCGACCAGGCGCTGCGCGGTGAACAGTACGAGCAGGCCGCCCGGCTGCTCGCAGCGAGTGCCACCGTGCGCGGACTGCCGGATCGGTCGCATCCGGATGCGGCCCGCATCGAGCTGGCCACGCAAGAACGCCTCGGCGAACCGAAGTTCGCCGAGGCGTCGCGGGAGGGTGCGCAGACGAGCTGGCATGAGCTGGTCGAAACTACGCTCGCTTGCTGAATGTGGCACGTGACCACAGGTATCCGACCAGGGCGATGCCGGCGCACCAGGCGAGCGCGGCGGCCGTGTAGCCGCCCGACGGGTTGCCGGTCAGCATGCCGCGCAGCGATTCGATGATCGGCGTGAAGGGCTGGTACTCCGCGAATTGCCGGATGCCCTGGCCCATCTGGTGAGCCGGCACGACCGCACTGCTCACGAAGGGCAGCATGATCAGCGGCACGGTGGTCATGCCCGCGGATTCCGGAGTCTTCGCGGCCATTCCCAGTGCGACGGTGAGCCAGGCGGTCGCGAAAGCCGTCGCCGCGATGATGCCGATCGCGCCGAGCCAGTCCAGCAGGGTCGCCGAGGAGCGGAAGCCCAGCGCGAAGCCGACGCCGATGACGGTCGCGGTGGAAATCGCGATGGTCAGCATGGTGGCCACCACGTGGCCGGTCAGTACGGCGCCACGGGAGACGTCCATGACCTTGAACCGGTTGATGATGCCTTTGGTCATATCGGAATTCACCGATACCGCGGTCGAGGACAACCCGTAGCTGATGGCCAGCAGGATCATGCCCGGCAGCGCGTAGTTGATGTATTTTTCGCCGACATTGAAGGCATTGCCGAAGACGTAGACGAAGATCAACAGCATCATGACCGGCATCAGGGCCGCGTTGAAGATGGTGACCGGGGTCCGGGCGGTGTGTTTGAAGTTGCGCCGCAACATGATCGACGCATCGGCCAGTGGTGCTGAAAGGGTGCTCATGATGCGTCGGCCTCCGTGGTCGCGTGTCCGGTCAGGGCAAAGAAAACGTCGTCGAGGTCGGGGGTGTGGATGGAGACGTCCTCGGTCTCGATCGAGTGGTCGGCGAGCCGATTCAGCAACTCCCGCAGGGACTTCGTCCCGCCGTCGCCGGGAATCCGCAGGGCCAGCGCCTCGTCGTCGCGGGTGGAGCCGGGCAGAATCCGTGCTGCCGCTTCCAGTTCCGCGATGGCGGTGAAGGTGACCTGGATGTGGCTGCCGGGTACCTGGCGCTTGAGGTCGGCGGGAGTGCCCTCGGCGACAATGCGGCCCTGGTCGAGCACCGCGACCCGGTCGGCCAGCTGATCGGCTTCCTCGAGGTACTGGGTGGTGAGGAAGACGGTCACGCCGCCGGCCGCCAGATCTCGCACGATGTCCCACATGGTGCGCCGGCTGCGCGGATCCAGTCCGGTGGTCGGCTCGTCCAGGAAGATGATTTCCGGCTTGGTGACCAGCGTCATCGCCAGATCGAGCTTCCGGCGCATACCCCCGGAGTAGGTCGACGCGTGCTTTCGCGCCGATTCCACCAGATCGAACCGTTCCAGCAGGTCGGCGACCACCCGCTTGCTCTCGCTGCCCCGCAGGCGATGCAGATCCGCCATCAACCGCAGGTTCTCCTCCCCGGTCAGTAGGTCGTCCACCGCCGCGAACTGCCCGGTCACCCCGATCGCCTTGCGCACCGCCTTGGGCTCGGTCGCGATGTCGTGCCCGGCCACACTCGCCGTGCCGCCATCGGCGGTCAGCAGCGTGGTCAGCACATTGACCGCGGTCGTCTTCCCGGCGCCGTTCGGACCGAGAAGCGAGAAGATCGTGCCTGCGCCGATATTCAGATCAATACCATCGAGGACTGTTTTGTCCCCGTACGTCTTTCGCAGCCCGGAAGCCGCAATCGCTGAACTTGTCATGGGAGTACTGTCGCCAGCCCCGCTGATACAGACCTGACGCAGACCTGACACGCCCCCTGACACGGAGTGCACACGGCGGTAGGCGGCCGGGACCTCAGGTTTTGTGATTGTTAATGATCGGTTTCTGTATAGACAGAGCACAAACGCTCAATTACTCTCGGGTCAACCGATTCCGGCCGCAGGGCATGAGGTCGGTTGCCTCGCCCGCGCCGTCCCAGAGGACTCCTCATGCATGAACTTCCCGCACCCGATCTCCTCGGCACGATCATCGGCTACATCCTCATGTCACCGGTGTCGCTGCTACAAAATCTGGGTCAGCTCCTCGCGAACCTGCACTGAGGGAGGGAAAGCGATCATGAGGAATCGACTGTTCCGTGTACTCGCCGCGACCACGCTGTTCATGGCGGGAGCCACGCTGTGCCTGACGCCCGCCTCCGCCGTGCCCATCCCGGGCGGGCAGATCACCACGATCTTCATCCCGGGCGCGGACGGGGTTCCGATGAATGCCGTGATCACGGCGCCGCCGGACCTCGCCGCCCACAAGAATGCGCTGGTATTGCAGCCATCAGGGTGGGGAGTGCCGTCGATGGGCAGCATCGGATCGGCCTACAAGCTTTCCGCCGCCGACGGTTTCGTCTCCATCGAATACACCGCGCGCGGCATGTATCTCTCCGGCGGTGACGTGGACCTGTTCGGCGAGAAGGACGCCGAGGACGCGTCGGCGATCATCGACTGGGCCATCGCCAACCTCAATGTGGACCCCGAGCGCATTGCGGTTGCGGGCGGCTCGTACGGTGCGGGGCTGAGTGTGCTTGCGGCGGCGCATGATTCGCGTATCAAAGCCATTGTCGCCGACTCTCCGCCCGGCGATCTCGCCGATGCGCTCGCACCGAACGGCACCCCGAAGACCGGCGGCCCGGTCGCGCTCGCACTGGCCGGGGTGGCGACCAACCGCTTCAGCCCCGAGCTCGTGCGGCGCGGCCTCGACGCGATCGTGCGCGGCAATGGCGTCGCCTTCGATTCGCTGGCCTCCCGGCACGTTCTCGCCGACGCCATCCCGAAGCTCAATACCAATGGCACGGCCGTCTTCCTGGCCCACGACTGGCAGGACAGCCTGCTGCCCGTCGGGCCCACGTATTCCATGTTCGATCAGCTCACCGGACCGAAGATGCTGTATCTCGCGCCCGGTGACCACTCGACCGCCGGTGGCGCGGGCCAGATCGTCGGGCTGCCCAATTCGTTCTGGGACGCGGGACTGCGGTGGCTGGACCACTACGTCAACGGCACCGACAATGGCATCGACCGGGAGCCGGCGGTGAATATCCAGGCCGCCGATACCGTCAGTCTGCTGCCCGATCCGAATGCGCTCGTGCACTTCGATTCGGTCGCGGACGCACAGGCCGCGCTCCGCGATTTCCCGCTCTCGGCCCCCGCGGCGGGCGTAATGGGCGGCGATCCGAACGAATCCTGGAGTCAGCCACTGACTTCCGGTCCGACCACCGCCATCGCCGCGGTCCCGTACGTCACCGGTTCGCTGGCTCAGCTCGGCCTGGCTCCGGCCATCCCGATCGGCAGCGTCGATCGCTATGTCGCGGGCGTCTGGCGTACCGCACCGTTCGCGAACGGTGGTGTGGTGTCCGGCAAGGTGCACCTGAATCTGACTGTCACACCGCCGAGTTCGGACCTCACCATGATCGGCATCCTCTACGACGAGGGGCCCGACGGTAATGGCAAGAACATCAGCTACTGGCCCATCACCCGGCACGGTCTCGCACCGGGAGCGCCCACCTCGGTCGAGTGGGATCTCGCGCCGACCTATTGGAATCTGGCACCGGGACACCGTTTGACGCTGACCGTCACCACCCAGGACCCGATTCCGTTCGATAGCGCGACGCCGATGGGCAGCCAGGTCGTCTTCTCCGCGCCGTCGGTGGCGGAACTGCCGGTGCGCACCTCGTGAGCCGGATGCCGCGGGCGATCGCGGCCGCGCTGGGAGCGGCCGCGCTCTGCGCCGGAGCCCTCGCGCTACCCGCACCGGCGGGGCGGGCCGATAGCGCGCCCACCCTGCCGGTGACGGTGCCGAGCGTGCACGAATTCACGCCGGGCACAGGACGTTTCGATCTCGCGGGCGGGGCGCACATCGTGGCTTCGAGCGCGGCCGCGCCGATCGCTTCCCGATTGGCCGCGGACCTGACCCGCGCCGGTCGCGCGGTGACGGCGGGGAACGGCGCGGCGGGTCCGGGTGAGGTGGCCCTGCGCGTCGACCATTCCGGGCCGCCACAGCCGGAGTCGTACCGCATCGATGTCGGCGACACCGTGACCGTCACCGCCCGCACCACCGAGGGCGCGATTCACGCCACCCAGACACTGCTGCAATGGTTTTCGCAGAGCACCGCACTGCCGACCGGAACCGTGACGGACTGGCCCGATTACAGCGAGCGCGGCCTGCTGCTCGATCTGGGGCGCAAATTCCTCACCGTCGACTGGATCAAACAGCGTATCCGCGAGATGGCGTACTACCGGATGAACATCATCCAGCTGCATCTTTCGGATAGTTACGGATTCCGGCTGGAGAGCACCTCGCATCCGGAGATCACCTCGCCGGAGCATTACAGCCGGGCCGATATCGCCGAAATCATTTCCTACGCAGGCGAATACGGCATCGAAGTGATGCCGGAAATCGGGTTCCCCGGGCATATGAACGGCATACTGCAACCACACCCCGAACTGGCCCTGCACCCGGCCGTCACCAGCCCGATCGACGCCGCCACCGACAGCCTGCTCGCGGGCACCGCGGACGGTCGCATCGATCTGTCGAATGCCGCCGCCCGCCCGCTCATCGAAGATCTGCTGCGCGAATTCATCCCCATGTTCCCCGGGCGCTATTTCCACCTCGGCGGCGACGAATACATCAGCGATTACAGTCGTTATCCCCAGCTCACCGATTACGCGCGTACCGTCCTCGGCCCGGCATCCACCGGACAGGATCTGGTCGCGGACACCTTCAATTGGGCGAATGGAATCGCGCGGTCGTACGGCAAGACCGCCCGCATGTGGAACGACGGAATCCCGCACGGTGGCAGCATTCCGATCGACCGCTCGATCATTGTCGACTACTGGACCGGCGGCAACGGCCCGCTCCCCTGGTTCGGCGGCGTCAACGGTCCGGAATCCCTTGCCGACCAAGGCTTCACACTCACCAATGCGAGTTTCACTCCCACCTATTGGGCCACCGGCGGCTATGCCGCACCGCTGAACTCACCGCCGGAACTGCTGTACGCCTGGGATCCGGGCCTTTTTGTCAACGGCACCCGGTTGCGGCCGGACCAGCGCGGTCAATTGCTCGGTTCGAAGCTGTTCGTGTGGGCGGACGATCCGTATGCCATGACCGAGCAGCAGATGGTCGATCCGGTCCGGGCGAGATTGCCGATCATGGCGCAGCAGCTGTGGGCGGGCACCAAGGGCACCTCGTATCCGGTGTTCGCCGATCAGGTTCGCGCCGTGGGTATCCCCGCCATTTGAATACCGAGAATTCCCACACCACAACACAATTCATGATAGGAGAGGGCGATGGTTCGAATCTCGGGCACTGCCCTCGCGGCAGCAGTCGCGACAGCCGTTCTCACCGGTATGGCCGCCACACCCGGTACCGCGACCGCCGGACCCGTTGACCCGGCCGGAACCTGCCGCCCCACCGCCGACCATCCGTACCCGGTCGTACTGCTGCACGGGACCATGGATGATTCGAGCGCTTGGAATGTGCTGTCCCCCAGCCTGACCGCGGCCGGATACTGCGTCTTCGCGCCCAGCTACGGGCGGGACAGCTCACCCCTGCCCTACGGCGGTATCGCACCCATCGCCCGCGCCGCCGACGAGGTCGCGACCTATATCGACGGGGTGCTGGCACAGACCGGTGCGACCCGTGTCGATATTGTCGGGCACTCCCAGGGCGGCACCATTGCCGAGTACTACGCCAAGAATCTGGGGCAGGCGCGGCACGTGCACACCGAACTCCTGCTGGCCCCCGG
>NZ_JAODNK010000235.1 GCF_025465275.1 Nocardia sp. | reverse complement strand
GGGAGATGTGCAGGACTGCTTGCAGGTACAGGGCGGGGCTGGCGGAACCGTTACGGGCGGGCAGGGACCGGGCGCAGGCTTGCACGATCAGGTCCTGGGTCACCGACGCCAACCGGCGGGTACTGGTTTCGATCTGCTGCATCAACTCCACGATGTCGGTGTCCGACACCGGAATCAACGACGCAGCGGTGAGGGTGTCGACCGCCGCGACCAGTGCGGCTGCACCGGTCGTGATTGCGGTTTCTCCCCGTGATTCCATGCCTTTATTCTACTCCCGGTAAACCGACCCTGAAAGGCGAATTGTGTTGTGATATAACGCTATTCAGAATCTTCGGGTTTAACAGAACCGCAACCAGCCTCTTGTCATTCACTGGGCTTCGCCGGGCCAGGTACTGGCTGTGGGGTACTCGAGGGTACCTGCGCGGGCTGTATGGTCCGGAGCGCTCCGGCGATGACACGCATCTTCGGGCTGTGCTCGGTGTCGTTGAACCAGTCATCCGAATGATGGGGAGCGTCACCGTTCGGGGCTCGGGGACTGCGGACCGGAGGTCGGGGCCTTCGGGCTTGCTCGTCTAGGCTGGGGGCCATGGACCCGAACTTCTTGTCGGTGTACACAGGTTTGGTGGTTGGAGTGGCCGTGGATACCGTCTACGGGATTCTGGTCGCGGTGTCGCCGGTTGTCGGTGACCCCTTCGGGGTGGTGGCGCATCCGGAGTGTGTGCTGGGTGCGTTGTCGGCCGGCACGTTCTGTACCGGCTGAGGGTTTGTGGTCACCAGCGACGTGGTCGATGATCTCGGTTCGCCTGTGCGGGTGCGGCGGCCGGTGCGGCGCGTGGTGTCGCTGGTGCCGTCGCTGACCGAGGCGATCGCGGTGACCTGTCCGGATCTGTTGGTCGGGGCCACCGACTGGTGTACGCATCCCCGGGAGTTGCCGGTTGAGCGGGTGCGGGGGACGAAGAATCCGAATGTTCGGCGGATTGTCGAGATCGCTCCGGATCTGGTGGTGTGCAACCAGGAGGAGAATCGGCGGATCGATGTCGATCGGCTTCGGGATGCCGGTATTGCGGTGTGGGTGACCAGGATTCGGACGCTGGAGGAAGCCTTCACGTCCATAGGCCGGCTATTCACGGCGGGCCTCGACGTCGGAACACCGGACTGGTTGGGGCAGGCCGAGGCGAAGTGGGCCCCGCCGCCACCGAAACCGCTGCGCAAGGCGGTGATTCCGGTGTGGCGTGATCCCTGGATGGTTGTCGGGCGAGAGACGTTCACCGGTGATCTCGCGCGTCGGCTGGGATTGGATCTCGTTCACGCTGACCGCCCAGGGCGGTATCCGACACTGTCTCGCCAGGAACTGGTGACTGACGTCGACCTCGCCGTACTCCCCGACGAGCCATATATCTTCACCGAAACCGATGGCCCGGACGCCTTTCCCGGAATTCCGGTGGCATTGGTCCAGGGTCGCAACCTCACCTGGTACGGCCCCTCATTGGTCACGGCCCGCGAGTCACTGATCGATCAACTGGCAGCGGCCACCGTCCTGGCGCCCCGAAAATAGGTTGCTGCGTTCCTACCCGATCTGTGAATGTTGCTATACCGCAGCCACTTCGGAACTGCGGAAAGGGAAGGTTCCGGTCTGTGCAGGCCGACCGGTCGACTGCGGTGAGGGCGATCCCGTCGTTCTCGAGTTCGACCATGTGCGAGGAACGAAACGAGCTGGGGGCACTGAAACCACCCATCGTTGTCGCAGAATGGGGGCCGTAGGTTGTGGCCGCCGCCGCGATGGGAGCTAGCGCTGTGCATGATGACCGTCGGTTGATCGAGAGTCGGCTGGGGCGGGTGCTCGGGGAGCGGATCGTTCCGGCGATTTATCCGGAGTCTGTGCCGCTGAGGGCATCTATGTGGGTTGCGTCGGATGAGCCTGTCCCGGTGGCTGAGGGGTTGGCTGGGCCTCGGACGGCAATCGAATCGGGGGATCGGTGGGGTGCGCCCTGGGGGACCAGTTGGTTGACGGTTGAGGGGACGGTCCCGGAGGGGTGGGCGGGGAAGACTGTCGAGGCGATTATCGATCTCGGGTTCGATCGGAATATGACGGGGTTTCAGTGCGAGGGGCTGGTTTATCGAGCGGATGGGTCGCCGGTGAAAGGGCTGCATCCGCGCAATCAGTGGGTGCGGGTGGCAGCGCCGGCGGTGGGTGGGGAGGATGTGGTGTTGCATGTCGAGGCGGCTTCGAATCCGGTCATTCCCTTCTTCTCACCGACTGCGCTCGGAGACAAGCTCACTGCCGGTGGGGAGCCGCAGTATCGGCTCGGGCGAATGGACCTCGCGGTATTCGATGAAGACGTGTGGCAGTTGGTGATGGACCTGGAAGTGCTCGGGGAGCTGATGCACGAGATGCCCGAGGATCCGGCCCGCCGCTACGACATTGTGCGGGCGATCGAGCGGGCGCTGGATGCCATCGATCTGCAGAATGTGAACTCGACTGCCGCGGCGGCGCGGGATTGTTTGGTCGATGTGCTCGCGAAGCCGGCGACACCGTCGGCGCACACGATTTCCGCGGTCGGCCATGCGCATATCGATACAGCGTGGTTGTGGCCGCTGCGCGAGACGGTGCGCAAGGTCGCGCGCACCACCGCGAATATGACCGCGCTGCTGGCCGAGGAACCCGAGTTCATCTTCACCATGTCCCAGGCCGCCCAATACGATTTCCTCAAGCAGCACCGGCCCGAGGTGTACGAGAAGGTCAAGAAGGCGGTGTCGGAGGGGCGGTTCGTGCCCGCCGGTGGGATGTGGGTGGAGTCGGATACGAATATGCCGGGCTCCGAGGCAATGGCGCGGCAGTTCGTGTACGGCAAGCGGTTCTTTCTGGAGGAATTCGGGATCGAGAACGAGGAGGCGTGGCTGCCCGACACGTTCGGATTCGCGGCCGGGCTGCCGCAGATCATCAAGGCTGCCGGGTCCAAATGGCTACTGACACAGAAGATCTCCTGGAGTGAGATCAATCAGTTCCCGCACCATACGTTCCTCTGGGAAGGCATCGACGGGACTCGGATCTTCACCCACTTTCCGCCGGTCGACACCTATAACTGCTCGATGCAGGGGCGCGAGATCGCGCACGCCGCACGGAATTTCAAGGACAAGGGCCGCGCGTCGATGTCACTGGCACCTACCGGGTGGGGTGACGGCGGTGGCGGCACCACGCGGGAGATGGTCGCGAAAGCCGCCAGGATGAAGAACCTCGAAGGCTCGCCGAAAGTGCTGTGGGACAAGCCCGCCGACTTCTTCGCCAAGGCCGAGGCCGAGTATTCGAACCCACCCGTGTGGGTGGGGGAGCTGTACCTGGAGTTGCATCGCGCCACGCTGACCAGTCAGGCGAAGACCAAGCAGGGCAATCGGCGCAGCGAGCACCTGCTGCGGGAAGCCGAGCTGTGGGCCGCCACGGCAGCGGTGCGGAAGGACTTCGCATACCCCTATGACGCATTCGATCACACCTGGAAGACGGTGCTACTGCACCAGTTTCACGACATTCTGCCGGGCTCGGCGATCGCGTGGGTGTACCGGGAGGCCGCGCAGACCTACGCGGCGGTGGCACAGGAACTGGCCGAGATTATCGAGCGGGCCCAATGGGTGCTTGGCGGTGAGCGGGTGGGGCCGAACCTCTTCAATTCGACGCCGCACCCGTGGCGATCGGTTCCGGCCGGGGCGGCCGCTCAGCCGGAGCAGTCCGGCTCGTGCTCGGTGATCGCACGCGCCGAGGGTGGCTTCGTCCTCGAAAACGGTGTGCTGCGAGTCGAAGTCGATGCGCGCGGGCTCGTCATATCGGTCTTCGACCTCGAGCGCCGGCGTGAGACATTGCCACCGGATTCGGCCGCGAACCTGCTGCAGCTGCATCCGGATCTGCCGAACTCGTGGGATGCCTGGGATGTCGACCTGTTCTATCGGAACCGGGTCACCGACCTCACCGACGTGGATTTCATTGTGGCAGGGCCGGATTCGACGGCCTCCGCGGTGGTGCGGGTGGGCCGGTCGTTCGGGTCCTCGAAGGTCGAGCAGATCCTGTCGCTGGGGGCCGGCGAGCACGGCCTCGATATCGATACCAGCGTCGACTGGCATGAGACCGAGAAATTCCTCAAACTGGCGTTCCCCCTGGACATTCACGCCGACCGCTATGCCTCCGAAACCCAGTTCGGGCACATGTTCCGGCCGACCCACACCAATACCAACTGGGAGTACGCGAAGTTCGAAGCCTGCAATCACAGGTTCGTGCACTTCGCCGAGCCGGGCTGGGGTGTGGCGCTGGTCAACGATTCGACCTACGGCCATGACGTCACCCGCACGGTCCGGGCCGATGGCGGGACGACAACAACGGTGCGGGCTTCGCTCTTGCGCGCGCCGCGCTTTCCCGATCCGGAGACCGACCACGGCGCGCACACTTTCCGGCACTCGCTGATTCCGGGCGCCTCGCTCGGCGATGCGGTGAGTGCGGGCTACCGCATCAACCTCGCGCCATTCACGCCGGCCGTCGCCAAGGCAGTCGCGCCGCTGTTCACCATCGACAATGACGCGGTGGTGAGCAGCGCCGTCAAACTGGCCGACGACGGCAGCGGCGATATTGTGCTCCGCATCTACGAGGCGCAGGGTGGCCGCGCGTCGGCGCTTGTCACCACCGGATTCGATACCTCCGGATTCCAGGTCTGCGATCTGCTGGAGCGGCCGGTAGGAAGCGACACTTCCGCCGTTGCGGAGGGTGCGGCGGTGCGGCTGCAGTTGCGACCGTTCCAGCTGGTCACACTCCGATTCACCCGTACCTGAACCGGCGAACCGGGGCGGAGTCACGAATCTCACCGCCCCGGTGGTTCGGCTCCGGGCATAAGTTCGGCGGTTCGCGGATTGTCAATGGGAGCGGGTGCGTACTGCCCGCGACCCGAACCAGTCGATTTCTCTGAAAGCCGGTGTTCGTATGCCCATCGCACTGTCCCTTCTCGACTTGGCGTCGATCGCGCCCGGGCAGACCGCGCGTGACAGCTTCGACAACAGCGTCAAGTTGGCGCAGGCCGCGGAGCGCAGTGGACATCGCCGCGTCTGGTACGCCGAGCACCACAATATGAGCTCGATCGCCTCGAGTGCGACGAGCGTTCTCATCGGGTATGTGGCAGCGCATACCGAGACCATTCGGCTCGGTGCGGGCGGGATCATGCTGCCCAATCACTCGCCGCTGGTGATCGCCGAGCAGTTCGGCACGCTGGAGACGCTCTTCCCCGGTCGCATCGATCTGGGTTTGGGCCGTGCGCCGGGCAGCGATCAGAAGACCATGCTGGCATTGCGCCGCAACCCCGCTTCGGCGGATTCGTTCCCGCAGGATGTGCTGGAACTGCAGGGCTACCTGTCGGGCCATTCGCGCATTCCAGGGGTCAAGGCCGTCCCGCGCGCGGAAGGCATTGTGCCGCTGTACATTCTGGGTTCGTCACTGTTCGGTGCTCAGCTCGCCGCTCACCTCGGTCTGCCGTATGCCTTCGCCTCCCACTTCTCACCCGACGCCCTGCACCAGGCGGTCCGCGCCTACCGTGATGGTTTCCAGCCCTCGGAGCAGCTGGCCGAGCCGTATGTCATGGCCGGTGTCAATGTGTTCGCCGCCGATGACCATGACGAGGCCGCGGAGCAGAAGACGATCTCCTATCGGGCACGCACCCGGGCATTCATCAAGCGCGGCGCAGCCGGTGCCGATTACACCGACGACGAGATCGACGCCTTCCTGTCCTCGCCGAACGGACACCAACTGGCATCGATGACCAAGTACACCGCTGTCGGCACCGCCACCGAAGTTGTTGCGTACCTGGAGGATTTCGCCGCCGGCATCCAAGCGGACGAACTCATCCTCGCCCACCACGCCCACAGCATCGAAGACCGGGTGCACTCCGTCGAACTCACCGGCCACGCCATGGCCGCCAGGGAACCCGCCACGCGCTGAGTGGCCTGGTACTGCAACGGCATTCGTGTGAGTGGTGGTTGAATTTTCCAGGTGGGGATCCAGTTCGAACAGTTCACCGTGCGAAGAGCGGTGGAAGCTGATGTCGAGGCGATCCACCGAGTGCTCGCAGCGAATGCCGCCGACACGTCGTTGTTCCAGCAGTCCAAGGGTCGGATCCGCCGCGACCTGAGCGATTTTGTGGTCGTGACGGACGCTGGTCGATTGGTGGGTCGTGCTGCGCTGCACCGCCACCGGCGGGCCAATGCGGAAATCCTGGCGGTTGCGGTCGACCCGGTCGCGCACGGCCACGGTATCGGCACGATGCTCGTGCGCGCGTGTATGGCCGATGTGGCGGGCGGGACGCTGGTCTGGCTCGCCACTGCGAAGCCTGCCTACTTCGCCCGCCATGGCTTCCAGCGCATGTCGAAGTGGCGGCTGCCGCCGCAGGTTGTGCTCCGAAAACTGAAGCTGGTCTTCGAGCAGCCGGTGCGGCGCCGGCTGCCCGCACTGTTCGGACGGCACACATTCATGCGCTTGCCTGGTCAGCGCGGCTGACTGCGGTTCCCCGATCGAGAGGGGGACTGTCGCTCCCTTCCTGACCGG
>NZ_JAODNK010000195.1 GCF_025465275.1 Nocardia sp. | reverse complement strand
ATAATGAAGAGAAGGGAATTACAGCGGTGCGAGTGCTATTCGTCGGCGGGCCGCTGATCGGCCACACCTTCCCGATGCTGCCCTTGGCATTGCATCTGCACGAGGCCGGCCACGAGGTGCTGCTCGGTTCGGGCGACGAGGTGGTGACGGCACTGCGAGACATGCTGCCGGTGGTGACCGTGGCCGATCCCATGAGTGTGCGAGTTCCCATCCAGGCCTTGGCATTACATCCGGTCGCCGCCAGGAACGCGCTACGCGGCTCGGCCGATCCGGAGGTGGCGGCGCGGGTCTTCATCTCCGTGAACGAACGCATGGCAGCGCGGGTCATTACGGCGGCGCAGCGATTCGCGCCGGACCTGATCGTGCACGAACCCTTCGCGGCGGCCGCAGTCATTGCCGCCGACCGGTTGAATGTGCCTGCGGTGCTGCACAATATCGGGCTCGACCACGGCCATGAGGTGAACGCCCGCCTACTCGGGAAACTTGGCATGCGGCACATCTTCGATACCGTCGATCTGAGCATCGCGCCGCCCAGCATCGTGCAGGTTCCCGGTTGGCCGATGCGTTATGTGCCCTTCTCCACGCCCGGCCCGCCGCTGCCCGCATGGCTGACGGACCCACCGTCCCGCTCCCGCATTCTCGTCACCCGCAGCACCATGCTCGGTGACAACCAGCCCACCTTCCTGAAGTCCGTGCTGCGCGCCGCTCCGCACGTCGATGCCGAATTCGTCATAGTCCGCCCCGACAGCGACATCGGCCGCCGCCGTGACCTGCCCGGCAATATCCGCACCGTCGGCTGGACGGTACTGAGCGACGCGCTGCGCACCTGCACCGCCATGATCAATCACGGTGGCGCGGGCTCGGTCTACGCCGCGCTGCACGCCGGCCTGCCCCAGATCCTCACCCCCGACACCGGCGATCGCGGCTGGAACGCCGCCCTCGTCGACCGCCGCGGCGCAGGGATCTCGGTCCCCCCGCGCCGCATCGACGCGGACCACATCACCCGTCTGATCACCGATCCCCAACTGGCCACTGCGGCACAGGAAGTGGCCGCCGAGATGGCCGCCATGCCGAGCCTCGAAACCATCACCACGCGCCTGCTCACACTGCTGTGACCCGACCCCTGCGGGGGTAGTCGCCTCAGCGCCGGCTGAGGAACAGGGTTTGGGTGCTGCGGCCGATCGGGCCCTTCTCGTCGAAGAGACGGGATTCGGCCAGGCCTACGCCGGTACGCTCCGGGTAGGTGGCGGCGTCGAGGCAGACCCATTCGCCGACGGGCTCGCGGTGCAGAGTCACGGCGAGGTCGGTATTGATGAAAACGTAGCGGTCCCAGTCCAATACGGCGCTGACACCATTGCCGGAGTCGGCGGCGGCGAGGGTGCGCTCCAGGGGGCTGGGGGTGGTACCGGCAACGATGGGGTAGCGCAGGCGAATCCAGCACACGGCGGGGCCGGGGTCGGTGAAACTGCCTGAGATGAAGCGGTATTCGATGGCGGTATGGAAGCCGACCGGCTGCATCGACGGAAAACGCGCGCTGCCCGAGGCGTGGTCCGGGCCGGGGCGGGTTCCGGTCGGCAATACCTCGGCGGGCAGGTCCAGTTCCGGGTCGGCGCTGCGCAGTCGCCAGGCATTGGCCTTCATTACCGGGCCCTGATCGGAGCTCAGTGTGGCTTCGATCAATTCGACGCTGCGACCGGGGCGGACCACCCGTGCCTCGGCCGTGAGCGGGGCGATCGGAATCGGACCGAGGATCTCCACCGCGACTCGCCCGATGCGGAATCCGTCCCGCGGCGCACAGCGCTCGATGACGTGTCCGAGCAGCGCCGACGGCGGGCCGGCATGCTGCGCATCCGGCGACCACGGGCCACGGGTGAGGTCGGTGGAGTGGAAACGATCGGGATTCTCGGGATCCGGTAGGTAGAAGGCGTCCATAGTGGTCCCGAGCCTACGTCGGGCCTTCCGGCGCCTGCTACGGGCAGCCGGTCGCGAGCGGCGCGCCCCGGAGCGCGGAGTCGATCAGCTCCTGCAGTGCGCCGTCGATGGGCTCCTCACCGTGGGAGACCGTCCGGCCGGGGCAGAACGACTGGATGCTGGCATTAGTCGCACCCGGCAACGGATTCTTTTCCGCCCCCGCGCTTTCGGAGAAGAAGTGATAGGCGGTCAGGCCCGGCGGCACCGCGGGATCCGCATTGAGCCGAGTCAGGAACGGGGAACCCGGGACCAGATCCCGGCAGCCCGGAGACACCGTGGCGCAGACCGATCCGAGATCGTCACCTTGTTCAGGCGTGCCGTAGTCGACATAGGTCCCCACCGAATCGAGTCCGCCGAGAAACTTCACGTAATCACGTTGTGCGAGACCGCCCATGGAGTGACCGACCAGATCCACCCGCCGCGCACCGGTCTGCTGCCGGATATCGGCGACCTTATCGGCCAGTACCTGCGCCGAATCCGAAATCGCGGCTGTCCCAGTGGGATTCCCGAGCAGCACCATCGAATAGGCGGAGTAACCACGCGAACCAAGCCATGCCCGCAGGGTTTCCAGCCTCGACTGATCGGCATAGATCCCGCCTATCAACAGCACCGGATTCCGGGAATCCCCACCCGCCGTAGCAGTTGTATGTCCAGCAACCAGTCCCATTGCTACACAAAGCATTACAACAACCGATCGCGTGATCCGCGCAAGGGAGTACATCAACCCACTTCCAGGTAAGCCCCGACCACCTCCGAAGTTAGCAGCCGCACTCCGCGCCGACCTGCCCCCAGTTCATCTGAATGAACAAGTCGGTCCTTGCTCGGCTGAGCTCACACCGAATGCTCACTGCTGCGAGATTGTTCGCCGGGCGCTCAGTGCCGACTGCTCCACATGCTCTCGGGCCGCGCCCATGCCCACCAGGAGGTCGATGGTCGCGGGCAGGAGAACTGTTGTCTGACTGTGTCCTTCGGGTCCGAGGTTGCCGGTCATCTCCAGCAGGACCGCGCCGTGGATGAGCGCCCACAGGCGGGCCGCCACCTGGCGCGGCGGATCCGCTCGCAAGTGTTCGCCGGCGATCATTCGCTCGACCACGCCGACCAGCTGCTCGAATGTCTCCGCGCCGACCGCGTCGACGGGGCTGTCGGCGGTGAAGTCGCAGATCGGCGGTGATTGTTCGGTATGCGGTGCGGTGAGCCCGAACATGAGCCGGTAGCGCTGCGGATTGGCCAGTGCGTAGCCGCGATACGCGGCGCCCATGACGAGGAAGTCGGCCACCGGGTCGTCCGTCGCCGCGACGGTGGCCAGTGCGGCGCCGAAGCGTGAGAAGGCTTCGGCCACAACGGCACCCAGCAGTCCGGTCATTCCGCCGAAGTGGGTGTAGACCGCCATGGTCGAGGTCCCGACGGCGGCCACCACCCGCCGCGTCTGCAAGGCCTCCGGTCCGTCCTGTTCGAGCAACCGGATCCCGGCCTCGATCAGCTCCGCCCGCAGGGCCGCGCCGCGGCGCGGATTCGGTGAGCCGGTCTGGGAACTCACTGTTGAAACACCTCCATAACAGCGTTATCCTAGACTACATAACACTGTTATTTCCCTCTGGGGGCCAGCTATGGAAAATCGATATCTCGAGGGCGGCTTCGCCCCGATCGAGCACGAGTACACCCTGACCGACCTACCGGTCACCGGCGTCATTCCACCTCATCTCGACGGCCGCTACCTACGCAACGGCCCCAATCCCATCGGTGAGATCGACCCGCAGCTCTACCACTGGTTCGGCGGCGACGGCATGGTGCACGGCATCCGCATCCGCGACGGCCGGGCCGAGTGGTATCGCAATCGCTGGGTGCGCGGGCCGCAGACCTCGGTCGCGCTCGGCGAGCAGCCACTGTTCGATCAGCACGCCGGGTCGGGAATCGGTGCGAATACCAACGTAATCGGCCATGCCGGAAGAACTTTCGCACTCGTCGAAGCGGGCCTGACTAATTTCGAGCTGTCCGATGAGCTCGACACCATCGGCGTCTGCGATTTCGGCGGCACGGTGGGTGGTGGATATGCCGCGCACCCCAAGCGGGACCCGGACACCGGTGAGCTGCACGCGGTGTCGTATTCGTTCCTGCGCGGCAACAAGGTGCAGTACTCGGTGATCGGCACGGACGGCCGCACCCGCCACAGCGTCGACATCGAGGTCGGCGGAGCACCGATGATGCACGACTTCTCGCTCACCGAAAAATATGTCGTGCTCTACGATCTGCCGGTCACCTTCGATGCACGCCAGGCCGCCGAAATGACGGTGCCCCGCGGGCTGCGACTCCCCGCGCGATTGCTGCTGTCGGCACTGATCGGGCGGGTACCGATCCCCAGTCCCCCGCCACGGCAACCGACACCACCGCGAGACCGTCGCCTGCCCTACGGCTGGAATCCGAAACACCCCGCGCGCATCGGCGTCCTACCGCGCACCGGATCGGGCTCATCGGTGCGCTGGTTCGACATCGAACCCTGCTACGTCTTCCATCCCATGAATGCCTACGAAGACGGCGACACCATCGTGCTCGACGTGGTGCGGTATCCGAAGATGTTCGACACCAACCGATTCGGCCCCGACGACGGCGCACCCACCCTGGACCGCTGGGAGGTCGACCTGCTCGCGGGCAAGGTCCGCCAGTCCCGCTTCGACGACCGCGCCCAGGAGTTCCCGCGCATCGACGAGCGCCGCATAGGCAAACAGCACCGCTACGGGTACGTGCCCGCCGTAGGACCCGGCGTGAGCGGCGATTCGATGCTGTACAAACACGACCTGGCCAAGGGAACCACCACCGCCCGCTCCTTCGGCACCGGAAAGAGCTTGGCCGAGTTCGTCTTCGAGCCGTCCACCCCCGATGCCGCCGAGGACGAGGGCGTCCTGATGGGCTTCGTCTACGACGCCCCCACCGACACCAGCGAGCTGGCGATCCTCGACGCCGAAACATTGGAAACCGTCGCAAGCATCAAACTCCCCCACCGAGTCCCCGCCGGCTTTCACGGCAACTGGGTCCCAGCAACCTGACCGAACCCATGGCGACCACGGACGCGTCTCGCCTTTTTATGAGACTTAATCGAGGCCGTCGCGCTCGAAAACGAATCGGCCCCTGACCGGGTGATTTCTCACGCTGGTCAGGGGCCGAATCGGCTCCCCCAGATGGACTCGAACCAACAACCCGCCGTTAACAAGGCCCGAAAAAGCACCGGCCAGGCCAATGATTGCGGGCACAGTGCGCTTATGGGGTCGAGTAAAAACGCACGAAATGCCCCATGCACCCAGCAGGTTCGCACGCGCAACCCTCAGAATCGACTCGAATCTTTGGCGAATTCTTGGGCAGGGGTCGAGTCCGGGCGGGTGCCGCCGACCACACCGAACAGCGGTCGAGCGGCACGTGATCGACACCAGCACCCCATACGGTCAACCTGCAGTCGATCGGTGACACCACTGCGAGCGTGTCGGCCGACCCGCGGCCTGGCCCAACGCCCGGGTCGCGGCATGAGCGGATAGTTGTTGCGACGAGGCCTGGAGCCACAAAACGCGCTGGCTGCGTGATCTCGCGGAGGGCACCGCAGGTCCGGTGTAGGGGGATCCACGGGTTGTCGTATGGTGAGTGGGTCTTGCCCCGCATGTTTTCCTGTGGAGGCAGGAGTGGACTTTTTTCTGAAGTGGATTGGAGGTGGTGACTTATATCCCAGGCCATGTAGCCGTCCGAGTTCCCCCATGTCCTGATCGTTCGGACGTGTGCGGGGCGGACGTCGCGCTGGCCTGAGTTGCGTCACCACCCATTCTTTTTCCGCTATTTCCCGGGTGCAGCTCTGCTGTCTGCCCTGGGTCTGGAGTTTTCTTGCCCTGGTCGACGGTGAGCTCCCCGATTCCTGGAACAGGAGTCCCACCGTGAGCTCTTCCACGCTCGACAACGAGCCCGAGCACATCCCCGAGCTTTCTACCCCTACTTCGTCCGGCGCGTCGTCAGCGATGACAACGACCGCTAGGATCGCCCTGGCGGTCCTTCTGACCGGCGAGCTCATGAACATCGTCGACGATTCGGTCGTCCTGACCGCTATCCCGACATTGCAACAGTCCCTCGGTGCTGGACCGGCCGCGGTGCAGTGGGTGACCGCGGGCTACGCACTGACCTTCGCTCTCGCGCTGATCACTGGCGGCAGGCTCGGCGACATCTACGGCCGGCGCAAGGTGTTCCTGCTGGGCACTATCGGATTCACCCTGGCCTCGCTGTTGTGCGGGCTCGCGGCCGATCCCGGCATGCTGATCGCCGCGCGCGTGCTCCAAGGCGGTGCCGCCGCGGTGATGATGCCGCAGGTTCTGGCGACCTTGCATGTCACTTTCGCCGGGGAGAATCGCAGCAGGGCTTTCGGCCTCTTCGGAGCGGTGTTGGCGATGGGCAGCGTCGTGGGCCCGGTGCTGGGCGGCGCGCTCACCGAAGCCGACCTGTTCGGGCTGTCGTGGCGGCCGATCTTCTTGATCAACGTGCCCGTCGGGCTCGCCGTGATCATCCTCGGACGCAAGTTCATCACCGAGTCGACCGCGGCCAAGGCCGACCGGCTCGACCTTGTCGGTGTGGGGCTGTCCGCGATCGCGATGGTGCTGATCGTTTTCCCGCTCACCGAGGGGCACGCCCACGGCTGGCCGTTGTGGTGTTTCGTCATGCTCGCCGGTGGTCTGCTCATGCTCGGTGTCTTCTTGCGCCATCAGCAGCGCCGCGCCGATAAGGCCCCGCTGGTGGAGTTGTCGCTGTTCAAAGTCAAGCAGTTCTCCGGTGGTCTGTCCGCGCAGCTGATGATGGGTCTGCTGGTCGGATTGTTCTTCATGACCTGGACGCTGTACCTGCAGCGTGGTCTCGGCATGAGCGCGCTGATGGCTGGACTGGCCTTCGTGCTGCTCGCGGTCGGCGAGTTCGTCGGTGCGATGCTCGCGACGAAGACCGCGGGACGTTTCGCGCGTCGACTGCCTCAGACCGGAACCCTGATCACCCTCGCTGCGATGACGGCCTACGGGCTCCAGATCAGCAACGGGCACAAGGATCCGACCTTGCTCGCGATGACTGTCCCGGTCCTGTTGCTCGGGTTCGGACTCGGCATGATCAGCGGACCGATCGCGGACCTGACTCTGGCGAAGGTTCCACATGAACGCGCCGGTTCGGCCTCCGGCCTGTTCAACACTGCCCTGCAGTTGGGCTACGCGCTCGGTATCGCGTTGAACGGTCTGGTGTTCTTCGCCGTCACCGGCGGCTCATCCGACGGGACGCTCAACCGTGACGCGTTCACGGGCGTGCTGTGGTGGGTCGGTGGCACGTTGATTGTGATGTGGGCATTGATGTTCTTCCTGCCCCAGCGCGCGGACGACCAGATCGAGGAGTCCACCGGTAAGTGAAATCGGCCGTACCAGGGCCGCCTGGTACGGCGTGCTGAAATCGGCAATATGGTGCGTTCGCCGGAACTGGCCTGGCTCACCTTCGCGGCGCCTGCGCCGTTTCCGGCGTCTCGCCGGGACCGGTTCGATGCCAGACTGGCGTGATGACGACCGACGTGGTTGATGTCGCACGACAACTGGTGCGGCGCGACTTCCCACAGGCGCGGGCGGCATGGCTAGGAAATTACGAGCCGCTCGCTATCGCACCACCGATCTGCTCGACACCTCATCGGATCGAAGGATCCTGCCGAGCGGCTGATGGTAGCGGTCACGTTGTGGCAAGCAGCGGCGGATTTGCTGCTTACCGGGAACAGGCAGTGGACGGGCAGCGGCAAATGGCTGCACCGCGAGCTGGACACCTTCGATCGAAGCGCGGGAACCGACTACGCGCAGGTGCTAGCGGGCGCGGTGGAATCGGTCGCGGCTGAGGCGATCGAACCGATGGTCGATGCAGTCACCGAGATTCTCGATCAGTTCGGTGGGCGACTGTTCGACGGATACAGAGTCGGCGGACCCACGACATAATCGGCAAGACCGGACATGATGAGCCACAACGCATCTGGCCCGCCGGCCGCTAGGCCGTGGCCGTTTCGAACCGCGCGCTACGCGGCTAAAGTGTGTTCGCCAGGGTTCGTATCGTGGCATCATGTTCGACATGATCTCCAGCCGAAAGGCCCATGCCGCGTAACCGCCCGTGCGAGGTCCGGGCCGCCGCTGCGTTCAGGCCCCGATCCCAGGGTGCCGCCTCCGTTATCGACGGACTGTCGTCGTCAGCGAGTTCCGAGATCGCTCGCCTTGAGCGCACCCGGAACTACCTGCGGCCAGGGGATGTCGGCAATGCAGTCCGCCTGTGGAAGAACCACGTTCGCCGTCCCGCCCGCGAGCTGTGGCATTACTACGAGTACGGGGATGTGCACGACTTCTGCTGTGGCAGTCCGGTGGAGGCCCGCGACCTGCTCGACATCGTGGTCTCAGCAATGTCACCCCGCAGCGCGCGCGACCTTCGCGCGATCATCGGTCGACTTGATGCCCAGTTGGAATTCTGACCGCCCACGCGCTCATGCCATTCGGCTGCTGCAGGCGTTTGGCCGGTCGTCGGACCGGCCACTTGCCCTTCCGGGGCTCCGCGCTGGCCGGATCGGTCAGCGCGATATGCGGCAGAATAGTGTGTTCGGTGTGGGTTTCCGCGACTATGACGGTCTCGTCCTGGACGGCAGCTAGCGGTCGAGCCGGTCGACTGCGGCATCGAGCAGGTACCGGTCCGGGCTCCACAGGACCGCGGATTCTCTTCGATGCGGTAGATCGATGGGAAGGGTGACACCGATACCGCGCATTGCGGCCGCTCGTGACCGACCCTGCTTCTGGCTCTGAACGCCCATCGCCACCGCGAGCGCGTCACTGCACCGCGCTGGCCCGCCCCACTCGCTCAGCCCGCAACGCAGCACATCGCGCTCGTCATCCGACAGGTCGATCTCGATCAGGTGATCCGAATCCACCGGCCCAGGATGAACCATCGAAAACCTCTCGCGCCACTGGCCGGTTCGAACAGCACGACCAGCGGCAAGATAGCGCGTTCGGCCCGTCCGCGTTCGGCGTCGGTCATGATCGTTCGATGGACCGACTCCTCGTACTCGTGAACGGCCTACCTGGCTCGGGCAAGACAACCCTGGGTAGCGCAGTGGCCCGAACCATGGACGCCTGGTTCCTGTCCAAGGACACCGTCAGAGAGGCGCTGGTCGGCTGCCTCGAAAATGCGGTCGGGGTACCGGAACTCGGTGGATCGCGATCGACACAGCGTGGAAGGTGGCTCAGAGGTCACCGGTCGATGTGGTCATAGATTCCTGATATGCCGAGCTGCTGTGCTCTGCACGGGCGCCGAGCAGGTCGAGAACGAGCTCGACTCGGTCGCCGTCAGCTTGTGTACCTCAACTTGGTCGTTGGCTCGTCCTGGCCTGCTCGCTGGGTCGTAAGTCGTTGCGGTGAACTGGGTTTACGACGATTTCCGGCTTCAGCGGTGATTGATCACGGATTACGCCATCTGATGGCGCGAGAACACCGCCACTTTCCGTCCCGAGTCACACGGTTGGCGGATCAGCTCGTCAGTCATGTTCCAGGGCAGGAGGATTCGGGTTGGCGAGTGTGGCGGTGCCGAGAGCGCTGAAGGTCTCAGCGAGGGTCGGCAGCGGTGATGAGTTGGTCGAGTCGGCGCAGGGCGTGGGTCATGGTATCGATGTGGGTGGCGAGGCGGTCGCGCTCGGTCAGCAGCTCGTCGCGTTGGGTGGGGGTGCTGTGGCCGGTGTCGATGCAGGGCAACAGCTTAGCGATGGTGCGGCTGCTGAGCCCAGCGGCGTAGAACTGCTGGAAAATGCGAACCCGCTCGACCGCTTCCTCGGTGTAGACCCGCTGGCCGGAGGCGGTGCGCTCGGGGACGAGCAGCTGTTGCTCCTCGTAGTACCGCAAAGCGCGCACACTGACGCCGGTGCGGTGCGCGAGTTCTCCGATGCGCATCGGATGTGCCGTCTTACCCATCAGGCTTGCCCCTCACGTCAACGTGAGGTTCTAGCGTAGCGGTCATGGAAATCAAGAATTCGATAGCCCTGGTGACCGGCGCCAATCGCGGCATCGGACGACGCTTCGTCACCGAATTACAGCGCCGGGGCGCCGCCAAGATCTATGCGGCCACCCGCCGACCGCAGGATCTCGACCTGCCCGGCGTAGTGGCAATCCAGCTCGATGTCACCGACGATGCGTCCGTCGCCGCCGCGGCGACAGCGGCCGATGATGTGACACTGCTGATCAACAACGCGGGTGTGTCCACGTTCGCGCGGCTCACCGACGGCGCGATGCCGGATATCCGAAAAGAGATGGAGACCAACTACTTCGGCACCTTGCGCATGGTCCGCGCCTTCGCACCGGTACTGGCCGCGGGCGGCGGCGGGGCGGTGCTCAATGTGTTGTCGGTAATGGCCTGGATGGGCTATGAGCATTCCAATAGCTATTCCGCTTCCAAGGCAGCCGCCTGGGCCCTGACCAACGGCATCCGTCTGGAACTCGCCGGCCAGGGCACCCAGGTCACCGGGCTAGCCATGGCCAGCGTGGATACCGACATGATGGCCACCATCGACACTGACAAGACCGATCCCGAGCTGATCGCGCGCCGGGCACTCGACGGACTACAAGACAGGGCACTCGAGGTGCTCGCCGATGAGCAGACCGCGGCATGGAAAGCACGCCTCGGCGACGACCCGGCACTCCTCTACCCACAGGTAGCAACCATTCGACAAGGGGGACCCCAGATCACCTACGACCACGCTGGATAGCAGGCTCATCGGCAATAGGGTGCGTTCGGCCGGCCTCGGATGCACACGGCCACTTGATCTTCCGGCGCCCGCGCTGGCCGGTTCGCAACGCGCGGGTCGCGGCATGGGTGCTCACTATGCCCGTATACAGCCAGCTCGCAGATCGGCGCGTCGTGGTATCGATGAGCGTGGGCCAGGATGCCGCTGTCCTAAGTTGCAGTGCATGACTCGATACCAGGCTTTCCGGACGGCGCATATCGCAGGTCATGCGTTCTGGTGGGTCTTCGTTATGGCAGCCATGCTTGGCGGGGGCATCACCTGGTTCGGCAGCGGCGCGGAGGACGATTTCGGCTGGGATGCCTATACGCCTCTGACCGATGTGCCCCGGCGGTACGCGGACTATCTGCCATCGGACGGGTTCGACCAGATGGGCCCTATCTCACTGATCGGGTTTTGCCTACTGGTGCTGACAGCACTTGCAGAAGCGGTGGCAGTGCGGAAGTTCGCCGCCGGAGCCATCACCGTGACGGTGCCATTCGCGGCGGCTGTACTGATCTGGTACGCACTGCCGAGTGGACATTGGAACTTCCATCTCGAGCCGGTTACCGCCTTGCTGGTGGTTCTTGTGGCAGTGGCGATCCGGGAGGTATGGGAGCGGAGGTTCGCTCCCACGATCGCCCGCACCTGATCACCCGACCAACGCGCGGGGCGCGGCATGAGAGTGTGCTCAATGATGGACACAGTCTGCAGACTCGGGGTGGTGGGCCGATAGGTCACGTGAGGCGTACCTACCGGCCCACTACCTTCAGCCCACCGCCGAAATGACTGTGGTGTCACTGATTTCGAGCAGGCGACGGCGTGCCTTCGGATCGTCGGCCTGTGTGTGCGGATGGCTCTGCCTGGTGCCGTTGAAATACCGGCCTGTCATCTGCGACAGGCTCGGATCGCAAATCAGTCGAAGGGTCGCGTCGGCGCCTTCGGCGACAGTGCTGATCGGGGTGACGCCGGATTCGCGCACCATGGTTGTCGCCATGAGGGTGGCCGGGTGCAGTGCGTTCACGGTGACACCGGTTCCGTCGAGTTCCGCGGCGTACTCGATGGTCGCCATGATCATCGCCAGCTTGGCTCTGCAGTAGGCGGTATATGCGTTGTAGTTGTGCTCGGGGGTCGGATCGTCGAGGTCGATCTCCTGCTGTCCGGCGGAGGCTACGTTCACCACCCGCGCCGGAGCCGAGGTTTGTAGCAGCGGAAGCAGTCGCCGCGTCAGCCGAAATGGGGCCAGATGGTTGACCGCCCAAACTAATTCGTTGCCGTCGGCGCTGAGTTCGCGTTTCCCATCCGACCGGCCGCCGGTGCCGGCATTGTTCACGAGCACATCCAATCGCGAAGTGTGGGAGATGATCTCGTCGGCCAGCCGGTCCACCTCCGCGATACGCGACAGGTCCGCCAGGATGATCAGCGGAGCGTGTCCGCTCGCGGCGGTTACCTCGACGGCGACCGCTGCGGCCCGATCTGGGTTGCGGCCGTGCAGGATCAGCCGGGCACCCGCTGCGCCGAGTCGCACCGCGAGTTCGCGACCGAGTCCGTCCGTCGCACCCGTGATCAGCACAGTTCGATCGTCCATGCGGTCGATATTGTTGTCGCTCATAGTGTTTCCTTGAAGTCTCAAATCCCGTACCTGGTCCGGATCCTGACCGAAGTTGCGGTCAGGTCGAGCGCGATTCGAACCCGAATTCACTGCGTTGTCTCGGCCGTGGCGACGAGCGTGGCTCGGCCCAGGATGTGGCCGGCGATAGTGAATCCGAGCAGAGCCGGCGTGGAGTCGGACGCGATGCCGATGTCGTCCACATCCAGAGCGTGCACGGTGACGAAATAGCGGTGCTTACCGTGCCCGGCCGGGGGTGCCGCACCGATGTATCGAGGTAGGCGCGCGTCGTTCGGCAATTGGAAGGAGCCGATCGGTAAGCCGCTGCCCGTGTCGTCTCCGATGCCCTCGGGAAGGGTCGTGGTCGTGGCCGGGATGTTGGCGACGGCCCAGTGCCAGAAGCCGGAGCCGGTGGGGGCATCGGGGTCGTACACGGTCACGGCGTAGCTCTTGGTACCTGCTGGGGCGCCGCTCCAATTCAACTGCGGGGAAACGTCTTTGCCGCCGGTGGCGCCGGAGGACCACTGCGCGGGCGGCCAGGCGGCGCCGTCGCTGACCGTGGTGCTGGTGACCGTGAATGCCGCTGCCTCGGGGAGGCGGGCGAAGGGATTGTTTGCGCTCATCGTGTCGCGCCTTTCGAGTCGTACCGGATGTGCAAGATCGACGATAACAGAAATAATCGATGATTTGTCAAATCGTCTATGATCGAGTGATGACTCGGACAATCCCCAACCCAGCCCAGCCGGCGAAGCAGATGCTTTCCGAGCAGGTCTACGCACAACTGCGCAACGCGATCATGCGCGGCGAGTACGCGCCCGGTGCCGCGCTCAAGCCGCAGGATCTAGCCGGGCAACACGGTGTGAGCCTGGCTGTGGTGCGCGAGGCGCTGGTGCGGCTGGTTGGCGAGGGCCTGGCCGAACGGCTGACCAATCGCGGCTTCGCGGTCCCAGCTTTTTCCGCGCACCGCTGGCAACAGATCGGAGAGGCCCGCCGGACCATCGAGCCAGTCCTGCTACGCATGTCGATCGAACGCGGTGACGTCGACTGGGAAGGCGACGTGCGAGCTGCCCACCACCGCTTGGCGCGCACACCGGCATTCACCCCGGCGGACGGCGAGTACTACAGCGAAGGATGGGCCGAGGCGCATCGGGTGTTCCATCGCACACTCTTGGAAGGGTGCGGCAACCCGGTGCTGCTGGAAACCTTCGACCGGCTGTGGGTCGCGAGCGAGCTGGCCCGCCGCTGGTCGGCACACCGTAACCCTGAGCGCGACGGCGTTGACGAGCATCGCCGATTGGAGGAGGCGGCGCTGGCTCGTGAGCCCGACACCGCTGCCGACATATTGACTCGACATCTCACCCTGACGACGGCCGTACTGGCAGAGCAGGAAGGCTGACACGTCCGACGAACAGACTCAATTCACGAGCGTCGCACGGTCACAGTCTCCGAAGCTACAGATGACGGTGAATCAGACGAGTAGACCTACTGGCCAACCGCCATGCGACGGTGACAACCCGGCATTCCGAGTCGGGTCGATCGTGCGATCCGTAAGAGGGTCTAGAGCGTGACCGGGCTGACACGGTGCACGATACTCGGCTACGACAACCCCCACCCAGAGCCCTTCGGTTCCGAATCAGCGCGTTGCGCAGCCACCTCGCAGTGCACCGACGAGGACTGATATCCCAGAAACACTGCTGACGACCCAACATGGATATACGGACGCCGTCGACGATGATCAAGAACCCCGAGCGATCCGGGGCGATGCAGGACCAGCCCTGCTCGAAATAGCCAGTGCCCAAACGCTACCCAGCTCGGACTATCGAGACACCATGCAACAGCAATCATCTCGTTGCGATTCCAGCACTGGAACCGCAGGCTCATCACACTCATCGCAGACCGACAACACTCGGTCTCACACCGGGACAGCACACGTCGGCCACCAGACCCCCGCAACCGACAACACCGGGACGGACGCGCCACCATAGTGGCGCTGTTGGATGACTCGCCGCACGTCGACAGGACCGGTCAACAAAACGTCGGCGGCGAATTCTTGGGGTTTTTTGGGACGGGGTCGGATCAGCGGACCGAACAAAGAAAGCCCCTGACCAGATTTCCTGGTCAGGGGCTTATTCTTGCTCCCCCAGATGGACTCGAACCAACAACCTGCCGATTAACAGTCGGCTGCTCTGCCAATTGAGCTATAGGGGAATGGCGGTGGTTACCCTCTCGGGCGACCGGAGAAAACTTTAGCGTATCGGTTGTTCACTTCCCAAATCGTGTCTCTACCTGGGCACATGTTGATGAGAACGTACGGAGAGGCGGATCGACAGGGGGGTGGGGTGTCGGGCAGGATAGAGGCGCGGACAGGCCTATGGGAGGAGCTTCTCGAGATGCTGCGGTTGATCATCGGTGTCGCTGCCGGGTATGTACTCGGCGCGAAGGCCGGGCGGGTGCGGTACGAGCAGATCAGTAAGACGACCCGTGCGATCGGTGAGAGCCCCGTCACTCGGAAGCTGGTACAGGTCGGGCGGCAGAAGCTGTCGGACAAGCTGAGTACGGAGCCCAAGCTGGAGCCCATGGTTCCGCTGGACGAGCGCACCACCATTCTGGTGCCGCACGACCAGCTGCGACGGTAGGGAGTGCGGCCGCGCGCTAGCGGCCGTTGTTGAAGTCGGAAGAATTGCCCATGGCCTGCGTGAGCAGGCTCTTGCGGTACTGCTCCAGCGCCACCAGGTCGCCGAACAGCGCGAAGTACGGCTCGGGCTGTTCGGTGGAGGAGATGCGCTGCAGCTTGGACTTCAGTTCGGCGATCTGGCGGCCGACCCATGCCTCCTGGACGCGGGCCAGGACCCCGGTGACCAGACGCGGGATATCGGCTTCGGTTTTCACCGGCAGCTGCTCCGCGGCCAGTTCCGAGACCAGGGAGCGCATGGTGAGGTCGTCGGTATTGTCGGCCACCGCGGCCACCCATTCCGCGCCGCCCAGACCCTTGCCGGTGCCGCCCGCTCCGGCAATAGCGGCGAGCATCGCCTTGTAGGCAGGATGCGTAAAGGCCTCGGGTTCCAGCGAATCGAAGACCGGTCCGGCGAATGCGGGGTACTGCAGTGCTGCGGTGAGCGTCTGGCGCTGCACGATCAGCGACGGATCGCGCGGGCTGGGCAGGGCCGCGGGTGGTGGGGTAACCGGTTGTGACGCATCCCGTTCCGCACCGGCGCCGCGGCGAGTGGGAGTGGCCGAGGCCGGTCCGCGAGCGTTCTTGCGCGCCTCGTCACCGACCCGCCGGACCACCATCTGGATGTCGTCCCAGCCGACCCAACCGGCGAGCTTGGTCGCGTACGCCTTGCGCAGCGCATTGTCCTTGATCTGCGCCACCACCGGCACGCCGCGACGCAGCGCGTCCACCTGGCCCTCGGGGGTGTCCAGATTGTGTTCGGCGAGCTGGCCGCGGATCACGAACTCGTACAACGGGACTCGGCGCGCCACCAGATCCCGCACGGAGCCGTCGCCGCTGCGCTGGCGCAGTTCGCACGGGTCCAGGCCGTCGGGGGCGACGGCGATGTAGGTCTGCCCGGCCAGCTTCTGGTCGCCGGAGAAGGCTTTCAGGGCTGCCGCCTGGCCGGCCGCATCACCGTCGAAGGTGTAGATGATCTCGCCGCGCCAGAAATTGTCATCCATGAGCAGGCGGCGCAGCATGGCGAGGTGTTCGTCACCGAAGGCCGTACCACAGGACGCCACAGCGGTTTTCACGCCGGACAGGTGCATGGCCATCACATCGGTGTAGCCCTCGACAACAACGGCCTGATGCCCCTTGGCGATATCGCGCTTGGCGAGATCCAGCCCGAACAGCACCTGAGACTTCTTGTACAGCACCGTTTCCGGCGTATTGACGTACTTCGCGGTCATGGTGTCGTCATCGAAGAGCCGGCGCGCGCCGAAGCCGATCACATCGCCGCCGAGATTGCGGATGGGCCACAGCAGCCGGCGATGGAAGCGGTCCATCGGGCCGCGCTGGCCCTGTCTGGACAGCCCCGCCGCCTCCAGCTCCTTGAAGTCGAAACCCTTGCGGAGCAAGTGCTTTGTGAGCGTGTCCCACCCGGCGGGCGCGAAGCCGCAGCCGAATTGGCGGGCGGCATTGGCGTCGAAATTGCGCTCGGTGAGATACGTGCGGGCCGCCTCGGCGTCGGGCTCCCCCAGCCGTGCCATATAGAACTCGTGTGCGGCGGCATTGGCGGCGACCAGGCGTGAGCGGGTGCCGTGGTCGCGCTGCACCGAGGTGCCGCCGCCCTCGTAGTTGATCTTGAAGCCGATACGATCGGCCACCTGCTCGACCGCTTCGACAAAGCCCACATGCTCGATCTTCTGCAGGAAGGCGAAGACATCGCCGCCCTCACCGCAGCCGAAGCAGTGGAAATGACCGTGATTCGGACGCACATGGAACGACGGAGATTTCTCGTCGTGGAAGGGACAGAGCCCCTTCATGGAGTCGGCACCGGCACGCTTCAACGTCACGTACTCGCCGACCACATCCTCGATCCGAGCACGTTCACGAATCGCCGCTATATCGCGGTCTGGAAGTCGGCCGGCCACGCAGGCGAGTCTAGCTGTACCGGCTCCCCGAACCTTTGGCGCACGGCCTGGGAGCCGTTGACCGTTGAGCACGCGTAGCGGCGGTTCGGAACCCACTCGATTTTGGACGTACCCGGGGAGTTACCCCGACCTTGCGAAATCAGTCGTTGCGTATCGAAGAACCGGAGCGCTTCACGCTGCAACGCTCCGGTCTGCCAGGATTTAGCGGTGCTCAGCCTGTTTCACGATGCCCGGACGCCGGTGCACAGCGCGCCTGCCGGGGTGAAGTTGCTGGTGCTGGCTGTGACCGGGACCGGGCTGTTCTTCGTGTCGTCGATGGTGTGGCTGGGTGTGGCGCTTGTAGTGGCGCTCGGGCTGTATCGGGTGGCGCGCATTCCGTGGCGAGTGACCGGGCGGTCGGTACTTGGGATTGCGCCCTTTCTGGCGCTGATCATGCTGGCGCAAGTTCTCTTCACCGGCTGGCAGAGTGGCGTGCTGGTGGGTGAACGGGTGCTCACTCTGGTGTTGCTGGCCAATCTGGTGACCTTGACCACTCGCACCTCCGCCATGATCGAGACCATCGAAAAAGCGCTGCGCCCTTTGCAACCCCTGGGCGTGCGGCCCGACCGCGTGGGCCTGCTGGTGGCCATGACCATTCGATTCATTCCGGTCATTCGCGAACAGGCCGAGATGGTGCGCGCCGCCCAACGTGCTCGCGGGATCGAGCGCAGCACGGTCTTCCTCGTCCCGCTGCTGATTCGCACACTGCGCATGGCGGATCAGGTCGGCGAGGCGCTCGATGCTCGCGGGTTGGATTGATGGGCGACGGCCGATCAAGGTCAACCGGCCTGCGCGGTCAGAGATCGTAGCGAAGCGGCAATTTTTGCCGCCTCATGCCGATTTCTGACAGTGCCGATACTCCCGCCGGATGCGCCGGATTTGCCCGAACCCCTGTCCCCATAGAATGCCGCAAGTGCGTAGTAGGGATTTGGCGCAGATAGCGCTGTTCGCGGCAATCATGGTGGTGCTCGGGTTCTTCCCGCTCATCCAGCTACCGGGTGCGTTCGCGCCGTTCACCTCGCAAACACTGGGCGTAGTACTCGCCGGTTCAATTCTGGGAGCCCGGCGCGGTGCACTGGCAATGCTGCTGTTCGACGTGCTTGTGCTGGCCGGCCTGCCGGTGCTGCCGGGCGGGCGCGGCGGGCTGTCGGTGATCATGGGTCCCACAGGCGGATTCATCATTGCTTATCCGATCGGTGCGCTGGTGATCGGTGTGCTCACCGAAAGGCTGTGGAAGCATTACAACCTGCCCGTTGCCGTGGCGATCAACTTTGTGGGCGGCGCGCTCGTGCTCTATGCCATCGGCGTGCCTTGGATGGCGGTGGCAGCGGATCTGCCGCTGCACAAGGCCATTGTCACCTCGGTGGCATTCCTGCCCGGCGATGTGGTCAAGACCGTCATCGGATCACTGGCCGCCATTGCGGTGCGCCGGGCCTATCCGATGATTCCGGCGCGCGCATGATCGAACTGGAAGCCGTCTCCCACCGCTTCGGCGAGCGCGAGGTACTGCAGCGCCTCGACCTGACGCTGACCGAAAACCGCATTGCCGTCATCGGCTCGAACGGCTCGGGCAAATCCACGTTCGCGCGATTGCTGAACGGTTTGCAGGTGCCCACCGAGGGCAAGGTTCGGGTCGACGGTCTCGATACCCGCAAGCAGGGCAAGGCCGTTCGCCGCCAGGTGGGCTTCGTCTTCCAGGACCCCGACGTCCAGATCGTCATGCCCACCGTCGCCGAGGATGTGGCCTTCGGCCTCAAACACCACGGCCTCACCAGAACCGAAATCCCCGAACGAGTCTCGGAGGTGCTCGCCGAATACGGCCTCAGCGATTTCCGCGATCACCCCGCGCATCTGCTCAGCGGCGGCCAGAAACAGCTACTCGCCATTGCCGCAGTGCTCTCGGTCCGGCCGCGCTACGTGATCTTCGATGAACCCACAACCTTGCTGGATCTGCGTAATAAGCGCCGCATTTCCCAACTGCTGCAAGAACTTCCACAGCAGATCGTGGTGATCTCGCACGACCTGGATCTGCTCGCCGACTTCGACCGTGTGCTCGTCTTCGACGAAGGGCGCCTGGTCGAGGACGGCCTACCCGCCGAAACTATTCCGCGCTATGTGGACCGCTGCCGAATCTGATCCAGCTCAACGGGGCAGTTTGCCGGTCAGCTTCAGGGAATTACGGCGGCGACGCGCTCGAGGCGGCTTTCGGTATAGGAGGCGATCTGATCGACGATGACGCGAACGCGGGCGGTGTCGTCGGCCGCCTCTTCCCACCACGGCAGCAGCAGGCGGTCCAGGCCGCGGGGGGCGACATTGAGGAGGTGGTTGGCGACCAGGTGGATGCGTTCGCGCTGGCCGGCCTGGCGGACCTGGTGGATGGGGTCGGAGAGCACGTAGCGCAGGGCCATGGTCTTGAGGATGGCGACCTCGGCGGCCACTATGCGCGGGACTTCGAGATCTGCTGTGTAGCGGCGCAATTGACGACCACCCCAGGCGGCGCGGGTGGCCTCCACGGCGGCGGTGGCGAAGCGGCCGACCAGGTCGCTGGTGAGACGTTTCAGGGCAACCGAGGCGATCAGTGAGCCGTCGTAGGCGGTCGCGGCCTTGACCACCGGCAGTTCGGAGAGGCGCCCGGCAGCGGCTATCAGTTCGTCGGCGGTCGGCGACTTGTGCTGGCGCGCACCGATTTCCGCGAGCGCGACCTGCTCGATCGGATCGGCCAGGGCGCGCAGGTCGATGCGGCCGACAATGATGCCGTCCTCGACATCGTGCACCGAGTACGCGACATCGTCGGCCCAGTCCATGACCTGAGATTCCAGGCACTGATGGCGATCGGGCGCGCCCTTGCGCACCCACGCCATCCGGTCCATATCCACGTCGTACGCGCCGAATTTGGTTCCGGGACCTGTTCTGCCCCAAGGGTATTTGATGACGGCATCGAGTGCGGCCCGGGTCGGATTGAGCCCGTAGCTATTACCGTGCTCGTCGAAGACCTTCGGCTCCAGCCGGGTGAGAATGCGCAAATTCTGCGCATTGCCCTCGAAACCGCCGTGTGCGTCAGCGAATTGGTCCAGCGCCGTTTCGCCATTGTGCCCGTACGGCGGATGCCCGATATCGTGCGCGAGCCCGGCCAGATCGACCAGATCCGGATCGCAGCCCAGACCGTCGGCAATACTGCGGCCGATCTGCGCGACTTCGAGGGAGTGGGTGAGCCTGGTGCGCGGCGTATCACCATCGCGCGGGCCCATGACCTGGGTCTTGTCCGCCAGCCGCCGCAGTGCCGCCGAATGCAGCACCCGCGCGCGATCGCGGGCGAATTCACTGCGCCGGGCGGGTGCGGGTGACCAGCTCAGCCCGGCGGTCCGTTCGGTCTCGGGTACCAGGCGTTCCCGATCATGATCGCTGTAGACCTGGTCGTAATCGATGCGCGAACTCATGTCACTGCTCCGCCGTGTAGGTGAAATCGGCCGAATAGTGGGTGAGCTGGTACCACAGCAGCGCGAACGTCTCGCGGAATATGCCGTGCGCCTGCGATTCCCGCGTGTAGACCGCGGGCCCGGTGCGCACCGGCGCGGTCCACGCCGAGAGTCCGGCATCCCGGGCCATGGTCCGGGTGCGCAGGGAATGCCAGGGGTCGCTCACCAGCACCACCGAGGATTTACCCCGGGCCAGAAGCGCTTTGGAGACGGCTTCCACACTCTGCAGGGTGTCCGAGCCGGTCTCCACGGCCAGGATGCGCTCGGCCGGGACGCCGAGATCCTTCAGATAGATCTTGCCGGAGGCGGCCTCGGTGTAGTTGTCGCCCAACTGTTTTCCGCCGACGGTGACGATCATGGGCGCGACGCCCTTCTGAAAGAGCTTGTGCGCCTGATCGAGTCGAGCCTGAAAGACCGAGGACGGGGTGCCGTCGTACTGGGCCGCGCCGAGCACCACGATGGCGTCCGCCCGCGTGTAATTATCGATGCGGGCGACCTGCCACACCCGCACCGCGGTGCCGCCGACCACCAGCAGCACCATGAGCAGCCCGCCGACCAGCAGCCTGCGCGCCCAGCGAGCCGCGCCCACGGCAAAACCACCCGGGCGCTCATCGACCGGTGCGGGCGCCAAGGCGGGCTCGGGGTCGCGGTTCCGGAGCTTTACCAACCGCGCCGCCGCCACTCGGGCACTTGCGGGCGCTCCTCGCCGAGGGTGGTATCAGCGCCATGGCCCGGGTACACGACGGTGTCGTCCGGGTAGCGGGCGAACAGTTTGGACTCGACATCGCCGAGCAGTGAGGCGAATTCCTCGGGCGTACCAGTTTTTCCCACCCCGCCCGGGAACAGCGAATCACCGGTGAACAGGTGGGTGCGACCGTCACCGTCGGTGCAGGCGAGCGCCACCGAGCCGGGCGTATGCCCGCTCAGATGGATGACCTCGAGCTCGAGGTCGCCGATGCGCACCTTGTCACCATCGGTGAGCAGGCGGGTCGGCGGCACGGGTAGCCCCTCGGCGTCGAGTTCGTGGGCGGCGCTGGGAATCTCGGTGGCCGCCAGCACATCCTGCAGGGCCCACCAGTGGTCCGGATGCCGGTGCGTGGTGACCAGCAACTCGACTCCGCCGGGGGCTTCCTGGGTGAGCAGTTCCAGAATGCGTTCCGCCTCATTGGCGGCGTCGATGAGCAGCGTCATACCGGTATTCGCGCACTGCACCAGGTACACGTTGTTGTCCATGGCGCCGACCGACATCTTCACGATGCGGGCGCCCGCGACGGCCCGCTGCTGCGGGTTGGAACCGGGAGCGACATGACCCGTGTACGGGGAATCGATCGTGATCACGTCCTCGATCGTAGTCATCGTCGCCGACACGGGTGACCGGAAGAAACTGCGTGCCGCATTCGGGCGGATAGATTCATGTGATGCGGCAACCGAAGCACCGCCCCGCCTCCCCGCGCTGGTCCGTGCTCGCATCGGGCTTCGTGCTGGCCCTGGCCGTGCTCCTGGGCGGCGGGAGTGCTCCCGCGGGTGCGGAACCGCCACAGCGACTACCCGGCTATGTCACCGATGCGGCGGGCGCGTTGCGCGGCGGGCAGACCGCGGAACTGCAGGCCGCCATCGATGCGCTGTATTCGAAAGACCATGAGCGGCTGTGGGTTGTATATGTGCACAACTTCGCCGGGATGGACTCGACCGCCTGGGGTGAGCAGACCGCGCAGGCCTCCGGATTCGGGGACCGGGACGTACTGCTTTCCGTCGCGGTCGACGATCGGGCGTATGCCTTTACCGGCTCAGCGCCCAGTTCGGTGACCGATAAGCAGCTCGACAACCTGCTCATCGACCAGGTCGAGCCGAAGCTGCGCGCCGGGGACTGGGCCGGAGCCGCAGTGACGACCGCCAACGGGCTGTCGGCGGCGATGAACGGTTCCGGCGGTGGCGTGAGCCTCTGGGTGGTGCTGCTGCTCGTGCTGGTGGTGGCCCTGGCGGTGGGTGCGCTGTGGCTGTGGTCGCGGGGTCGCAAGGAGCGGCGGGCCCAGGCCGAGGTAGCTGCCGCCCGCAAGGTCGATCCGGCCGATACGCAGGCGCTGGCCGCACTGCTGCTGACGGCGCTGGACGCGCGCTCCAAGGAGATGCTCACCGATACCGATGATGCGCTGCGCACCAGCGGTGAGGAATTGCGGTTGGCCACCGACGAATTCGGGGCCACCGCCACCGCGCCGTTCACCGCGGCGCTCAATGCCGCGAAGAACGCGCTCGCCAAGGCGTTCTCGATCCGGCAGGAACTCGACGACGATATTCCGGAGACGCCCGATCAGCAGCGGACCATGCTGGTCGAGCTCATCAGCACCTGCGGGCGCGCCAATCGTGAACTCGACGCCAAGGTCACCGAATTCGATGCCATGCGCAATCTGCTCATCAATGCCGGCGATCGTCTGGACGCGCTGACCCGCGATGTGGTCGAGCTGACCACGCGAGCGCCGAATTCCGAAGCCACCCTGGCCCAGTTGGTGGCCACGCAGCCCGCCTCGGTACTCGCGCCAATTCACGAGAACGTGACTATGGCGAGGGAGCGAATCACGTTCGCGGAGCGCGGAATCGAGGACGGGCGCGCGGCCGCGGCCAAACCCGTCGGGCAGCAGGGCGCGGCGGTCGCGGCCATTCGCAGCGCGGAGTCGGCCATCAATACCGCGCGCACACTGCTGGACGCGGTGGATACCGCTGCCACCGATATCGAGCAGGCCCGCGCCGGACTCCCCGGCATCATCGAGGAGCTGCGCCGTGATCTCGGCACGGCGGCCACCCTCACCCAGCACGGCGGACCCGAACTCCTCGACGCCGCCATCGCCGCCCGCACCGCTCTCGACCGCGCGAGCACCGAGGGCGGTGCCAATCCGCTCGGTGCGTTCCAGCAGGCCGTCGCCGCGGATACCGTGCTGGACAAGGCAATTGCCGATGCCACCGATCGCAAGTCCGCCGCCGAGGAAGTCGCCCGCCGGCTCGACCAGGCACTGACCGCCGCACGCAGCCAGATCAATGCCGCCACCGACTTCATCAGCACCCGCCGCGGCGGTGTCGACGCCGAACCGCGCACCCGGCTCGCCGAGGCCCAGCGCAGCCTGGACCAGGCGCAGCAACTCGCCACCACCGACCCCGCGCAAGCTCTCCCCTACGCCCAGCGGGCAGTAGAACTCGGCACCCGCGCCCTGCAAACCGCCCAGGTCGCAGTGCGCGATTGGCAAGCGAGCCAGCCGAGTTCGAATTCCCAGACCGGCGCGGTACTCAGCGGCATCCTCATCGACGGCATGCTGCGCGGCATGGGCGGCGGATACCGCGGCGGCGGAGGCGGTTTCGGCGGCGGCTCCCGAGGCGGCGGCAGCTACGGCCCCGGCTCCTTCGGCGGTTCGGACGGCTCCCGCCGCATCAGCCGCGGCGGACGTTTCTAGTGCCGCCGAACGTCTGTCCCGTCATCCCGGCGCGCTTTTGGCCGGGACCCATGGCGGCTCATGTACTGCGGTGGATCCCGGCCAAAAGCATGCCGGGATGACGGGGGTGGGTCAGAGCCAGCCGAGGCGTTCGGCGGCGCGGACGGCTTCCGCGCGGGTGCGGGTGCCGGTTTTGCCGATGGCGGCCGAGAGGTGGTTGCGGACGGTGCCTTCGGAGAGGTGCAGGAGCTTCGCGATGGCGCCTGCGGTCGCACCGTCGGAGGCGGCAGCGAGGACTTCGCGTTCGCGAGCGGTGAGGGGTGAGGTTCCGGCGGTGAGGGTTTCGGTGGCCAGGGCCGGGTCGACAACGCGCAGGCCCAGGTGGACGCGCCGGACCGCATCGGCAAGTTCCCGTGCGGGCGTGTCCTTGACGACGAAGCCGCTGGCTCCGGCATCGATGGCGCGGCGCAGGTATCCCGGGCGGCCGAAGGTGGTGACCATGAGGATGCGCACCTGCGGATGCGCGATATGCAGTTGTGCGGCAGCGGTGATGCCGTCCATTCCGGGCATCTCCACATCCAGCAGCGCCACATCCGGATCGGTGCGTTCGACGGCCGCGAGCACCTCGTCACCACGGCCGACCTCGCACACCACCTCCAGATCGGGTTCGAGGCTCAGCAGTGCCGCGAGCGCACCGCGCACCAGCGCCTGATCATCGGCGAGCAGCAGTTTGATCATCTCGACTCCCCTATCGTCCCGGCCGGAAAGCTTGCCAGCACCCGCAATCCGCCCTCCGGCCGATTCGACAGGGTGAGCGTGCCACCCGTCGCCTGCACCCGCTCCCGCAGCCCCGACAACCCGGATCCGGCGCGCGCGCCGTCACCCATGCCGCCGCCGTCGTCGCTCACCTCGATGCTGGTCGGCGTGACCCGCACGCTGGCGTGCCGGGCTCCACTGTGCCGCACCACATTCGTGATCGCCTCGCGCAACACCCATCCGAAGACGATGCTGTGCCGGATCGGCAGTTCATCGCCGTCGGGCAGATCGGCGGCGATTCCCGCGGCCCGCAGCGCGGTTCGCGCATTGACCAGCTCACCGGCCAGCGATATCTCACGCAGCCCGCCGACCGTGGAGCGAACCCCGGCGAGCGATTCCCGCGCGAGTCGCTCGATATCGACCAGTTCGGTCTTGGCGCGCTCCGGATCGATATCCATAAGCCGTTGCGCCAGTTCGGTTTTCACCGTGATGACGGTCAGCGAATGCCCGAGGATATCGTGCACATCCCGCCCGACCCGCAAACGCTCCTCGGCCACCGCCAGCTCGGTCAACTGTTTGCGCGCCAGATCCAGCGCCTGATTATTGATAATGATCAGGCGAACACCGCCGACAGCGATCGCCGACAGCGCCATACCCTGCATGATCGACCAGTCCGGCGCTTCGCCCACAATCAGCTGCGGCACCACCGCGGTTGCCAGGAGCAGAACGATCAGCAGCGGCACCGCACGCCGTATCGGCAGCGCGAAGGCGATGAAGGTGCCGATATAGGTGGCGAGCCCGTTCGCACCGGTATAAAGGGTGGCCGTCGCCGCCAGCAACAAGGCGACGAGGACGGCCAGCAGCCTGCCCACCAACCACGGGCTCGGGCTCGGCCAGGTGGGTCCGTGCAGCGGCAGCCGGAACAACACCCAGTAGGAACCCAGATAGCAGATGACGAAGGCGACGAGCACCGCAATCGTGTAGATGCGAGCCACCGGCTGATCGAGCGCCCACGCATGCTTCAGCGGGTCGATCAGGTACACCGTCCACACGATCACGAAGACCCACCCGACCCGCCGTCGCCGGCCGATCTGCTCATCTTCGTACGTCACATCGCCGGACGTTACCGCAGGTCCGGGCGCTGCGAGCCGACGCAGCGTCCGGGTCGCCGAATCCGCGACGCCGTTCACACGCGAGGTCTCGCCGGTCGGTGGCATGCGCTTCATAGCTTCAGCGTGCCGTATCGCGTCGGAAGAGGAATGCCGACCCGAGGGTGAAGACGGTCGCCCACACGAGCACATTGGCCACCGCGAGTACCAGGGCGGCGCCACTCGGATCGGTGAAAGGCGCACGTGCCAGAACCGCGATCCCATTGGTGGGGAACACCTTCGACACCGTGTCGAACCAGCCGTGCAGCGGCATGAACAGCCCACCGGCGAAGGCGAGCAGGGCCAGCAGCACGCCGAGCAGCTGCATGACGTTCTCCGAGGGCAGCAGATACCCGATGAAGAGCCCGAAGGCGGCGAAAACCGCCGAGCCGAGCCAGGCGATCAGAAAGCAGACGAGCCACGCCGAGGCCGGAAGCTGCGCCCCGAATATCGCGCCGACGGTGAAAACCACTGCGACCGAGGCCAATCCGAGCGTCATCGCAACAATAATCTTGGTGGCGATGTAGGCGAGCGGCGGCAGCGGAGTCAATCGCAGCTGGCGGCTCCAACCCTGCGCGCGTTCCACCGCGACCATGGCCCCGCCGCTGGTGGTGGCGAGCATGGCCCCGTACACGGCCATGGAGACCATGACGTAGCCGGTGGTGTTGCCGGAGCCGATCATCTGGGTCTTGTAGCCCGATTGCAGGCCGAAGGCCACGAAGAATACCGGCGGCATGATCAGCGAGAAGATCAGCGCGCGCTTGTTGCGCAGCATGCGCCGCATTTCCAGAGCCACAAAGGCCGGGCGTATTCCGCTCCGGCGCAGCCCGGTCCGGGCATCGAGGACGGTCATATCAGTGGTCTCCCGTCAGAGCGAGGAACGCGTCCTCGAGGTTGTGTGCCGAGATCTCGAGATCGGTGGCCGGGGTGGCGGTGAGCAGATAGCGGGCGACAATGTCGGAATCCTTGGCGCGCACAGTGATTCGATCGCCGCGCTGCTCGACGTGCTCGACGCCGGGTATCCGCAGCAGCACCGTGGCATCGGCGGCGGGCAGGGTCGCGCTGATGGTGCGCCCGGATGCCATGTTCTTGACCTGGGCGGCACTGCCATCGGCCACCACCCGGCCCGCGCGCATCAGCACGATGCGGTCGGCGTAGGCATCCGCCTCATCGAGGTAGTGGGTCGCGAACAGGACGGTCCGGCCGCGCCGCGAGTCCTGCCTGATGGCATTCCAGAAGTCCCGCCGGCCCTCCACATCCATGCCGGTGGTCGGCTCGTCCAGGATGATCAGGTCCGGATTCGGCAGCAGTGCCAGCGCGAACCGCAGTCGCTGCTGCTGGCCACCTGAGCATTTGCCCACCGGGCGATCGGCGATACCGTCGATCCCGGCTCGGATCAGCACCTCGTTCACGGGCCGGGGCCGCACGTGCAGCGTGGCAATCAGCCGCACCGTCTCGGCCACGGTCAGATCCGGCAGCAAGCCGCCCGATTGCAGTACGGCCGAAATACGGCCCGCTGCAATGGCATCCGACGGATCACCGCCGAAGACTCGCACCACCCCCGAGTCCGGCCGCGCCAGCCCGAGCACCATATCGATGGTGGTCGTCTTCCCCGCACCGTTCGGTCCGAGGAAGGCCACGATCTCCCCCGGCCGAACCACCAGATCCAGACCGTCCACCGCGCGCACAGTCTCCCCGCGCACGTCGAAAGTCTTGACCAGTCCCCGTATTTCGATGGCCGCAGCGGGCGCGACCTCGGACCGCGCGTACACGGTCCCCTCAGCTGGAGCGTTCATGCCTCCACTGTCGACCGCTTCGGCCGCGCCCACCTCCCCCGACCGTCACGACTCCCCCATGACAGATGTCATTCCCGCGGCGCCCTGGTCAGACCTCATCACCGAGCGTCAGCACCACCAGCGGTATCGGGTGCGTGGTCTGGGCCTGATAGCCGGCCAGGAGCTGATTGTGCCCGCGCACCCGATCGGCGAATTCGTCATACTCGGCACCCTCGAGGATGTGCCCACTGGCGCGAAAGGTCTTGTCGCCCAATTCGATCGTGACCCACGAATTCGATATTGCCCACCGGAGAAGTGTGCCTGTGGGCACCCACAATTCCCGATGGTCAGTGGGCATGTCAGATCGGTGTCAGGTCGGTATCAGCCGGGTCGGTGAGAGTAGTTCTCATGAGCAACGCAGCGAACGACTTCGACAGCAACCACAACAACTCGACCTGGACCGGCACGGTGACGGTCGACGACACCGCGCTGGCCGTGACCGATACCGGTGGGGCCGGGATGCCGGTGATCTACCTGAACGGGTCCTACGCCACGCAGCGGAGCTGGCGGCCCGTCATCGCCGAACTGGGCACCGGCTGGCGCCACATCACTTTCGACGAGCGCGCCCGCGGCAAGTCGAAGAAGTCTGCGGACTATTCGTTCGAGGCGTGCCTGCGCGATATCGACGCCGTGCTGGCGGCGCGGGGTGTGCAGCAGGCACTGATCGTGGGTTGGTCCTACGGGGCGGCACTGGCCGTCCAGTGGGCCGCAAGCAATCCCGGCCGGGTCGCCGGGGTGGTCATGGTCGATGGCGGTTACCCGTGGGATTACCTGGCCACCGTCGACAACGGTGACCGCGAAGCCGGGCGGCAGGAGATCCGGCGGCTGTTCAAGAAGCTGCGGTTCCCGATGATGATGGCCGCCATGCTGGGTTTGACCGCCCGGATGACCGCCGCGCAAGCCGCCGAGGTCAATATCGAACTGAACGAGATCGTCGCCGTCAGCGACCCCGTCTTCGACCAGGTCACCTTCCCGATGCGGTTCATCGTGGGCTCGGGCGCCGCCCAGGGCGCCACCGAGGAAGGACACGCGGCGATGCGCGCCACCCTGGATCCGATCATCGCCCGCAACCCCAACGTCCAGATGAGCGCGAAGGTCACCAGCAACCACACCGACATCGTGCGCAAGGATTTCCGCGCCATTGCCGCCGCCGTCGGAGAAATCGCCGCCGCACAGCACAGTGCGGTTCGCTGACGACAGGGCAGCGAGCATCCCCCCTGCCCGGACGCCGAAACGCAGTGTCGTTCGGGTCATTACAGCACTTTTGGCCGATCCGCCGAACAGGATTGATTCCGGCCGAGAGCGCTGTAATGACCGGAACGTCTGCTCAGATGGTGACCGTCACGGTGTGGAACCCGCTGGGGCCCTGCGGGAACGGCGCGCGGACAGCCCCGTCCTGGACTTCTCCGGAGCGACCGGTGACACGCGCCTGGATGGTGTGGGTGCCTGGCGCGAGGTCTACGACGGTGCGCCAGCGGCGCCAGGCCGCGGGAGCCGTTTCCGCACCGAGTTCCACTGGGAGCCAATCGGTTTCGTCGATGCGGAGCTCGACGGCCGCGACGCCCTGCGGTGGCGCCCAGGCGACACCGGCCACGGTGGTCTTGCCGGGGCCGTCGCTGCCGCCGGAGGCGATGTCGATGCGGGCCTGCGGGCGCACCCACAGGGCGTCGCTGGGCCAGCCGCGCTTCCACCAGTAGTCGACCTGGGTGTCGTCGGACAATTCCAGTTCAGCAAGCCATTTCGCGCCGGTGTACTGGCCGTAGAGGCCGGGCACGAAGACCCGGGCGGGGAAGCCGTGTTCGGGCGGCAGGGCTTCGCCGTTCATGCCGATGACCAGGTAGCCGGGCCATTCCCCGGTGCGCAGCGGTTCCAGCGGCAGTGAGATGGTGTAGCCGTCGACGGCGCGGGTCACCAGGCGGGTGGCGGTCGAATCGGGCATGGCGTGCTCCAGCAGGGCGGTCAGCGGGACGCCGAACCAGCGCGCATTGCCGGCACGACCGGCGCCGGGGGTGTTGTGCACACACACCATGACGGCATCGAATTCCACCGCCTGCTCGGCCAGATCCGCGAGCGAGAACCGCAGCGGGTGCGCCACCTTGCCACTGATGGCGAGCCGCCACTGACCCGGATCGACGCGCGGCGGGCGCGAATTCACGTCTGCCACATAGAATCTGCCCGCCTTGGTGATCAATGGCGACAGGCCCGGCTCATTGCCGAAACCATCCTCCGCCATGGGCGGGTGCGAACCCATCGGGCCGAGTTGCCGGACCCGTTCGGTATGCCGCCGATCCTCGCGCCGGATGAGCGTTTCGGCGGCGGCGAGCAGCCCGGCACCGGCTGTGGCCCAGAGCAATTCGCCGCCTGCCGTGGTCGGTGGCCGACGCAGCCCGGCGCGCAGCACGCCCGCCGCCGCGAGGCCGCCGAACGCACTGGGCACCGACTGATTCGCGCCCCGCAAAGCCAAGGCGGCGGCTCCCGCCCCGAATGCCGCCGCGGCAGGTGCCCGCAGGCGCTGCGGCAGGAACGCCATACCGGCGGTGGCGGCGACGGCCCCGAACACCACGCCCGCCCGCGTGGTCTCCTTGTCGTACCGGCCGGCCATGGCCACGGTCGTCTCGACCACCGGAATCGGCGCGGTATCGGCCAGCAACCGCCCGACCCCGTCGATGACCGAGCCACCGCGCGTCGCGGCGATCAGTTCTCCGGCGCCGAGCGCGCCGAGCCCAACCGCCGCCGCACTCAGTAGCCGTCGCTTACCGTTCACCGACACAGTACGAGCCTCTCCTAGCCGAGCGGGTTGTCTCCGCCCATTGTTCCCCAGCCCAGCTGTGTCCCAGAAGGTTTCCCGGCTTACCGCTCCAGATAAGTGCTGATGATCGGGCCGATGAAGGTCAGCGCCGCCGCGGTGACAAGCTGATTGTGGCCGAAATCGATGAGGTGATCAGTGATCGGTCCGGTGATATAGGGCCGCCACGTCGCGACATTCGGCAGCGGGGCCGGATTGCCCGCAGCGCTGAAGAACAGCAGATCACCGTCGAAGATGCTGGGGCGGTGATCGGAGATCTGACGCAGCAGGTGTTGCAGATCACTGTAGAAGTGCTCGATTTCGGTGGCGGTGAAGGAGATTCCGGACGCCGCCAGCAGCTCGGCAGCCTGCGGCGCGGTGACTCCCGCAGCGCCGGGCGGCACCTCGATACCGCCGAATTCGGCGAGCAGCAGCGCCAGCGGCGGAATATTGCTGTCGTCGACGATTTCCACCTCGGCGCGGCCGTCCATCATGATCAGCGACGGCACCTGCTCGCCGCGCCGGCGCAGCTCGACGGCCATGGCGTGCGCGATGACGCCGCCCGCCGAATAACCGAGCAGGTGGTACGGGCCGTCCGGCTGCACGCGGCGGATCTCGTCGACATAGCGCACGGCGAGATCGTGAATGGTGCGATCGGCGGTGCCGCCGTCCACCACACCCGGCGACTGGAGACCGTAGACCGGGTGCGAACGATCGATGTACTGCACCAATCCGCCGTAGCACCAGGCCAATCCGACGGCCGGATGAATACAGAACAGGGCAGGTCCGGTCCCGGCCGGGCGCATGGGCAGCATGACCCGCATAGACGGATCCACCTCCGGCCGTTCGGCGGCCTCGGTGAGGCGCAGGGCCAGGGCGGCAGGCGTGGGGTCCAGGAACATCCACTGCAACGGCATGGGGATGCCGGTGCGTTCGCGTATCAGGGTGACCAGGCGCACGGCGGCCATGGAATTGCCGCCGACCTCGAAGAAGTTGTCGTCCACGCCGATTCGCTCCGATTCCAGGACCGATTCGAAAGCGGCGGTGAGCGCGCCTTCGCCCTCGGTGCGCGGGGCGCGGTAGACGCGACGCGCGGGCTCCGGGCGGACCTTCACCACGGGCGCATCGTCGTCGTGAATCTCCACGGTGAGTTCGGGTAGCCCGCTGAGCACCTCGATAGCACCGATCGCGGCGTCCGGGGTGGCGGTGAGCGCGGTGAGCAGTTCGAGGAAACCGTCGGCCATGGACTGGGCGGTGGTCCGATCGAAGAGGTCGGTGGCGAAGATCAGCGAGGTGGTGATGCCCGCCGGTTCGCCTGCGGGAGCGAACTGTTCGGCGACCATCCATTCCAGATCGAACTTGGAGCCGGGAGCAGGCGCTGCGACCGGGCGAATCTCCAGACCGGGCAGCGTGGTTCGCGCGGGCTGGACATTCTGGAAGGCCAGCAGCACCTGGAAGAGCGGGTGGTGATCGGTGGAACGGACCGGAGCGAGCGCCTCCACCAGGCGTTCGAAAGGCAGATCCATATTGCCGTAGACCGCCAGATCATCGCGGCGGATGGTGTCGAGGGTAGTGGCGAAATCGGCGGCCGGGTCCAGTTGCGAACGCAGCACGACCGTATTCACGAACATGCCTACGAGGTCGTCGAATTCGCCGTCACCGCGGCCTGCGACCACCGAGCCGAGGGCGATATCCGACGCGCCGGAAAGCCGGGCCAGCAATACCGCCAAGGCCGCGTGCACCACCATGAATGGGCTCGCGCCATGTGCCCGCGCCATTATCTGCATTCGGTCGTGAACGATTGCGGGGACCGTGAATTCGATACGGTCACCGATTCCGGACGGGAGCTCGGGGCGAGGCCGGTCGGTGGGCAGTCGGTGCACCTCGGGCAGGCCGTCGAGACGGGTGCGCCAGAATTCCAGCTGGCGGTGGGCGAGGCTGTCGTGGTCGGCGTCGGAGCCGAGCAGTTCCTGCTGCCAGAGTGCGTAGTCGGCGTACTGCAACGGTAGTTCGGTCCACTGTGGTTGCGCTCCCGCAGCACGAGCCACGTACGCGGCCAGGACATCTCGTGCGAGTGGGGCCATGGACCAGCCGTCGGCGGCGATATGGTGCACGGCGAGCGCCAGAACCGCACGCTGTGGGGCGGTGCGGAGCACCCAGACCCGCAGCGGAACTTCGCGGGTGATGTCGAAGCCGCGGGACAGCTCGGTCGTCAGCTGCTGTGCGACTTCCGCTGTGTTCGTGTCGATTTCGGAAATCGGCGTGGAGCCCGCGCCGGCAGGAAGGATGCTCTGGTAGGGCATCCCATCGGGGCCGACCGGATAGCTGGTCCGGAGCGTCTCGTGCCGGGCCACCACATCGTCGATGGCCGTGCGCAGCGCCGTAATATCCAGGCTCCCTTCGATTTCGAAGGCTCCCGGGATGTTGTAGACGGGCGATCCGGGATCGTAGCGGTTGAGGAACCACATGCGCTGCTGTGCCGCGGAGAGCGGAATATGCTGCGGGCGGGGACGAGGTCCCGGGTGGGGACGATCGGTCATGGACTCGGCGGATATGAGGGCCGCCAGTTCCGCCACCGTCGGCGCATCGAAGAGCGCCCGCACCGGGACCGTCGTTCCGAGTGCGGTGCCCAGTCGCGCGGCCACTCGGGTAGCGATGAGCGAATTGCCGCCCAGGGCAAAGAAATCGTCGTCTCGCCAGACTTGATCGATACCCAGGACTTTGGCGAAAACGGCGGCAACCGCTTCCTCCTGCGGGCCGACAACAGGCTCCCGGGCACCCATTGTCAGCGGCGGCGCGGGCAACGCGTCGCGATCCAGCTTGCCATTGGCCGTGCGCGGCAGATCATCCAGCGCCAAGAGGGCGGACGGGACCATATAGGACGGCACTCGCTGTGCGACTTCACTCTTCAGATCTCGCAGCGAGATCTCCGCGCCGGGCTCAGGGACCACGTAGGCGACCAGCATTCCGCCGTGCGCATCCGCCCGAACCAGCGCCACCGCGCGGGCCACCGCCGGGTCCGCGGTGAGCGCGGCCTCCACATCCCCGAGTTCGATGCGCAAGCCGCGCAGCTTCACCTGAGTGTCGGTGCGGCCCAGGTACTCCAGATCACCCGCACGCCTGCGCACCAGATCACCGGTGCGGTACATGCGCCGGCCAGGTGCGTACGGGTGGGCAACAAAGCGTGCGGCGGTCAGGTCCACACGGCCGAAATAACCTCGTGCCAATGCGATACCCGCGAGATAGAGCTCACCCACCACGCCGTCCGGCACGGGGCGCAGGCGATCGTCCAGGACCAGTGCATGCACTCCGGGGGCGGGCCGGCCGATGGTGATCGGTGCGCCCGGCTGTAGCGGCGCGCTGCCGGTCGCCCAGACCGTCGCCTCGGTGGGGCCGTAGTCGTTGAAGTGCAGGCGGTTCGGTGCGGACCAGGCCGCGACCAGTTCGGGCGGGCAGGGTTCGCCGCCGGTGACGATCGTGCGGAGTTCGTGCAGCCCTGCGGGTTCCACGGTGGCCAGCGCCGACGGTGTGAGAGCGATATGCGAGACATGCTCGCGGGCCAGGAGTTCGGTGAGATCCGGACCGGCGAAGGCGGTGGGCGGCGCGATGACCAGGGTAGCTGCCGCACCTACCGCCATGACGAGTTCCACTACCGAGGCATCGAAACTCGGTGAGGCGACGTGTAGTACTCGCGAATCGGAGGTGATGAGGTCGCGATCGCACTGCGCCATCGCGAGATTCGCCAGACCCGAATGGGTCACCACAACACCCTTGGGAGCACCGGTGGAACCGGAGGTGAAGATGACGTACGCCGGGTTCTCGGGGCAGGCGCGGTACTCGTAGGACGCATTCGCCGTCTGCGCCTGTGCCGCAGCGGTTTCGAATTCCGATGGATCGTCCACGCACCACCAATCGACTGCGTCCGGCAGCCGGTCGCGCTGAGCGACAACGGTCAGGCCGATTGTCACTCCGGAGACCTCGATGATTCGCGCGATGCGGTCCGACGGGTACGACGGATCGACCGGGACGAATGCCGCTCCGGTGCGGGTGATCGCCCAGACGGCCAGCACCGATTCGATGGAGCGTGGAATACCCACGGCCACCAGCATTTCCGGGCCTGCGCCAGCCTGTGCAAGCCGCTCGGCGAGGATCGTCGCACGCTCGTCGAGTTCCCGATAGGTCAGCTGATGGTCGCCACACACCACCGCCACGCCCTCCGGGTTGGAGGCAACGGCGTTTGCCATAAGTTGCGCCATCGGGCGCGGTGTGGCGACCGGCTCTGGTTCGATACGGGCTTGTTCCTGCTCGACGGCGGTGAGGAGGTCGATATCACCTACCGCAGAGCCACTTTCGAGCGTGACGGCAGTGAGCAGCCGCACCAGGCGGTCAGCGAAGGCCCAGACGGTGGATTCGTCGAACAGGTCGGTGGCGTAACAGCAGCGCAGCTGCATGCCGTCCGTATCCGCGACAACGGTGAGACTCAGATCGAATCGACTGTTGGTCTGCGGCAATTCCAGTGGGACCACTGTTATTTCGGGCAGCTCCAACTCCGGCAGCGCCAGATTCTGGAAGACGAGCATGATCTGCACCAGCGGATGCCGGGCCTCCGAACGCACTGGAGACAGCACCTCGACCAGTCGCTCGAAGGGGACGTCGGCCTGTTCGAGGGCGGCGAGGTCGGTATCGCGAACTCGGTCCAGCACCGCGTCGAAGGTCTCGTCGGCGTGTATGCCGGTGCGCAACACCAGCGTATTCACGAACATGCCGACAAGATCGTCGAGATCGCGATGCCCACGCCCGGCAACCGGGGTGCCGATCACTATGTCTGCGCTGCCGCTCAACCGGGCCAGCAGCACCGCCAAGGCGGCGTGCACCACCATGAACGGAGTGGCCCGTTGCGCGCGGGCGCAGCGCTCGATCGCGGCGCTCACCTCGCTGTTCACGCGGGCCGTGCATTCGGCGGCACGGTGCGAGGCACGCGCCTGCCGTGGGCGGTCGGCAGGCAAATCCAGGTGATCCGGCAAGTCGGCGAGGGTGCGGGACCAGTAGTCGAGCTGCTGGGCCAGCCGGGATTCCGGATCGTCTTCGACGCCGAGCCGGGCATGCTGCCACAGCGTGTAGTCGGCGTACTGCACCGGTAGCGGCTCCCATGCGGGCTGCCGACCTGCGGCGCGAGTCGCATAAGCCGCTGCCACATCCCGGGTCAGTGGGGCCATCGAGAAGCCGTCGGTCGCAATGTGATGCGCCACCAGGACGATCACATGCTCCTCGGGTTCGATGCGGAAGAGTCTGAAGCGCAGGGGAACTGCCTTGGTGACATCGAATCCCTCAGTGACTGTGCGCATCACGGCGGTGGGCAGTTCTTCGAGAGTCATCGCAATGGGTTCGAGATCCAATGGAACCTCAGCCGCCGACAGGATGTGCTGCCCGCCGACCCCGTCGATATCGGGGTACAGGGTCCGCAGCGTCTCGTGCCGCTCGATCACGTCGTAGAGTGCCGTCCGCAACGCGGTGAGATCCAAATGGCCGGAAAGCCGCAGTGCCACAGGCACGTTGTACGCCGGGGACGACGGGTCGTAGCGGTTGACGAACCACATGCGCTGCTGCGCCGGAGACAATGGCACCGGGTCCGGCCGCGGGCCTCGGATCAGCTCCGGACCTGCCGCCTCGCGCCCGGCGACTGCCAATACACGCGCCAACTCGGCCACCACGGGCGCTTCGAACAGCAGCCGCACCGGAACCGGAGTCCCCAGCGCCGCACTCAACCGAGCCGACACCCTGGTGGCAATGAGCGAATCGCCGCCCAGCGCAAAGAAGTCGTCCCGGGCACCGACGCGGCCGAGGCCCAGCACCTCCGCGTAGGTCTCGGCAACAAGCACCTCACCGCCGACCGGTGCCACATATTCGGACTGCACGACTTCAGGTTCCGGCAGCGCCCGCAGATCGATCTTCCCGGTACGAGTACGCGGCAACTCCGCCAGCACCTGAATACTCGACGGCACCAGATACCGTGGCAGCCGCACGGCCACCCACGCCATCAGCACAGCGGCGCTCGGTGCGACGGCACCGGACGGCAGAGCATCCGCATCAATAGTTCGAGCCACACCAGCAGCCCCGCCGACCGTTCGAACCGAAGAAGCAGCATCCGCGGCCGTTCGAATCGGACCGGTAGCCCCGCTGGCCGCCCGAAGCGGACCAGCAGCATCGGCGGGCGTTCGAAGCGGACCAGCAGCATCGGAGGTACCCGGCGTGCCGGAATCCGCGCCGACGTGCCAGTCCAGTCGCCCAGTACCTGTCCGCAGATCGATCTGACCGGCCGGTTGGGCTGGGGCGGCGGTGCGATCGGACTCGACGTCCATACTTCTGCTGTGCGCTGCGCGCTCCCAGGGCGGTGCCGTCGCGGGAGCGACGAGCGTGACGTAGGAGTGCAGGGCGGTGGCGGCGGTGCGGGTGCGGCGGGCGATTGTGATGGAGGCTTCGACCTGGGGATGGGTCGACAGCACTGCGTCGACCTCGCCGGGCTCTACCCGAATGCCACGGACCTTCACCTGGAAGTCGCTGCGGCCCGCGTATTCGAATCCGGTTGGGGTGCAGCGCATCAGGTCGCCCGTACGGTACAGGCGTCCGCCCGCGGAGTAGGGGTCGGCGATGAATCTGGAGGCGGAAAGCGCTGGGCGGCTCGCGTATCCACGGGCCACACCGGGGCCGCGAATGTACAGCTCGCCAACGGCTCCCGGAGGCACCGGGCGGAGCCAGTGGTCCAGTACCAGCAGGCTGGCACCGGGGACCGGGGTGCCGATGACGGCCGCTGTCTCCGGTGTCATATCCGCGCGGTAGGCGGCGGCGATGGTGGTTTCGGCGGGGCCGTAGGAGTTCACCAGGAGGCGGCCCGCGCTCATGCGGGTAATGAGGGCGGGCGGGCAGGTCTCACCGCCGGTGGCGATAACCCGGACCCCGCGCAGGTCGTCGACATCCAGGGTGGCCAGGACCGTCGGCGTGCAGATCAGGTGGGTGGCAGCACCGTCGGTGAGAGCTGTCGCAAGTTCGGCGCCGGCATTGGAATCCGGTGGCGCGACAACCAGCGTCCCGCCTGCCGCGAAAGTGGAGAGCCACACCAGGATTGCCGCATCGAATGCGGGATTGAGGCAGTGCAGTACGCGGGAATCACGGTCGATCAGGCACTGCTCCGCCGCGGCCGAGGCCATATCGGCCAGACCCGTGTGAGTGACGACCACACCCTTCGGAGTGCCGGTGGATCCGGAGGTGAAGACCACGTACGCCGCATGCTCGGCGCGCAGGGGCCGGAGCCGTTCCGCGTCGGTCACGGGGTCGGCCGGCGCTACCTCGATTCGGGCAGCGGTATCCGGATCATCCAGCAGCAGCCAGGGCAGCTCGGGTGGCAGGTCTTCATGGCACGATATGACTGTAATGCCCAGCACGGCAGCAGATTCAGTCGCAATGAGAGCGGTGCGACCGGCAGGCTGCGAGATATCGACAGGTACGAATGCCGCACCCGTTTTAGCCACCGCCCACAGCGCCACCATGGCCTGCACCGAGCGTGGCAGGGCAACCAGCACTGCCCGCTCCGGCCCCGCACCCGCACCGATCAATACCCGTGCCAATTGATTCGACATCACATCCAGCTCGCCATATGTCAGCTCGCCGGCCACCGCAAATGCGCCGGAGCGCGCCCGACTGCCGAAGTCACTACTGCCGTACAGCAGGGCGCGGACCTCACTACTGGAGTGCCGCAGGCTGCCGACGTCGCTACCGGAGCGCAGCACGCCCTCGACATCACCACCGGACCCACCTGGCGCACGGTGCGCGACGCCGGAGCCGTGTCCGCCTGCGCTCTGACCATCGGAGGTCGCCGTACGTGCCTGTGCAGGCGCATCGACGACCGCGGCAGCATCATGAATTCCCTTGCCTGCGAGTAGGTCTGGGAGCAGCCGGATCTGGTGGGCGGGCCCGCCGTGTCGAATGGCGCGCGCATCTACAGGATCGGTGCTCCGAGCCGAGGCAGTGCGGCGGTGTGGGTCCTCCGCGAGAATTGTCAGCAGCCGCGCTAGTCCGTCGGCGATCGAATCCGCTTGCTCCGCATCGAAATACCGTGGTGAGCGGGTCAGCTCCAGGCGCAGGCCGTTGTTGGCGTACGCGGCCAGTGACAGGGGGTAGTGGGTGCCATCGTGGGCGCGAATGCCGGTCACCGCGAGTTGTGCCTGGCGGGTGGCTGCGGTGAGGGAGGCCGCGTCGACGGGGTAGGACTCGAAGACGGTGGCGGTGTCGAAGAGCGGGCCGAGACCGGTGCGCGCGTGGATTTCGTCGAGGCCGAGGAATTGGTGTTCGGACAGGGCGGCCTGCTCGCGCTGGATGCGGGTCAGCAGATCGGAGAGGCGTTCCGCCGGGTCCAGGGCAATACGGACCGGGACGGTGTTCACCAGCATGCCGACCATGCGCTCCGCGCCGGGCAGTTCCGGCGGGCGACCGGAGACGGTGGCGCCGAAGACGATATCGGCGGAACCGGTCAGCTCGGCCAGCAGCAGGGCCCAGGCGGCCTGCACGATGGTGTTGAGGGTGACCTGGCAGTCCGAGGCGGTGGCGCGCAGCCGATCTGCGAGGTCAGCGGGTAGCGGAACCTCGTGGGCGACAGGCGCGGTGGGCGCATCGGTGCGCGGAGCGTTCGGGGCGACCAGGGTGGGGCCGTCCAGGTCTGCCAGCGACTGCGCCCAGGCGTCGCGTGCACGATCGGCATCACGCTCCGAGAGCCATTCGAGGTAGCGCCGGAAGGGTACAGGTGGCGCGAATCCGCGGTCATCGCCGCTGGTTTCGTACAATCCGACGAGTTCGGCGAGGAGCAGTGGCATGGACCAGCCGTCGAGGATCAGGTGATGGTTGGTGATGACTATCCGGAACCGGCGCTGCCCCAGGGCAATACACAGGAATCGAATGAGCGGGGGCGCATCGACCGCGAATGGTGTTCGCAGTTCCGCCGCCGCCATCTCGTCGAGTTCGGCCTCCGTCACGCCGTACGCCTCGCGATAGGCACACGGCACCGCCACCTGTGCGGCAATCACCTGCACCGCCCGATCGCCGGACTGTACGAATCCGGCGCGCAGCACCGCGTGCCGGCGAACCAGCGCCTCGGCCGCAGCCGTCAAACGGTCGAGTTCGAGATCGGCCTCCACCTCGATGACCGCCTGCACCGAGTAACCGTCCGGCCCGCCCTCGGCCAGCTGCGCCTGGAAGAGTAGCCCGCGCTGCAGCGGAGTCAGTGGCAGCACATCCTCCAGCAGCCCGTAATCCTGGTCCCACACATCGATTTCGGCCTGCTCTACCTCCAGCAACGGCAAATCACCGGGTGTGAATCCACCCGCCTCCGGCGCACTCACCAGCTCGGCGATCTCCACCACCGCCGAAACCCATTCCCGCGCCAGCGCTTCCACCTCCGAGCGGCCGATAGCGCCCGGCGCGAATTGCCACACGGCACGAATCCGCGGCCCCCGCTCGGACTCGAGCGTCACCGCATCGATCGAAAGCACCGCCGCCAGCGGCATACCCGCCTCCGCGTGCCCCCCGAGTCGAGCCGCCATATCGACCGGCAGCCAATCCCCCTCCACCGCCATATCGGGCACCTGCCCGAGATAGTTGAACCCCACCTGCGGCTCCGGCAACAATGCCAGCTCCCCCGCAGTCCCCGAACCCGAATACCGCAGCACCCCGAACCCGAACCCGCCCCGCGGCACCGCCCGCAATTGCTCCTTCACCACCTTCAAAGCCGCTTCCGCAGAACCGATCCGCACCGAATCGCCAGGCAACGCTGCCGCCCCCACGGAACCCGATCCCGCACCGGCGAAACTCGTCTTCCCCGCGGCGACCTCCAGCGCCACTCCGGACAGGTTCGGCTCGGCATCGCGCGCACCAGCACAGGCCGGCGATGAAAAGCCCGCCGCCACCACCGGTCCCAGCCGCACCGGAACCTGAGCGGTGAACCAGCCCACCGTGCGCGACAGATCGGCTCCGGCAATCGCGGCCTCATCGCGGCCGTGCCGCTCCACAGCCACGACGGTCGCCGCCGCACTCGCACCGAATTCGCCACGGGCAGAACGCCACCGCGCCAATGCCAAAGACAGTGCGGCCAGCAGCGCATCCTCCACACCGCACCGATAGGTCGAAACCATCCGCCCTACCAGCGCCGCCGAGGCAACACCGGGGATCTCGACCTCGAGCCGCCCCGCAGCCCCGTGCGTATCGACCTGCGGATCCAGCCGCCGAATACCCAGCAGCGGATCAGCCGCCAATACCGCACGCCAGTAATCGAACTCGCACCCGGGCCAGCGCCTGGGATCCGCCCGCTTCACAGTCACACCGGCCTGTGCAGGGGCAGCATCGTTCCCGCCGCCTGTGCCGCCGAAGTCCGGTGCGTAAGACACACCGAGCACATCCGACGAAGCACTCGCCACGCCGCCGACAAGCTCACCCGCATCCCGGTGGGCCGCGCCGTCCACACCGCCAGCGCCACCGAAATCCGGTGCGTAAGACACACCGAGCACATCCGACGAAGCACTCGCCACGTTGGCTACGGGCTCGCCTGCAGCGCGGGGCGCAGTTTCGCCCGCTACATCGACAGATTCCGCTGAAACCGGTGCGATCGGCGCGACTGCCGGGTCGACGAGAGTGTGGAGGGCGTGGGCCCAGGTGCGCATGGATGTGCCGGTTTCCTGCAGGGCGGGGGTGGTGCCCGCCGAGGCCTGGGTCCAGGCGGACATGAGGTCGGGGAGCAGGATGCGCCAGGAGACTGCGTCGCAGGCGAGGTGGTGGATGGCGATGAGTAGGCGGCCGTGGGTGGCGGGGCCGGGATCCAGCCAGGTGAAGGCGGTCATGGCGCCGGCGCGGGGGTTCAGGCGGGCGACAGTCGCTTCGAGTTCGCGGTCGATGTCGCCGATGGCGGCAATCCTGCCGTCGGTGGTGGCGATCCTTGTCAGAAGGTCGGCGGCGTCGACGCGGTGGGGTGGCGGGACCTCCAGTTCGATGCCGGAGGCTGTGTCGACGACGCGGGCGCGGAGCATGTCGTGGCGGTCCAGCAGGGCTTGGACGGTGTGGGTGAGGGCTTCGGGTTCCATGCCTCTGGGGAGTCGCACCACCATGGACTGGGCGAAGTGCTCCCAGCCGGGGCGCTGCAGCAGCCAGGCGGCGACCGGGGTGAGCGGGAGACGGCCGAGACCGCCGCCAGGGAGTTCCGGGAGTTGTTCGGTGCGGTCCTCGACGCGGGAAACTATGGCGGCCAAGGCGGCTGGAGTGCGCTGCTCGAAAACTTCACGGGCGGAGAAGACCAAACCGGCGGCGCGGGCGCGCGAGACCAGGGTGATGGCCATGATCGAATCGCCGCCGAGGGCGAAGAAGGAAGTGTGCGGGCCGATGTCAGTGGTGCCGAGGATTTCCGAGAAGAGGGTGCAGAGGATGCGCTCAGCATCGCTGGTGGGTTCGCGTTGCAGGACCGGCTGTGCGACAACGGGTTCGGGGAGGGCGTGGCGGTCCACCTTGCCATTGGCAGTCAGTGGGAGCGCACCCAGCACCGTGACGGTGGCGGGCACCATGTACGGCGGCAGGCGGCGCGAGGCGTGATCGAGGAGGTCGGCCTCGGTAACCGTCGCACCCGCATGCGGCACTACGTAGGCGGCCAGCATGGTGCCGCCGCCCGGTGCGGGACGGACGACGGTGACCGCGATCTCCACGGCCGCATGGGTATCCAGTGCCGCGTCGATCTCGCCGAGCTCGATGCGCATACCGCGCAGCTTGACCTGGAAGTCGCTGCGGCCGACGTACTCCAGAATCACTTGCGCTCCACCGTCGGCGACGGCTGCCGGCCCGCCTCTCGCGGCGGCATCTGATTCGCCACTGGCACCGGCACTCCCGCGCACCGCAGTGGTCCAGCGCACCAGATCTCCGGTGCGGTACATGCGGCTGCCGGGGGCACCCGCGGGAGTGGGAACGAAGCGTTCCGCGGTCAATCCCGGGCGGCCGACGTAGCCTCGGGCTATCCCCGGACCGGTCACATACAGCTCGCCTGCGACGCCGATCGGCACCGGGCGCAGCCAGCGATCCAGCACGAGCATGCCCACACCGGGGACGGGCTCGCCCAAGCCCGAATTCTCGCCGGGCACCAGGCCTTTCGTATAGGTGACGGCGACGGTTGTCTCACTGGGTCCGTACGAGTTCAAGAGATCGCGGCCGCTCCCGAAGCGCGCCACGATATCCGGCGGCGTGGGTTCACCGCCTGACGACACCGCGCGCACCCCGTCCAGGGCATCCGGTTCCAGCGTGGACAGCACCGCCGGGGTGGAGCAGACCTGGGTGATCCCGTGCTCGCGCACCAGCGCGGCCAG
>NZ_JAODNK010000134.1 GCF_025465275.1 Nocardia sp. | reverse complement strand
ATGGTGAGCTGGAGTACCGGGGTCGTACGGACTTCCAGGTGAAGATCCGTGGTTTCCGTATCGAGCTCGGTGAGATCGAAGCGGCTTTGCTGGCCATGCCGGAGATCGCTCAGGTCGCGGTTGTCGCTAAGTCCGATCAGCTCACCGAAGCGCGGGGAGGCGGAGCGGACCGTCTGGTGGCCTACCTGGTGTCCTCGGGCCCGGTACTCGATCAAGCGCAGGTGCAGTCGGCGCTCTCGGCCACCCTGCCGTCGTACATGGTGCCGTCGGCCTTTGTGGTCCTGCATGCGTTGCCGCTCAATGCGAATGGCAAGCTGGATCGCAAGGCGCTGCCGGACCCGGTCTTCGTGGCTCGTGAATTCCGTGCTCCGGAAGGCGCCATCGAGACGGCCGTGGCCCAGGTCTACGCCGAGGTGCTCGGTGCCGAACAAGTCGGCGCGGACGACGATTTCTTCGCCCTCGGCGGCAATTCGCTACTCGCCACCCAGGTGGCGGCACGCCTCGGCGCGGCACTCGACACCCAGGTGCCGGTCCGCGCGCTGTTCGAGGATTCCACCGTGACCGGGCTGGCCGTCCGCCTGGCCGATACGGCCGGCGCGGGGGCGCGTCCGGCGCTCGTGGCTCGCCCACGGCCGGAAGCGATTCCGCTCTCACCGGCGCAGCAGCGCATGTGGTTCCTCAACCAGTTCGATACCGACGCCACCGCCTACAACGTGCCGGTCGCGATTCGCCTGACCGGTGAGCTGGATGTGGTCGCGCTGCGACTGGCCATCGGCGATATCGTCGCGCGTCACGAGATTCTGCGGACCGTCTACCCGCAGACCGAGGACGGTCCGGTGCAGGTTGTGCTCCCGGCCGCGCAGGTGCTGCCGGAGCTGGTCGTCGGCACCATCACCGCCGACCGGATAGTCGATGCGGTAGCCGGACTGGTCGGTGCGCGTTTCGACGTCACCGCCGAGGTGCCGCTGAAGGTCGCACTGTTCGATATCGGCGGCCTGGCCACCGATTACGTACTGGCACTGGTGATCCACCACATTTCCGCGGACGGTTCCTCCATGGCGCCGCTGACCCGCGATCTGGTGACCGCCTACGCGGCCCGGGCCGCCGGCCTGGCGCCGGCCTGGGCGCCGCTGGCGGTGCAGTACGCGGACTACTCGATCTGGCAGCGTGAACTCCTGGGCGTCGAGGACGATGCGGAGTCGCTGTCCGCCAAGCAGGTCGGGTACTGGAAGCAGGCCCTCGCGGAGCTCCCGGATCAGCTGGAGCTGCCGTCCGATCGTCCGCGACCGGCGGTGCAGTCCTTCGCAGGTGGCAAGGTCGAGGTGTCCATCGACGCCGAAACCCACCGGGCTCTGGCCGAACTCGCGCGTGCCCAGGGCGCGACCCTGTTCATGGTTGTGCACACGGCCCTCGCGGTGCTGCTGGCGCGGCTCTCGGGAACCGAGGACATTGCCATCGGTACCCCCATGGCCGGTCGTGGCGAAGCGGCGCTGGACGACCTGATCGGCATGTTCGTCAATACGCTGGTATTCCGTAGCCGGGTGGACGGTGGTGAGTCGTTCACCGACCTGCTGGCCCGTCAGCGTGAGACGGATCTGCAGGTGTTCGCCAATGCGGATGTGCCGTTCGAGCGCCTGGTGGAGGTGCTCAATCCGGTGCGTTCCACGGCGCGGCATCCGCTGTTCCAGGTGGGCCTGTCGTTCCAGAACCTGGCGCAGTCCAGCTTGGAACTGCCGGGTCTGTCGGTGACCGGCATCGACTTCGATACCCAGGTCTCGCAGTTCGATCTGCACTGGATCGTCGGTGACGATTACCTCGCCGACGGCACTCCGGCCGGTATCAGCGGTGTGATCACCTATGGCGCCGATCTGTTCGACGCGGCCACCGTGCAGGGGTTCGCCGACCGGTTCCTCCGCCTGCTCGCCGCCGTCGCGGTCGATGCCGGTACCCCGGTCGGCGATATCGATCTGCTGGACGGGACCGAACAGCATCGGATCTTGACCGAGTGGAATACGACCGCGCACACCGTGGATACCACGGCGACGCTGGCCGCCCTGCTCGATGCCACCGTCTCCGCCCGGGCCGGCGCGGTCGCCCTTATCGGCCCGGACGGCACGGCGCTCGACTACACCGAACTCGGAGCGCGGGTGAATCGCCTGGCGCGGCACCTGATCTCGCAGGGCGTCGGTCCGGAGGACCGGGTCGCGCTGGCCCTGCGCCGTTCGATCGATCTGGTTGTCGCCATGTACGCGGTGTCGGTTGCCGGTGCCGCGTATGTCCCGGTGGATCCGGATCAGCCCGCCGACCGTACGGCCTACGTGCTGGAATCGGCCGCCCCGGTCTGCGTGCTCACCACTTCCCGCGACGGCGTCGAACTCGCCACGACCGGCGGCGACGGGACCGCCTCCCGTCTTCCCGGCGCGCTTCTGGCTGGGATCCACGGCAGCGACATTCCGGTGCTTCGGATCGACGAGCTTGATCTGTCGGGCCATTCCGACAAGCCGATCACCGCCGCGGAGCGGGTCCGGGAGCTGACGGCCGCCAATACGGCGTACATCATCTTCACGTCCGGTTCGACCGGTCGCCCGAAGGG
>NZ_JAODNK010000097.1 GCF_025465275.1 Nocardia sp. | reverse complement strand
CGGCGTGGGCGCACTGGGCCGGGCCGATGCCGATCCTCGAAGGCACCGTCATCCAGTTGACGGTCGAGCACCTGCCCAGCGGTGGAGTGAACAAACCGGTGTGGTTGTGGTGGTCGGGCATCGATGCCACCGCCGACGATGTCGACCGGTGTTGGCGAATGTTTCTGCGGCGCTTCGATGCGGAAGCTGATGCGCTCGGGCCGCACCTGAGCATGGCTCATGGCTGCCCTGGGTCAGTTGAATGTTCGCGGACAACCGCAGGCCGACACCCGTGCCTGCCAAATGTAATTCAGCTGCGGGGTTTTGGTGCACGAGGGCACCGCTGGCGCGGCGTAACCATCGAATTCCGCTCTGATTGGTGGCGAGGCTCCTCCCGGTCGGTGGACGGCCGTGTGCCCTCGCACTACGGGCTTGTGTCGGTCTTGCTATAGCCGCGAACAGTGCCGCGTTGTCAGTGTGACCAGGGATTCGGCCCATTCGTCGAGTTGGTGCCTGCCGTCGTCTGCGCAAGCGTGGGTCGGGTCGCCGAGTACCCCGTTGGGGCTGACAGCTGCGACTCCCTCGCGCCGCAGGCGGGCGATGAGTTCGCGCAGCGGGCGGGTGTTGCCGGGTTCGGCACGGTCGAGGGCAACGGTGGCCGGCCGCAGGTGGAGCATGACCGACGTCTCGGTGTGTCCGGCGTGGGTGTCGTCGGCCGCGCCGGAGGGTGACCAGGCCAGCACCTTTCGTCCTTCGGCGCGCAGCGTGCGTACTGCGGCCCGCAGCGGTTCGGCGTTGCCGCCGTGGCCGTTGACGAGCACCACGGCCGCGAAGCGGTCGGCAGCGCGCACCAGTTCGATGACCAGCAGTTCGAGTGCTGCCTGTCCGATGGACAACGTGCCCGGAAAGTCGGCGTGCTCGCCGCTGGATCCGTAGGGAATCGCCGGTGCCACAACGATATCGGGCAGTGCGGCCGCTAACCGGTGGCACAGTTCGGTGGCGATCGTGGTGTCGGTACTCAGCGGCAGATGCGGGCCATGTTGTTCGGTGGCGCCCAGCGGTACCGCGAGCACGGTGCGGTGCGCGCGGTCGCGAAGATCCGGTGAGCGAAGATCGCCGAGCTTCGTCACGGCGATTTCCTGGCTCGGTGAAGTCGTGGCGTGAGGGGGCGAACGGTGCGGTGTGTGAGACATCCGGCCCAGACCCCGAGTCCGTAGGCCAGGTCGTCCCCGATCCGCAGCATTACGCCGCTACCGTCGCGGTGGGATTCGGCCGCTGCCGCGAGGTAGGCGACGAGGAGCAACCGCCTGCCGCGCCGGCTGCACAGCGCCAGTGGCCACCAGACGCGGCGAAGCGCGTCGGCGAGTTGCCGGATGAGCCGTAGTTGACCGGTCACCGCGAGTGTAGTGGCCGTAGGCAGTGGTATGTGCCGGTGATGCAGCCCGCGCGCGGTCCGGATGATCGTGACCACGCTCGGAATCGCCGCTGCGGCAGGACAACCGGTGATCGCCAGCGCGCCCTGGACAGCGGCAATCGCGGGCAGGTGAGCGGGGTGGAGCAGGTCGGGGTGACGTTGCGAGAGTGGGGCGGCGGAGGTGCCGTAGTCGAAGCGTTGGCGGAGGAAGGCGGCGATGGTGCCGCGGGGTTCGTGGTGGACCGTCGACAAGGGTTGGTAGCGCACGGAATAGCCGGCCGCCAGCAGGCGCCACACGAGGTCGACATCCTCACCGAACCGTAGCGACTCGTCGAATCCGTCGATAGCTTGCAGCGCGCGGGCGCGGACCACCAGGGCGGCGGAGGGCACGTAGCGGACACGTCCGTCGGGTCGCACGGCGGCTGGTTCGGCTCCCATGTCGAGCGATGACCGACGTGCCTCGTAGTGCCCGACCGGCCCGACGGTCAGCGATGGGATGCGGGGTGCGACCGCGGCGACGGACGGGTCGTCGAACAGCGGCACGACGCTAGTCAGCCAGCCGGGGTCCGGGATGGTGTCAGAGTCGAGAAATGCCACCAGCGGCGTCGCGGCGCGACGCCAGCCGGTATTGCGGGCCGCAGCGGGTCCGCGCGATCGATCGTGACGGATCGTAGCGCCGCCGATCGGGACCTCGGAGCCGTCGTCGACGACGATCCGGTCCGGGATGTCGGAGGTCGCAGCCAGCAACCGGGCCACGCCCGGCGGATTGTTCTTGACCGGAACAACCAGTGTAACAACGGTTCTCGCGTCGGCACTTGGCTCGGGAGCGGGATGGACGATACCGGCATCGAGCAGTCGCCGCGCCAGTGCCCGGGCCGTCGGTTCGTGATCGACGGCTGTGCCGGCCAGCCAGGTGTCCAGTAGGTGTACGCCCGTGGTGCCGAGCCGTAGCAGGCGTGTCGGTGACCCGCCGAGCAGGACTCGGTTGCCGTCGAAGCGGCGCACGCTGGCATCGAGTTGCAGCCTCATGGCAGGAAGCCCCCGTCGGCATGGATGACACTGCCTGTCACACAGCCGGATTCGGGTGAGCACAGCCAGGCCACGACGGCGGCGACCTCGTCCGGCTCCACGATGCGGCCGATCAGTTGATGGTCGGCGAAGGCATCCACGGTGTCGAGATCGTAGAGCCGCGCGGATTCGGCGAGCAGATCGGTTCTCGTCGAGCCGGGGGAGACGGCGACAGCGGTGACTCCGGAGCCTCGCAGATCGTTGGCGAGGCCTTTGACCAGGCCGACGACGGCGTGCTTGGCGGCGTTGTAGCCTGCCAGCTGCCACATGCCGTGATGGGCCGCTGCGGAGGCGAGTGCGACGAATCGTCCTGTGCGGGGCTCGGATCGACGCAGCAGGGACGGGATGGCGGCCCGGGCGAGATTGGCGACCCCGTGCACGCCGATATCGAACATGGGAGCCCAATCCTGCGTGGTGGTTTCCCAGAGGGGACGGCCGCCGCCGGTGATCACCGCTGCCGCCGCTACCGCAGCGTCCAGGCGACCGAACCGTTCCTCGGTCAGTCGCACGGCATCGGCGAGAGCGGCCGGATCACGGACATCGGCGATGACCTCGACGACGGTTCCCTTGTGTGCCTGGGCAATCGAGCGCAGTTGCGCAGGCGTGGCCAGTGGGTAGGGCACCGCGGGATCGTCGGCACAGGCGTCGACGGCGACGACTCGCCAGCCCGCATGGGCGAGACGATGCACGGTGGCGGCGCCGATCCCACGAGCGGCGCCGGTGACTATGGCGACGGGTGCCTCATCCATCACAGGCCCCGGGTGAACCCGTCCGGCACGAGCACGTCGTCGGGGGTCAGATCGTGGATCGACGAGTGGCCCAGGCCGTACACCGTGGCGTCGATGCCTTGGCGCAGCACCTCGAGGACGTTGTGCACTCCGTTCTCGCCACCGGCGGCCATGCCCCACAGATACGGGCGTCCGATCATGACCGCCTGCGCGCCCAGGGCGAGTGCCTTCACGACATCGCTGCCGCGGCGTACGCCACCGTCCAGGAGGATTTCCACCTGTCCGCCAACGGTTTTCACAATGCTCGGCAGTAGGCGGATGGCGCCGGGGGTGGAGTCGAGGTTATTGCCGCCGTGGTTGGAGACCGAGATGGCGGTGGCGCCGATATCGACCGCCCGCTTGGCGTCATCGGGACGCGAGATGCCCTTGATGAGGAGCGGGCCGTCCCACTGCGACCGCAGCCACGCGAGGTCGTCCCAGGTGACGGGCGCGGTGCCCATCCATTCGCCGTAGGCGCCGAAGAACGTCGGCCCCTGCTGGCCGCGCGGTACCAGGTTCGGTGTCGTCAGGTCCGGCAGCTTGCCCGAACGGGCGAATCGAAGCAGCCAGCCGGGCTTGGTCAGGACTTGCGGCGCGAACGAGATAGCGGTCTTGAGGTCGATACGTTCGGGAAGGGCGGGGCTGCCCCAGTCTCGGGCGGTCGCGAAAATCCAGTCCAGGGTGACGATCAGGCCCTTGGCCCCCGCTTCGCGGGCGCGTTCGAGGCGCTGCACCATCAGGTCCTTATCACCCATCCAATACGTCTGGTAGAACGTCTTCTCGTTCGCGGCGACGACCTCTTCGATCGGCTTGGAGCCGAACGAGGACAGGCCGAGTGCCGTCCCGGAGCGCGCCGCGCCCCGGGCGACGCCGACCTCACCGACCGGGTCGACGGCCTGGACGCCGGTCGGCGAGCAGATCACCGGCATCGAGATCTCTTGCCCCAGAACGGTTGTGGTCAGGTCGCGGGTCGCGTGCAAGTCAGCGATGTGCGGCCGGAAGCCGAGTTCGGCGAAGGCGGCGGTGTTGTCGTCGAGGGTGACCCCGGCTTCTGAGCCCGCCAGCAGTGCCAGATATACCGACTTGGGGACCCGCTTCTTCGCGCGCCGCTGTGCCTCTGCGACGGATTCGAACCAATCACGTGTGCTTGCCAACTGAAATCCTTTGTCTGATCCCGGAATATCTTGTCCGGGAAACGATCTAGCGAAGCCCCGCCAGCGGGCTGGTGTCGCAGGCGCGATCCGGCGCCGCGACCGCGAGTGTCGACGGCATGCCCAGCACCACGGGCCGAGCCCGGCCGGCACGGGAGTGATCCTTGTCCGGCTGCGGCAGCGCGCCCCCGGCTCCGACTGCGGCGAGCGCGGATTCGGCATTGCCCAAAACGCATTCGGGGTCCGGGCCGTCAAGCGGTAGCCCGGTGAAGAACTTCGCCGCCATGCAGCCACCCTTGCAAGAGTCGTAGGCCGAGCAGGACGTGCACGCGCCCCCGCTCTGTGGTTGACGCAGGCGGGTGAACAATTCCGATGTGCGCCAGACCGTTTCGAAGCCGCCGGTGTCGCGGACATTGCCCGCGAGGAACTCGTCGTGGATGGCGAACGGGCAGGCGTAGACATCACCGACGGGATCGATCAGGCACACCACCCGGCCCGCGCCGCACAGGTTCAACCCCGCCAGCGGTGTCGACCCGAGTGCGTTGAGGTGGAAGAACGAGTCCCCGGTCAGCACCTGTTCGCCATTGGCGATCAGCCAGTCGTAAATCTGCAGTTGCTGGTCGGTGGTGGGATGCAAATCCTGCCAGACATCCGCGCCCCGGCCGGAAGGCCGCAGCCGGGTGATGCGCAGCTGCGCGCCGAATTTGTCTGCGATGGCTTTGAATTCGTCGAGCTGGTCCACATTGTGGCGCGTCATGACCACCGAGATCTTGAAGTTCTCGAATCCGGCCGCGGCGAGGTTCTCCATCGCGCGATACGCCATCGCGAACGAACCGGGACCCCGGACCGCGTCGTTGACCTCCGCGGTGGCGCCGTCGATGGAGATCTGCACGTCCACGTAATCGGTGGCCGCGAGCTGCCGCGCACGCTCCGGTGTGATCCGAACTCCGTTGGTGGAGAACTTCACGCCGACCTGGTGCGCGATGGCGTAATCGAGCAACTCCCAGAAGTCCGGCCGAATGGTGGGTTCGCCGCCGCCGATGTTGACGTAGAACACCTGCATGCGCTGCAGCTCGTCGATCACCGCCTTGCATTCGGCGGTACTCAGCTCGCGTGGATCACGCCGGCCCGAGGAGGACAGGCAGTGTTCGCAGGCCAGGTTGCACGCGTAGGTCAGCTCCCAGGTCAGGCAGATCGGTGCGTCCAGGCCGTGCTCGAAGTGGTCGACCAGTTTCATGAGGGGTTCCTGTTCACGGTCGGGGCCCGATGGTGCCTGCTTCGGCCAGCCCGGCCAGAGCCCGCAGATAGCGGTCGTGCTCGGCGTCCGGGACCCCGGCCGTCGCGAGCGCAGTGGTCACGTCGGGTTGCTGTGCCAGCTCCCGTACGACCGCGACCAGCAACGGGGACTTGAGGAATGAGAGCCGGCGCGTGGCGAAGTTGTAGACAAGCGCACCGAATTCTTCGGGACGCAGTGACACAGACCCCGCCAGTGTGTACGGGCGGGCCGGGTCGAAGGGCGCGGTCTCAGTAGACACCGCACATGCCATCGATCGAGACGTCCTCGACGAGGAGATCTTCCTCGATCACGGTGTCGTCGGAGCCGACTACTGTCTGGGTGGCTGTTGTTTCGCTCATGGGCTGCTCCTTGGAGACGGACCGGATGGGATGTGATGGCCAGCATAATGGCACCAGGTGACAAATTGGAAGAGGCAATGGCGGAAAAGCGATCGGCCGACAATGCCGAGCAGGTCAACCGGCGCGGACGTCGGCGTTCGACCACTGCGGCAGACCTGGAACGGGCAGCGTTCGACCTGTTCGATCGCCACGGTTTCGACGCCACCACAGTGGAGGAGATCGCGGCTGCGGCGGGTATCAGCAAACGAACCTTCTTCCGCTACTTCGAATCCAAGAACGACGTCGTCTGGGGTAGCTTCAGCGAGCAGCTGACGGTGATGCGGGAGCGCTTCGGCCGGTGCCCGGAAGATCAGCCGATCATGGACGCCGTCCGGACGGTCGTGGTGGAGTTCAACCGCTTCGACTCCACGCAGGCGCCGTGGCACCGCAAACGGATGGAGCTCATTCTCGGGGTCCCGGCACTGCACGCACATTCGACACTGCGTTACCGAGAGTGGCGCGATGTCGTCGCCGAATTCGTCGGTGGCCGCCTAGGCCTGCCGGTCCGCGAGTTGCTTCCACAATCGGTGGCGCATGCGGCACTCGGTGTGGCCGTCGCCGCATACGAGCACTGGCTTTCCGGGCCCGAGGTGGAACTGACCGACGTCCTGGACCGCGCGTTTCGGAACTTGGCAACAGGATTTGCGGTGTGAATCAGGACTGTCTCGCGCTGTCTGGACGTCAGGCCGCATAACCGCCCTCGTGAGCCGGAACAGTCAGGGCTCTCGGTCCGGCGTCTATTCGGCGTGCCGGTCGATAAGCTAGGGGCCCTCGATGGGGGACGTCAGGCCGGTGCCGTGATTCTGCAGCTCACCCGCTGGCTGATCCAGGAGTTCGGCGAGGAAGGCGCGAGGCACGTGCGGCCGGGCCGGCCGCTGTCGCCCCTGTTCCTGATCGTTGCGCATCCGCCGGATGACGCCGATGAGGGTGGGGCCCTCGTCGAGGACTGGACGCACGATTCCGATGTGCGCGCAGCGGGCCGGCACGGGGGCGAGCTCGTCGGCGGCGTCATCGGTGTGGCCTTGCGTGGCAAGGCAATTCGCGTTCAGCAGCGTTGCGTACAACGCGGCACGTGGCCGGCGCCCCGGATCGATCGATCGGAGCAACGCTGCTGAACGCGCCGCCGCGAGGTCAGGGTGGCCGCGCAGGAGTGTTCGGATCGCGGACTCCTCCTCGGACTCGCGAATCGCGGTGATAATCCCATTGTTTTCAGGTATCGGGGCTCGTTGCCGGTCGGCAGCGGTGACTTGCTCGAGTCCCAGGCGGACGCGTTCGGTGACGATGCGGGCGGCTAGTCGCGGCAGCGCGAGGGTGCCGGCGACTCGGGCGCCCTCGGTCAAACGTGCTACCGCAGCGGCGAGGTCGCCGCGGACAGCCTTGATCCGGGCCCCGGTCGCGTAGGTGGCAAGCAGCAAATCCACCGGACCGCCCTCGAATCCGAGCTGGGCGCCGTTGTCCAGTAGCAGCTCGGCCTCTTCGAGTTCGTTGCGTTCATAACGGAAGTCGCCGAGCATGGCGCCCGCCAGCCGGGCGGTCTGCGAGTTCTCACCCGCGGTGGTTCGGGCCAGCTGCAACGCCGTCTGAAAATGGTGTTCGGCGCGGTCCATGTCCAGTTGCTCGTGTGCGGCTATGCCGGCCAGGCAGTGGCTGTACATGATGCTCAACGCGCTGGCAACATGGCGGAAATAGGGCGCACCCCACTCGTGCCACTCCCGCACCCGATCGAAGTCGAATCGGTGCAGCGCGACGAAGGCGCCGACATTCGATGCCGCGCAGAGCACCCACGGAGTCAGCGCGTCGGTCCTGGACCGGCATTCCTCCACCACGGAGTCCCGGTCGTCGATTCGGTCGGCGAATGCGAATTCGACGCCGTGGAGCAGCGCCGCCTCGAGTTCGAGATCCGACATCGGCTGGCCCGCTGCGGATTTCGCCGTGTCCGAGGCGATTGCCAGCCGCAGTGCGGTGTGTACCTCCGCCGGGCGCCGCAGCAGGACGTTGGCCCAGGCCAGGGTGATCTGCAGGAGCGGATGCGCCGCAGCGTGCCGTGGGGGTAGTTTGGCGGCCAGCCCGGTGAGGGTCGCCAGCTGTCCATGCTCGACCAGGTCCCGGGCATTCTCCTCGACGAGCTCGACCGCACGCTCCGGATCGCCGGCTGCCATGGCGTGGTCGATTGCTTCGCTCAGCATCTGATGGCTGCCGAGCCAGTCCGATGTGATGTGGTGCAGCTCGGCCACCTGCTCGGGGTGATCGCGTTCGAGTCGCTGCCGCAGGAACTCGGCGAACGCATGTGCGAGGAGATGACGCATCAGAGTGGGAGAGATCGGTTGCCAGCGTTCTGTCTGTCCCTTCTCGCGGAGCAGGACCAGGCACTGGTCCTCGTCCAGATCGTGCGGGCGTAGAGCCGGTGCACCGCCACGGCGGCAGGCGGTCTCGATATGGAGCCGCAGCACCAGTGAATCGAGTTCTGGGTCGTCGCCGGACGTCGCTGCGGCCGTACAGATCTCGGTCAGCCGGTTAGGTGGGATCGCGTAACGATGTGACGGCTGTCGGGCTGGTTTCGCGATCCTGCGGGCTGGGTAGCCTCCGGGCCGGCCCCATCCGCTGTCCTCGGCGTAGCGATAGACGTACCGCACTGCACCGACGAAGTGCTCGACGGCGCTGCCGCCGTCCGCGACGCGCGGTTGGTGCGGGCGGTCGCCTGAACCTCACGCGCCAGCTGCTTCAAGTCCACCTTCGAGACCGCATCGAGCCTGCGTTCGCCCCATTCGCGTTCGACCCAGACCAGGTGGGCGTCGTAGGTCCGCAATGTGCCCTTCGTCAACGTCGTCCGTACGGCACGACCTCACCGAAGGTGGGCATCGTGGTGGACTCGGCGACCGGTTCCACGGGAGCGATACCCATGTGCGACAACAACAGCAGCGACGCCGCGACAGTCTCGGCTGAGGCGCCCGCCGAGGCCATCACGTCACCGGTCGCCCAGCCTGTCCAGTTCGGAGCCGAACACCTCGCCGATGGCCGTCGGCATGTGGATAGCCAAGCGATTGCGGGTTGGGTCAGCTCCGCAGCACGCCGGCCTCGCCGTCGATCGTTGACTCGCGCAGGTAGCTGTGAACGGAACTCATCTGCTTCCGCTGCTGCGGGCCCGGGCTGTTTTCGTCGAACGGCCGCACACGTGAGCGCATTGTTGGGTGATGTATTGGCCTGTGTCGCAATAGGTTCTGGTTCGATATGGGTAACCCACGATCTGGCAGGTCAGAGTCAACCGACCTGGGGGGGCATGTCCCACCAGCACGGCCCTACTTCTCAGGCACGGCCTATCCGGCTGCGCAGCCAGTGTGGCGCCGATAGTCGCTCGGCGTCGTGCCTGTGAAGGCTCGGAACGCTCGATTGAAGGCACTCGGACTGTCGAAGCCCACGGCGACGGCTACATCGAGCACTGCCGCATCCGATTGCGCCAGCTCTGCCATCGCGCGAATAATTCTGGCCTGCAAGACATATTCTCGCCAGCTCATGCCGACCGCAGCCTGAAAGCGCCGTCGCAACGTGCGCTCGGAGACGCTGAATTCCCGGGCCACCATCTCGACGGAGACTGTGGCGAGATGCTGCCGGATGTAGGAAATGATCATGGCGGCGAACGGGTCGGCACTTGTGGGCAGCCACAAGGGTTGTTCCTGGTCCAAGCTGTTGGCGACCACCAGGGCGAGTGCTGCGAAGTAGATCTCGGAGTCTGCGTCCGCGGCGGTCCGGGCGATCGGCCATCGCAGGCCGTACAACATCATCTCCCGGAGCACCGGAACCGCGGCCAATACCCGGACCCGGCTGCCGACATCGTCCGAGAACAGGCCGGGGTCGAAGAAGACCGACAGTGATCGGACCGCATCGAGGACGGTGTTGTGCTCCAGGCCGGCCGGAATCCACACCGCCTGACTGGGCGGGCAGAGATACCGCCCGAGCGCGGTCTCGACCTCCACCACACCCTCCACCGCGTGTTCGAGTTGATGCAGGTCATGGTGGTGCCATCCGGTCACCTGATGGTCGGTGTCATAGGCGAGCGTGCCAGCCCGAATCGTCGGCACCTGCGACACAGTGATCGTTCTACCACTGGCCGCCAGAGGCAAAAAGCTGTCCGGAATCGCGTAGACCTCCTCTCGCGGCCGCAGTAACGTCTTTTGCATACTTTATACAGCAGTGGCGCGTCCGGGACGGGCGTGCGCAATTCTGTGCGGCGGCAAGGGGATCCGATGAACATCGACGACCTGATACTTGTGAGCATTGATGACCACGTGGTCGAACCACCGGATATGTTCAACGGCCGGATTCCGGCCAAATGGGCCGACCAGACTCCCAGGGTCGAGGTCGACGAGCACGGCATCGATCGTTGGGTATACCGCGGTCGGCCTACCGGTGTGGTCGGCTTGAATGCGGTCGTGTCCTGGCCGCCCGAGGAATGGGGCTTCGACCCGGCGGGTTACGCCGAGATGCGGCCGGCGGTCTACAACGTGCACGAGCGTATCCGGGACATGAACGCCAACGGCGTACTCGGGTCGATGTGTTTCCCCACCTTCGCCGGCTTCAGCGCGGGGCACCTGAGCTACTTCAAGGACGAGATCACCGTCGCGATGATCCAGGCCTACAACGACTGGCACATCGAGGACTGGGCGGGCGCCTATCCCGGCCGCTTCATTCCGAATGCCATTCTGCCACTGTGGGATCCAAAGCTCGCCGTCGCGGAGATCGAGCGCGTGGCGAACAAGGGCTGCCACGCGGTATCCGTCGCCGAACTCCCGCACATCGACGGGCTACCCAGCTACCACGACGGCGATTACTGGAGCCCGGTGTTCCAGGCGCTGTCCGACCACGACACGGTGATGAACCTCCATATCGGCCAGGGCTTCAGCGTACTGAAGTTGGCCCCCGACGCGCCCATCGACAACCTGATGGTGCTGGCGCCCAGCATCTCCCAGATCGCCGCCCAAGACTTGTTGTGGGGACCGGCCTTCCGGAAATTCCCCAAGCTGAAAGTCACATTGTCCGAAGGCGGTATCGGGTGGATCACCTACTTTCTGGACCGCTCCGATCGGCACTACACCAACCAGAAGTGGCTCCGCCGCGATTTCGGCGGGAAACTTCCCAGCGAGGTGTTCCGTGAGCATGTGCTGGCGTGCTATGTCACCGATAAGACCGCGCTGAAGTTGCGCCACGATATCGGCATAGATAATATCGCTTGGGAATGCGACTACCCGCATTCGGATTCACTGTGGCCGGACGCGCCGGAATTCGTTCTCCAGGAACTGCAGGCCGCCGACGCGAGCGACGCCGATATCGACAAGATCACGTGGCAGAATGCTTGCCGCTTCCTGAATTTCGATCCCTTCGCCCACCTTCCGAAGGACCAGGCCACCGTCGGCGGCCTGCGAGCGATCGCGCGTGACGTCGACGTCTCCACTCGCTCCCGTAAAGAATACGCTGAACTGTATACCCAGCACGCCAACTGAAGGCTCGGGTATAGAGAGGAACCCGCCGGATCTGCCGGCGGGTTCCTAGCGACTAATTAATAATCTACGATTTGATAATCTGCGACCGACAATCTCGGGCGTAGCTTTCCCTGTGGCTGTTTTTCTTTTCAGTCCAGGACGATATCTCTTCCGCACACGTGCCAAGCAGCCATCGATGTCCTGCTGTGGCCGAACGGACCGTGCACTGTGGTCCTCGTGCCCCCGCGCTCTCTAGGATTTATTATGCCATTCCTGCTCGTACTCGTGGCGCTTTTGCTCGTTTATCTTTTGTTCATTGCCCTCCGCATCGGTATCTTCGAGCGCCTGTGGCTCGCTTTGCGGCCCATCTCGATCGAACGGATTCCCGACCGCGCGGCCCGCCGCTACGGAGACCGCGTGCTGTTCAGTTCCGACGAACCCTGCCACTGGTCGGTGCCGGTACTCGGCCCGCCCGGCCGGACCGAATGGTCGGCGAACGACATCAGGGAGACGGTCGGTGTTGTCGCCGCGATGCTACGACAACGGCTGGGCCTGCAGCACGGCGATCGCATTGCGATCATGAAGACAAATCACCTGGACATCCACCTGCTGCACACCGGCGTGGTCCGCGCCGGGGGCGTCGCGTGCACGATCAACGACGGTTTCCTCAGCGAGAAGCTGAACCCCTATCTGGTGAACGTCGGTGCGCGAGCGCTGATTACCGATACCGCCACCCTGGACCGGCTCACCACGCAGGGTGCCGGGTTCGGCGATGTCGAGCACATCGTTCTGACCGACGCACAGTCGGGCGATCCCGAACGCACCGTCTCCGGCCACACTGTTCACCGGATCGGCGATCTGCTCGCCGGCCTGTCCGCGGCACTCGCCACCCCGCGTGGCGGGCTCGAACCGCTGTATCTCGTGCACTCCTCGGGCACGACCGGCTTTCCCAAGGCGGTCATTCTGCGCAACGGGCCACAGTCGCACGCAATTCGTGGCTGGCTGTCCTACGTCCACATTTCCCGTCGCCGTGACCGGGGGCTATTTGCGCTGCCGAACAACCACCAAGCGGTGATTCTCAGCTTCAATTCCCTACTGCTGGCCGGTGTGCGTATCCACTGGACGCGCGAATACAGTCGCGGCGGCCTGGACGCCGCCGGTCTGATCGAACAGCTCGCGGTGGGTCGTTACACCGGGTTCTTCGCATTCCCGATCGTGTACACCCAACTGAAAGAGGTGCCGCTGGATCAGTATGACCTACGGGCGATGCGATTCTGGGGTTCGACCGCCGACGCTACGCACGAGGCGATCATTCGTCGATTTGTCCAGCACGGCAGCGTATTCCGTGGGCTCGGCATTCCGCTCGGCGGCTCGGTCTACCTGGACGCACAGGGGTCGAGCGAGGTGGGGACACCGTCGGTGCTGCGGTACTACTCCCGGTTCACCCGACGCTATGACCGGCGCATCGGCCGGCGCCGCTCGACGCCGTTCGGTCCGAAGGTCCGGATCGCCACGAACGGTAGGCCGGTCAAGGGTGACTCGGTCGGCCGGCTCGAGGTCCGGGGCCGGACGCTGTTCGAGGCCTACTGGAACAACCACGCACTCACCTATGACGCGATCCGCGACGGCTGGTTCTTCACCGGGGATGTAGCCCGGTGGTCCGGCGATGGCCACGTCGTGCAGCTCGATCGTGAAGTCGACGTCATACATACCAGGGACGGTGATGTCTACAGCCTCCTCATCGAGGAACGGGTACACAAGCACGTGGCCGTATTCGACGCCTGCGTCTACGGTGCCCGTCAGGCAGACGGCACGCAGCGTCCCGCGGCGGTGATCGCGCCACGGGACGGGTTCGATCTCGATGCACCGACCCTGCAGGACGAGCTCAACCAGATGTTGCCGACGTCTATGCACCTTGCTCGACTCGACATCGTGGCCTGGGCCGAGTTCCCGGTAGGCGTGACGGGCAAGACTCTGAAAAGGGTCTGCCGCGAACGCACCGAGCCCACCACCATCCCCGAAGCCAACCGACCGATCATCATGCGTGAACCAGCCCAACCGCACGCCCCGGCGCTTGCCGAACAAGCGAAATGACCACCGCGGATTTGCGGCCCGCCGTCGAATCGGTCCACGGTACGGTCCGAACGACAGAACCGGAGTACTCGGCCGCATCCATCCTGCGGAGCGCGCTGGGCGGCCAGCGCCGTCACCTCACGGTGGCCGCAGTGTTCCTGTCCGTCCACCAGGTCGCTGAAGCACTGATCCCGGTGATCGTCGGCTTCGTCATCCAGCGGGCCGTCACCACCGCCGACGGTTGGTCGCTGCTGCGGTGGATGTTGTTGCTCACCATCGATTATCTCTTCCTGACCGCCGCGATGCGATTCGGATTTCGCGCCAATACCAGGGCCGTTCAGGGCGCAGGCCACCGTCTGCGGCTCCTACTGGCCGCGCGCATCCTGGACGGCCGCGGCGGCCGCGATCAGTTGCCGGGCAGCCTGCTGTCGATGAGCGCCGTCGACACCAACGCCGTCGGACTGCTGAATTATGCAATCGCGTTGGCGGTTTCCGGGTTCGCTGGCGTCGGTGTCGCAGTGTACTTCCTGCTCCGAATCTCTGCTCTGCTCGCGGGTTTGGTGCTGGGCGGAGCGGTAGTGCTGCTGGTGCTCACCGACCTGTCCGGACGGCCGCTGGCGCGGCGTACCTCAGCCGAACGAGCGCAATTGGCCGCCACGGCTGGCATGGCCGCCGACCTGCTGACAGGGCTCCGTGTCCTGAAAGGGTTCGGCGGAGAACGCGCCGCGGTTCGTCGCTACCGGCAGGCCAGCAGGGCGGCTCTGCGGACCACGCTGCGATCGGCCACGACGGAGGCGGTGGTACGTGCGATCGCCATCGTGCTCGCCGGATTCCTACTGGCCGCGGTCACCTGGGCCGCCGGATGGTCGGCCACCCGAAGTGAGATCGGGGTGGGAGCGTTCGTCACCGCGATCGGCTTGGCCCAGTTCTTGCTCGATCCGCTCAATCGGATTACCGGCCTGGGCACTCAGCGAGCCCAGTCACGGGCGTCCGCGGCGCGGATCGCGGCGGTCCTGAACGTGCCTTTCGCCGTGCTAGGTTCGGCGACGGTCTCCTTCGATACTGTTCCCTCGCTGCATTTCGATGCCGTGACGGCCGGATCGATCGCCGACCTCGATCTGGAAATCGCGCCGGGCGAATTCGTCGGCATCGTGACTCCGGATCCAGCTGCTGCGGGGGCGCTGGCCGACGTAGTGTCGCGCCGCGCGGATCCTGTCTCCGGGGCGGTCCGGCTAGACGGGCAGCCGATGGCGTCCTTGGCCCCCGACTCCGTTCGCGCGGTAGTGCTGGTACCGCCGCACGAAGTGCACCTGTTCAGCGGAACGGTGCTCGACAATATCGGCCGCATCAATGGCACCGCGGATCTGGAACGGATCGTCCAGGCCGCCGCACTACGTGATCTCGGCGGGGACAACGACGGGCTGCACGCTCCACTGCATGGAAGTGGTGTGTCGTTGTCAGGCGGGCAGCGCCAGCGCGTGGCGCTGGCGCGTGCGCTGGCGGCCGACCCGCCGGTGCTCGTACTGACCGAGCCGACCACGGCCGTCGACTCGGTCACCGAATTGACCATCGCCGACGAACTCGCGCGCATACGCGCCACCAAGACGACCGTCTGCCTCACCACCAGCCCTGGGCTGCTGTCCCGCTGCGACCGTGTCGTATTCATCGATGCGGGCTCGGTCATCGAGGGACGTCATGCGGAGCTGGTCGCGTCCAGCGCCGCCTACCGCGAGGCAGTGCTGTGACAACCGCCGATAACGGCCTATTGCCACAGGCCACCGCGCGCGAAGCCTGGAAATACGCCGGTGCACTGCTCATGCGACGGTGGCCGGCCGCGTTGTTCACCGCGGTAGTCCTCGCCGCCGGCGCCGCGGTCACGCTCCTCACCCCGAGGGCGATGGGGTGGGCCGTGGACGCCGTGATCGCGCACAATCCGGCCGGGATCCGGTGGCCGGTCGTGGTTCTCGCCGGAGTCGCTGTCGCGCAAGGGGTTTTGCGCATGCTCGGCGCCGCACTCACCGCCCGTGTCGGCGAACCCGCGTTGGCCACGCTGCGCGAGGAGGCCCTCGATCGAGCCGTGCACCTGCCGGAAGCAGAGGTCGAACGGGTTGGCTCCGGTGATCTGATGGCGAGGATCAGCGGCGATGTCGACCTGCTGGCCACTGCCATCCGCAGCACGGTCCCGATTCTGGCGGTGTCGGTCCTCGTCATCTGGGTGACGGTGATCGGTCTGGCCACGATCGACTGGCGTTTCGCCATCGCCGGTCTGTGCGCGGCGCCGACCGACGTCCACGTCCTGCTCTGGTACTTCCGGAACTCCGCGCCCGCGTTCACCGCGCAGCGTGTCGCCGAAGGCGCGCGAGCCCAGCAGTTGCTCGACTCGATCGATGGTGTCGCCACCGTGCGAGCGTTCCGGCTCGGACCGGTCCACCGCGACCTGATCGCCGAGCGTTCGGCGGCTGCTGTTCAGAAAGCCTTGGCCGCCATGCGTTTACGAACGCGGTTCTACGGCCGGATGCATCTGACCGAAATCATCGGGCTGGCTACCATCCTGATCGTCGGTTTCCTTCTGGTGCGCGGCCATTCGGTGACGGTGGGCGCGGCGACAGCGGCGGCGCTCTACTTCAGCCGCCTGTTCGAACCGATCAATCTCGTCATGATCATGGCCGATAACGCCCAGGAGGCGGGCGCGGCGCTGGCCCGGCTGGTCGGTGTGGCCATGCTCCCCGCTGCCCCGGAACCCACCGGCAAGATATCCATTCCCCACGCCACGGCCGATGTGATCGCGGCGCGATTCGAGTACGACGGGCGTGAGGTGCTGCACGGCATCGATCTGCGAGTCGAGGCCGGCGAATGGGTGGCCGTCGTAGGCGCCACCGGCGCGGGAAAGTCGACGCTTGTCAAGCTGGTCGCCGGGGTGCACGCCCCTACCTCGGGCACGGTCCGCCTGAGCGGCCGCACGGTCGGCGAGTTCGGCGCCGACCTCCGCCACGCCGTCGTCCTGCTCACCCAGGAGATCCACACTTTCGCCGGGCCCTTGATCGACGATCTGCGGCTGGCCCGGCCGGAGGCGAGCCGGGCCGATCTCGAACGCGCCCTGCAGCGTGTGGGTGCCCACACGTGGGTCGCCAGCCTCCCGCACAGTATCGACACGGTCGTCGGTCAGGGCGGGCACCGGCTCACACCCACCCAGGCTCAGGAGATCGCACTGACCCGGCTGCTGCTGACCGATGCGCCGATCGCACTGCTCGACGAGGCGACCGCCGAGGCCGGTAGCGCCGGTGCGCGGCGGCTGGAGCGCGCCGCCCGCGCGGCGTTGGCCGGCCGGACCGTCCTCACCGTCGCACACCGACTCACCCAGGCCGCGGATGCCGATCGCATTGTTGTCGTCGAGGCGGGCCGGGTGGCTGAAAACGGCAATCACCACGAACTTCTGCTCAGGCAGGGGCGCTATGCGCAGCTGTGGACCGCATGGTCCGCGGAGCGCACCCGAACCGACATCACCGACTACCACCTCCGCGATGAAGGAAATCCGATGACTGACAGCGCATTACCAACGAAGACCGACACCGCTCAGCTTGTCAATGCCCTGGACATGTTCGACAACGCCAACGTCGGGCTGCTACTGACCGATACCGCGGGCACCGTACGGCGCGCCAACGGCGCCGCGCGGCTGCTCGCCGGGTGGGCCGCGGACCGGTCCGACCTGTCCGCGATAGCCGTTGTGCCCGACGCAGTTTGGACACAGATCATTGCCGCGGCCGCGGCCGGCATCGCCGTACACAACATTGACACCACCTTGACCCGCGCCGACGGCGGAGCCCGCGGCGTCGTAGTGGATGCCAACGGCGATGCCGACCGGGATCTGCTGCGGATCGTCATCCGGCCGCGTCTCGCCACGTCGTTGCCGGGCCTCGACACCAGCGATGCCCTCGACTGGCTGGCAGACTGGCAGGCATCGGTCAGCCCGTCCGCGGTAACGCTCGATGACGAAACGATCGCAGCGGCAAGGGAAGTGGACGATTTCTTGGACGCACTTCCGGTGGCGATACATCAGGTGCCGACCACCGGAGCGATGGAGCGCACCAATCGGGCGCAACTGCGCCTGCTCGGTCATCTGGAGCGGCCCGACGGGTTTCTCGACCACAATGCCATCGAATTCTTCCCGGTCGAGTCGGATATAGCCGCCTTGGCCCAGGCGCTGGGCACCATGGGCGGGATCGTCGACTTCCCGACGACCATGCAGGCCAGGGACGGATCCACGGTCAGCGTCCGGGTGTATTCCAGTGCATGGATTGCCGACGGCGCCTGGCGCACCACCCGGTGCTTCGTCTTCGCGACCGATGGTCATCGGTACTGAGAGCGGTGGCGTCGTGACCGAACAACATACTCAGGTGATCGCTCGCGGTAGCGAACTCACCCGCCAGGAACGCCGTTGGGTCGAGCTGGCCTGCCTCGCCGTCACCGAAGACCACGACGCGCTCGACCGCACGATGCGAACTATTCTCTCGGACAACGAGATTGATCTGGCACGCATATTGGAGTTCAGCCTGCAGTACGCCGTGTATTGCGGGTGGGCCAAGGGGGCGGAATTCGAGCTGGCGATCCGCACCCAGTGGAAGGCCGCGCGCGCCGACCGGGACGGCGGCCCGTGGCCGCTGCAGCCCGCGGAGACTGTCGCCGACTGGGATGCTTGGCATGCGGCGGCCGAGGCCGCCTACAGCGAGGTCAACCGCAAGGACATCCCGCGGCGGGACACCCCATTCGTGCATGTCGGTGTGCTGGGGTTCGTGTTCGGGCATGTGTGGCAGCGACCTGGCCTGAGCATGAGAGAACGGCGGGTGGTGGCGTTGGCGTGCTGCGCGGCAGTCGGCGCACGGCGACCACTGCAGGTGCACTTGAGCTCAGCACTGACCTCCGGAGATCTGACACGTGTCGAACTCGCGCAGCTGCTCGAGGCTGTGAGCACTCATGTCGATGCGCAGCGGGCCGGCATGCTCCAGGCAACATGGGACACGCTCGATGGTCCCGACATTGCGCGACAGGGCTGAGCGATGAGCGGATACCTGGTCACCGGCGCAACCGGTTTCGTCGGCGGCGCACTGGTATTGGAGCTGTTGCAGCGCACCGACCGGCCGGTCGTATGCCTGGTACGCGGAACCGCACAGGCGCCGTGGATTCGGCTGGAACGCACCCTGGAACACGCCGCAGCGGCGTACGGCTACCGTCCCGGATTCGTAGCGGCCCACCGCGACCGAATTCAGGTGGCCGCCGGTGATCTCGACGATATTGCACTTCCAGCCGGCGTCACAATCGAGGAAGTCTGGCATTGCGCCGCTTCGCTCAAATTCGACGATAAGGACCGCGCAGAAATCTTCGGCACCAATGTCGGTGGCACACAGCGGGTATTGGAAACGGCGGAACGATTGGGTGCCGGCGTGTTTCATTACGTGAGCACGGCCTACGTCGCTGGCCGCAGGACCGGGCCGATCGCCGAGGATCACATGGGCGGTGCCGTCGACACCAATAACCTTTACGAGCAGAGCAAGGTCGACGCCGAGCAGTTGGTTGCCGCGACCGCGCAGCGGTATCGAATCTGGCGCCCGAGCATCGTGGTCGGCCACAGCCGGACGCTGGCAGCGACGGCGTTCTCAGGAATGTACGGTGTCATCCGCGAATTGGCCCGATTCGCTGACCTGGTACACGCAGCGGGTGACCCGGTGCTGGAACGGCATTCCCTGCGGCTGCGGGCCGATCCGGAGGGCACGCTCAACTTCATCCCCGTCGACTACGCCGTCGGTCGAGCGGTGGAGCTGTCCCTGTCCGGCGTCGACGCGCAGGTCGTCCATCTCACCAATGAGCTGGCACCCACTGTCGGCGAGTGCTTCGAGCTCTTGTTCGACGAGCTCAGGCTGAGCCAGCCCACATATGTGGGCCCGACATCGCAATTGGAGCGACTGGATTCGCTCGTCGACAGCAGGCTTTCTTTCTACGGTTCCTATCTCTCCGGGCCCAAACAGTTCCAGCAACGGACGGGAGCGGCATACGGAGGCGTGCTCCGCTACGAATTCGATAGGGACACGCTTTTGCAATACGTCCGGTGGTACCTGCGGCACCTACAGACCGGTCTGCAACCCGGTGTCCGGGTGCCGAACCCGGTTCGCGGCTGAGGCCGCCGGCGCGATGGACAAAACGATGCTGCATGTCGCAATCGTCGGGGTGGGACCGCGTGGCCTGAGTGTATTCGAGCGCCTGTGTGCCAATGTCGATCGATTCGACCCCGCACGGGATATCGAGATCACGCTCGTCGACTCCACACGGGTGGGAACCGGGTCCGTGTGGCGCACCGACCAACCGGCACATCTGTTGATGAATACCGTTGCAGCGCAGGTGAGCATCTTCACCGATGAGACGGTGCAGATGCAGGGGCCGGTGGTGGCCGGGCCTAGTCTCTACGAATGGGCGAATGAGCTGCGAGCCTTCGACAACTCCGCCGGGCTACCCGAGGACATGCTCGCCGAGGCCGCGCGACTCGGGCCGGACTCTTATCCCAGCCGGGCTCTCTGTGGCCACTACCTGAGGTGGTCATTCGAGAGGATCAGCGGTCGCCGCGGCCGTCGGGTGAGCGTGCGGGAGATCACTGCCACCGCTACGGACATGTGGGACGGTCCGGGCGGGCTGCAAGCGCTCGAACTCGACTCCGGCCGGCGCATTCACGGTTTGCACGCCGTCGTGCTCACGCAAGGCCACCTTGCGCTGAGCGAACCGGGCCCCGCGGAACTCGCCGACAATGCCGGTCGGGTCGGGCTGACCCACTTCCCGCCGGGGAATGCCGCCGACGTCGATCTCGACCGAATCCCCGCCGGCGAAGCGGTCATCGTTCGCGGACTCGGCCTGACGTTCTTCGACCACCTTGCCCTTCTGACCGTCGGCCGTGGCGGACGATTCACCGAGACCGCCGACGGACCGACCTATATGCCGTCCGGGCGGGAACCGCTCGTCGTCGCCGGGTCCCGTCGCGGCGTCCCGTTCCACGCACGCGGCGAAAACCAGAAGGGCATCGACGGCAGACACGAACCGGTGCTCCTGAATTCGGGGAAGATCGCCGAATTGCGCGACCGGGCACGCCGATTCGGCGATGTTTCGTTTCGGGGCATGGTGTGGCCGCTGATCGCCCGCGAGGTCGAGGCGGTCTACTACGCCGCCCTGATTCGCGATCGAACGAGCAGCCGGGAACTGCACCGGTTTCGCCAGAGCTATCTGGAGGCCCCGACCGAGCGGGAGGCCGGTGCGGTCCTGGCCCGATTCGGCGTGCGGCACGGCGAACACTGGGACTGGGACACCGTCGCCGATCCGGCTCGCGGCCGGCACTATTGCGGCCCGCGGCAGTTCCACGACTGGCTGCTCGCGCATATGGCTGCCGACGTACGCCACGCGCAGCTGGGCAATGTCGACGGTCCCGTCAAGGCCGCGCTGGATGTGCTGCGGGATCTGCGTAACGAGGTCCGGCTGGTCGTCGACCACGGTGGCATCACCGGCAGCTCGTACCGCGACGATCTGGACGGCTGGTACACGCCGTTGAATGCGTTCTTGTCCATCGGACCGCCGGCCCGTCGCATTGCCGAGTTGGCGGCACTGATCCGCGCCGGAACGGTGCGGATCGTGGGGCCGGGAATGCAGGTGCGGGTCGACGCCGAAACCCGTTGTTTCGTCACCGAATCGGGGGCTGTCGACTCCTCGACCGTGACCGCCCGATACCTGATCGATGCGTGGGTGCCCGAACCACACCTGCATCGCACTGCCGACCCGCTGCTGCGTAATCTCTTGCGCCGCAGCGAGGTCCGCGGCTTCACGCTCGCCGATCCCGACGGCGCCGAGTATGCCACCGGCGGATTGGATGTGATCCCGGGTTCGCACCGCCTCATCGACGGCACCGGCCGGACACACCCGCGACGGCACGCTCTCGGCGTTCCGACCGAGGCGGTTCGGTGGGTGACCGCGGCGGGACCACGACCCGGCGTCAATTCGGTGACGCTGGCCGACAGCGATTGCCTCGCACGTACCATCCTGTCCGCCGGCGAAAGTCCGCGGACCGAACTCTCCGAGAAAGGTACCGCTATGGCCAGCAACGATTGGGGACTACTGGCGCCGGTCCGCGCGGGCGTGCCGATCACCGCCGTCACGTCCGACGACGCCTGGATCGACGCCATGGTCGATGTCGAGCTGGCACTGTCGCGGGCTCAGGCCAGGGCGGGTCTCATTCCCGCGGGCGTCACCGAACACATCGCGATCGCGGTGCGGGACCACCGGTTCGACGCCAGGGCCCTCGCGGTCGAGTCCCGGCGGGCCGCCAATCCGGTGGTCGCGTTGGTGGCACGGCTGCATGATGCGGTGGCCGAGGTCGATCCGGTCAGCGCCGACTACGTTCACTACGGGTCGACCAGCCAGGACATCCTCGATACCGCCACCATGCTGATCGCCGACCGCGCGCTGGCGATGATCACCGAGGATCTCGACGCGACCGTCGATTCCCTTGCGCGGCTGGCCCGCCGGCATCGGAATACACCGGTCGCTGCCCGCACCCTGGCCATGCATGCGGTGCCCACCACCTTCGGTGCGAAAGTCGCCAACTGGATGCAGGGGCTGCTGGATGCCCGTGCCCGGCTCGTCGGCGTCCGGGCTGGTCTGCCTGTACAACTCGGGGGCGCGGCGGGCACGCTCGCGTCCTATGTCGAATGCGCGGAAAGCGCCGGTGACGGCCGGGCCCAGCGGCCGCCCGGCGCGATTATGGACAGGCTCACCGACGAATTCGCGGCTGAACTCTCGCTGGCCGTGCCGTCGGCGCCGTGGCACACCCTGCGAACCCCGATCGCCGATCTGGCAGCGGTACTGGCGCTGACGTCGGGAATGCTCGGGAAGTTCGCCGTCGACGTCATCACGCTGTCGCGCACGGAAATCGCCGAAGTAGCCGAGCCGGCTGCCGATGGGCGCGGGGAGTCGTCGGCCATGCCGCAGAAACATAATCCGGTCCTGAGCACCCTGATCCGGACCGCCGCACTGCAGGTGCCCGCGCTGGTTTCCATCTTGTTCGGCGCACTCCTCGCCGAGGACGAACGTTCCGCTGGTGCATGGCACGCCGAATGGCAGCCACTGCGCGAATGCCTGAATCTGGTCGGCGGGGCGGCACACACTGCCGCGGAGTTGGCCGCCGGCCTGACCGCCGACACCGACCGGATGACCGACAACCTGGCCATGACCGGAGGACAGCTGGTCTCCGAACGATTGTCCACCCGGCTCTCCCCGGTCCTAGGCAAAACGGTGGCGAAAAAGACCCTGCAAACCGCGTGCTGCGAGGCACAGGCCCAAAATCGGCCCCTCGCCGAGGTGCTGGCCTCAGACGCGCAGATCACGACTCACCTCACCGTCGAGGAGATCGAGGATCTGCTGCGCGCTGAGAACTATCTCGGCGCCGCACCCGACCTGGTCGACCGGATCCTCCGGCGCTTATAGGCACGAGGTGATCGAATCAAAGGCACTGGCCGTCTCCTGGCCGAGCGGCGCGGATTTCACAGACATGCGGTCGCGATTCACTGTCCGCTACCCCGAAACCCTTCAGTTCTGCCCGGGCGCGGCTATGGACGCCCGTGCCGCTGTTCGATATCGGAGTTGAACCGCTTCAGATACTCCGCGAATGCTGCCACATCTTCGGATGACCAGTCCGCCAGGATGTCCTCCAGCGCGCGCACGCTGTCCGTCCGGTCCGCTTCCAAACGGCGCTCGCCCTCGGCCGTGATCCGTAATTTGCGCGCGATCGCGCCGGCTGGGTCCGGGATCCGGTTCACCAGTCCGGCGCGCAGCATTGCTGCGGATTGCCGGTTGACAGTCGAGGTATCCAAACCCATTGCGTCACTGAGCTGTCCGATGGACATGGGCCCGCCCATGATGAGCCGATACAGCAATGCGTACCAGCTGCGATCGAGGCGATCGGCTCCGCGGATAGCACGCGCGGTCAGGCGGGATCGGCCGAGCAGCATCATCTCGAACTCGATCAGGTGAGTGGACTTGTCCATGCTCACCGGCCGTTGGTGCGGTGAGCATGGGCGGCCAAGGAGTTTCTGAGCTTCTGGATCAACACTCGTGCTTGTTCGGCCTCGGCCTCGGTCCAAGCATCGAGGGCCGACTGCAGACGCCGCGACCTCGACAGTCGAATCCGCCCCAGCAGCTCACGTCCTGTTTCGGTGACCACGATGAGGCTGGCCCGCCGATCGCCGGGATCGCTGTGCCGGCGGATGTATCCGGCGCTGACCAATTCCGTGACATGCCTACTCAGCGCCGACGGGCCGATGACCAGCTCCTCGACCAGATCTACTTGTCGGCACGGGCCCCTGACTTCGAGGGTGCCCAGTATTCCGGTGCCCCCGGGCAGCAGCTGCCGTTCCTCCGGGTGCTGGAGTGCGATGCGGATTGCCCGGCCCATCAGGTAGAGCTCCTTGATCAAGCCCTGCGCCGTATCGGGTGACACTGACACATCCACACTCCGTATTAGATATAGCGGTTACTATAAGACAGTTGAACGGGCTGAGCAACGGGGCGCTGCCGGCTACCTGTGGAGACCTTCGCCGATCGGCCGTTCCTCGGAATCGGTTCGTCGGACTCGCCGCAGCCGAGCCGGTTGAACATCGCCGGTCAATCCACCGGGCGATAGCCACCCGAGTTCCCGTTCCTCTACCAGATGCGTTGTGTGGGCCATTGTTTCGACAAGCGCGGCCACCTGCATTCGACCGACCTCGGCCCACGGGCGCGACCACGTTATCCGTTCCGCGATCTGCCAGATCGTCGGTGTTCCCAGTTCGTCGACAGCGGCGGCGATTTCGCGACAGCGTTGAAAATGATGTTCTTGCAACTGCACCGAGCGGGCCGCAATCCCGCGGAATCGGTACTCGTGCGCCGGCAGGGCCTCGTGATCGTCGTACTGTGCGACTCGGCTGAGTGAGTTGAGAAACCGCGGCAACGGTGATCCGATAGCGCCCGGCGCGAGACCGACACTCGGCGTGATCCGGGGCAGCATATGGTCTCCGGTTATCAACACGCGCGCATCCGGCTCCCGCAGGCACACATGTCCCGGAGTGTGTCCGGGCGTCCACAGCGCAAAGAGCTGCCGACCGGGGAGCGGGACGGAGTCGCCGTCCTCCAGCAGTACATCGGGCTCGATCAGTTCCGCGACATTAGGGCCGTCGAGTTTGTCGAATTGCTCGAGAAATGTGTTGATCGCCGACTCCGGCGTTCCGGCAATGCGCATCAAGCGGGCGACCCGTTCACGGGAGCCCTCCGGTTCGGACCGCGCCTGCTCGATGCGCGCGGGCAGCGAATCGCGCTCCGCTGGATGCATCGCGACCCACGCGCCGGATGCCTCGCGAAGGCGTCCGGACAGCCCGTGGTGATCGGCATGCACGTGTGTCGCGACGATGCCCACGATGTCGTCGATCCCGATGTCGGCCGTCCGGAGCCCGTCGACCAGTGCCTGCCACCCGTCCTCGGATTGCCAACCGGGATCGACAACCACCACACCCTGCTTGCCCGGAACCAGGTAGGTCAGGGTGTATCGCAGCGGATTGTCCGGGAAGGGCACCGGGATCGACCAGATTCCGCCCGCGATCTGCTCGACCGGCGGCATCGCTCGGCTTCGCCAAGCCTCGTGTTGCTGGGTTCCGGTGACCGTGATCGCGGACTTGTCGATGTCGATGTCGATGGCGTCGGAGGTCATCGTTGGCAACCGATCCGCACTACCGCCAGATCCCGTTGCGCGGCTGTTGCTGCACAGCCCCGGGAGCTGGACCGATAACTCGAGCAATCTGAAATCATATATAATATATACAACAGTTCAGGTACCTGCGCCATTGCAGGAGTTGGTGGCGATGAACACTACCGGCGCGGGGTCAAAGAGCTCGGATAGCGCCCAGTGGGGTGAACGGACGTTCCGGCCACCAAGGGTAGAACTCGGGCAAATCGGCCGAAACTCGATCGGGAAACGCTGCTGCTCGCTTCTCGAGGAACGCGCTGATACCTTCCCTGGCATCAGCTGACCGCCCCCGCGAACCCATGGCGCGGGAATCGAGTTCATGAGCGGCCATCGGATGGTCGGCGCCGAGCATCCGCCACAGCATCTGCCGGTTCAATGCAACCGACACGGGTGCCGTATTGGCGGCAATCTCCTCGGCCAGGTCGAGAGCGGCCGGCAATAGCGCGCCGGGCTCGTGCACCGAGCGCACGAGCCCGGCCTCGAGCGCCTCGTCGGCCCCGAAGACTCGGCCGGTGCTCGCCCACTCCATGGCCCGACTGATTCCGACCAGGCGCGGCAGAAACCAGCTCGACGCGGATTCGAGCACGATTCCACGGCGCGCGAAAACGAAACCGAATTTCGCTGTCGTGGAAGCCAATCGGATATCCGCTGCAAGCATCATCGTGATCCCCGCACCGACGGCCGGGCCGTTGAACGCCGCGATGACCGGCTTGAGTGCCTCGAAAATCCGCAGCGACGCGATACCACCGAGGTCGCGATGATTGGCCGGATCGTCGTAGTTGAACCGATCGGGGCCCGAGCCGAGGTCCGCACCGGCGCAGAATCCGCGTCCGCTGCCAGTGATCACGACCACCCGCACCGAATCGTCGGCGTCGGCGCGGTCGAATGCGGCCATCAGTTGCTCGGCCATCAGTGGGGTCAGCGCATTGAGGCGGTCCGGGCGGTTCAGCGTCAAGACAAGGACCGGACCGCGCTGTTCGGCGAGCACATGCTCGGCGACCGGCGCACCCGTGTCAGCCCTTGGGTCCGCCGGCGGCATAGATCACCTGACCCGAAACAAAACCCGCCCCGTCGCTGACCAGGTAGGAGGCCAAATGTGCGATGTCCTCCGGTCGTCCAACTCGCGCGACCGGGATTGCCGCGGCACGCTCGGTCTTGTACTCCTCGAACCCGATTCCCAGTCGCTCCGCTGTGGCCCTCGTCATTTCGGTCTCGATGAAACCCGGTGCAATCGAGTTTGCGGTGACGCCGAACTTGCCCAGTTCGAGCGCCAGTGTCTTGGTGAGCCCCTGGATCCCGGCCTTGGCGGCGGAATAGTTCGCCTGGCCGCGGTTGCCCAGCGCGGACGTCGAAGAGATGCTGACAATCCGGCCGAACTTGGCTTCGACCATGTACTTCTGCGCTGTCCGGGTCACCAGGAAGGCGCCGCGCAGGTGCACGGCAAGCACTGTGTCCCAGTCCTCTTCGGTCATCTTGAACAACAGGTTGTCCCGGGTCACGCCCGCGTTGTTGACAACAACGGTCGGTGGGCCCAACTCTTGCGCCACCCGCCCGACGGCAAGTTCCACCGAGGCGGCGTCGGTCACGTCCGCCGTGATCGCGGCGGCCCGGCCGCCGTCGGCACGGATTGCTTCCGCGGTGTTTTTCGCGCCGGCCTCGTCCAGGTCGAGCACCGCCACGGACATCCCATCCGCGGCGAGTCGGTAGGCAACGGCCGCGCCGATGCCACGGGCGCCGCCGGTGACGATCGCAGTACGTTTGGTCATCGTTCGATCCACTTTCGTTCCGTATCGATATCAGTTGTGCCCGAGAGGCTTTCCCCGGGCGGGTCGACATACAAGTCGAGGGTCGGGTCGGTGCCGCCGCCATACTTCGCGAAATCCGTTACTCCGGCCGCGGCGAGCACTTCGACGTCCAGAAGCGTGCGACCTGTTCCGGCAGTGGGGGATTGCGCGAGCAGGTGAACCGCCGCGTCCGCCATGATCTCGGGGCTTCGACTGCGCGCCAAGGCGTCTGGGCCACCCAGCATTCCGATGACCGCGGTCGCGATCCGGGTTTGCGGCCACAGGCAGTCGGAGGCGATCTTGTTGGCCGCGAATTCCGCCGCCCACCCGAGGGTCAGCAATGTCATCGCGTACTTCGACATGGTGTAGGCGGGAAATTGGCCGAGCCAGTGCGGCGCCAGATTCAGCGGCGGCGACAGGCTGAGTACATGCGCATGATCCGACTGCCGCAGATGGGGGAGACATGCCCGGGTGAGGAGGTAGGTCCCTCGGACATTGACCTGCTGCATCAGATCGAACCGTTTGAGTGGCAATTCGAGCGTGCCTGCCTTGTTGATCGCCCCGGCGTTGTTGATGCAGATATCGACGCCACCGAACCGCTCCACGGCGGTGGCGACCGCCCGCTCGACATCCGCTTCGTCGCGGACGTCCCCGATCACGCCTACCGCGTGACCACCCGCGGCCGCTATCGCGGATACGGCTGTATGTACCGTGCCCGGCAATCGAGCATCCGGCGTATCGGTCTTCGCCAGCAGTACCGCGTTGGCGCCCTCGCGCGCGGCCGCCACCAGAATGGCCAACCCGATACCGCGACTTCCGCCCGACATGACGATGGTGCGCCCGCGTAAAGCCGATCCCACCAGTCCTCCTTGTGATCAGTGGTGGCGCGTGGCGCGCCATTGACCATTGCTGTTATATACTTTATACATTCATCCTGCAAGGGGTGTGCACGTGGCGCAGTTTTCGTGCAGGTAACAAACGGTCAACTGTATGTGTATATACTTTGTTTTGGATAAGATCAGTACCGCTACCGAGGAGGCAGTCATTACCAGCTCGGCTTCAGCCCTGCCGCGGCCCTTTGACGATGGTGGTGCCTCGTCCGGGGGACTGTCCCGTCCCACCAGCGCGCATCAGGTTGCCGGATACATCCGCCAGCTCATCTTCGAGAACAAACTCAAGGTCGGCGACCGTATCCGTCAGGACGAAATCGCGGCCGAATTGCGTGTCAGCCGTGTCCCGGTCCGAGAGGCTGTAATCGCCCTCGACCGCGAGGGCTGGGTGATGATCGAGCCGCACCGCGGCGCGTTCGTGGTCGGCCTCGATGAGAATTCGACGCGTGATCACTACGAATTGATGGGCCGGATATACGGTTTCGGTGCACGCCGGGCCGCTGAGCGCGGCACACCGGAGCAGATCACGGAGCTGGGCAGGCTGCATCGCAGACTGCAGGAGGCCACCGGGGCGGACGAGTTCAGCCAGCTCAATATGGAATTCCTGCATCGGCTGTTCGTGCTCGCCGCCTCCCGGCGAATCACCGCCACAGTCCGGCTGATGACGGTCAGTATCGTGCCCGGTAATTACTTCGCCGAGGTTCCCGACGCCATTCGACTCCAGAAGCGCGGGTTGCGTGCGGTGATGCGCGCGCTGAAGGCGAACGACGGCGAGACGGCCGAGCTGGAATTCGTGAAAATGCTTCAGCAGGAATCCGAAAAGGTGGTCGCCCTGCTGTCCGCACGCGGAGTGATCGGCGAATCCGCCGATTAGCGGCCTTCGAATGTAGGGCTGCGACGGTCGATGAAAGCGCGTAAGCCCTCACGGAAATCGGGACTGCGGGAACTGAGTTCCATCGCGTAGGCCTCAGTTGTCAAGTGCTGGTACAGGTCTTGTTCCGAGGCGGAGTTCAGTAGCCGCTTCGTGAGCCCGAGCGCCACGGTGGGTCCGCCGGCGAGGCGAGCTACCAGATCGTCGGCCACGACCTCTACCTTCTCGGATTCGGCTGTGGTGTGGGCGATTCCCCATTCGACCGCCTCGATGCCGGAAAACTTTCGGTCGAGCATGAGCAGTTCGCGGGCCCGGGCCATTCCTACGGTCCGGGGGAGTAGCCACGTGCTCGCGGAGTCGGGTGTGAATCCGCGGCGTAGGAACGGGTACCAGAAGACCGAATCGACCGCGGCGACAGTGAAATCGGCGGCCAGCGCCAGTTGTGCGCCGATGCCCACGGCCCATCCCCGAATGGCGCAGACCACAGGAAGCTGAATCTCCAGGAGCAAGGGGATGAGCCGGTTCGCCTGCGTCGGCAGCCGACGCTGAATACTGCCCGTGCGGGGCCGCTCGTCGGTCTCGGCGCGCGCGTTGCGCGCGACGATATCGAAACCACTGCAAAAGTCTTTGCCCGTGCTCGTCAGCAGAATGGCGCGCAAGCTGTCATCGGTCGCTGCTGTCTCGAGCGATCGGATGAACCCGGCGACCGAGGTGTCGGTCAGCGCATTGCGCCGCTCCGGGTCGTTGAGGGTCAGCCGCAGCACGTTGCTATCGACGGTGACGTCGAGACCGTCCACCGATTCGTACCGATTCATCGTCACACTCCTGGGCTCAACTCGCGGGCCTGCTCGCGCAGAACACCTTTGACCACCTTGCCGGCCGCATTGGTTGGCAGTTCGGTCCTGATATAGACCATGCGGGGCACCTTGTAATTGGCCATCTTCTGCCGCGCCCAAGCGATCAACTCTTCTTCGCCGAGTTCGGAACCTCGCCTGAGGACAATGAATGCGGCGCCGACTTCCCCCATCCGTTCGTCGGGAATGCCGATCACCGCGGACTGCGCGACGGCGGGATGGCTGTCCAGGATCTTCTCGATCTCCGCCGGGTAGGCGTTGAATCCACCGACGATGTACATATCCTTGATGCGGTCGGTGATTCTGATGCGCCCGTTCTCGTCGATCGTGCCGATGTCGCCGGTGTGTAGCCAGCCGTTCTTGTCGATGGTGGCCGCTGTCTCGGCGTCTTCCCCGAAGTAGCCCTTCATGACGGTATAACCGCGCACCAGGATCTCGCCCTGATCGCCCGGCGGAAGCGGCTTGCCTTCCGAGTCTGCCGCTATGACGGAAAGATGCGGTAGTGGACGCCCGCAAGTCGTGGCGACCGTCTCCAGCGGGTCGTCATGCCGGCACATGGAGACGATCGCGCAGGACTCGGTCAGGCCGTAACCGGTGACGATGTGCGAAAAGCCGAGGCTCTCCTTGATGCGATAGAGCAGATTCGGCGGAACGCTGGCGGCGCCCGTCACCGCCAGGCGCAGGCTGGATACACCATCGGTGGTGAAATCCGGATGCTCGAGCATGGTTTGGTACAGCGTCGGGGTTCCGGGAAGAACGGTGACGCGTTCCCGGCGGACCATATCCAGTACGTGCGCTACATCGAGCGTCTTCTCGGGCAGGATTGTCGCGCCGGAAATGAGGGAGGCCAGCCAGCCTGCCTTATATCCGAATCCATGAAAGAACGGATTGACGACCAGGTATCGGTCTTGCTCCCGCAATCCGACCATCTCCGACCACACGGTGTAGGCGCGCAGCGTCTGCTGATGAGTGCACATGGCGCCCTTCGGCTTTCCCGTTGTGCCCGAGGTGAACAGCATGTCCGAGAGATCCTCCGGACCGACCTCGGCCGCTCGCCGCTCCGCGTCGGCCGGGGTAATCGCATCGCCGGACGCGAGGAACTCATTCCAGGTGTGCACGCCGCGGCGCGGCTCGGAGTCGAAGGCGACCGCGTGTTCCAGTTGCGGTAGCAGCGCGTAGGGGTGGTTCTTGCCGAGGGCGCCCGCAGCGGTCCGCAGGAAGAGCGGATAGTCCCGCCCGAGGAATTCGCCTACCACGCAAAGGATCCGCGCTTCGCTCTTGCGCAGAATGTACGTTGCCTCCTCGGCGAGGAAGCGCGTATTCAGGGGGACGAGCACCCCACCGGCACGTTGAATGCCCAGCGCGGCGACAACCCAGTGCCAGGAATTCGGCGCCCAGATCGCCACCCGATCACCCTTTTCGACGCCGAGGGCAAGGAAGGCGCGGGTGGCTCGCCACACGAGGGAATCGAGTTCGGCATAGCTCAGTCGGACGTCGCCGTCCACGATTGCCTCGCCGTCTGTCAGTCGAAGCGCGACATCGGTGAGCATTCCGCCGATAGTGCCCCAGCGCAGGTCTCCGCGGGGGTCCGCGGCCTCTCCGGAGGGAAGTAGCCCTGTCTCATCTTGCATATATTATATATATAGTACTAACGACCTGAAAGTCTACGGCCCCCAGGAGAGATCGCGTGCCTGACTTGGACAACACCCGGCGGATTGCGGACGAGTTGGAGATTCGGAACGTCGTCGCACAGATTGCGCACCATTCCGATGACGGTCCGCTCGAGCTCTACGGGTCGCGATTCACGGTCGATGCTCTGTGGGAGATGCCGGGGGCCGCGGTGCGCCGAGGGCGGGGCGAGATCCTCGCCGCGGCGGTATCGAGGAGGAATGCCGGGACGACCGGGCCCGGAAGCGGAACTCGGCACGTAATCACCACCGTGGCAGTCCAGGTCGAGGGGGATCACGCTGCCGCGGAGTCTTACTGGCTCTTCTACGGCAACACAGACGTCGAGCCGGAATTGCGCTCGATGGGCAAATACCGTGACTCGTTCCTCCGGACTGCGGACGGTTGGCGGCTGAGCCGCAGGCTGATCACCCCCGGCTGATCCCCTCCATGCGCGGTTGCGCGGGGGAGGGGCCGGGCGTAGGAATCCCGCTATGCCGGTAGGTGTTCGAATACCGCGGTCAGTCCCTGCCCACCGCCGATGCACATCGTTTCCAGCCCGTACCTGCCGCTTCGGCGATCGAGCTCACGCAGGAGTGTGGTCAGGATCCGGCAGCCCGTTGCGCCGACCGGGTGCCCCAGGGAAATGCCGGATCCGTGCACATTGATCCGTTCCCAGTCCGTATCGGACAAGCCCCACTCGGTCGTGCACGCGAGGACCTGGGCGGCAAATGCTTCATTGATCTCGATCAGATCGATATCGGCAAGTTTCAGCCCGGCGCGGTCGAGAGCCGCTGCCGTGGATGGTACCGGGCCGATACCCATGGTGCGCGGGGGTACGCCGGCCACCGCCCAGGAAACCAGCCGCGCAATCGGTCGCAGGCCGAGCTGTTCGGCCCTCGCCGGGTGTGTCACGATACAGGCTGCGGCGCCGTCGTTTTGGCCACTTGCGTTGCCTGCGGTAACGGTCGCATCCGGGTCCGTGTCGACAAGGATCGGGCGAAGCCTGACCAATGCGTCCAGGGAGCTGTCGGCTCGAGGATGCTCGTCGGACTTAACCACTACCTCCCCTCGCCGCGTTCGAACAGTAACTGGAACGATCTCCTCGTCGAATACGCCCGCCTGCTGGGCTGCGGTAGCGCGCTGGTGGGATCGCAATGCCAGTTCATCTTGCGCCAACCGTGAGATCCCGTACGCGGCGCGCAAATTCTCGGCGGTTTCGAGCATTCCGCCGGGCACCGGATGGTGACGGCCGCCGGCTGTAACTCGTCCCTGTGCCAACGCGTCGTGGAGAGTGACGCCGCCGCCTCGAACACCCCAGCGCATACTCGTGGAGTAGAGCGGTGCCGAGCTCATGCTCTCCACCCCGCCGGCGATGATCAGATCACTGACGCCGGTCTGGATTTGCATCGCAGCGTTCAGTACGGCTTGCAGGCCCGAACCGCATCGACGATCCATCTGCATACCGGCGACGCTGACGTCGAATCCCGCGTCGAGCGCCGCGACGCGGCCGATGGCCGGGGCATCGGAGTTTGGATAACACTGTCCCAGTAGGACTTCGTTGATGTCCGCTGAGGAGATCCCGGTCCTTTTGGCTAATTCGCGGAGGACGGTAGCGGCGAGATCTGGGGGAGTCACGTCCCGCAGGGCGCCACCGTAACCACCCACCGGTGTCCGAATCGGCTCACAAATAACGGCTTCACGCATGGGCTGGACTCCCGGTTGGTCTCGGACTCTTGGCAGAAGGGAATATACATTATATATTGGGCGGGCGATCGGCTGGCCTGGGCCGCGTAGAGGTGGAAGGTTTCGGCGGAATGGATGTAAGCAACAAGATTGCCGTGGTCGTAGGCGGCGGTTCAGGCATGGGCCGGGCCACGGCCGAATTGTTGGCCGACCGAGGAGCCACAGTGGCCATCCTGGATCTGCCGGGCAGTCAAGGTAAAGAGGTGACGGATTCCTTGGTCGGGGGCGCCACCTTCCACCCGTGCGACATCACCGATGAGGCGGGCACCGACGAGGCGCTGCAGGCGGTCGTCCGGGACCACGGCGGTATGCATGTCGCGGTGAACACTGCGGGCGGCGGGGTCAGCAAGCGCATCATCGGCAAGGACGGGCCGCTACCGCTGGCCGAGTTTCGAAAGCTCATCGAGCTCAACCTGATCGGAACTTTCAACCTCAACCGGTTGCAGGCCTGGCACATGAGCAAGAACGAGCCGGACGAGGACGGGGAGCGAGGCGTCCTCATCAACACCTCGTCGATCGCCGCCTTCGAAGGACAGATCGGACAGGTCGCTTACACGGCGGCCAAGGCCGGTATTGCGGGAATGAGCCTCACCATGGCGAGGGACCTCGGTGGCTTGGGTATTCGGGTGCTGGCCATTGCGCCCAGTCTCTTCGCTACCGGATTGCTGGAAGCGGCCTCGGATGAACTCATCTCCACTCTGACCAAGGACGCCGCGTTTCCGAAGCGCGCCGGAAGACCACAGGAATACGCCTGGCTGGTCGAGGCCATCGTCCGCAATCCGATGCTCAACGGCCAAACCATCAGGCTCGATGGCGGCCAACGCTTCGCTCCGCGATAGGGCCGCTGATGCAACCTTTGTCGGGACTTGTCGTCGTCGCGATCGAACAGGCCGTGTCCGCGCCGATCTGTACTCGGCATCTGGGTGATCTCGGCGCTCGGGTCATCAAGGTGGAGAACCGAATCGGTGGCGACTTCGCTCGAGACTACGACGACGTCGTACGCGGAATGGGCGCCCACTTCGTCTGGGCCAACCGGAACAAGGAGTCGGTCGCGCTGGACCTGAAGCAGCCGCGTGGCCAGGAGGTGCTGGCCCGGCTGATCGACCGGGCCGACATCTTGGTTCAGAATCTTGCTCCAGGCGCCGCCGGTCGAATCGGAGTGGATATGGCGGAGTTGCGAGCCGTGAATCCGCGCTTAATCACCGTGGATATCTCCGGATTCGGCCGCGGCGGGCCCTACTCCGACGCGCGGGCCTATGATCTGCTCGTTCAAGCGGAGGCCGGGTCGTGCGCTATCACCGGCACTCCCGAACAACCGGCTAAACCGGGTATACCCATCGCCGATATCGGTGCGGGTATGTATGCGTTGTCGAGCGTGCTGACCGCCCTGTTTGTCCGAGAGCGCACCGGCGAGGGCGCGGAGATCTCCGTGGGCCTGTTCGATGTCGTGGCCGAGTGGATGGGCTTCGCGTTGAATCAGGCCCGTTACGGGGGCGCCGATGTCCAGCCGAACGGACTCAGCTCGCCGATGGTGTCACCGTACGGGGCGTATCGGACCAGCGACGGTCAGGTCCTCGTCTTGGGTACGACGAACGATCGAGAGTGGCGGCGGCTCGCTCTGGATGTGTTGCGGCGTCCCGATCTTGCGGAGGATCCGCGGTTCGCGTCCAACGCAGACCGGGTGAAACGGCGCGCCGAACTCGATGCCGTCATCGGTGCGTGGGTCGGCGAGCGGGCATTGGACTCCTGCCGGAAGGCCGCAGACGCGGCCGGGATCGGCCACGCTCGACTGAACTCGCCGACCGATGTACTCGACCATCCACAGTTGGTGGAGCGGGGGCGCTGGGAAGAGATCGCCTCTCCCGTCGGTGCTGTTCTCGGACTGCTTCCCCCGCCCGAGGTGCTGGGCTGGGACTGGCGGCTGGACCCGGTCCCTGCCCTCGGTGAGCACACGACGGCCGTGCTGCGCGAACTGGGTTTCGGCACGGAGGAGATCGAAGCAATGGAGGCCGCAGGGGTGGCCGGCGCGGCTGAATGATGGGTATCCGTCGGGGGTACCGATTAGACTCAAACTGTATACTATATCAAAGATGTTTTATGACCCTGGAGGCTAGAGATGACGGAGAACCTTGCTCGGGCCGATGCGCTCGAAGAGCGGTTGGCATTGATCCCGCCGTTGATCGACGTCGATGCCCACGTCGTCGAGCCGCCGGATCTGTGGAGCAAACGACTCCCTGCTCGGCTGCGCGATATCGGGCCGAGGATCGAGCGGGCGCCCGGCGGTGAAGTCACCCTGGTCGACGGCAGGTATGTCGAGGTGCCGGGCACCGAAGGCCCCGATGTGGCCTGGTGGGTCTATGAAAACAGCCGCACCCAGATCAAGCGGTACATCGCCGCAGCGGGTGTTCCTGCCGATGAAGTCACCAATGAAGGAATCGACTATCCGGATATGCGGCCCGGCTGTTGGATTCCGTCCGAGCGGCTCCTCGATATGGATCGCAACGGCGTGCAGGCGCAGATGTGCTTTCCGAACTACGTGCGTTTCTGCGGGCAGATCTTTCTCTGGGGAAAGGACCGGGAGCTGGCGAAACTGTGTGTCGAGGCCTACAACGATTGGATGGTCGAGGAGTGGTGCGGTCCCAGCGAAGGTCGGCTGATTCCGCTGTGCCTGGTACCGCTGTGGGACGTTGATCTGGCTGTTGCCGAGCTTCGGCGGAACGCGGCGCGCGGTGTCCGAGCCGTCGCCTTCAGTGAATTGCCGGCATATCTGGACCTGCCGAGTCTGCATTCGGGGTACTGGGATCCGTTCTTCGCCGCGTGCGAGGACACGGGCACAGTCCTGTCGATGCACATCGGCTCCGGCACCAAAACGCCCCAGACATCGGCCGACGCCCCCGGCGCGGTCGGCGCGACCATCATCTTCGGTAACAGTGTCGCGAGCATGACCGACTTCCTGTTTTCCGGTGTGCTGCACCGATTCCCGAATTTGAAGCTGCTGTACGCCGAGGCGCAGATCGGGTGGATTCCCTACGTGCTGGAGCGCATGGACGATGTTTGGGAGACCCACCGAGGCTGGGCGAACGGTCAGCTGAACTGCCCCGAACTGCCCTCGACCTACTACTACCGCCAGATATCGAGCTGTTTCTTCAAAGACTCCGTCGGTGTGGAGCTGCTCGACAAAGTCGGGTTGGACAACGTGCTGTTCGAGACTGACTATCCGCATCAGGACGGGACCTGGCCGCATTCTCGAGAGGCGGCGGCAATGCAGTTCGGTCATTTGGAACAGACCGCAATCAATAAGATCGCCAGGGGAAACGCGATCAAGCTGCTCGGGCTTTCGTTCCCTATCTGACAGGCTGCTCTCCCTCATGATTCGTCACGGTGACCTCCTCGCGGCTGCGCAGGACTGCCAGGAGATCGCCGTCACCATGCTGGACGGCGAGGACATCCCCGAGAAGACCGCGCGATTGGCTTCGGCCGCTTTCGACTGTGCCCGGGAAGGCGTGCCGATCGACACCGTCCTCTATGTGATCCATTTGGGCATCGATGTCGGTATAGATCTGGTCGTGCCCAACGTCACCGCAGCGGATTACGATGATCTCATCGCCGGCGTTCCGGCCCGTACGGAGCTGCTCGAGATCATCAATGGCGCGATCGCGCGCGCCTATTTGCGTGAGCTGCAGGTGACGGTCCGGGACCGCCGGGCCAGCGTTCGGGCGCTGACCTCGGCGCTGCTGGCCGGGCATGCGACAGCGCTCTTCTCCCGCGAATGCGGTATCGATGTGGCCTCGCGGTATTCGGTTGTGGCGCTGTCGATTCCGGAAAATCCAGGCGAGTCGCCTACGATGGTGGACGGCTCGGCAGCCGCACATCGACGGCTGGGGCGTATCCAGGCACTTCTCACGGTCCAATACAGCGAGACGGTATTGGCCGACCTGGGTGCCGATGATACGACGCTGCTCGCCCCGACCGAGGAATTCGCGGATGCGGATCTCGAAGTCCTGGTCGACCGGCTGTCGCAGGCTGCGGGTGCCCCGATCATCGCGGCCGTTGTGCCGGCCGTCCTCGCTCAGATACCCGAGGCTGCCAAGCACGCCCATGAGTTGCTGGACGTGGCACATCGGCTCAAGCGTGCGCCGGCCCTCTACCGCTTCAACGATCTGGTCCTCGAATACCAGGCCACCCGCCCCGGTCCGGGGCGTGAGGCGCTCGTGTCGATCCTCGATCCCCTCGACGCTCATCCGGAGTTGCTGGAGACGTTGGAATGTCACATCGGAACCGGTTTCAACCGTAAGCGCACCGCGCATACGCTGCACATTCATGCTAATACCGTCGACTATCGAATAAAGCGGATCGGACGGCTCACCGGCATCGATTCTGCGGCGATATCTGGCTTGTTTCACCTGCGTTTGGCGCTCATCGCCCGCACCTACATCGGTGCAGAGACGAATACATTCGCCTCTTGAAATAGAGATATATAGCATCTACTATGGCACTGCAGTGAAAATGTGTGGATATTTCGTCTATCTACCTAATTACTGCCGTACCTGGACGCAACGGCGCGCGTGTGGACGTGCCCTTTCTTCAATGCGGGTACGATCGCTCGAAACCACACGGGATGTCTCTATGGAAAATAGTACTGTGAACAAGGCTGGGAAATTCGGCGACGATCAGGAAGCGAAAGTTTCCGCTCCATCGCGCCGCGGATTCCTCGGGGGCGCGGTTGCTGCTGCGGCGTCGTTGACTTTGATCGCCCAGGCTGGTCCGGTGCGTGCCGACACAGCACCGGTCGATCGGCGACGAGTCGTGGTGATCGGTAGCGGGTTCGGCGGCGGCGTCGCGGCGAGTCGGCTGGCGGCCGCCGGTGTCGACGTCCTCGTTCTGGAGCGCGGAATATGGTGGAAGACCGGTCCTAATGCCGAGACTTTCTCCCATACACTGAATCCGGATAAACGTTCTACTTGGCTCGACAATACAACCGCGAGCGGTGTCCCGGCCCTCTTCGACAAGTACACGGGAATTATTGAACGCGTCAAGGGCAACGGCATGGATATCATGTGTGGTGCTGCTGTCGGCGGCGGATCGCTCAACTACCACGGCATGACTCTGCAGCCGACCGAGGCGAATTTCGTCAGAGATATCCCCGGTATCGACTACGGTCCGATGAACGATATCTTCTACCCCCGCGTCGCGAAGGTATTGCAGCCGACGGTGCTTCCGGATGATCTGTGGAATAATGACGCCTATCAGAGCAGTCGCGTCGTCGCGGGCATGATCAAGGACGCTGGATTTCAGCCCTTTCATATACCGCTACCCATTGACTGGGAATTCGCGCGGATGGAGCTCAGGGGTCAAGCGAAACCGGCATACACCAACAGTGATATCACCTACGGCGTTAACAACGGCGGAAAACGCAGTGTCGACGTGACGTGGATCAAATCGGCGGTGGACAGCGGGCATGCGACGGTGGCGCCCCTGCACATCGTTCGCGATATTGCCCGCACCGCTGCTGGAAAGTGGAGTATCAAAGCGGATCGCATCGATACCGGTGGAAATGTTCTCGAACACAAGGAGATCGTCGCCGACGCGGTCTTCCTGGCCGGAGGATCGGCGGGCACCACGCGGCTGCTCGTCAAGGCAAAAGCCAAGAAGCTGATTAGCAACCTGCCCGACGGCGTAGGCAAGAACTGGGGCAGCAACGGTGACCGGATCTATCTCGTGCACGAAACCTTCGGTAAGGATTGGGGGCAGCAGGGTGGCCCCGCAAATATCGGTGTGAAGTTCTGGGATGACAAGGAAGGACCGATCACCATCGTCCATGGCACAGCGCCTTTGCCGACCATCGCCGGAATGGCGAGCATTATCGGCTACGGCTCGCTGAAGCCCAAGGGGGTGTTCACCTATGACTCAGGTAAGGACGACGCGGTGTTGCAGTGGTCCAACGATTATGACGCCGCCCTCGTCAAGCGGATTCGCGAGAAGGTCGATCTGATCTTCAACAACAAACTCGGCGCGGCGGTCATCGATACGAACGACACGGGTTCGCTGACCTGGCATGCCCTAGGTGGTGCGACGCTCGGCTCGGTGTGCGACAACTTCGGGCGGGTGCTCCAACAGCATGGCCTCTACGTCGTAGACGGTGCCTTGATTCCCGGCAGTACCGGTGCGTGCAATCCCTCGTTCACGATCGCCGCCCTGGCGGAGCGGTGCATGGACGACATTCTGAAGAAGGACCTGGGCTCGGTCTTCTGACCCCCACGTGCTGCATATCAACAAATCCCGGGCCAGCACCGTTCTGGTCCGGGGCAACGAACTCGAGGAATACCATAATGACGATTTCGCGCGCCGTTCGCGGCACCGTGGCCGGCCTGGCCGTAGCGCTCATCGCAGCATTCCCCGCAGCGCTCACACCCGCCGCACTGGCAGACATAGACATCCCGGTATTGCAGTCGCCGCCGAAGGAGGAATCGCTCGAACTGACCAACGCCCCCAACGCTCGTGATATCGGCGGCTTTCTGACCTGGGGCGCTGGCGGCAAGCTCGCATCGGGGCAGGTCTTCCGGTCCGATGCGTTGAACAAGCTCGACGCGGGCGACCAGCAGAAGCTGGTGTCGGCGGGCATTACCAAATCCATCGACTTCCGCAGTCCCGCTGAGCGCGGCCAAAATCCGGACAAGCTGCCGGACTCCATCCCGGAGGAGTCGCTGCCCGTCTACGACCCGAACAATGACTTCTACCTGTTCCTCGCCAAGGCAGTGCAGGGTGGGCCGGCCGCACAGCAGCAGCTGCTGGGTGACGGCAAGGCTGCGCAGTTCATGGTCGGCTACTACCGTTGGATGATCATCGATCCGATCGCGCGCCAGCAGTTCGGCACCGCGTTCAAGATGATCGCGAACTCGTCGGGGTCGATCCTCTACCACTGCACCGCCGGTAAGGACCGCACGGGCTGGATGACCGCCATTCTCATGAGCGCGCTGGGCGTCCCGAAGTGGCGGATCTACCAGGACTACCTGGCCTCCAATGAAAATCTGAAGGTCGAGAACGACGCGACGTTGAAGGCCATGGTCGCCAGCGGGAAGGTGACCGACCCGTCGCTGTTCGAACCGGTGCTGGGAGTGGACCGCTCCTACCTGGATGGGTCCTTCGATCAGGTGGAACAGAGCTTCGGTTCGTTCGATGCGTTCTTGTCGAAGGGCCTGGATATCGACGACGCGACCGTGAACGCGTTGAAGGCGAAGCTGCTCAACCGATAGCCGTTTACCTACTGCATGCCAGCGCGGGGCGGCGGAAGATCAACGGGCTGTTGCCAACCGGGCCAGGCCGACGACCACCTTGTGACCGAGGTTGCGGAGCAGATCGACGGCTTGCCGACCGGTGCGGCCCGCGCCTGCGATTGCGAAAACTTGTCACCAGGGCAGCGGGTGTCCGTCGCGGAAGAAGCCTCCGGTGGGGCCGGAGTCGGGCAGGGTTGCGGCCCAGACGATTCCGGCCGCACCCTCTGCGGCGGAGCGCCCCTCCGGGGGCGCCCATATCGGTGGCTACCCAGCCCGGACAGATGGAGTTGACCAGGATGCGGTCGGAGCGCAGCTCGGCGGCCAGCATGCGGGTGAGCACGTTGAGCGCCACCTTGGTCGTGTTGTAGGCGGGGGTGCCGCCGCCCATACCGGTGAGGGAGGCGGCTTCGCTGGAGACGTTCACGATGCGGGGATGGGAACTCTTGCGCAGCAACGGCAAGAAGGCATGGACCATGCGCTAGGGGCCGTAGAGGTTGGTTTCCGCCGCCTCGTGTACGACCGCCAGGTCCGAGGTCGGCGCGCGCTGCGAGGTGTCGTAGGTGATCGCGGCATTGTTGATCAGGACATCCAGTCGACCGTGCGGGCGTTCCGCTTCCTCGGCCGCCGCCACGACACCGGCGTTGTCGGTGACATCGAGCAACGGGATCGCCCCCACCTCTGCGGCCGCGGTCTTCCCGGCTTCGTCGGACCGCGCAGTCAGCAGCACGGTGAACCCGTATCAGGCCAGCTGCCTGCAAATTTCCCGGCCGATCCCGCGGTTGCCGCCGGTGACCAGCGCGATATTGCCAGGACGGGACGTTGTTCGAACCCGATGGTGCGGCATTTGCGGCGAATGAGGCTGTGTCGCTGAGCAATTGGACCGAACGAATCATGGGTGATCCGGACTCGCAGCCGCGGCCGGTCAGCGCGCTGGGGTTCTGAGCAGCTGAGAACGGGCGACGGTGTAGTCGCGGCCGGACACCGATCCGTGCAGGTCGACCGCTATATCAGGTATCGATGATCGAGCCGAAGCCGCCGCGCCGACCGCAACGACGATTTTGACTACTGTAGCCAGACCACGCGTAGTCCTCGCTGAACGCGAGTCGGCCCGATCCTCTCTCGAGGCCGGACCGGAGCGGAAGGTAATCCACGGGGCGTTGCTCTGTGACAACAACCGCGTCCCCCACTCGCGTTGACGGCTCTCAGCACACAGCACCTCGATCAGGCATGAGCCACCTACCGTCAATTCTTCACGGAGACACTGCCTGACTGGCCGGTTTCTCGGATCTGGCGATGCTTGCGGTTCCCTCGGGTCGCCTCAACACCATAAACGCCACCCATGTGATCAGTGATAAAACGCCGCGCTGAATGCCTGTTCGGCGTCATAGCGCTGTTGATCACTCTGTAAATAGCACCTACTATGTGCACCGATGCGCAATGCTGCGACAGGAAGGTGGGTCACTAGCCTGAGTTCGAAACCAATCTCCGATGTCCCGTTTGTATACCAGGCCAGGACCTCGACCCGCGATTAGTGGATCCTGATTCATTCTCCGTCGATCTGACTGCGTGGAGAAAAGAACATCGTGTCTGCTCGCCGTATGCAGCACCTCGAAATCTCGGCGACGGAAATGGGCAGAAGGCACGAACACCGACCGAACTTCTGATCATTGATGCCGTTGAACCCAATTGTCTGCAGCGAGCCAAAATTCTACTCCCTTAGGACTTCCTTTGACAATTGAAAGTATGAACCAAGCTGTGGGGGAACAGAGTGCTGGTGACAGAAGACTTCCTACCCCCTCCAGGCGAGGTTTCCTGCAAGGAACGCTCGCTGCGGCCGCCGGCGTGACCCTCATTTCCAAGGCCGCTCCGGTGCGGGCTCAGACTGCTGCTGCCCCCGAGCACCACCGCGCCATCATTATCGGCAGCGGTTTCGGCGGCGGCGTGACAGCCAATCGGCTGGCACAGGCCGGCATCGAGACATTGGTGATCGAACGCGGAATATGGTGGAAGACCGGGCCGAACGCCGAGACCTTCTCGCACGCCGCGAACCCCGACAAGCGGTCCTCGTGGCTGTCGAACACCACGACCAGCGGCGTCCCTGCGGTGTTCGACAAGTACACAGGGATCATTGAACGCGTCAAAGGCAACGGCATCGACATCATGTGTGCCGCTGCGGTCGGTGGCGGGTCGTTGAACTATCACGGAATGACGATTCAGCCCTCCGAAGCCAACTTTACCCGCGATATTCCAGGTATCGACTACGGGCCGATGAACAGCATTTACTACCCGCGTGTTGCGCAGGTCCTGCAGCCCAACGTGCTGCCCGATGATCTCTGGAAAAACGATGCGTACCAAAGTAGTCGCGTCGTGGCCCAAGCCATCACTGACGCCGGTTATCAGCCTTGGAAGATCCCGCTGCCCATCGACTGGAATTTCGCGCGGATGGAGCTGAACGGCAAAGCTAAACCCGCATACACCAACAGTGACATCGTGTACGGCGTGAATAACGGCGGCAAACGCACTGTCGATGTCACGTGGCTCAAATCCGCGATGGATACCGGGAAGTGCGCAGTAGTAACGCAACATATCGTTCGTGATATTTCGCGGACGAAGGACGGGAAATGGTTGGTGAAAGCAGATCGCATCGACACCGCTGGAAATGTTCAGGAGAACAAGCAGTTCATCGCCGATGCGCTCTTCCTCGGGGCAGGATCAGCCGGCACCACCCGGTTGCTGGTCAAGGCTAAGAACAAGAACCTGATCTCCAATCTGCCTGACGCCGTCGGCAAGAACTGGGGAACCAACGGCGACCGGATCTATCTGGTCCATGAGGCCCTCGGAAAGGACTGGGGACAGCAGGGTGGGCCCGCAAACATCGGTGTCAAGTTCTGGGACGACCCGGCCGGCCCGTTCACCATCGTGCACGGCACTGTGAACATTCTCGTGCCCACTGGCATGGCGACCATCATCGGCTACGGCTCGGTCAAACCGCTGGGTTCGTTCAAATACGACTCCGGCCAGGACGACGCCATCGTGCAGTGGAGCGACTCCTACGACTCGGACCTGGTCACCAGGATTCGCACCCAGGTCGACAAGATCTTCAATAACAAGCCGGGTGCCGCGGTCATCGACGAGAATGCCACCGACAATGTGACCTGGCACGCTCTCGGCGGGGCGACGATGGGTGCGGTCTGCGACTACTTCGGTCGCGTCCAGGGGCAGAAGGGCCTCTACGTGATCGACGGTTCCTTCATTCCGGGCAGCACCGGCGCGTGCAATCCCTCGTTCACGATCGCGGCGCTGGCCGAGCGAAGCATGGACGACATCTTGAAGAAGGACGTCGGATCCGTCTTCTGAGCCGCGCCGAACTCGCATTGTTCGGACGGTCGCTGTGCACGGCATTGCCCCCTGCACCGATTCGGTGCAGGGGGCAATGCCGTGTCCGGACAGGATCAGGCTGTGGCGGTGCCGACCACGCTGTCCATTCGCACACCGGCCGGATCGACGGCATGCTTGGTTCCGCGCGCCTTGATCGAGATGTCGTGGTCGGGGTTCTCCGCGCGCAGGGCGCCGACGGTGCACTTCTCGCGCGGGCGATGCGCGAACGGGTCGAAGGAATACCACCGGAGCGCGTTCTCGTAGGTGATCTTATTCAGGTCACTGTCGGAGACGCCGTCGGCAACTGCCGCGAGCTCTTCCGGGGCGTTGGGCCAGGACGAGTCGGAGTGCGGGTAATCGCATTCCCAGGCGATATTGTCGATGCCGATCAGGTGACGCAGGGTCAGACCGACCGGGTCGGAGATGAAGCAGGTCAGGAAGTGCTCCCGGAACACTTCGCTGGGCAGCTTGCCCTTGAAGTCCTGGCCGGTCCACAGATGGTGCATGTCATAGGTGCGGTCGAGCCGATCCAGGAAATACGGAATCCAGCCGGTGCCGCCCTCGGACAGGGCGAACTTGATATCGGGGAAGTTCTTTGGGACCCGAGACCAGATGAGGTCCGCGGCGGCCTGACACACATTCATCGGCTGTAGCGTGATCATCACGTCGATCGGCGCATCCGGAGCGGTGACCACCAGCTCGCCGGAGGACCCGAGGTGGATGGAGATGACCACATTCTCATCGCACGCTGCCTTCCACACCGGATCCCAGTAGGAGTCGTGGAAGCTGGGATACCCGAGTTTGGCCGGGTTTTCGGTGAAGGTGAGCGAGTGGCAGCCCTTCTTGGCGATCCGCCGGATCTCCGCGGCGCACAGTTCTGCGTCCCAGAGAATCGGTAGCGCCATCGGAATGATCCGGCCCGGATACGTTCCGGCCCATTCATCGATATGCCAGTCGTTGTAGGCGCGCAGGACGGCGAGGGCCAGGTCCTTGTCCCCGGCGGCCGCGAACTGGCGTCCGCTGAATCCCGGGAAGGAGGGGAAGTTCATCGAGGCCAGCATGCCGCCGGAGTTCATGTCCTTGATGCGCTCATGGATGTCGTAGGTGCCCGGGCGAATCTCATCGAACGTGGTCGGCTCGACGCCGTACTCCTCTTTGGGCCGACCGGCGACGGCGTTGAGGCCGATGTTCGGGATTACCGCATCACCGAACTTCCAGACATCCATTCCGTTATCCAATTTGACGACGGCGGGTGCTCGATCGCGGTACTTCTGCGGAAGGTGTTTGTCGAACAGGGTGGGTGGTTCCACAACATGGTCGTCAACGCTGACCATGATCATGTCTTCGGGTTTCATGATGTTCCTCGATCCTGCAGGGTCAGCGCTGACCCATCTCTTGGTGGCTGGATGGCACCTGCCGCGCTAATTATAGTAGACGCTATGTTTTCTGGGGTGAGTGGTTCAAGCGATAATTCCGTCGGACCGTAGCGCGGCCAGTTCGTCGGCGGTGAGACTCAATTCGTCGGTCAGCACGGCAGTGGTGTGTTCTCCGAGCCACGGCGGCCGTCGCTCGGTGTCATTGGCCATCGCGGTCAATCGAACCGGGTTGCCCGGCACCAGAATCGGCTGGGATATCCCGTCGGTGCGGGGTAGTTCCGTCAGCATCGACCGGGCCGACAGGTGTGGGTCCGCGACGACTTCTTCATCGGTGAAACACGGACCCGCAGCCAATCCGGCCGCCCCGAGTGTCCGGCAGGCTTCGAGCTTGGTTTTTCCGCCAGCCCACTGCTCCACCGCTGGGCGCACGATATCTTCGAGATGGTCCACCCAGCCCTGCCGAGTGGCGAGCCGTGGGTCGGTGAGCCACTCGGGGCGCCCGATCAATTGGGCGAGCTTGGCGAAGTGAGCTTCACGTCCGACCTGGAGCACGAACCAGCCGTCGGCGGCCCGAAATCCATTCATGATCAGCGGGCCGAGGTTGCCGTTCCGAAGTCCCATCGACCAGAAGTTGGTCACGATATCGGTCATCGCTACCACGGAGTCGTACATCGCGATGTCGACGTACTGTCCGCGGCCGGTGAGGTCGCGATAACGAAGCGCCGCTTGGATTCCGATGGTCGCGAACAGCGCGGCGCCGATATCGCCGAGTGCGCCGACCGGCGCCACGAATGGGGGGTGGTCACCGTCGCGTTTCATCTCGTAGATGCCCGACATCGCCTCGACGATGGGGGCGAAGGCCGGCCACTCGCGATACGGGGTGGGGACGGTGTTGCCGAACCCGGATACCGATGCGTAGATCACCGCTGGATGGACCGCCGCGATGTCTTCGTATCCGACGCCCAGGCGAGTCATGGTGCCGGGCTTCGAATTCTCTGCCACCACATCGAACCCGGGTGCGAGGCGTTTGATCAGCTCTACGCCACGAGGGCTTTTGAGGTCCACGCAGATGCTGCGTTTGCCGAAGTTGTTGCGCAGGTAGGTCGCTCCCACTCGGCGTCCACTGGGGTCCGTCATGGCCGGCAAGGATGCGCGTCCGGAGTCACCGCCCATGGGCGGCTCTATCTTGACGACATCCGCCCCGAGGCGGGCGAGGAGTTGAGTGGCGTAGGGGAGCGCCTGCATCTGTTCCAGTGCCAGGATCCGCACGCCCTCTAGGGGTTTTGGGGTGCTTGGTGGCGGGTTGTCGGTTGCATTTGCCGTGGTCACGCTCCCGAGGGTATCAGGTTTGTACATTACATATTTTATGTAATCGTTTGCTAGCATGAACGCATGCGTGGATTACTGGGATGGGGTAGCTATCTGCCCCACTGGCGTCTGGATCGAGGCGCGATCGCGGCAGTAGCCGGATCCGGCGGTGGCAAGGGGGTACGGACGGTTGCCGGATACGACGAGAACAGCACAACCATGGGCGTCGAAGCGGCTCGCGTAGCGTTGGCCGGGGGGACGGTGCGACCTCGTGCGCTCTGGTTCTCGACGACCGAGCCTGCCTACCTGGACAAGACGAACGCCACTGCGGTGCACGCCGCGCTCCGGTTGGACCGCGGCACCGCCGCGTTCGATGCGATCGGATCGGTGCGTTCGGCAATGGGTGCGCTGCGTGCCGGACTGCACGGGTCCGAGTCGGCACTGGTGGTGGCAGCCGATCTGCGTACCGGCCTGCCGGGCGGTGCGGAGGAATCATCGGGGGGTGATGGCGCCGCGGCCCTGCTCGTCGGATCCGATGCGGACGGACCGGTGCTCGCCGAACTACTTACCTGGACATCGCTGACCGAAGAGTTCTTGGATCGCTGGCGTCCGCTCGGCGCGGCGACGTCGAGTATGTGGGAAGAGCGCTTCGGCCTCGCTCGATACACCGCGCTGGGGACCGAGGCCCTCAAAGTGGCGTTTGACGAGGCCGGTATCGCTCCGGATGCGGTGTCCGCGCTCATCGTTGCCGGGCCACACCAGCGGACGGCGCAGGCGGTCGCGCGAGCCGCCGGAATCAGCGGGGATCGGCTGGCGGATCGGCTGGAGGATCGCGTCGGCAATGTCGGCGCTGCCCAGCCGGGACTGCTGCTGGCAGCCGAACTCGAGAAGCTCGAATCCGACCGGGTCGTAGTCCTTTTGAGTCTGGCAGACGGCGCCGACGTGGCGGTGTTCCGAACGACCGGCGCCCTGCAGTCATACCGGATCCGGCGGTCTCTGGCGGATCAAATGGCGGCCGGGGCACCTATTACCTACGGCAGATACCTGGCCTGGCGCGGGATGCTTCCGGTAGAGCCGCCGCGTCGTCCGGAACCGGCCCGCCCGTCCGCGACGGCCGCGTGGCGCAATACCGAATGGAAGTTCGGACTCGTCGGATCGGTGGGCAGTGACGATCTGGTGCGCCTGCCTCCATCCCCGATGGATGTGTCGCGTGCGCCGATGGCCGCGGCGGTGGGCACGATCGTCACCTTCACCGTCGATCGTCTCGCCTACTCGCCCAGCCCGCCGGTGGTGTTCGCGGTGATCGACTTCGACGGCGGCGGGCGACTGCCGGTCGAACTGACCGATGTCCAGGAGAGCGAACTCCGGATCGGTGGCCGGGTCGAGATGACCTTCCGCCGCCTGTTCACGGCCGAAGGCGTGCACAACTATTTCTGGAAGGCCCGGCCGGTGCGGTATGCGATAGCAGAAGAGGATTGAAATGGCTTCACATGGCATCAAGGATCGAGTCGCCATCATCGGAATGGGGTGCACCCGTTTCGGCGAGCACTGGGACAAGGGCGTCGATGAGTTGCTTCTCGAGGCCACCGGCGCCGCATTCCAGTCGGCGGGAGTCACCAAGGAGGACGTCGACGCCTATTGGCTCGGTACCGCGCAGTCGGGAATGAGCGGCTTGACGCTGTCCCGGCCGCTGCAACTGAAGGACAAGGCGGTCACCCGGGTAGAGAACTACTGCGCTACCGGGTCGGAAGCACTGCGGCAGGCGGCGTACGCGGTGGCCAGCGGTGCCTGCGATATCGCGATGGCCGTCGGAGTCGAGAAGGTCAAGGACTCGGGTTATCAGGGGCTGAACGCCTTTCCTATCCCCAACGACGGAACCCAGCGCACGCTGACGGCCGCGGCGATGTTCTCCATGGTCGTGCCCGCCTACGGCGGTGCGTACGGAGTCAGCGAAGCGGACATGCGTACCGTGCTGGCACGAATCGCCTCCAAGAACCACTCGAACGGCGCCCGTAATCCTCGTGCGCAGTTCCGCAAGGAAATGTCGGTCGAGCAGTTGTGCGCCATGCCCGCGGTCGCCGGACAGCTATCGGTATTCGATTGTGCAGGTGTGGCCGACGGGGCCGCGGCCGCGATCGTGGTGCGTGCCGAGGACGCACATCTCTACACCGACAATCCGATCGTCATCAAGGCATTGGCGCTGGTTTCGGGTGACGGATCGGGTCTGATGGACCCGGAGTACGACTACACCACGTTTCCGGAAGTGGTGGCGGCTGCCCGGCAGGCGTACGCCCAGGCGGGAATCGAGTCGCCCCGCGACGAGTTGGCGATGGCGGAAGTGCACGACTGCTTCACGCCGACGGAACTCGTACTCATCGAGGACCTCGGGCTGGCGGACCGTGGCACCGCCTGGAAGCGAATTATGGAGGGCGCCTTCGATCTCGACGGCGAGCTACCGGTCAACCCGGACGGCGGTCTGAAGTCCTTCGGCCATCCGGTCGGCGCCACCGGTCTGCGAATGGTCTTCGAGGTCTGGTTGCAGTTGCGAGGTGAAGCACCGGAAGAGCGCCGGATATCGACGTTCGGGTCCCGGTCCCTCGCTCTGACGCACAATCTCGGCGGTTATCCGGGGGAGATGGTCAGCTTCGTCAGCATCCTCGGCACGGCCTGATCAATCGAGAGGTCCAGCGCCTCCGCCTCCACAGACGCCCCCGGGCGCTGTGCGCGGAGGCCTGAATTTCCTCCGGATTATGTTTCAGCCCTTGCGGCTAATCGGTCCAATCGGTTCGGTCCGCCCGGGACGGCTGACGGCCGGTGCGGAGCGGGCTCAACGGCGAATCCATCAGCAGGATGCGCTGCCGGCCACGGATCGCCGCACTGCTGTCGGGGAGGAGGACGTCGCGGTGGGTACGGAGATCGTCCTCCACCCCGGCCCAGGACTCCCAGCTGGGGATCGCCCACAGGAGTAGGCATTCGTCCTGATTGCCGAGGGCGGTCCACCAGGCTCCCACGAGCTGCCATCCGTACTGATCGTGTGCCCGTTTGGCCTCGGATACCGCCGCCGTCAGGAAGTCTCGGCAGGTTCCCGGCGCCACGGTGACCAGTTCGTGCGCGTACACCTCACCGGTGGTGCCCGCGGCGCACAGCTCCTCGATCGGCAGGGTGTCCGGGTGGGGTACCAGCAGCCGGTCGACGCCACCGGCTCGCAGGTCCGCCGCGGCCGACCACCATTTTTCGAGCGACGGATCCTGCAGGGTGGTGTTGTTCAGTTCGATACGGAAGGAGTCGGCCAAGCCGGCGAAACCGTCCTCCTCCCAAATATTGACCACCTGGGGCCATCTGCCGGTGGATCCGACGACGCCCCACACGCCGTAGCAGAGCTGATGCCGCTCGTCCTGGCCGATCGGACTCCAGTTCGCCGTGATGTGGTGCATGTAGCGCGCACGGTTCTGCTTGGTGATGTCGATGAACTCGTGGATGTAGACCTTGTCGTTCAACTTCGCTCCGCTTTCCGTGAGTGCTACTGAATGTAGATTACATAATTTATACTATCTTTAAGATGGTTAGTACCTGCGTCGAATCGCGGGTGCTCGAATGAGAGGTGGTGTGGTCGTTGACCGACCAGTCCCGATCGGCTGACCTCCGTGCGGATGTCGACGCCGACAATGGCGTCCTGTGGCTGACATTGAATCGCCCCAAAGCGGGGAACGCGATTACCGCCGGCCAGCGGGAGGAGCTGATCGCGTGGATGGCGGAGGCCACCGCCGATCCGGACATTCGCGCGGTCGTACTCACCGGAGCCGGCGATCGACACTTCTGCACCGGCGCCGATCTGGCTGCAGGCAACGGGGATTCGTCTGCTGACAACGGTTCCGAACGGACTCCCGGTTCGATCGCCCGAGCCATCTCCGGCGGTGCCCAGCGGCTCATCTCGGCTGTGCTGGATTGTGAGAAGCCGGTCATCGCGGCGGTGAACGGCACCGCGGCCGGGATCGGTTGCCATCTTGCGTTCGCGTGCGATCTGGTCATCGCGGCGGAGTCGGCGAAGTTCGTCGAGGTCTTCGTTCGTCGAGGACTGGTCGTCGACGGAGGCGGTGCCTACCTGCTCACCCGACTGGTCGGACCGCAGATGGCCAAGAAGCTGATCTACTTCGGTGACGACGTGCCGGTGGCCGAGGCGCATCGGATCGGCTTGGTCAGCGAGGTCGTACCGGCCGAAAAGCTCACCGACGTCGCGTCGGAATGGGCTACCCGATTGGCCTCGGGGCCTACCATCGCGCTCGCTCTGGGAAAGCAGTTGATCAACCGCGCCCTCGACGTCGATCGGGCCACCGCGTTCGCGGAGGAGGCGTGGGCGGCCGAGATCAATATGACCAGTGCCGACGGGCAGGAAGGCCTGCGCGCATTTGTCGAGCGGCGTTCGCCGGTGTTCCGGGGCAGATAGCCGCGAATTGACCATAATATGGCGGCAACGTGCCCGCCGGTTGGATCGAGAACGTACCACTTGGGCAAGGAGCCTCGATGGACCTCACTTTGAGTGCCGACCAGCAGAGCCTGCAGGCCGCACTGCGCGACATCCTGCGGAAGGTGTGGACACCCGACCGCCTGCGGGAGGCCAGTAACTCGCCCGCGCTCGACAGTGCGAATTGGGTGGCCTTGGCCGATATGGGCGTGTTCGGCGTAATGCTGCCCGAGGAAGACGGCGGCATGGGGCTGGGGCTGCCGGACGCCGTTGTCCTCTTCGAGGAGCTCGGCAAAGCTTTGGTGCCGGGACCGCTGGTCGCCACCCTGCTGGCGGCCCGCCTGCTACCGGATGCGGGGCTGGGCAAGGCGGTCGTCACCGCGGTCGACACCAGGGATCGGGTTGCCGTCGCCGAGCACTTCGAAGCAGCGACGCATCTGGTCATCGTCGACAATGCGGGCCTGTTTCTGCTGCCTACCGCGGATTGCGTTGCGACTCAGGTCGATACGCCGCTGGATCCCTTGACGCCGCTGTCCTCGGTGACGATTCCGGACCGGTGGGGGGTGCGCATCGGATCGCCGGCCGACGCGGTGCGGTGGCGGTCGGACGGCACGGTGCTGACCGGTGCGCTGCAGGTCGGCCTGGCGCAGGGTGGCCTGGACCTCGCCGTCCGATATGCGACCGAACGGGTGCAGTTCGGCCGGGTAATCGGCTCCTTCCAAGCGGTCAAGCACCTGCTCGCGGAGTGGCTGGTGAAGACCGACGTGGCCCGAGCGGCTGTGCTCGTCGCGGCACTGGCGACCGACGATTCCGGCGTACTCGACGCGGCTCCGGCCGTGTCGGCGGCCAAGGTCCTTGCGGACAAGGCCGCGACCGAGGGCGGGCGATGCGGCATCCAGGTGCACGGTGGGATGGGCTTCACCTGGGAAGTGCTCGCACATCTGTATCTAAAGCGCGCTTGGTTGCTCGCGACGAGTTACGGCTCCGGCGACGAGCACGCTTTGCGCTTGGCGGCCGCGATGTCAGCGCCCGAGCAGTGACCGGTCGGCGGTTGCTGACCTCCGGCGCTCGGCGGTGAGCGTCGCGGCCATGGCCCGCAAGCGGCCGACATCGACCTTGTACGTCGCATTGACCGGTAGGTCCTCGACGAACACCACACTGTCCGGCACCTTGTAGTCGGCGATCCGATCCCGGCACCACGTCCGCAGATCCGTCTCTGTGACAGCGTGGTGCCGTTGGTCTTCGAGAACGATGAACGCGACGCCGATCTCCCCGATTACCGGAGCCGACGTGCCCACGACGGCCGCACGAGCGACCGCTGGATGCGCTGCCAGGACAGTCTCGATCTCAGACGGGTAGATGTTGTATCCGCCGCGAATGTAGGCGTCGTCGGCCCGGCCGACTATCGAAAGATTGCCCGCGGTATCGAGGCGGCCCAAGTCGCTGGTGGCAAGCCATCCCTCAGGGCTTATCGTCTCCGCCGTGCGTTCGGAGTCGCGCCAATAGCCGCGCATCTGGGCATGAGACCGCAGGAATACCCGGCCGATCTCTCCCGCGGGCAGCACGCGTCCGTCACCACCGCGGATCTCGACCTCGGCGGCACCCAACGGTCTGCCTACCGTCGAGGTGATCGTCTCCATCGGATCGCCGACCCGAGTGCCGAACGCCAGGGGCACCTCGGTACTCGCGTACCGGACAACTACCGGACACCGCAGGCGTTCGTGCAGGGCCTCGACCAGTGTGGCCGGTACTCGGCTCGCTCCGGTGGAGACCAGCCGCAGGTGCGAGAGGTCGGTGTCCGCGAGCCGGGGGAGTGCGATGAGTTTCTCCCATTGAGTCGGCACGCCCTGGCCCACCGTGATCCGCTCCGCCGCAAGCACATTCAGCATACTGTCCGCTGTCCATTCCGCGGGAGTCAGGACCAGCGTCGAACGATGCAGCAGTTGGTCGTAGATCCTGGTCATGTAAGCCGCGTGAGCGAAGGGGATGGGGAACAGTTTGCGATCGTAGGGCCGGCTGAGCGGGCCCATATTGTTCGCGATGAAGGCCAGAGTTGTGTGATCGAACCATGCGCCTTTGGGCTTGCCGGTCGACCCGGTGGTCCAGACCACGACCGCCGCGGAGTCAGGCGAGACGGGTGCCCAACCCTCGATCGAGGGGGCCGCGCCCGGGTTCCCATGGATGCTGTCCGGTGTACGAACAGGGCATTGCGCGAGATCCCGGACGCGCTCGCAGGTGTCGGTAACGATGACCGATGGCCGCGAGCGATCGACGATGTGCGCGATTTCGGTGGGACCCAGGCGCGGATTGACGGCGCTGACGGTCGCGCCCACACGCAGCGCGGCCAAGTAGCAGGTGATGAAGTCCCGGCCTGACGGGAGCAGGAGCAGGACCAGATCGCCCGCGTGCACACCCAACTCGGTGAGGCCGCTGGCGACGAGCGACGAATCGGCCCACCATTCGCCGAAACTGGTGGACAGTCCATCCTGTACCAGGGCGGGCAGATCAGGCTCTGTGGCGACGCCGGACTCGAAGAGTTCCGCCAGGTTCGCCGCGCCACCACGTAGATCCATCGAGTTGTCCATCTCTTTCGCTCGCCGCCCCCCGATTCAGATTATAGATTATATAATCTTCTGGTCGAGGGCTTGCTATTTCGCGAAAGAGGCGATGCGGTTCAGCTTGTTTCGGACCGCTCGATGATGCCGCGCGAGATCAAGAGGGCGACAACCTTCTCGGCCTCCTGTTGGAGCATCTTGATGAACTCTTGCTCCGCGGTCTCCCCGTCGTTCGCCTTGAGCGCCCGAATGATGGCACGGAGGCCCTTCTTGTGAATTCGCATGGCGTCGGGGACTTCGGCGAAGAAGTTGCCGGGCACGATGCTCACCGCCATCAGGCGCACGGTCGCACTGATGCGCCGTGATCCGGCGAGCAGGATCAACCGGTGCAGGAACTCCATATTGAGTTGGCTGAACTCGCCCGGATCCGCGGTGTCCTGAATCCGGCGATGCAGGTTGCCCAGCTCGGTGATCCGCTCCGGCGCCGCGCGTTCCGCGGCACGGCGAGCGCCGAAACCGTATACGCGGCCCATGAGTTCGTAGTGGTCGCGGGTCGAGTTCTCATCGAGTCCGACGACGAAGGCGCCGCGGTGTGGTTCGATCACCACCCAGCCCTCGCGATCGAGGGCGATCACCGCTTCGCGAACGGGCACACGGCTGACGCGCAGTTCGGCCGCGATCTCGTCTTGGCGGATACGATCGCCGACCTTGAGCTTGTTCTCGAAGATCAGCCGCCGAATGTATTCGGCGACCTGCTGTGAGCTGGTCGGGCGCGACAGTCCTCCGGAGGGCGTCTCATGATCCTCGAAAGGCAGCGGTTGAGCTGAAGCTGAAACCGAGCTGGCGATGACAGTCTCCTATAGCGGTAGTGAATCAATGCTGGTCATATTAGAAACAAAGTATACGATGCGCCGCCGATGAGTGGCTGCGAGCAGTGAGTGTCGTGCTGGTTCCTGCCCGGTTTGCGTCGACCCCCACGTGGCGGAGCGGTTCGTGTTGTCGCGCAGTGCCCAAGAGTATGTGTTATATATTATATAATACGTGTAGGTATCAGATTTGCGGAGGTTTGGAGTGGTGCAAGGCGAGCCGAGGCCCGCGGGGCTGTTGTCCGGGCTGCGTGTGGTGGAGTGTTCGATGCTGGGTCCGGCGGCCGTATCCACGCCCTTGGCGGACCTCGGCGCGGACGTGATCAAGGTCGAGCCGCCCGGAGGGGACTATGTCCGGCATATGAGCTGGCCCATCGTCGAGGGGACGTCGCTGCTGCACCTGCATGTCAACCGAGGAAAACGCAGCATTGTGCTCGATCTGACCAACGAGGCGGGCCGGGAGACGTTTCTCGAATTGGTCGCGGTGGCAGATGTGGTGATCGAAGCGATGCGTCCCGGCGGGCTCGCGCGCCGCGGGCTCGGTTACGAGCGGCTGCGCGAGGTGAATCCCCATATCGTGATGCTCAGCGTGTCCGGCTACGGATTGACCGGCCCCTATCGGGATCTCCCCAGCCATGGCATCGCCTACGACGCCTGGGCGGGAACGGTCGCACCGGTTGCCGGGGTTGACGGGATGCCGTCCATCCCGGATCACACATCGATCGGGATCACCGCGGGGCCACTATATGGAACGGCGGCTCTGCTGGCAGGTGTGGTGCAGGCGCAACGAACCGGGCAGGGCTGCCATCTCGAAGTGGCGCAGTCGGATTCGGCTGCTGCGTTCGATTGGCTGCGCAGCGAAACCTCTCGGGCCTACCGACGTCCAGGGACAGAGGTGACGGGTAATCCGACGGACGGATACGAACGCAGGCCGCCGGGAACCGGTGGTATGGCGGATGGCGTGCGGTATCAGTTCTATCCGTCCAGCGACGGTCATGTGCTGTTCATGGCTTCGGAGCGGAAGTTCTGGAAGAACTTCTGCTCCGCTGTCGAACGCGATGACCTCTTCGACGCCAATCCGGGGGCGAACCTGGCCGACCATGCCAGAGGCAACCTGGCGCTGCGACGTGAGTTGACGACGATCTTCGAGCAGCGGACGACGGCCGAATGGGTGGAGCTCGGCCTCGCCCACGACGTTCCGATCGGACCGGTCAACACTGCGGAGTCCATTGCCGAGGATCCTCAGTTCGTCGACCGCATGCCGTGGAAGCCGGCGTCGGACCTCGTGGCCGAACAGCTGCCCTTTCCGGTGCGGGAAGTCGGGCACAAGCCGCCGGTCACATCGGATCCCGCGCCTGAATTGGGTGCGCACAGCGAGTCGGTTTTGCGTGAGGTGCTGGGGTACGACGCTGATCGGATCGCGACCCTGCGTAGTCGCGGGGCGCTCGGTTCGGAGTAGATCCGCGCGTCCGCTGCATGGCCCGAACGTGGGCCATGCAGCGGACAGTAATATATACACTATATAATTGACCATGCGCGTCGGGATTTCGCGGGTGGCGTCCATCAGGAGGTATTCATGGCCCGATTGCTCGAGAACAAAGTCGCGATCGTGACCGGCGCCGCACACGGCATCGGCCGCGGCCATGCGCTCGAGTTGGCGCGGCACGGTGCGACCGTCGTGGTCAATGACCTCGGCACGTCGGTGCGGGGCGAGGGAACGGGGCGGGACGCGGACGAGGTTGTCGAACTGATCCGCAAGAACGGCGGCATGGCGATTGCCGAGTACTCCGACATCGCTGATGAGGAGCAGGTGCCACACCTCTTCGAACGCGCACGCGCTGAATTCGGACGAGTCGACGTGGTGGTGAACAATGCCGGCATCGTCCGGGACAGGGTCATCTGGAACATGCCCGTCGCAGATTTCGACGCGGTGATGCGAGTGCACGTCCGTGGCACCTGGTTGATGACGCATGCGGCCGCGAATCATTGGCGCGAGCGTGCGCAGAGCGGCGAGACCTTTACCGGGCGAATCATCAATACGACGTCCGGCGCAGGCCTCAGCGGGAACTTCGGGCAGTCGAATTATGCGACCGCCAAAGCCGCGATTGTGGGTCTGACGCTGACATCGAGCCTGGAACTCTACAAATACGGAGTAACCGTGAACGCCGTCGGCCCGGGCGGCATGACCCGATTGACCGCCACGTCAGCCACCGGCGAGAAGGCATTCGAGGCGGACGATCTGGCGCCGGGGGAGTATCACCCGATGGACCCGGCAGGCAGTTCTCCGCTGGTGGCATGGCTTGCCAGCGACCAGGCGCAACACGTGACCGGGCAGGTGATTCGTGCCATTCACGACAAGATCTATCTGATGGGCGGCTGGTGCGAGAAAGACACGATCAGCAGTGGTGGGGAACGCTGGGACGCCGACACGCTGGGGATGAAGCTGGCCACGGACATCTTCCACACCCGTGCGCCGGGCTTGCGTTGACACTTCCCTGAACCGCAAGTTCGTCTGCACGGAGACGGGGCAGCCCATGGTGCTGGGGCTGCCCCGTTCTCATGTCTATCGGGCCCGCGCGATACGGTCCTGTACCTCGCGTACCCGGGTGTGGAAATAGGGTTGTTCAACCGACCACTGCTGTGCCTTGAGTTCGAGGTCCAGCGCCGGACCCATCTCGGTGAATCCGGTGGACTGTCGCAGTGTTTGTTTTGTCCGCCGGATCAGATCGGGCGACCTTCCCACGACCCGTCTTGCGAATCGCATTGCGAGACCGGTCAATTCATCGTCGGGAACGCAACGCCAGGCCAGACCGCACGCCGCGGCCTCGGAACCGGTGAGGACATCACCGCACAGCACGAGCGCGGCAGCGCCCTGTTTGCCGATTCGCCTGCTCAATTGCCACAGGTGCCCGCCACCGGGGTGGATGCCCACATCCAGGAATTTCGGATCGAATCGGGCGCTTTCGCCGGCAAGTACAACGTCGCAAGCCAACGCCAGATTGACTCCGGCACCGATCGCTGGACCGCAGACGGCCGCGATCGTCGGGATGGTCGCCTCGGCCAGCGTGAGATATCCGGCGTACATCTCCGAAAGGTCATGCCTGCGGTCGACCAGACCGTCCAGCGAACCGCCAGAGCTGAACACGGGCGCTTCCGCATCGAGGACTAGAACGGCGGCGCCCGCCGTGATCACTTCTTCGACGGCGGCGGCCAAGTCATCGCTGAGCCGCTTGCTGAGTGCGTTCCGGTGCGCGGGATCCGACAGGGTGACGATGCCGATTCCGTCTTCGACTCTGCGGCGAACGACGCTGTCGGCGTGGGAATTCGAATCGGATGCGGTCATATGGACTCCTCAAACGCGCGGCCCCGACCTGACCTGAATGCCAGACGATCATCATGCCGCCCTCAGTCGATTGAACCATAGTTCAGACAATGAAATATGTATTCATATCCTAGATCGAAGGTTCGAATCAGTGTACTTCGGCTCTCATAGATCGAACGGCTGGTCTACTTCCTGTACTCGGCTGCATTAGACTTCCACCGACATGCCCATACCGACCCAGGTGTGGCACGGGGCGAGACAGTTGAGGGTGGCGATGGCGCGGGCACGAGAACCGAAAGAGATCCAGGATTCAGCCGGGAAACCTGGGGGCGCCGTCGAAGTGCCGAGTCCTCGCGAGGCTCGCCGGCAATTGCGGATCGAACTGAGCCGGGAACAGATCCTCGACACCGCGGAGCAGTTGTTCAGTGAACGTGGGTATCACGACACGGGTTTGAAGGACGTGGGGGAGCGGTGCGAGTTCTCGGTAGGGACCATCTACTCCCTGTTCGACAGCAAGGACAGTCTCTACGCCGAGGTATTGATGCGGCGTGGGCGCGGTCAGATCGCCGACATGCGACGGATCGCCGAGGAGGATGGTTCGCCGGATCAGCGATTGACGGCGATGGCCCGGCTGCAGATCGTGCATTTCCGCCGGTATCCGGCGTGGGGACGGCTGATGACCCGTGTGCTGACCGTCGGCGTCGGGCAGGAAACGACATTGCCGGAAGAGTTCCAGGACGCTTACCGCGAGGCGATCGATCTCGAAGCGACCCTCATCGCCGAAGGGCAAGATGCGGGGGTACTGTGTGCCGGCGACCCACGTGCGCTCGCTCGCCTGTTCTCGGCCCTGGTCACCGCCTTCCACGCGATGGATCCCGAAATCAGTGATGACGCAGAGGATTTCGACGTGGACGAATTCCTGGGCGTGATCGCTCAAACCTTTGCCAGGTCAGCCGCCCGCTGACCGTGCCTAGCCGGGCCATCACCTCCCGGTCCACAGTTGGAACGGTGTCGACACTGCACTCCTTCGTGTGAGGGACCTGATCGATAAAGCATATAAAGTATATATTCTTGCAGGTCGGTGACCTGGGCTGATCTACGGTGAGACACTATATGAACTGTCGTTCAGTTTCTTGAGATGCTTGCTCATTAATCTGTGCTGGCTTACAGTTCTTTGCGTTCAGATTCCTATCGACTTGGGAGGTCCAATGCCGGGTCGGCCAATGCAGGGTGTTCGGGTCGTCGAGGTGGCTCAGTTCACCTACGTGCCAGCGGCGGGTGCAGTGCTCGCGGACTGGGGCGCGGACGTGATCAAGGTCGAGCACGCCGAGACCGGAGACGCTCAGCGCGGGTTCGCGTACCTCGGTCCCGTTGCCGCCGGCGGCAACTTCGCTCCTTTGATGGAGCATGCCAATCGAGGCAAACGCAGTATCGGGCTGGCGCTAGAGAAGCCGGAAGCCCTTGCGGTGCTGCACGATATCGTGCGGCAGAGCGATGTGTTCGTGACGAATTTCCTGCCGGATGCGCGTGCGCGGCTGCATATCGACGTCGAGGACATTCGTGCTGTCAATCCGGACATCATCTATGTCCGTGGCACCGCACTCGGAGTGCGGGGGCCGGAGGCGGACAAGGGCGGATACGATCAGCCGACCTTCTGGTGCCGAGCAGGTGGCGCTGCGGGTATTTCGGCTCCTGAGCTAGGCGGTATCCTCGGGATGCCCGGGCCCGCGTTCGGTGATTCCATCGGTGGGATGACCATCGCGGGTGGTATCGCGGCGGCACTGTTCGCTAGGAAGAACACCGGCGAACCCTCGGTTGTCGACGTCTCGCTGCTGAGCGTGGGTGCGTGGGCGAACGGGCTCGCCGTTGATCTTTCCCTGGTGAGTGGTGAGCCCTGGGACCCGGCGCCGCCGGAGCACAGTGGCGGGCGAGTCCGGAACCCGCTGGTTGGGATTTTCCGGACATCCGATGGCCGCTACCTCAACCTGAACATGATGCAGCCCGGCCGCTACTGGCCGGAGTTCTGTAAGTACATCGAGCGTCCCGAGCTCGCGCAGGACGCGCGATTCGACTCGGGCAGCGGCTTGATGGAGAACCACGCTGCCGCGGCAGCGTTGGTCGCGCAGGAGATTGCGCGCAGGCCGCTGTCTGAATGGAGTGAGCGGCTGAAGACCTTCGATGGTCAGTGGGCGCCGGTCCAAGACAGCGTCGAGGTCGGGCAGGATGTCCAGCTCCGTGCGAACGGGTTCATCGCGCAACTGACGGACGTCGATGGGCAGACGCGCGAATTGGTCACCGCCCCAGTGCAGTTCGACGAAGTGCCCGCTACCCCGACCCGCGGTCCCGAGTTCGCTGAGCACACCGAGGAAATTCTGCAGGGGCTCGGGCATGACGAGCAATCCATTCTCGATCTTCGGCTCGCGAACGCGGTCACGTAGGGCTCAGGTCTGTGACAGAGAGGCGCGTGGCCTTGTTCACCCAACAACAACATTGTATAATATATGTAATATTACTTGGCAGGTGATCGGAGACCGTGGCGATGTCGCAGACGACCATCGATGGTGACGAGCCCTCGGGGCTGCCCGACGAGCGTGACGGCGAGTTCCTGATCTTCGGAGTCACCGCTTTCGATCTTTTCAATTACTGGGTCTCGACCTTCTTTGGTATTCCTGTACCCAGGAAGCATAGTAGTTGCTATGATCCGAATTGTTAGTTCACGGCGCGGAAGTTCGACCCTCATCGGGTCGGTGACCGCCTCCTCATGTAGTTCAAGGGCGTCAGTGTGAGAGCTGGATTCATCGGTCTCGGTAATCAGGGCCTACCCATGGCGCGCCGAATCGCAAGTGGGGGTATATCGACGACAATTTGGGCCCGACGTGAATCTGTCGCTACCGCAGCCTCCGAATGGGGAGCTGACGTCGCGAAGACACCGGCCGATCTCGGTGCCGCTTGCGACGTGATCGGGATATGCGTTTTCGACGCGGCCGGTGTCGAAGAGGTGCTCTTCGGTACCGCGGGAGTGATCGAAGGAATGGCGCCCGGAGGTGTGATCACGGTGCACAGCACCGTGTCACCGCGGGAGATCGAAAGAATCGCCGAACATGCTGAACAGCACCGGATCACGATTCTGGATGCGCCGGTCAGTGGCGGGCCCCTCGCAGCCGAAGCCGGCGAATTGCTGGTCCTACTGGCGGGCCCGGCACCAGCGGCGGAGCGGGCGATCCCCATTATCAGCTGCTACGCGGGTCGAATCGCTCGCTTCCCGAAAGTCGGCACGGCGCAGCTGGCGAAGCTGCTCAATAATGCGCTACTGGCTGCGCAAGTCGCGCTGGTCGCCGATGCGATTCGGCTCGGGCAAGAGCACGGAGTCGGCGACGGACTGTTCGACGTGTTCAAAGTGGGTAGCGCCCGCAGCTATGCGTCGGAACTCTTTGCCGCCTTCGGGTCGATCGAGACCCTTGCCCGCTCGCAATTCACCGTCACGATGGACAAGGACGTCCGCTTGCTGCTGGACGCTCTCGGAACTGCCGATGCGGAATCGCCGCTGCTGAATACCGCGATCAATTTTACTCGCCAGTTCGATGTCGGCTCCGGTTCGGTGCCGACGCTCGACCGAACTGATCCCGAACCTGACGCAATCAAATCTCCAGGTTCGAATCGAAGGGTGTGACACGAAAATGGATGGCCGACCGGAGATCTCACTGGACGTTCACGGTGAGGAGTTCTGCCGACGCAACTACGAAATCTACGACGATCTGCGCTCTCGCTGCCCGGTCGCCTGGTCCCCCGAGCACGGTGGCCACTGGTTGCTGACCGACTACGACTCGGTATTCGAAGCGACTCGCGACGACGAATTGTTCTACTCCCGAGCCGGTGCGGGTATCCGGGATCCGGAGCTCGACGCGGGATACCTGGCCGAGATGCCGCCGATTCAGACGGATCCGCCGCTGACCGGGCAGATGCGGGCACTCACCTCGCGGTACCTGTCGCCGGGGGTCGTCAACGGCCTCGAGCCGGCGATGCGGGTCATCGCGGATGAACTCATCGATACCTTCATCGAGCGGGGGGAAGCAGACCTGATCAAGGAACTCACCACCCCGCTGCCCGCGCGGGTGATTCTCCGGCTGCTGAACTTCGACGAGAGCCGCTGGCCAGAGTGGGTTGTATACGTGCACACACTGATTCACGGTCCCGAAGGCGGTGAGGATCCCGAGTCCGTGCGCCCGAAGATGCGCGACGCGATCATTTCCGAGATCATGCGCCGCCAGGAGCTGGGCACGGCCGACGATATGGTCGGCAGCATCCTGAACGGGAAAGTCGATGGCCGCGAGCTCACTCCGGAGGAGAAGTTCGGCTACGTGCTGCTACTGCTCTTCGGCGGTATGGACACCACCAGTGGGCTCGCCGGCAATGCTCTGGTGGAGATGTCGAAGCAGCCTCAGCTCAAGCAGCAGTTGCTCGATGATCCGGACCTGATGGGCACCGCGACGGAGGAATTCCTCCGGCACGGGTCGCCGACACAGGGGCTGGCGCGCACCGTCAGCCGGGATGCCGAATTCCACGGTCAGCAGCTGAAGGAAGGCGATCGCGTGCTGCTGTTGTGGGCTTCGGGAAACCGTGATCCGAAGGTCTTCGATCACCCTGACAAAATCGAGCTGGATCGTCATCCCAACCGGCACATGGCGTTTGGTGTAGGGCAGCACCGCTGCCTTGGGTCCAATCTCGCTCGCAGCATGTTCAAAGTGCTGATGACCCAGATCCTGCAACGGATTCCGGACTTCGTCATGCTCGACGAGGAGCCGGTCCGGTTCACCGATGCGGCCAGTGTGTATGCGCCACGCAGTCTTCCGGTGCGATTCACGCCGGGCAAACGCGTTGGATCGGCGAATACCGCCAGCACTTCAGGAGTTTCGCAGTGACCGAGACTACGCATCACATGCTCATCGACGGCGAGCTTGTCGCCGCCTCTGACGGAGCGGTATTCGACAACATCAATCCCGCGACCGAAGAGGTCATCGGATCGGTACCCAATGCCGATAGCAACGACGTCGAGCGAGCGATCCTGGCCGCGCGCCGGGCGTTCGATACGACCAACTGGTCGACGGACACCGCCCTGCGGCAGGAGTGCCTGAGTCAGCTCCAGGAGATTCTGCGCAAGAATCTGGAGATGCTTCGGCCCGCGGTCGTCGCGGAGACCGGCACACCGGTCTTGCTGACCCGAATGACCCAGCTCGACGTTGCGGTCGAATCAGTCGGCCATTACATCGATCTGCTCGACACCTATTCGTTCGAGCGGCCGATGCCCGCCGGTCCCCATGGACCGGCCAGTCAGCGAGTGATTCGCCGCGAGGCCGCAGGCGTGGTCTCCGCGATCACGCCGTGGAATTACCCGCTCTACCTGAATCTGTGCAAGATGAGCGCGGCATTGGCCGCCGGGTGCACCGTAGTTTTGAAGCCCGCGCCCGATACGCCCTTCAGCGGCACGATGCTCGCCGAACTCATCGCCGAGCACACCGCGTTTCCGCCCGGCGTGATCAATATCTTGACGACCGATCAGACGAGCGTGGCTGAAGCGATGGTGACGCATCCGGCGGTCGACGCGGTGACCTTCACGGGTTCGACGGAGACCGGTCGGCGGATCATGGCAGGCGCCGCGCCGACGGTCAAGCGCGTCACGCTCGAGCTCGGCGGAAAATCGGCGGCGATCGTGCTCGATGACGCCGACCTCAAGCAGGTCGTGCCCGGCATTGTCGGCGCGATATGCAGTCACGCTGGGCAGGGCTGCGCGCTGAACTCGCGCCTTCTGGTCCCCAGAAGTCAGCTCGGAGCAGCGTTGGAGATCGCGAAGGCTGCGATGGCGGCAATGCCGTGGGGTGATCCGCAGGACCCCGCGAACCTGATGGGCCCGTTGATCAGTGAACGCCAGCTCGAGCGGGTGCTCGGCTATTTCGAACTCGGTGCGAGCGAGGGCCGAATCGTGACGGGTGGCCGCAGGTCCGATCGGTTCGAGCGCGGTTTCTTCGTAGAACCCACCATCATCACCGACGTCGCGCCCGAGGCACGCGTCGCGCAGGAGGAGATCTTCGGCCCGGCGCTGGTGGTGCTGCCGTACGACGACGAGGACGATGCGGTCCGGATCGCCAACGGCACGATCTTCGGGCTCTCCGGTGCGGTATTCAGCCGCGATATCGAGCGCGCAATGGCCGTCGCCCGGCGGTTGCGGACCGGCACCGTAGGCGTCAATGGTGCGCAATGGTTCCACGCTTCGACACCATTCGGCGGGTACAAGCAGAGCGGACTCGGGCGGGAATGGGGAACCGAGGGTCTCGAGGACTTCCTCGAGCTCAAAGCCATCGCCTATCCGTAAGCGGCACAAAATCATTCGTTGTTCCCACCCACAGCACGTAAGGAGTCTGGAATGGGACGTGTAGCAGGCAAAGTCGCCTTCGTCACCGGGGCAGGTCGTGGCCAGGGACGTAGCCACGCTGTCCGACTGGCGGCCGAGGGCGCTGACATCATCGCGGTGGATATCTGCAAGAACATCGGGACCGTCGCATATGACCTCGCCGGGCCGGAAGATCTCAAAGAGACCGCGCGCCTCGTCGAGGAACAGGGCCGCAAGATCGTGACGCGGGAGGCGGACGTTCGCGCGCCGGCCGAGCTGCGGACCGCCCTCGAGGAGGGCATCCGCGAGCTGGGTCGGCTCGACGTCGTTGTCGCGCAAGCCGGCATCTTCACGATGCGGGGCGAGCCGCCCCTGCAGGCCTGGTCGGATGTCATCGACGTCAACCTGATCGGCACGATCAACGCGATTCAGGTTGCGCTGCCGCATCTTTCGAAGGGCGCGTCGGTAATCGCCACCGGATCGGTCGCCGCCTTCATGGCCCGGACCATCGAGCCGACCCCGGGCGCGGATCCCGGCGGCGCCGGATACAGCTTCGCGAAGCGCGCGCTGGCGGACTACATCCACGAATTGGCCCGGGTTCTGGCGCCCCGGGAAATCCGCGCGAACGCGGTCCACCCCACGAACGTCAACACCACCATGTTGCAGAACGACGTGATGTACCGGACGTTCCGACCGGACCTGGACAACCCCACCCGCGAGGATGCCGAGCTGGCGTTCCCGTCGCAGCAGGCCATGCCGGTGCCGCATATCGAGCCTGAAGATATCAGCAACGCGATCGTGTACCTCGCTTCCGAGGAATCCCGATTCGTCACCGGTATGCAAATGCGCGTTGATGCCGGCGCCTACCTCAAACTTCATGGATTCCACCCGTGAGGTGGCAACTCAACGTAAGGAGTGATTGATCGTGCGGGTTAGTGTCAATTCGGATCTGTGTATGGGGCACACATTGTGCAACGCGATCGGACCGGATGTTTACCAGCTGGATGAGCAAGGCCATTGCTGCCCGATGAGTGGTGATATTCCGGCCGATCTGGAGGCTCAGGCGGTCGAGGGTGCAGATGCGTGCCCGGAGCGGGCGCTCACCATTCATTCGGCCATCTGATCGATGCCACGCGGCGCAATTGACAAGTAAGTGGATGAGGCAATATGGATCTGGGGTTGAGCGGGGCGGCGGTGGTCGTCAACGGTGGCTCGAAGGGGATGGGGCGAGCGGCGGCGGAGGTGATGGCCCGTGAAGGTGCGCGGGTGGCCGTCCTCGCCAGGAACAAGGGTGACCTCGAGGAGACCGTCGAGGCGCTGGTTGCGCTCGGCGCACGTGAGGCCGTGGTGCTCGGCGCCGATATCACCGATCTGAACCAGGTCGGTGCGGCCTTCGCGGAGGTGCGTGAACGGTGGGGTGCGCTCAATGTCCTGGTCAATGCCGCAGGTCCGGTGGGGATCGGTATCGGACGGTTCGCCGATATCGACGATGCTGAATGGACGGCTACTTTCGATGTCGGAACGCTGGGAGCGGTCCGGTGCGTTCGTGAGGCGTTGCCACTGTTGCGGCGAGCCGAATGGGCGAGGATCGTCAATGTGTCCGCGCACTCGACACATCGGCAGTCCCCGGAACTTGTCGCTTATACAGCGGCCAAGTCGGCGCTGACCAGTCTCACCAAGAACCTGTCGGTCACGCTGGCTCCCGACGGGATTCTGGTAAACACGGTGTCGCCCGGATCGTTCCTTTCAGCGGGTATGAAGGGCTACCTCGAGAATTTGCCCGAGGAGCGTGGGATCGACCCGAATGACCTGAACGATGCGATGCGGGTGATCGCCGAAGATTTTGGACACCCTGCCTGGCTCGGACGAGCAGGCGACCCCGCCGAAATCGGGCCCGTTATCGCTTTTGTCGGATCGCGGATCAATACGTACATGACCGGTGCGGACATCAACGTAGATGGTGGCTCCGACTTTTGATTCGCCGTAACGGTCGTAAATGTGAGGTAGACAATGGCGTTCCCACTACCCGAGGTTGATCTACGGTCGGAGTTCTACTGGACATCGGGCGCTGACGGCGTGCTGCGATTCCAGAACTGCTCGGACTGCGGGAGCCTCGTGCATCCACCCAGCGTGGCATGCCATCGCTGTCGCAGCGGACAACTCGGGATCACGGCGGTGAGCGGCCGGGGTACGATCGTCGGGCTGACGATCAACTATCAGGCCTGGCAGCCCGATCTGGAGTGCCCGTACGCGATCGCGGTGGTGGCGATCGCCGAGGACTCCAGGGTTCGCGTCACCACGCAAATCGTAGGCGCCGAACTGGATTCGCTCGAGATCGGCCAGGAAGTCGCTGTGTCGTTCGAACATCGTGACGACGTCTGGGTACCCGTCTTCACGCCGACGGGCGCGGTGCCCGACAGCGAGCTCCCCGAGGTCGACGAATCGGTCGCCGAGGTTCGCGCCGCTGTTCGAAAACCCGTGAGTGCTCGTCGGTACGAGCACAACTCGGTGATCAGCGGTGTCGGCAGTAGCCCGATCGGACGCCGGCTGATGGCCGATCCGTTGTCGCTGGCGGTAGCAGCGTGTAAGGCCGCCGTGGCGGACGCGGGACTCGAATTATCCGATATCGACGGTCTCGCAACGTATCCAGGCGCAGGCGTGGGTGTCGGATTCAGCGAGGGCGGTCTCCTCGCGGTCGAGGAGGCGCTGCGGCTCCAGCCGGTCTGGTACAACGGCGGACCGGAGCAACCGGGCCCCGGCGGGTCGGTCATCGCCGCGATGCAGGCGATCTCCGCCGGACTCTGCCGCCATGTGCTCTGCTTCCGAACGGTGTGGGAGGCCACGTACGCCGAGCTGCTCCGCACCGGTCGGCGGCGGCTGCCTGGAAGCCAGCGGGTCGGCGGACCCATGACCTATACGGCTCCCGCAGGCTCGTTCTCGGCCGCGAACACACTCGCCCTGGGTGCGTCGCACTACATGCACCGATTCGGCGCGACCCGCGAAACCTTCGGCTGGATCGCACTCAATGCGCGCAAGAACGCGGCGCTGAATCCGGACGCGATCTACCGGACGCCACTCACCATGGACGACTACCTGTCGGCTCGGATGGTGAGCAGTCCCTTCGGGCTCTACGACTGCGATGTCCCGTGTGATGGCGCAATCGCGGTGGTTGTGTCGGCCACTGAGACCGCTCGCGATCTGCGGCATCCCGCAATCCGCTTCGAAGCCGCGGGGACCCAGATCGTGGAGCGGGTGAGTTGGGATCAGAGCACGCTGTCGCACGAGCCGCAGGTGCTCGGTCCGGCCGCGCACATGTGGACCAGAACCGATCTGCGCCCTTCGGACGTGGATCTCGCCGAACTGTACGACGGGTTCACCTTCAACTGCCTGTCGTGGCTCGAGGCGCTCGGATTCTGCGGTATCGGTGAAGCACCCGCGTTTCTGGAGGGTGGAAAGCGGATCGCGCTCGATGGCGAGTTGCCGCTCAACACACACGGCGGGCAGTTATCGCACGGCCGTACCCACGGGTTCGGGCTGTTGCAGGAAGCCGTTGTTCAACTTCGCCATCAGGCCGGCGAGCGACAGGTCGCGGGCGCGGAGGTGGCGGTGGTGTCCAGCGGAGGGCTTACGCCCTCCAGCGCGCTGCTGCTTGTTCGCGACACATAACACACAAGGAGCTTGGAAGAATGACACTCGAAGTCAAGACCGGAATGCGGCTGCGGTCCGCCGTCTGCGATACGGAGATCATCGTCGTGCGAGCGACGAGCAAGGATCTCGATCTGAGGTGCGGCGGCCGTCCTATGCTGCCGGCCGGCGCCACACCGACCGAGAAGACGCCGCCGGAAGCCGGGTACGACGATCCGACGCTCCTGGGCAAACGTTACGCCGATAGCGATGACGCCATCGAAGTGCTGTGTGCCGTCGCCGGTCCATCGACCCTGTCGATCGGGGAGAAGCCGCTGTCGGTGAAGGGCCCGCGACCATTGCCCGCGTCGGACTGAGATCCATCCCAAGCGAACGTGGAGCGTTGCATGCAAAGATTCGAGATCGCCAGGGCCGCAGCACTGTTCACGGCTGTGGTGCTGGTGGCGGCATCGGCGGCCTGCGCCGGGGACATCAAGAATTCGTCCGACTCCCGGAATGCTGTCCTCGGGGACACGATCAAGATCGGCGGACTGGTCACCAAAACGAGCCCGACCGGCTACAACACCGCTTCCGCGGAGATCGGAGTCAAGGCTCGCATCCAACGGGCCAACGACGAAGGCGGCGTGAATGGCCGCAAGATCGAGTTCATCGGGGCCGAAGACGACGGCTTCAACCCCGCAACCGCTGACGCCGCGGTCAAGAAGCTGGTACAGCACGACAAGGTCTTCGCGATCGTGCCGTGGATCGCGCCCGCGGCGGGGTCGGCCGAGGTGGCCGAGCGCGCGGGAGTGGCACGGTTCGGCTGGGCGTCGAACGAGACCTGGTGCACCTCGACGGTGTCCTTCGGCTGGAGTGGCTGCCTCGCGCCCAAAGATGATGTCCCGGAGTCGACTTGGTGGAACCGTGCGTTCTTCGCACACCAGGTCGCCTCGGAGCTCGGCGGGTCGAACGGGGAGTCCAAGGGAAACACGGCCTGGATTCAGGGCTTCGATAGTTCCGAGAGCGCGCACGGCGTCGAGACCTTCCAGAAAGGCTTCGCCGCCAGTGGATTCAACGTTGTCGGTGCCTCGTCGTCTGTTCCTGCAACAGCGCCCCCGCAGGACTGGCTCCCGTACATCAACAAGATCATGAAGTCGAATAATGACGGCCCGCCGGATGTAGTTGTTTCGATTATGTCCGGAAAGACGAACCTCGGTCTGTACGCGGCGCTGAAGAAGGCCGGCTTCAAGGGCATGATCGCCGACGCGTCCAGCTACGACCCTCGGTTGCTTGCGGATCCGCAGGGAGCCCAGGTGCTCGAGGGCGTGTACTCGGTCCCGCAGTTCGCTCCGTTCGAGTCGGATATCCCTGAGGTACAGAAGATGATGGCGGACGTTCGGAAGATCGATCCCGGCCATCAGTTCACGCAGAACACCGCGATGGGCTACTGGTCGGCGGACATCTTCCTGGCGGCATTGGCGAAAGCAGGTAAGGACGTCACTCCGGCCTCCTTCATTACGACGGCCAACAGCCTGGCCTATGAGAACCCGGGTCTCGGCAAGCTGACCTTCCCGATGAACAAAACCGAGCCGAGCGGCTGCGCCGCTCTGGTCAAGGTCCAGGGTGGCAAGTTCGTCGTGGCACGGCCGCTCGAGTGCTTCAGCAAGTGACCCACCCGTACCACCCGCCCCGCCCGAACCGCCGGGTATGAAGCTCTTGGAGTACCTGCATGACGGAGCTGATCGGCTACGTTCTCAGCGGCCTGGTGACCGGCGCGGTGTTCGCCGTGATGGCGTCCGGTCTCACGCTTTCCTATTCGGCGACCGGTGTATTCAACTTCGCCCATGGGGCCATCGGTTTTCTGTGCGCACTGCTCTTCTACGAGCTCACCGCGGGCGCTCACTGGCCGGTCTGGATCGCCGGCTTCGTGACGATCGGTCTGATGGCTCCGCTGCTCGGTTATGTGTTGCACCGCATGATGTTCCGGGGGCTCGCGACATCGGGCGAGACCGCGCAGATCGTCGCGACGATCGGGCTCAGCATCGCGCTGCCGGCGCTGGGCCTGTGGGTCATCGACCTGCTGATCGAGGCCGGTGTGGGTGTGGCGCACGTGACCGAGGGCATGAGTGCCCGCGGCCTCGGCCCCAGCCCTGCCGATAGTTGGCATCCGTTCTCCTGGCTCACGCTGGACTCCGACCAGATCACGACGTTCGTGTTCGCCGTCTTGGCTGTCGTGGCGCTCTGGCTGGTCATGCGTCACACACCGCTCGGTCTGCGGATGCGCGCCACCGTCGACCGGCGGACGCTGGCCACGCTGCGCGGCATCGATGCCGACGCGGCCTCGGCTCAGGCCTGGATGCTCAGCTCCACACTCGCAGGGCTCGCCGGTGTGCTGGCAATTCCGGCCCTCGGTGTCGACTCCCCATCGTTCACCCTGCTGCTCTTCGCGTCGGCGACGGCGGCGGTCTTCGGACGATTGCGGTCCATTCCCGTGACGTTCGCCGCCGGCCTGGCCCTCGGCGTAATCCAGAATCTCGTGGCGGGTTACGCCGACTTCGCCGCACAGATCACCGGACTGCGCAGCGCTGTTCCGGCGATCCTGTTGTTCGTCGGCCTGCTGTTGTTCAACAGGTCGAAGGAGCGGATCGCCGGATCGATCGCGGAGGACCCGCCCCTACCCGACTATCTCGCCGACCTGCCGCGGCTACGACGAACGCTGCCGTGGGCGGCCGGTGTTGTGGGCCTGCTGATTTGGGTCTTCACGCTCGGTGACCTGTACTGGACGGGGCTGGTTGCCAAGGGGCTCGTGCTCGGCTTGATCTTCTGCTCGTTCGTCGTGGTCACCGGCATCGGCGGAATGGTCAATCTCGCTCAGGCGTCGTTCGCCGCCATTGCCGCGCTGACGGTCGGTTACGCCCTCCACAGCGGCCTACCGTTCGCGTTCGCACTCGTACTCGGCGTACTTGCCTCGGTGGCAGCGGGAGTGCTCGTCGCACTGCCCGCGCTGCGGCTGGGCGGCAGGGTGCTCGCGCTGGCCACCTTCGCGCTGGCTCTGCTCGCAGATCAGATGCTCTTCCAGATCAACTCCTTCAGCAATGGAACCGCGGGCTGGGTTCTTCCCCCGCTGTCGCTGGGCTTCGCGGACACCGCGGATCCCAGAGTTCAGATTGTCCTGTTGCTGGCTCTGATCGGCCTAGTCATGGTGCTGGTGCGCAACCTCGAGCGATCCAGTTCAGGACGGGCGATCCTGGCCGTACGGTCAGCGCCGACAGCGGCGCTCTCGGTCGGAATCTCACCAACCCGGGCCAAGCTGACGCTGTTCGCGCTGTCCGCGGGCATTGCCGGCATCGGCGGCGTGCTGTATGGGACGTTCGCCGGCCAGATCACGGTGACCGACCTTCCGGCCTTCTCGGGGTTCATCTGGCTTGCCGTCGTGGTCTTGCAGGGCGTGCGACGCATCGGTGGTGCGGTTCTCGCTGGGCTCATGGTCGTGCTGTTACCGCAGCTCCTGGCAATATTCACCGAATCGCAGCAGCTGGGCTCGGCGCTGTTCGGGCTCGGCGGCGTGCTGCTGGCCAGGCACCCGGACGGGGTGCTGGCACAGTTTGCCGAGCGCCGGTACCAGCAGCGTCACCGCGAGCGCCCGACCATCGCCGTCACCGCTGAACGGCGCGCGCCAGCGCCACAGACCGGATCGGCCGCACTGCTGCGGCTCGACGGCATTGTGGCCGGGTACGGAGACACGACCGTGCTGCGCGGAGTCGACCTCGCCGTGCCGGCGGGCTCGGTTGTGGCCTTGCTCGGTGCGAACGGTGCGGGGAAGTCGACCATCTGTGGCGTGCTGGCGGGTACGGTCCGTCCTACCAGCGGCGCGGTCACGCTCGACGGTGACGATGTCAGCTCCTGGTCAGCGCACCGGCGGGCGCGCGCGGGAGTCTTCCTGGCCCCGGAAGGCAGAGGCGTCTTTCCCGCGCTGACCGTCGAGGAGAACCTGACCATTTGGTTGCCGCGACGCGATGATCGGGAGCAGGTCTACGACCGCTTGCCTCGGCTGGCGGAGCGCAGGATGATACCGGCGGGCACGATGTCCGGTGGCGAGCAACAGATCCTGGCCCTGGCTCCCGCACTGGTCCGGCCCCCTCGGGTGCTGATCGCGGACGAGCCGTCCCTCGGACTGGCTCCGCGGGTGGTCGAGCAGGTCTTCGGCCTGTTCGGCGAGTTGCGGTCACGCGGCGTCGCTCTGGTCGTCGTCGAGGAGAAGGCCACCGAGGTGCTTTCGATAGCCGACAGCGTGGCGTTCATGAGCCTGGGACGGGTGATGTGGTCGGGTCCTCGTGCGGAGTTCGACGGTGAGCGCCTCGCCTCCGCGTATCTGGGTCTAGCGGAAACGGAGCCGAACGGTGATCAGTATTGACGATGTGAGCGTGCGATTCGGCGGCATACAGGCGCTCAGCGGAGTCAGCTTCACGGTGCACAAGGGAACGATCTGCGGAGTCATCGGCCCCAACGGCGCCGGAAAAACGACACTGTTCGATGTGCTCAGCGGTCTGCGGAGGCCTAGTTCCGGTGCCGTCCGGTTGGACGGCCGGGACGTAACCAGGATCAGTGCCGTCCGCAGGTCCCGCCTCGGTCTGCGGCGGACCTTTCAACGCCCCCAGGTCTTCGGTCGGCTAAGCGTTCTCGACAATGTGCTGGCTGCCATCGAATGGCGTGGGGGAGGCGGCGGCCTGACCGCCGACATGCTCGGCTGGCCCGCCCGGCGGCGCCTGGAAAGTGAGCGCCGTGGACGGGCCGCTATTGCCTTGGACCGGTGCGGTGTGGCCGACCTCGCCAACGCCTACGCTGCCGATCTTCCGATCGGCCAGCGTCGCATGGTGGAACTTGCGCGTGCCATAGCGGATGACCCGGCGGTCCTGCTGCTGGACGAGCCGACATCCGGCCTCGACGTAGGTCAGACCGCGCTCTTCGCCGACGTTGTTCGCTCGCTGAATACGACCGTGCTGCTCGTTGAGCACGACGTTCCCTTCGTGATGGACATCTGTGAACGTGTGGTCGTCCTCGACCTCGGCAAGGTCATCGCCGATGCCCCGCCCGCGCAGATCCGCGCAGATCCGGTGGTGCGAACCGCCTATCTCGGCTGAACGGCAGCCGTGTGGTGCTGGAACCCCCGTCCGGAGATGATTCCGATCTGCTCCGGACCGGGGTTCTGTTGCGTTGCAGAGCGTGTCAGGCAGGTTGTTCCTCGGTCGCGTACCGAAGCAGCATTTCCGCGACACAGGCAGGCTTCGGCTTGTCGGCGATTTCCCAGACGAAGGTGATGCCGACCTGCACTCCGCCGGGAACGGCCTGGACCGACGATAGCGTGGCGCCGAGACGTATCTTGCTATTCACTGGAACGGGTGAGGGGAACCGGATCTTGTCGTACCCGTAGTTGACGCCCATCTTCATTCCATCGATTCGATAGATGGTGTAGGCAAGATGCGGGCCGAGAGAGAGGGTCAAGAGGCCGTGCGCGATGGTGCTGCCGAAGGGGCCGGAGGCCGCCCGTTCGACATCGACATGGATCCATTGGTGGTCGGCGGTGATCTCTGCGAACTTGTTAATGTCGTCCTGGGTCACTGACTGGTATTCGCTGTAGCCGAGGTGTTCACCGGCCGCTGCCTCGAGCTCGGCAAGTCCGTTGATGATTCTCATAGGTTCCCATTCTCCCGATTTGATATGTTATATATAATACATTGTCTCCGTGAGGAACACTCTGATGTATCAGGAGCTTCTCCACACGGTGTACCTTCGATCGTGTCTCGGTCGAACCATGTTGCGACAATGAGGAGCCCGTGTGGATCTGCGCTTCGATGAGTCCGAACTGGCTTTTCGGGATCGGCTGCGTGGCTGGCTTGCTGAGGCGATACCCGCTTTGCCGCCCACCCCTGACCGCGATGACTGGCCGGCGCGGCGTCGGTACGACACGGCCTGGCAGCGAATGCTGTTCGACGCCGGGTACGCCGGAGTCGATTGGCCCGCGGATCATGGCGGCGTCGGCGCTACGCCGACCGAACAGTTGATCTATCTGGAGGAGACCGCGGTGGCGCGCGCTCCCTACGTGGGCGCCAACTTCGTCGGCCTACTCCATGCCGGCCCGACGCTCAGTGTGGTGGGAACGGAAGAGCAACGGGCACAGCATCTTCCACGCATCTTGCGTGGAGATGAAGTGTGGTGTCAGGGGTTCTCCGAGCCTGATGCCGGATCCGACCTCGCCTCGCTGCGAACGTCGGCGGTAGTGGACGGTGACCATTATGTCGTCAACGGACGCAAGATCTGGACGTCGATGGCGCAGATAGCCGACTACTGCGAACTCCTGGTGCGGACCGATCCCACGGCGCCGAAACATCAGGGTTTGACCTGGTTGATCATGCCGATGGATACGCCGGGGGTCCAAGTTCGGCCCTTGCGAACAGCATCCGGTAGTTCGGAGTTTTGTGAACTCGTGCTCGATGACGTTCGAATTCCGGTCGCCAATCGAGTAGGCGCGGAAAACGACGGCTGGCGGATCGCGATGGTGACGTTCTCATTCGAACGAGGCACCGCATTCATCGGAGAGACGGTCGAGTCACGAAATATGCTGGCGGACATCGTCAAGATCGCGCAATCGACGCCGGTGCAGGGTGGCGGCACGCTGTGGGACGACGCCGGACTGCGTCGTGACGTCGGCAGGCTCTCCGCCGAATTGCACGGATTGTGGGCATTGATCCGCAAGAACGTCTCGGAGGCGTCCGCGGGACAGGTTCCCGTTCAGGGAGCCTCGGTATTCAAGCTGGGTTTCACTGAAAACAGGCAGCGCATAGGCGATCTCGCCGCCTCGGTGCTGGGCCGGCAGGGGTTGTCGATCGGTGGACCCTCCCGAGTGCCCGGTGTCGATACCGGGCACCTGGTGGAGGACAGAATCACCACGCTGGCCTACACCATCGCCGCGGGCACCTCGCAGATCCAGAAGAACATTCTTGCCGAGCGAGCGCTCGGCCTGCCGAAAGAGCCGCGGATTACCGCTGGCTGACGCTATTTCTTGCCGTCCGGATTCTCGACGAGCAGCGTTAGCGCTCGAGCCAGCAGTTTGCGCTCGGCGAGGAATTCACGTTGCGCGTTCGCATAAATATAGGGTTCGACCGTTGTCAGCATCACGTGGCTGATCGACAGACCGCGTAGCGCGTGAAATACCAGCGTCCTCAGGTCGCGTTGCCTGGTCCCGGTGCCCGCGAAGACTTGGGACAGTAGTCGTTTCAACTCCGGATTCGCCTGATCATTCAGTTCGGCCAGCGTTTGCCGGGTCCGATCGGACGTGCTCGGATCGTGGCCGAGATTGACCAGCACTTGAATGAAGGCCAGGTAGTCGGGGGAGGCGTAGTACTCGGCGAGGATGTCGAAGAATTCCTCCATCCGTTCGGTCAGTGTGGGACCGGTGATTTTGGCGGATATGAGCTCGCCCGCGAGTCGGCGACTGCCCTCCTCGAGTACCGCGAGCATCAGATTCTCCCGGTTGCCGAAGTGATACTGGATCACTCCCCATGTGAGGCCGGCCCGCTCCGCGATCGCATTCGAACTTGCCCGGTAAAAGCCCTTTTCCAGGATGCATCGAATGGCCGCTTCAACGACATGCTGCCGGGTGCCGTTCTTGTCCCGTGCTGCCATGTTGACGGTGCTCTCCTCGTGTCGACTTCGCCCGCGATTACGGTCATCGGACTCCTGGCCGATTGCCGGGCTTTCCTTCGCCTGCATGAGGATATACACTACTGCCTCCCCCGGGGCGTGGGCGAGCGCTGCTCGCTCACCGGGATCGTGTCGTGCCGAGAATTGCAGTGCTGCAACACTTTCAGCCGCGGTGCAGCATGGCGGTCCCTAGTATCTGCTGGTCAGGTAGGCCAGCTCCCCGTCGACCCAGGTCGCGGCGACAAGTTCTGCCGTCGGATTGCGCAGCGCCTCGGCCCGCGGGACCCGAAGTAGCGTCATATCGGCGGCGTGACCGGGAGCAATCGTCCGCGGTACGCCGGGAGCCATCGGCTTGCCGAGGAATAGCGCCAGGGCGCGACCCGCAGGGACGCAATCGTTTACAGGCAGCCAACTCGGTCGGTGCACTGCAGCTCGAATAGCCGCCCATGGATCGGTGTTTCCGAACGGGGCATCGGTGCCGGCCGCTACCGCGACACCGCCGTCGAGCAGCGACCGCAGCCGCCAGAGGTCGGAATGCTCATATGCGGGAACGTCGCGCCGGTATTGCGCACCACGCTCGGTGACGAAATGCGGCTGGGTGACCACCTGCACTCCGTGCTCACGCAACCAGGGAATCGATTCCTCTGGAACGATCGCGGCATGCTCGATTCGATCACCAGGGGCGATTCCGGCGATATCCAGCGCCGATTGGGTGAGTGCGAGCTGCGTTCGAGTGACGCAGTGCACCGCGACCGGCCTCCCTGCCGCATGCGCGGCGGTGATATCCGCCGCGAAGTCGTATATGCCCGGTAGTGTTTCATCATCGAGGATGATCTTGATCGGGCCCAGTGTGAAGCGGGCGACTTCCGGGTCCCGGGCCTTGGCGGGGGCCATGCACACGAGGCGTTGCGATATCTCGCCCCGTCGCACCGCCTCGGCGAGATCGCTGATGCTCTCATCAGGCAATTCCGGTGTGGCATCGGTGAATCCGACGATTCCCATGCGAAGAGCGCGAGCGCTGATCGCGGACAGGCTGACAGAGCGCCGCGGCAGTCGCTCGGCCAGCCAGGAATCCAGTCGCCACAGTCGGCCGGTGGGCTGTCCCGCGTCGTCACGCTCCACGCCGGGCAGGTCGCAGTCGTCGAGTGAGACCAGTGCGGCCGCACGCGAATTGAGAATCCAGAGTGCTCCCGATCGATGTTGTACTCGCACAGGCCTATTGGGTAGCACCCGATCCAGCGCCCAGCGGTCGAGTTCACCGAAAACGGATTCGTGATAGCCGACCGCACGGATCCAGCTCCCAGGATCGAGTGCTCGATCAACCTGGCGTAGTACGGCGATCAATGTCTCGGGATCACCGACTTCGGGTGGGCCGAGCCGCACCGATCCATCCTGCGCAGCCAATGCGCGCAGATGGATGTGATGATCATGGAGACCGGGCAATAACCAACCACCCCGCGCGCTCAGTTCATCTTCCCCCGGCAGCGGGTCCAGCCCAGGCCCGCAGTCGGCGATTCGGCCGCCGGTGATTCGGACGTCGCATCGGCCTCGGCCGAGCACGTCGGCGTCGCGGATCAACACAGGTTCAGGTTCTCTCGCAGGACGGGTGGCCCGAGCACCTGCTGAGTGGTCCCGAGATGCGGGCAGTCGACCAGCCAATCGGGACCGACCCGATGGACTTGGTGCGGACCATGTTTCACGGCAGGGGCGGCGGCGAAGGCAGCGGCCGTCCGGGACATGGACAGGTCGATGAGTTGTCCGCCACCGGCCAGGACGGCCGCGGAGACCGCGAGGGCGGCGCACACTCCCGTCAAGGGGTCGGCTATCGCGTCACCGCAGAATACCGGCGCGCCCGCCTCGTCCCGGCCGACAAGTCCACCCGAAACCGCGGCGTCGTCGCCGAAGGCCACGCGATCCGGCACATCACGCCCGTAACCGGTGATACTGAGCCACACTTGCCCTGCCCGATGCGGCCGGGTTCCGGGTGCGAGGCCGAGTTGCCGTAGTGCGCGTGGCCGCGAGGCTTCGATGACCACATCCGCACTGTCGATCAGTTCGGCCAGAGTACGGCGGCCATGCCGGCTACGGAAATCCAGTGTGCGGCCGGCATGCCCGGCATGCAGCCACTCGTAGAAGCGCGGATCGCCTTGCCGCGCACCGTCGGGTCGGTGCGTGCTCTCCACTTTGATGATGTCGGCGCCTGCCGCGCTGAGTAGCCGTGCGCACAGCGGACCTGCCCACATTGCCGACAGATCGACAACTCGGGCACCCGAAAGGCTTGGAGATCCGGCACTTTCGGCAATCCGGCTGAGGTGCCAGGGGATGCCGGGCAGCGGACGTGCCGGGAGTACCGCACTCGGCAAGCCGAGCAACTGCGCTCGGTTCACCAGCTGGCTTGCCGACCATCGATCGGCCCTCGCGCCCAATGCAATCCAGGGGTCGGTGACAGCGTCCGACTCGACGATGGCGGGAACCAGTTCGATATCGTCCGGCCGACTGATTGTGATCGCACACCAACCGTCATGCGCGGCCAGCAGCCGGGTATGACCGCCTGCGGACACCCGTCCCGCGCGCCGATATCCGAGCAAACCCGCTCTGCCGAAAAGGATCTCGGCGGGGTCGATTCGTACCTCCGCACCTATCCGGCCGGTGCACGCGGACAATGCGCGTCCGACCGCGAACAGGAGTCCGAGGGCAGCAGCGGGGGAGAGCGATGGGGCCTGATCAGGATGCCCGGTCAACGCCATGCCACCGGAGGCCGCCCAGGCGAGCGCAGCGCAGTCCGGCAGCGCGGGGGATGGGCCGACCGGCGCCATGGTCCCGAATGCCGATGTCCAGCTCCGCACGACCGCATCGGCCGCCTCATTCGTCACGCTGGATTACCACTCGTTTCGAATTGGCTGACAGCGATCGCGTCGACGAGCCCCCAGTCCAGGGCGGCGGGCGCATCGAGGCGCTCTCCGGTCAGCAGCAGCCATGCCGCACGCCATCGGCCGATCCGGCGCGGAACCCCCACGGTCCCACCCGCACCCGGCACGAGCCCCATATGCACCTCGGGGAATTCGAAGAAGGTGTCCGGCGCCGCGATTACCTTGCCGCCGAACGACGCCAGCTCCGCACCAGCTCCGATGCAGCCACCGTGCACTTGGATGATCGCCCGGCTCGACAGCTGTTCGAGGACCCGCCACGGTGCGCGGGCCAAGCGAACCAGGTATGCCGCCACAATGTCACTCGCAGTGCCGAATTCGTCGAGGTCCCCACCGCTGCAGAAGGAGGGACCGGTCCCGCTGATCTCGAGATCGGAGACAGTCGGGTCGGCTGCGGCGAACTTGAGCGCTTCCAGAAGCTCCTCCCGCAGCCGAAAACTCAAGGCGTTCCGTCGTTCCGGATGGTCCAGCACAATCGAGAGATGGTCGTCGGCGCGGGTCAGCCGGACCAGTGGCCGGTTCGGTGCCACTCTGGTGCGCGGTGTGCCGCGCTCTGCGAGCCAACGGTGGAATTCGGTGCCGCCCAACAGCATCGAGTACACGGCCGCCTCTGCGGCCAAGGCTCCCGCGGTATCCAATGCGCTGGTCTGCCGAAGCAGTTGCCCGCAGGCGACTGATGCTCGCGGCGACCTGTCGACGGCCTTACCCAGGGTAGACACTGCGGCATCTACGTCGGGCACATGCACGAGGCGTCGGTTTCCCGAGTTCGGCGCCGCGGTGAGGCTGCAGGTCAACGCGTCCAGAACTGGTTGCAGTTGCTGAGGTGCGGGGGAGTGCAGGATGCCGACGGTGAGGGGAAGGCTTCGGCGTAGTAGCTCGGCCGCAGTGTCGATGTACTCCGGAGGCCGACCGATCAGATCATCGAGTGGGATGAGCACCATCGGCTGGTCCGGCTGTCCGGTCGGTGCGATCTTCAGATCCGGCTCGAATGCCAGCGTTGGTGACATGGGTCCTGTGCCTCCATTCGGATCTGCGGACACCGACCTCTACATTGTAAGTACTATACATGCAGGCATTGGCCGCATCCACCGGTGCGCCACGCGCCGTGCAAGCCGTGATGTAGCCGGGTGCACGTGTGAGAATTCGGGAATGCCCTCCGATCCGGTGATCACCCTCGACGACATCCGAGCCTCGGCCGCACGGCTCGCAGGGGTGGCACACCGCACGCCGGTGTTCACCTCCCGCACTCTCGACGAGCGGACCGGCGCCACCGTCTTTCTGAAATGCGAGAACTTTCAACGTGTCGGTGCATTCAAGTTTCGAGGGGCCTACAACGCCATCGCCCAGCTGACCGCCGAACAGCGAGCCCGAGGCGTCGTGGCGTGGTCATCGGGTAATCACGCCCAAGCCGTCGCGCTCGCGGCACGGATGCTCGGCACCGAGGCGGCGATCCTCATGCCTGACGACGCGCCCGCGGCCAAGCTTGCGGCGACGAAAGGCTATGGAGCCGAAGCCATCACCTACGACCGTTACGCCGAGGATCGAACGGTGCTCGGTGAGACGCTGGCCCGCGGACGTGGGAGGGTGGCGATACCTCCGTATGAGCATCCGGCGGTGATGGCGGGTCAGGGCACCGTGGCACTGGAACTCCTCGAGGAGACCGGTCCGCTCGATGCGCTGATCGTGCCGATCGGCGGCGGAGGTTTGATGGCCGGCTGCGCCACCGCCGCGACAGTGCTGTCGCCCGGCGTGGCGATGATCGGTGTCGAGCCGGTCGACGGCAACGACACAGCGCTGTCCATGCAAGCGGGGCATCGAGTGCGGATCCCGGTGCCGCACACCATCGCCGACGCCCAAGCCGCCGAGATACCCGGCGAATTGACGTTCAGCGTGAATCAACGGCTCGTCGACGAGATCGTTCTTGTCAGTGACGCGGACATGGTGGCCGCGATGCGCTTCTTGTTCGACCGGATGAAGCTGGTAGTCGAGCCGACCGGTGCGGGACCCGTGGCGGCCTTGCTTTCAGGACAAGTGCGGCTGCGGGGTAAACGAGTGGGCCTGGTTATCTCAGGAGGCAATATCAGTAGCGCCTCCTTCTGCCGGCTCATCGAAGGGGCCGCCGACTTCGAGACCGTCTAACGGCCGACCCGACCTAACGGCCGACCCGACGCGTTCGATCTTCACGCGATGGGCTCCTCGAGCCGTGGTTCAGGCGGCGGAGCGCTCGGCGGGTGGTCGTCGACGCAGGCTTACGGTCGAGACGGCAGGCGGTGTATAGGCCACGTCGTTCGGGCCGGTATCGGTACCGGGCTCGGCGATCTCGTCGATCCGGTCGAGGACCTCGTCGTCCAGGGTGACCTCGGCGCCGGCCATCAGGTCGTCGAGCTGCTCCATCGTGCGCGGTCCGACGATCGCCGAGGTAACTACGGGGTGGGCGATCGCGAACGCCATCGCGAGGTGGGTCATCGGCAAGCCAGCCTTCTCGGCGAGTGGGATGAGCTGCTCGACCACGTCGAGTTTGCGCTCGTCGTTGAAGTGTTGGGGCATGCCGCCGGATCGATGAGTGTCACTCTGTCGGCCCCTACGGTGTCGGCCGGTGAGCATGCCCTGGCCCAATGGGCTCCAGACCAGCGTGCCCATCCCGTAGCGCTGACAGATCGGCAGTACCTCACGTTCGATGCTCCGGTTGAGGATCGAGTACGGCGGTTGCTCGGTCCGGAAGCGCTCGAGGCCGCGCCGTTCGGCGACCCACTGCGCTTCCACGATCTCCGAGGCAGGGAAGGACGACGTACCAATCGCGCGCACCTTGCCACTGTGGATCAGATCGGACAGGGCTGAGAGTGTCTCTTCCACATCGACCGTCGGGTCGGGGCGATGAACCTGGTAGAGGTCGAGGTGATCGGTCTGTAGGCGGCGCAGGGAGTTTTCGACTGCTGTGATGATCCAGCGCCGTGAATTGCCCCGGTGATTCGGATCCTCGCCCATCGGGTAATGCATCTTGCTGGCGAGCACGACATCATCGCGGCGACCCGCGAGCGCCTTGCCCACGATCTCCTCGGATTCGCCGTGGGAGTACACGTCGGCGGTGTCGATGAAATTGATTCCTGCGTCCAGGGCCCTGTGGATGATCCGGATTGAGTCGTCGTGATCGGGGTTCCCCACGGCCCCGAACATCATGGTGCCCAAGCAATATGGGCTGACCTGGATTCCGGTCCGGCCCAGTGGGCGGTACTTCATGGTTCTCCTCCTCGGATGCGTTCGGTGGTGGTCGGGAACCCAGCTACACGTCGTCGAACACGATCTCGACCAGCGGGCTGTGCGCGAGCCAGTCATCGAGGTTCTGGCGCCGGCTGACCCGGGCCGCGATCTCGGGCCGGTTTTGCAGGTCGACGACGGCGGTGATCACCCGCCGCCGGGTCGGTTCGTCGACCGGCATCGCCGTCGCCGGCATGTCGGCCGTGACCCCGTGTTTGAGATGAACGATGAACCGTGGGTGGGCGCGTAGGTTCGCATACCAGTTGCGGGGTACGGGCATGCCGGTCAGATACCAGCGGCCCTCGACGCGGTGGAACCAGATCTCGATGCGGCGCGGGACGCCGGTGCGTGCGCCCAGCGTGGTGATGTCGATGGTGTGTTCGCCCGCGGAGGAGTCCGGTCCGATGGCGAGGGCGCGCGCGACGGCGTCATCCACGGTCACAGCCCGGCCTGCCGTGTCGTCGTCGAGAGCAGGTCGCCGTTCTCGATTCCGGGTCGGTCCAGCGTGCGGTACTTCATAACTCTCCCTCCACGTTTCGGTATCTCCATACAAACAGCACTGCGAATCCGCGGCTAGAAAGATCGTCTTGTCTCGTTGCACAATCCTGCTCGGCCAAAGCAACTTTCAGGGCAGCGCCGCAGCAGCCGGACCGGCTCCACCACGCATGCGCACCGCATCGAGGCTGGGCGGAGCACCGAATAGGCGCCGGTACTCCCGGCTGAACTGGGATGGACTGTCGTATCCGACGCGATTGCCGACGCCGGTGACGTCGTTCGGGTTGGTTGCCAGCAGCAATCTCGCCGCCTGCAGCCGGATATGTTTCTGGAACTGGATCGGGCTCATCGCCGTCACCGCCTGGAAGTTCCGGTGGAACGCCGAAACACTCATCCCCGAAAGCTGTGCGACTTCCTCGACGCGGAACGGCCGGGTGTAATTCTCCTGGATCCACCGCACCGCACGTCGGATGTGGCTCTGGCTGCTGTCCGCGAGGCCGAGCTGACGGACGACCTCACCTTGTTCCCCAGTCATCAACCGCCACAGGATCTCTCGCTTGACCAGCGGGACCAGCGCCTTGCGGTCCCGTGGCCGGTCGAGCAGGCGCAGCAGCCGCGCGATCGCGTCGAGTAACTCGTCCGGGGCGTCACTGACTGAGATTCCCGGCCCTGTGGTGCCCGGGGATCTCGGGAGATCCCCCGGCCCGGCCTGCAACAGCAGCTCCGCGACGGCGGCAGGTTCCAGGGTCATCCCGAAACCGAGCGTGGGATGGTCGGGGGCGGCCTCGATGACATGCCCCGTCACCGGGAGGTCGACCGAGGCGACGAGATATTGACCGGCGCGATATTCGTACACGTGGTCCCCCAGCGCGAGACGTTTGCCACCCTGGGCGACGAGCGCCAGCACCGTGCCGGACATCGAGGACTCCGGCGCAGCGGTATGGGCGACTTTGCAGATGCGGACGCCGTCGATGGCCGTGCTCAAATCGGGCCGTGCATGCCGTTCCAACAGCCCGCGAAGCTCGTCGAGAGACATGTCCCCATTGCAACACAAGATTCGGGATTATCACCCGCAGCGAGAGTATCGTGCAAGGAGTCGCGAGTTCCGTGAAAGTGAGCTTCCTGACTAGATCATCGAGCGCTCGGCTCGGGAACGCACGTGGCCACCGGATTTGCCTCATCGGCCAGTCGAGCCAGGTCGAATGGCGCACTCTGTGCAAGTAGTCGCCGTACGTCGACTACCTCGCGTGGACGATTGACAGCGAGAAAGGCAGTGGGCTGGCCCCGCCGCACCCAATAGGCGGACCAATCGGGATTCGCTGGATCGCTTCGCCAGACCAGGGTGTCCTGGTGGTCGTGATGGCCGACGTACTGCAGCATTCTGCCGAACTGCTTGGACCAGAAGTACGGGACAGGGTCGTACGCTGTCGCATGTCCGAGCGTGTTCGCCGCCGCGGCCGCACCGGATTGCTGAGCGTTGGTCCAATGCTCCGGCCGCAGACGGGTCGAATATCGGTCTGTGGGATAGCTGGCGCAGTCGCCGACCGCGTAAACCCCAGGGGCCGAAATACTTTCCAGGTAGCGGTCGACTAGTACGGCGCCCCGGCGATCCAGCTCGATCGAGGCCGAATTCAGCCAGCTGGTGCTGGGTGCTACCCCTACTCCACTGACGATTACTTCGGCGGGTACCACTGTGCCGTCGTCCAATTCGATGTGCCGTGCGCCGGTGTTCACGACCTGACGTCCAAGGAGCAGCTCCACTCCCGCTTCGCCGTACCACGGCAGGAATCGCCGGCCGACCTCACTTCCGAATGTGCCGGACTGCGGCGCGGTTTCCCGGTCGACCACGTGTACCGTGCAGCCGATCGCCGCCGCCGCCGAAGCAACCTCCGCGCCGATCCACCCTGCGCCGATCACCACCACGTCCATCGGCCGGCGCAGGACGCCACGCAGTCCGTGTGCGTCCTGCAGCGTGCGCAGCGAATAGACGTTCGGATGGGCGTCGAGCGCCCGCAGCTTTATCGGATGAGCGCCGGTGGCTATGACAACGCGGTCCGCTCGAATCTCCTCGCCGTTCCCGCATCGCACCGCCCACCGGTCGCCGGCCCGAGCGAGGCCGACAGCCTCGACTCCGGCCCGCAGATCTATGCCGAATCGCTCCGCATCCAGCGCCAGCGGCTGGTGGTCGATGGTGCCGAGCAGGACGTCCTTGGACAGCGGCGGCCGGTCGTACGGCGCCTCCGATTCGTCGCCCAGCAGCGTCAGGGTTCCGCGGAACCCCTTGGTTCGTAGGGCCTTGGCGGTACTCACTCCGCCGAGGCCGGCACCGACTACGACGACGCTGTCCATCCGAGCTACCTTTCACTTGCCAGTACATAGTATATAATATGCACAATATCAGACCGCTGGACGGGTCGGCGGGCCGTGGCGGGGTCGGGGATCGGTGGGCCGGCAGCTGCCGCCCGGTCGCTCCTTTGCGTACAAATATGGATTTGTACATACATTTAGTGAATACTGTGGCGTGGTGGTGTGTCGAAGAGATTTGGAGTTCGTGGCTATGGGTCGACTCATGCAGACCGAGGGTCTGAGTGATGTGCAGGTGGAGATCCTCGCCCTGGTGCGCGGCTTTGTCGACAAGGAGATCTTGCCGGTGGTCGGCGATCTGGAACGCCAGGACCACTATCCGACTGAGATTGTCGAAGGACTCAAGAAGCTCGGTGTCTTCGGCCTGACGATCCCGGAGCAGTACGGCGGGCTGGGTGAGTCGCTGCTGACGTACGCGCTGGTCGTCGAAGAGATCTCCCGCGGCTGGATGAGTGTGTCGGGGGTGATCAACACGCATTTCATCGTCGCCTACCTACTGATGCAGCACGGCACCGAGGCACAGCGGGCGAGATACCTGCCCGGAATGGCTGTGGGCGAGATACGCGGTGCGTTCTCCATGTCCGAGCCGGGCCTGGGGTCCGATGTCGCCGCTATCCGGACCGCCGCGACTGTCCAGGCCGATGGCAGCTATGCGATCAGCGGCCAGAAGATGTGGCTGACGAACGGCGCTTCGGCCAATCTGGTTGCCACGCTGGTGCGAACCGACGAAGGTTCGGCATCGGCGTACCGGAATCTGACGACGTTTCTGGTCGAGAAGGAGCCCGGGTTCGGCGAGGTCGCGCCTGGGCTGACGATCCCGGGCAAGATCGAGAAGATGGGCTACAAGGGGGTGGATACCACCGAGATGCTTCTCGACGATTTCCGGATCGGCGCCGGTCAAATCCTCGGCGGCGCTCCAGGTCGCGGCTTCTATCAGATGATGGACGGCGTGGAGGTCGGACGTGTCAACGTCGCCGCGCGAGCTGCCGGGCTGGCCAACCGGGCGTTCGAACTCGGCATCAAGTACGCCCAGCAGCGAGAAACCTTCGGCAAGCCGATCTCTGAGCACCAAGCGGTGCTGTTCCGGATCGCCGAGATGGCGACCAAGATCGAGGCAGCGCACGCGATGGTGGTCAATGCCGCGCGCAAGAAGGACGCGGGCCAGCGGAACGACCTCGAGGCCGGAATGGCGAAATACCTTGCGGCAGAGTACTGCAAAGAGGTCGTCGAGGCTGCGTTCCGCATCCACGGCGGCTATGGCTACAGCAAGGAATTCGAGATCGAACGTCTCTACCGTGAGGCGCCCATGCTGCTGATCGGCGAAGGAACCGCCGACATTCAGCGGATGATCATCGGCCGGCGACTGCTCGAGGACTACCGGATCTAACCGCCGCGGCGCAGGTTGATGCGGTAGGAGTAGTGCTCGGGGAGAAAGTGACTGGTGGCCAGCTCAACCGCGCTCCCTTCGGTATCGAGGTAGAGGCGATCAATTCGCAGCAGCGGGTGCCCGACCGCGCAGCCCAGATGCTGAGCCTCGTGCGGGCCCGCCACCTCGACTGTAATGCTTTGGCGCGCTTCGGATATGGGCTTGTCGACCGCGGCGTCGATCAGTCCGATGACTGTCAGATCGCTTTCGCTGCCGAGCGTGGTCAGCTCGGGCCGGGTCATGAACTGCTTGCCCAGATTCGGCGGGAGGAAGACCTTCGTCAGGCAGAAGCGGGTTCCGTCGTGAGTGCGTACGAGCTCCAGCGCGTAGACCGAATCGGAGTCCAGCCGCAGCCTGCCGGCATTGATCAGATCGACCCGTCTGGTCAGCGGCGTCACGATGGCCATCCGGGTGTCTTCGGACAGGCCCATCAGGTCATCGATCGAACCGACCTGGCGGACGTAGCCGCTGTGCGCCGTCTGGGTGAAGGTGCCCCGGCCCGGAACCCGATAGACCATGCCTTCGGC
>NZ_JAODNK010000068.1 GCF_025465275.1 Nocardia sp. | reverse complement strand
CGTTCGGGGATGGTGGCATTGACGGTTGCGCCGCCGGAGAGTTTGGCCCAGCGGCCCTTCGGGGTGGCCGCGACGCCGGGGCGGACGCGGTCGGAGAGTTCGGCGATTGCTTCGAAGGAGCCGCGGGCATTGGCGACGGTGACGGGAGCGCCGTCGGTGATACCTCGGGTGGCGGCGTCGTCGGGGTGCAGGGTGATGGTGGGATCTCCGGCGCGGCGGAGCAATTCGGGATTGTTCGCGAAGGTGGTGTTGAGGAAGTAGTGGGAGGCGGCGGAGATCAGGACGAGTCCGTCGCCGGTGTCGGCGGGCGGTGTGTAGGCGGGGAGCGGGTCGTGGCCCGCCATTTCGGCGCGCGGGGAAACGAACTGCAGCTTGCCGGAGGGGACGGGGCGCGGGGCGACCTTCAGGAATCCTTCGGTGCGCAGGGTGTCGAGGTCGTGGCCCTTCAAGAGCTGGCGGGCCAATTCCTCGTCGGAGTCGTAGAGCGCGGGTTCGGTGAGACCCATCTGCTGTGCCAAGCGGCGGAAAGTCTCTGTGGTGGAGAGGCATTCGCCCGGAGGCGGCACGGCGGGCTCGTTCCAGACCAGGTAGAGGTTGCCGTAGGCGGCGAGCACATCGAGGTGTTCGGGCTGCATGGTGGCGGGCAGGACGATATCGGCATAGTCGACGGTATCGGTCGGAAAGTGTTCCAGGACAACGGTGAACAGGTCCTCGCGTTCCAGTCCCCGAATCACCTTGCGCTGCTCCGGATTGGACCCGACCGGGTTGGCGGCGATGACAAAAAGCGCCTTGACCGGCGGGTCGTCGACCTCCAGCAGGGCTTCGCCGAGCCGGGTCATCGACAGGGTGCGCACCGGATGCGGTAGCAGGTCGAATCGCATCAGCTCGGGCAGGTTCAGATCGAAGTGCCCGCTGGTCGAATAGTGCAGTCCACCACCGGGAATCGCCCAATCGCCGGTGATGCCGGGCAGGCAGGCCAGGGCGCGCACGGCCATTCCGCCGCCGGCGTGCCGCTGCATGCCCTGCGAGGCGCGAATGGCGGTGGGCCGGGTCCGGGCGATGCGTTCGCCCAGCGCTACGATCCGCTCCACCGGGAGCCCGGTGATTTCGGCTACCCGATCCGGCGTGAATTCCGCTATGCGACCGCGGAATTCGTCCCAGCCCTCGGTGTGCTCGGCGATGAACCGGTCGTCCTGCGCCCCCATCGACACGATGATGTGCATGAGTCCCAGAGCCAGCGCCGCATCCGTCCCCGGCAGTGGTGCGAGATGCTCATCGCACCGTTCGGCGGTACGCGTCCGCACCGGATCGATGGCGACGGTGTACGCGTCACTGTCCTGGATGAATTTCCACCCGTGATGACCCGAGGTCAGCGGATTCGTCCCCCACAGCAGAATCAACTTCGACTTCGTGAAGTCCTCCGGATCCATCCCGCCCGAGGTCCCCAGCGTGTACTTCAACCCCACGGTGCCCGATACCGAGCAGATCGTCGGATCATGCAGCGACGCCCCGAGCGCATTGAAGAACCGCCGCCCGGAAAACCCCTCCAGCCCCTGGATGTACCCCAGGCTCCCGGTCCCGTGGAACGGCCAGATCGCCTCACCGCCGAACTCCTCGGTGATCTCCGTCAGCCGCGATGCGATCTCTTCGAGTGCCTCATCCCAGCTGATCCGCTCGAACCGCCCCTCGCCCTTCTTACCCACCCGCCGCATCGGATGCATGATCCGCTCATCGGATTTCAGTTGCTCGAGGTACCGATTCACCTTCACGCACAGCGCCCCGCGCGTGATCGGATGTGCCTTGTTCCCCCGCAGCCCCACCGCGACGCCGTCCTCGACGTCCACAACCCAGGAGCAGCCATCAGGGCAATCCAGCGGGCAAGCACCGAGCACCTTCATACCCTGATCGTAGGCGGCCACCTCGCCCGAGAGCAGCGCTGAGCAGCACATGGTGGCAGGGCCCACTCGCTGTTCGCCGCTGGCATGTGCCGCTTACGAAATCTCGGGTCAGCCGAGCAGGCCGCCCAAGAGGCCGGGGCTCTGCCCTGCTTCCTGGCCGCCGCCGCTGCCGCCGATGAAGCCGCCGGGGGGCTGCTCCGAGGGCTGCACGATGACGAAGCCGCGGCCGGAGAAGGAGAGGGTCAGGCCCTCGCCGGTGCTGCGGCCGATGAGGCGGCTGAAGCCGAAGGAGTCATTGCGTTTGATGCCGGTCTGCAGGCTCGAGGACCAGGCCACGGCGGCTTGCGGGTCGGCGTAGGTGGGCTGATCCACATTCAGGACGACGGGGGAGCCGTGGGTGGTGATGGCAATGCGGCCGCGGCCGGTGAAGACGCAGTTGAAGAGTCCGGCATTGCTGGCGAAACCGGCTGCGCCCTGGACCATTTTGATGTTGTAGCTCAGCGACGGGTCGAAGGCGAGCACGTTCGCACCATTGATGGTGAGCCCGTCGGTGCCGTCCAGATCGACGGTGTGCACATCGGCCGCGCCGTTGGCCAGGAACAGATCTCCGCGCCCGGTGACCTTCATGAGCGGCACGCCCTCACCGGTGAGCCGCTGCTGAATGGCTCGCCCGATGCCGCCCGAACCGAGCGCCTTGAACTGCAGATCGCCCTGATAGGCGACCATCGACCCGGCGCGCGCCATGACCTCCCCATTGACGGCGACCTTGATCATCTTGCCGCCCTGTTTCTGAATCCCGACGCCATTGACCTCGGCATGAACAGGATCGAACAATTCACTCTGCATGGGCTGTACTCCTTGCGGGAATGCGGGGGCGGCCGGCGCGGAGTATGCGGGCGGCGGCGAATACGATTGCTGCGCCGCGGGATTGACCTGCGCGGGTGCGCTGGGCGGCGGTGGGGCCGATCCCGGTGGCGGGGCGTACTGCCCAGGGGGAGGGGCGTATTGGCCCGGGGGCGGAGAGTACTGGCCGGGCGGCGGGGCAGCTCGCCCGGGCGGCGGCGCGAACGCGGGAGCCGAATTCGCGGCGAGCGGCGGCGGCGCACTCGCGGGCGGTTCCTCGGGTTCGTCGTCGATATTCACGCCGAACGCGGACGCGATGCCGGCCAGCCCGTCGTCGTAGCCCTGGCCGACGGCGCGGACTTTCCAACTGTCGCCGCGCCGGTAGATCTCCACGCACACCACGGCGGTCTCGGTGCTCAACCCGCTCATGGGGAAAGTCAATGCGCCCGAATCGGATCCGATGGTCGCCGTCAGCGTGCCGACGCCGGCGAAGGTGGGCGGGCCGCTGCCGTCCAGGCTCGCGGTCACGACCACCTTGTCCACATCGCGGGGCAGCGCGCCGGTCTGGACATCGACTACATCGCCGGCGCCGCGCCCGTGCACGTAGGTGACTCCGGGCGCGACGGGCTGATTGAAGAAGACGAAGTCGGCATCCGAGCGCACGCGCCCGTCGGCCCCCAGCAGCAGCGCCGATACATCCACCGACGCCGAGCTGGTGACCGTCACCGTCAATCGTTGCGCGGGCGCCGGCCGATTCTCGCCCCGGGCAAGCGTACTCACGACAGCCCGCCCCCCACTGACATCAGTTTCACGTCCTCGAGTCTGCCGCGCCGGCGGCGGCTGCGCTAGACCGGGCTTGCCTCGGATTCACTCGACAGCTCCGGTTCCGGCTCCTCGGGCGGTGTGGGTGTGGACTTCGGTACGAAAGACCAGGCGAGACAGACCACACCGAACAATAGGTACCCCAGCGCGACCTTCGGGGCGGCTGCCCAGCCGACCTCGGGGGCGTGGATGAGGCCGATAAAGGCGAGGGCCGCACCGGCGGCGGAGGCGACGGCCGCTGCGCGGAAACGCTTTTCGAGAATGAACGTCACCATGGTGCCGAGGACGAGCCCCGCCAGCACCGCGCCGTCACCGAAGGTGCGCAGACCGCTGTACACGACACCGGCCTGGTCGAGCGCACCCATGCCGACCTTGTCGGCGGTGGTGCCCGCCGCGCTCAGCGCATTGTCGATCTGGCCGACGGCCCACTGCGCCAGGTTCGGCAGGATTGCCGCGACCACGGCGACCGCGTGCAGTCGCGGCACCGCCTGGAAGGCCTGCGCGCCGATCAGCAATCCGATGTAGAGCAGGATCGGCACAATGGCCGGGATGGGAAGAATTGTGGCGAGCACCCCGAAAAGCCCCAGCAGGCACATCAATCCGATGACCGCACCGCTGGCCAGCGAGTAACCGCTGCGCCCGCCCGCATCCTTCCAACCGGGGTGGCCGATGTACACGGCCGGCGGGAACGGCGAGCCGAATCCGGAGCCGATGATCGCGCCGAAACCATCGGCCAGCAGCACGCTCCGCAGGTTGTAGTTGTCACCCGCGGCGGCGGCGCTCTCCACATTGCTCATGGCTTCGGTGAAGTTGTAGACGCCCAGCGGTATTGCGGTGGCCAGCAGCGGGCCGAGATGGCTCAGTCCGTCGAACAGCAGATGCAGGCGCAGATCCGGCAGACCCAGCGCGATGTCGTGCACGGCCTTGGACACATCCGGTACCGACATATAGCCGCCGATCCAGCCGATCGCCGTGCCCACCAGCAGTGCCACCAGGCCGATCGGCACATTGCCCGGCAGTTTCACATCGGTGAAGAACCCGATCAGGATGATGGCGAGCACCGGCAGCCCGATCCACGCGGCCTCCCACATCTGCCCGGCCGGGCGCATGGCGATGAAGGTGATGGAGATACCCGCGAGGGTGCCGAGCATGGCGGCGCGCGGTGTGATCCGCCGGATGAAGGGTCCGACGAACGCGCCGATCATGACGATGACGCCGATCATGAAGGCCCAAGCCAGACCTGCCGACCAGGCGCGCATCGGATCATTGGTCTTCAGATAGATCGGCAGCATGACCACGAAGACCACGATGAACATGTGCGGGACGCTGGGCCCGTACGGCAGCGCCGTCACCGTGTCCCGGCCTTCGCGGCGTGCGAGGCGGCGGGCCAGCACCATGTAGTAGAGATTGCCGAGCACCAGGGCGACACCGAGCGCGGGCAGGACGGTCCCGAGCACATCGCTGCTCGGAATCTTGACGACCGCGATGGACAGCGTGGTGAGGGTGAGAACGTTGACGAGGATATTGAATGCGAGGCCGAAGAAGGCATTGGTATCGCCGCGTGTCCACCACGGCAGCGAAAGTGGTGCGGCGGAACTGGTTTCGTCGGCGAGCTTGGTATCGACGGACATCGGATTTCCTGTTCGCTAAACCGGGGTGTTCGAGGGAGCGTGGGTGATCGGGGGAGCGGCGGCCAGTGCGTCGATGACCGCCGCGGAATCGGCGACCCAGCCGAAGATGCCGCCCTGGGCCGCGATCATCTCCAGTCCGACCCGCTGGAATTCCGGGAAATAGGAACCGACACAATCGGATACGACCAGGCACTCGTAGCCGCGGTCATTGGCCTCGCGCACCGTGGTGTGCACGCACACCTCGGTGGTGACACCCGTGACGAGCAGTGAGCCGATCGATTTCTGCGCCAGCACCTGGGCGAGCTCGGTGGCGTAGAAGGCGCCCTTGCCTGGTTTGTCGATCACCACCTCCCCTGGCAGTGGTGCGAGTTCGTCGATGATGTCGTGCCCGTACTCGCCGCGAACCAGTAGGCGTCCGTACTTGCCGGGATCACCGATACGCTGAGAGGGGCTGCCTCGTAATAGTTTTGCTGGAGGACAGTCCGAGAGATCCGGGAGATGTCCTTCGCGGGTGTGGATCACCGCGATACCGGCCGCGCGGGCGGCGGCCATGAGATTTGCCAGGGGGCCGATCACCTTGCGCAGTTGCGCTACGTCATTTCCGAGACTTTCGCCGAAGCCGCCCGGTAGCAGGAAGTCTCGCTGCATATCGATGACGACCAGTGCGGTAGTGCCCGGGTCGAAGGAGAAATCTGTCGGTTGCGCCGGAATATGTTGAACTGCCGTCATCTTCGATCCTTCTGTGCGAGCCGGATATCCGAATGCGCCACCAGCTGGCGTGGCTCGTCGAGGATTCGGGCGGCCGCCGCGAGCACCGTGTCGTCGGCCAGCGCCGGTCCGAAGACCATGGCCGAGAGGGGGCGTCCATCCGAGGTGGTGCCCACGGGCACGGCAATTGCGGTGAGGTCCAACAGGTTCCCGAAGTGGGTGTAATGCCCCAGCACGGTGTTCGTCCGAATGGGATCGGCCTGCACCTGCGTGACCGTGAACGTGGTGCCTATCGTCGGAACCACCATCACATCGAAGTCGGCCCACCTGCGCGCCACCACGGCCTTCAGTTCCTGCAGCCGCTGCTGCGCGCGGAACACATCGATCGCGGTGAATCGGAAACCGCTGGTGAGGATCTCCCGGATCACCGGCAGTATGGAATCAGGATGCTCGGCCAGGAAGGTTTCGAACTCCACCAGGCGCTCGGCGACCCAGGGGCCTTGATACAGCAGGGTGCCCGCATCCAGGAAAGGCTGGAGTGTGGTTGCCACGCAATCGAATCCGAGCCGGGTGAGGCGGTCCCGCACGCCCAGATGTGCGGCGTGGAAGGTTTCGTCGCCGAAGAACTCCAGCTCCGGTTCGGCCGGCAACCCCACTCGCAGACGGCCGCCCGCGAAGCGCGGGCCGCGTGCACGGCTCCAGGGATCGCCGGGATCCACTCCCGCGATCACCTCGAATACCCGGTCGAGATCCTCGACCGTGGTGGCCATCAGCGTCAGGCAGTCCAGCGACTTGCACGCCGGCACCAGGCCGACCGTGCTGATCAATCCCCGCGACGGCTTCCAGCCGACAATTCCATTGAGCGCGGCCGGAACTCGGCCCGAGCCCGCGGTGTCCGTGGCAACACAGAATGGCACCTCGCCGAGCGCCACCGCCTTCGCCGACCCCGAACTGGACCCGCCGGAGATCAGATCACCGCCGAACACGCTCCGCGGTATCGGGTACGGCGTGCGGGTCCCGTTCAGTCCGGTCGCGAACTGATCGAGATTCGTCTTGCCGACGAACAGCGCGCCCGCATCCAGCAGCCGCTGCACAGCAGGCGCGGTTTCCGTTGCGACATAGGCGAAGTCCGGACACGCGAGGGTGGTCGGCCACCCGGCCACATCGATACTGTCCTTCACCCCGAACGGAACGCCGTACAGCGGCAGCATGCGCGCCCCGGGCCGCCGTTCGATCTCCGCCGCGTCCGCGAGCAGCTGTTCGCGCGGCACCGGTGTGATCCAGGTGCCGTCTTCCCCGCGGGCCGCAATGGCATCCGCGACCCGCGCCGCAGTGTGCGTCGGTGAGCCGCTACCACTTTCGTGTGATGCGAGAATCTCCGCGACCGTGGGCCCTGGGTTCAGCATCTGTCGATTGTCGACAGAATGTGTGAACCCGAGAGTGCCGCAATGTATCCAGTGTGTTAGCGGGTATCGAGATCCAGATACGTCAGCTCGCCGTGCCGGCGGAGTGCGTCCTGGGCGAGCTCCGCATCATTGCGCTCCAGTGCCTCGAGTAGCTCGGCATGGCGCCTTATTCCATTGTGCCGCTGCGCTATTTGCGCCTCCGCACGCAGATTGCGGGCCATCGGCAGTTGCAGCTTCAGCAGGATCGGCTCATATGCCACATCCAACTGCCGGTTTCCCGCCAGCGCCACGATCTCCGCGTGGAATCGCCGATGTGCATTATCTCGCTCGAACAGATCATCCGCGGCATCCGCGACCCGCATCTCTTCGAGCGCAGCTCGCACCGCCCGCAGCGGATCCCGCTCCATCACCAGCGGGAACGCACTCTCGATCGCGTGTCGCTCCAGCACCCGGCGCAGTTCGAAGAGCTGCAGTATGTCGGTATCAGACCACACCGCGACCCGAAAACCCCTGCGCGGCAAGTGCTCGATCAACCCCTCCTGCGCCAATAGTCGCAGCGCCTCCCGCACCGGCGCCCGGCTGGTCCCCAGCCGCGCACACAGCGCCTCCTCGCCGATCCGCCCCCCGGGTTGGAACCCGCCACTCAACACCTCGGCCCGTACATGCCGCGTAGCCATTTCCACCAGGCTCAGCGGCAGCACCGCCCCATCCATCCGCGACACCATGAGACGAGTGTGCCGCTTGGACACCGGATGTGTGGTCTGCGCGAGGGACTCTTCGGCGGCAGGGTGTAGGTCAGGGGCACGACGATGCAGGAGATTGGGCGGGGCTGATCATGGGATTCGTGCAGTATTCGAAACCGTGGAAATGTATTCCTCAGGCTGCGATTGACTCCGCCGGTAGCGAAGGAGCGGTACTGCGACCGCGTGCAGTGGGACGCTCCCGCAACCGGGTCGGGTCATACCGCCAGCGGGCGGTGAATTCCCGATCCAACCACGCAAGTACCCGATCCCTGGACCAGCACAACCAACCACCCTGCACCCCGGAACGTCCGAGGACAGTACGGGCAGCGTTGATATCGGCCAGGAGCTTTCTACCGCAGAACCGGCACCGAAACCGTTGCTGTGAGGTGCGGTTCCGAGCATCCACGTACCCGCAGCCCGAACAGGTGCGGGAGGTGTGTGCGGGATTGACCTCCGTCACAGCGATCCCCGAAGTTTCGGTCAGTGATGCCAGTTTCTTGGTCACTGCCGCCCTCCCCGCCCGGCTCACGATCCGGTTCAATCGTTTACTCAACCCACCGAAACGGAAATCGAGCTTCTCGACCACGATCTCCCGCACGTCCTGTGTGGCAAGCTGATTCAACAATCGCCCGACCTCGTTACGCACGTAGGCGCGGATCCGGGTGTTCAATGCCCGGAACCGTGCCGATTTCGACGGTTTGAGGCCGTGGCGTTGCAACTGGGCCGTCAACGCGGTCAACTCGCTATCGCGTTCGGTCAACCACGTGTGCAGATTTTGTCCCAGGATCTGTCCGGTGCTGGTGGTGAACATGCTCACCAGACCCCAGTCCACCCCGATCGACGCACCACCGGTGCGAGCCGGGGCGGCCGCGGATTTCTTGACCAGTGCGAACAACACGCCCCCGTCGTCGGTGACGGTGGTTCTTTCGTTGTGCCAGAACTTACTCCGGCTTGTCGCTGCCCAGGTCCACGATGCGGCGGGCCGACGATGGGCTGCTGGCGATTTCTACCGCGTTCCGCGATCCTGGCGGCGGCCTGGTGGCGCACCGTTGGCTCGGTGGTGAGGGCGGTTGCGGACAACTGCGGATGGTTGCTCCGCAACGGCTCACCCTCGGCCCGGCATGAGGCCGCGCGGCACAACACGGATGAAAGTGATCGAATCATTGGGCGGGATCTTGGTAGCGGGGTCCGAGCAGCCGACGGTGACCTCCGCATTGGCCGGTGCGGAGAAAGTCTGCAATGGTGTCCACGTCATTTCCCGGACCTGCTCGGGCTGAACCGCATCCGGCGGCCGCAGCTCTACGCGCTGTCCACCGGCATCGGTCGCGGTGCAGCGCAAGGCAATCGAGGAACCCCAGCTCGCCGGAACCTTGATCTCCATCACCGCATCGGCAGGTACCAGAACCTTCCTGGTCTCGCCGAGCGGCACCCGCACCGCGCCCCCGTGTTCGTCGTCGTCGCTGTGATCGGCGGGATCGAACGTCGTGGAGGGCGCGGTCGGGGTACTCGAACCGCTCGCGGTGCTGCTCGTGGAGTTATCACCCGAGCACCCCGCGACGGCAGCAGCGGCAATGAGCGCGGGAACAGCTGTCCAGATCAATTTCATGGGTCAACCTTTCGTTCGCGTTCGAAGAGGTTCCTGTTACCCACGGTATCGCCTATCTGGACTTATGTGTTTCACGCATAGCCTGACCGGCCCGTTCTCGGCGGGTTGCGGCAGGCCTACCCCGAGATGCTCGGGAACAGCGAGCTTCCGCCACAGGAACTGCCCGACCCGGCCGCGGCCGCCCCAACCTGAACGGTGATCGGATTGACCATGATGGAGGCGCTCAGATAACCGACGCTAGCGGTAAGGGTGTGGGTCCCCGCAGTCTTCGGAGTCCACGAGACACTGAGCCCGGAACCGAGGATCGACGATCCCGCGTTGCCACTGCCGATCTGTGTGTTGTTGTCATAGAAGGTCGCCGACGCCAACGCCGGCGCACTGGCGATGGACAGCTTGTAACTGCACCCCACCGTCTGCTGCGACCCGGACAGCGTCATATCCCAGGTCTCGGCCGAAGCCTGTGGCGCGGCGATCACCAGCGCGGCGGCCGCCGCCGCGGCACACATCCCGCCCACCCGAATACGCTGTCCCACAACTGAACTCAACATCGTCGCCGTCTCGCTTCTTTAGATCGCACGCAAACGCGTGACCTTGGAACTCACCGACAGCATAGATGTGAAGTATGTCTACTTCAGACAATGGAAACAGGGGCTCGCGGACAAAAGAAAACCGGTGTAAGTCATCGAAATGACCGACACCGGTTTCCGGTTGTGCCAGAACTTACTTCAGCTTGTCGCTGCCCAGGTTCAGGACGCGGCGGGCGACGATGAGCTGCTGGATCTGCTGGGTGCCTTCGAAGATGTCGAGGATCTTCGAATCGCGGCTCCACTTTTCCAGGAGGGTGCGCTGGGAGTAGCCGGTGGCTCCTGCCAGTTCGACGGCCTTCAAGGTGACATCCGTGCCCATGCGGCCGGCCTTGGCCTTGGACATGGAGGCCTCGAGGGAGTTGGGCTTCTTGTTGTCGGCCATCCAGGCTGCCCGCAGGGAGAGCAGGTAGGCCGATTCGTAATCGGCTTCCATGCGCAGGAATTCGGCTGCGGGGGCGGACTGGTTGTTGGCGGGCTTGTCGTAGTCGATCTCGATGCCGGCTTCGGAGAGGACCTTGCGGAGCTCCTCGAGGGCGGCGCGGCCGACGCCGACGGCCATGGCCGCGACGAGGGGGCGGGTGTTGTCGAACGTCTGCATGACGCCGGCAAAACCCTTCTCCACGTTGACCTCCGGGCTGCCGAGAATATTGTCGGCAGGGATGCGGCAGTCTTCGAAGCGGATCTCGGCGGTGTCGGACGCCTTGATGCCGAGCTTGTGCTCGAGGCGGGACACGGTGAGGCCCTTGGCATCCCGCGGCACCACGAACGACTTGA
>NZ_JAODNK010000025.1 GCF_025465275.1 Nocardia sp. | reverse complement strand
TTACCTAATTCATTTGGAGGTTGGCATGCCACATACGGCACCGGTCGTCGCGCCCGAAACCGCCGAACGCGTGCACAGCGCGTGCGCCCACGCCGAGAGCGCCATGCTGGCCCTGCCCGGCCTCGACCCGGTCCCCACCTCGGTGCACCTGCTGCGGCAGTGCGGGGACACCGTGATCGCGGTGCCGTCGAGCTCGGTGGCCGCCCTCCTGGTCGGAGGCTGCGGCGCCACCGGCTCCCCCGCCGTCCTGGAACTCACCGACCACGCCCCGCTGCCGCTGCGCGAACCCGTGCGCTCGCTGGTGTGGCTGCGCGGCTGGGTGCACGCCGTACCCGGCAATACCCAGCGCGCCCTCGCCTCCGCCGTCGCCGAGGACCACCCGCACCCCGCCCTGCTCGATATCGGCTACACCTCGACCCTGGTGCGCCTGGTCGTGGACTCCGCGGTCGTCGCCGACACTTCCGGCGCGGATTCGGTATCCCGCGAACAACTCCGGCAGGCCCGGCCCGATCCGTTCTGCGCCATGGAGGGCGCCTGGCTGCAGCACCTGCACGCCGACCACGCCGATGTCATCGACCGCCTGGCCCGGCACCTCCCGGCCCAGCTGCGGCGCGGCGCGCTCATCCATCCGCTCGCCATCGACCGCTACGGCGTCACCCTCCGCGTCGAAGCCGTCGAGGCCGACCACGATATCCGCGTCCCCTTCGCCGCCCCCGCGCACGATGTCGAATCGCTCAGCCGGGCGGTACAGGCATTGGCGGGCAACCCCTTTGAACAGGGCATTCACCGCATCTGATCAAATTACGGCCGGCGCACATAGATTGGCGTCCATGAATTCGGCTGCCGCGTCCGACCCCCACTGGCCCGCACCCGTCAATTCCGAACAGGAGCGGCGGGCGATCCGGCTGGAGATCGCGGTGGTGCTGGTCATCACCTTCGGATTGAGCGGAGCCAGCGCGGCCCTGTCGCTGCTGGAGAGTGCGCTGTCGCCCGGCGGGGTGGGCGGGCAGACCGTGGCGCTGAATCCGTCGCGGGCGGCGCAGTCCACCATCGACCTGCTGTTCCAATTGCTGAGCGTGGCACGACTACTCGGGTGGGCGGCGCTCGGGCTCTACCTGCTGTGGCGCAGCGGAATCGGACCGAAGCTGATCGGGCTGGCGCGCCTGCACTGGCGATCGGATGTGCTGCCGGGACTGGTCCTGGCAGCGGTGATCGGAATACCCGGGCTCTGCCTGTATCTGGTGGCGCACGCCCTGGGGATAAGCGTCACCATCGTGCCCGGATCACTGGATCACTGGTGGCGGCTACCGGTTCTGGTGTTGTCGGCGTGGGCCAATTCGGCCGCCGAAGAGGTGCTGGTGGTGGCCTATCTGATCACTCGGCTGCGGGCGCTGGGCTGGTCCGAGGACCGGTCGCTGCTGGCGTCGGCGCTGCTGCGCGGCAGCTATCACCTTTACCAGGGCATCGGTGGCGGGATCGGAAACCTGGTGATGGGATTGATTTTCGGGCGCTATTGGCAGCGCACCAACCGGCTCTCGCCACTGCTGCTGGCGCACGCGCTCATCGATACGATCGCGTATCTCGGGTACTCACTGCTGCGTGGACACGTCTCCTGGCTGCCGTAATGCGATCGAGATGAACCCTGCGACGGGTTGAATCAGTAGTCTTTCGATGATGAACGGCGATGACCCCAAACGCCCCCACCAGGGGCCACCACGGCCCGGTGTGGACCCCACCCGGGTCATTCGGCGCAATGAACCCGCCCCGCCACTGGCGTGGTCGGAGGCGCCACCGATCGTGAACAATCCACGCAATCCGCCGCCACGAAACCCTGGCGGGCCGCCGCCGCGCAATCAGCCTCCGCCGCAACGGAATCAGGGAGCGTCCCCGCGCAATCCGGCGCCACCACCGCGCAATCCCGCTCCGCCGCAATACGATCGGTACCGCGAGGCCGCGCCCATGTCCCATGCGCCTACCCAGCAGCCGGTGCCCTTCCGGGAGAAGCAACCACCACCTCCGCCGCCCGCACTGCCCACCAAACGTGGCGGCGGCGACCCCCCACCGCGCGGGCCCAAGCCGAAACGCAAACGGCACTGGTTCCGCTGGATTCTCTCGCTGCTGCTGATTCTGCTGCTCCTGCCGATCGCCGCGGCGGTCTACGTGGAGCAGAATCTGAACCGTGTCGACGCGCTCGCCGGCTACTCCGGCCGGATCGGCGACACGCCCGGGACGAATTGGCTTTTGGTGGGCTCCGACAGTCGCACCGGACTCACACCGGAGCAGGAGCAGTCGTTGGCCACCGGCGGTGAGGTCGGGAGCGCGCGCACCGACACCATCCTGCTGGCGCACCTGCCGAAGTCCGGTCAGCCGACCCTGGTCAGCCTGCCGCGTGACTCCTATGTGAGCATTCCCGGCCACGGCAAGGACAAGCTCAACGCTTCCTTCGCCTTCGGCGGCGCACCGCTGCTGGTGCAGACCGTGGAGGGCGCGACCGGTGTGCACATCGACCATTACGCGGAAGTCGGTTTCGGCGGATTCGCGAGCATCGTCGATGCAGTCGGCGGTATCGATATGTGCCTGGACCAGCCCATGAAGGATCCGCTCGCCGGGGTTGACCTGCCCGCGGGCTGCCAGAAACTCAACGGCACCCAGGCCCTCGGTTTCGTGCGCAGCCGCGCTACCGCCCTTTCCGATCTCAATCGCATGCTCAACCAGCGGAAATTCCTCAGTGCGCTGCTGAAGAAGGCGTCGAGTCCGGCCACGCTGCTCAATCCGTTCCGGGTGTGGCCACTGCTGCAGGGCACCACGAAGGCATTGCAGGTGGACAAGGGCACGCATGTCTGGGATCTGGCGCTGCTCGGCAAGGCCCTGGCGGGCAATCCGATAGCAACCACGGTGCCGGTCGGCGGGTTCGAGGATGTGGACGGCAGCGGCAATGTATTGCTCTGGGACAAGACTCGGGCTAGCCAGTTCTTCGAGGCATTGGCCAGCGACAAACCGATCCCGGCGGACCTGGTCACGACCGTCGGCAATTAATGGAAATTAGGCAATACTTGCCTCAATAAGGCTGCACTCAATAAGGTTGCACTTGGATGACACGCGTTCTGACCAGGGCTAATGTCTTGCCCATGTCCAGCCGAACCCAAACCAAGAGCAGCAAGTTCCACGCCCTGCTGCAGGATCAGATTCGCAACGAATTCAATGCCGAGCACCAGTATGTGGCCATTGCATTGTGGTTCGATCACGCTGATCTGCCGGTCCTGGCCAAGTATTTCTACAAGCAGGCCGTCGAAGAGCGCAATCACGCGCTGATGATCGCGCAGTACCTGCTCGACCAGGACTTCATCGTCGAGGTGGCGAACGTCGATCCCGCCAAATCGCAATTCGAGAATGCCCGTGAGCCCATCGGCCTGGCCCTGACGCAGGAGCAGGCGGTCACCGAGCAGATCGTGGCGCTCGCCAAGACCGCCCGCGAAGAGAGCGACTACCAGGGCGAGCAGTTCATGCAGTGGTTCCTCAAGGAGCAGGTCGAGGAGGTCGCGACCATGAAGACCCTCCTCACCGTCGCCGAGCGGGCCAGCGCCAATATGTTCGATCTGGAGAATTTCGTTTCCCGCGAAATGAGTTCTCCGAAGGATGCTTCGGGCTCGCCGCACACCGCCGGTGGCGCGCTGTAATTCCGGCTTGACGACAAGGCCCGGTCCATACGCAGGACCGGGCCTTTTTGCTGAGCTACCGAAAAGGCTCTGCGCTACCGCGAAAAGACTTCGGGCCGTTCGCCGGAGGAGAAACCCGCAGCAAACGACCCGTTCACCGCGAGATCAGCGCAGCGTGACCTGACGCGAACGCAGGCCGTCGCGCGAACGCCGCTCCTCCGAGCTCATCGGCTCGTCGTTCTTCAGGGCGGCCGCCAGACGAGCGCCGAATTCCTTTGCCGCCGGCTCCCATTCGACCGCGTGCTGCTCGGGATCGAGGTCGAAGACCGGCACCAGCAGGCCGTGGGTGCGGAACGAGCCCGCGAACCGCGAACCCTCACCCAGGTGCAGTTCACCGGCCGCGTGCAACCGCGCCAGCGCCAGCATGAGCTGGTCCTCGTCCTCCGGGCGCACCCAGCGCAGATGCGCCTTCTCGCCGGCATCCACCCACCAAGCCGCGCCGATGGCATCCGCGCCCAGATTCAGGCGGGCCGACGGCATGATGGCCAGATTGGCCTGCTCGATGGTCGCTGCCACCTGCTTGTCGGGGGTGACGCCCTCGGGCACCCACCAGTTGAAGTCCTGATGCACGGTCAGATCCAGGGCCGCATTGTCGAGCACGTCCGAAAGGCTCGGCGCGCCTTCGACACTCGCGGCGGCGAGGGATTCGCCCGGCTCCGCCGACTGCGTCCAGAGAATCGCGGTCGCGAGATCGGCGGCCGGATTGCCCGACTGGAACTGCACCTGCGTGCCGACGAAACCGATCGGCTCCTCGCCGGCCCGCACCAGCGCGGCCACCGCACCCGGCAGCACCGTCGAGAGGACGACCTCGCGCTCGGCGGCGATGCTCGGCGACAACTTCAGCGTGGCAGTCGCCGACGGCACGAACTCCCGTAGCGCGACTAGATCACATTCGGCAGCCAGACCCTCGAACGGCCGCGTAATCGTCTGCGACGCCTGCTCCTGCTCGGCCCGGCGCGCGGCCAGCTTCTCCGCCCGGTTGCTGTCCGGCTTGGGACTGTTGCGCTTGCTCTTACCCATAGCTGGCAAAACTACTGTATCTATTTGCCTCCGCTTCGCTCCGGCGGGTTCGGGGCCCTGTTACCCGGTTCTTCCCTCCCTCCGCTCCTCCGCTTCGCTCCCCCGCTCCACTCAGTCCAGAACCGGGCGGGCCCCGAACTTGGGGCGAATCGCTGTGTGTCACAGGGTCGGAATCAGGTGGCTGAGCGGCGGGACCTACGCGGCCGGGAGCAGGTCCTTCGTGCGGCCCGGGTGGTTGGTGGCGACCCAGCTGACGCCGAGGTCGGCGCAAAGGCGGACGTCCTCGGGATCGTCGACGGTCCAGACGTAGGTGGCGCGGCCCGCGGCGGCGGCCTTGTCGACCAGGTCCGGGTGTTCGCGCAGGGTACGCACGGAGGGGCCGATTGCGGTGGCGCCCACGGTGGTTGCCGCGCCACCGGAGAGGTAGAGGGAGGACTCGCCCAGCAGGACGGTGGGGAGCAGCGGCGCGGCGCGGCGAATGCGCCAGACCGCGGTCGCAGCGAAGGAGATCACCACGGCGCGTGAGTGATCGGCGGAGGCCGGAGCGGCGATGCCGTAGCGCTGCAGCTCACTCAGGAGGGTGGTCTCCACGAGGGCGCCGAAGCGGACCGGATGCTTGGTCTCGATGAAAAGCTTGGTGGGACGGCTCTTCCAGTCCAGCACCAGTTCGATCAGTTCGGCCAGGGTGAGCACCGAGGCCGGTTCCCCGTCCGTGCCGAAATCCAGGGCCTTCAGTTCCTCGAGGGTCATCTCGCTGACCGCGCCCACACCGTTCGAGGTGCGGTCCACGGTGCGGTCGTGCACGCAGACCAGCTGCCCGTCCTTGGTCAGGCGCACATCGCATTCGACGCCGTCGGCACCCTCCTGCAACGCGAGTTCGTATGCGGCGAGGGTGTGTTCGGGTCGCGCTGCCGACGCCCCCCGGTGCGCTACCACGAACGGTGCGCGATTGGCCGGGCTCACTTCGCCAATACCTCCTCGTGCTCGGGTTCCGGCGCCCCGTCGGCGGCCGCGGTCGCGGTCTCCGGATTCTGAACGGTCGCCTCATCATTCCCGACTGCGTCGTTCGGCGCGCGCCGCCCGGCGCCCTCGGCCCCGACCGGGTGCACCGGTTCGATGACCGGCGTGGCCGGGGTGGTGGCGGGCAGCCAGCGCTTGAGGGTCGCGGGACGCCCGCGCAAGTCCACACCGGCGAAGGCGCGCACCAGCCACAGCGTCAGCACCGCGACGCCGACCGCGACCAGATCGGCCCACACGGTGACCATCACGCCGTCGGCGCGGGCCTGCAGCGAACTCGTCAACCGGTACAACACGGCAACGGTCACCAGCACACCGTTGAAAACCCAGGCGGCCCACCAGAAGCGGACGGCGCGCAGCAGTCGCGGATCGTTGTCACCCTCGCGCACGGCCTCGGTGAGGAACACCCCGGGCCACACCAGATTCACGACGGGGACCAGGCAGCCGAGGAACAGTTCAAAGCGCGGACGCGGATCCTGGCGTCCCACACCGGCATACGCGGTGCGCCGGGTCTGTGCCAGCCAGCCGACCAGGGCGACCGCCGTCACCAGTGCGGCCAGCCCGGCCGCGATCGAGGAAACCGTCACCGCCCCATCGGATATCCACAGCAGGGCGGGCTGGATCAGGCGGGTGCGATTGCGCAGCAGAATCCCGTAGCGGCCGAGCTCGGCGAGCACGGCCACCCCGTAGAGGATGGCGGTGATGGCGAGCAGCAGCGGCAAGCGGGCGATCAGGGCCTCGAAGCGAGTGCGCGGCACCACCGCTTCCTGCGGCGGCAGATCCCGCAGGCCCCAGCGCGGCATCTGCGTGTAGCGCGGCGTCTCCGGCGCGACCGGCCGCCGGGACGGCTGCGCCGGATGGGCGGTGCGGCCTGGCGGGCGCGCCACCCAGCGGTAGTTGCGGCGAGTGGCGGGCGCGTCCACCGCCGCGGGTGAGAGCAGTACGCCGTGGCAGCGCGGGCACCAGTGCAGCGGTTTGCCCTGCACGGCCCAGCGGGCGCCGCAGCGGGCGCACGGCTGTACGACCGCGGATCGCGGATCTGCCACGTGTCCCCCGTTCATTCGCTCCATCCTTCTGCGCTGGTCGATCGTCGCTAGTAGATCTTCGCTTCGTCACCGTCGCCGGTGAGCGGTCGTCCGGCAAGCTGCCACGCCACCATGCCACCGGTGACACTGAAAGCGTCGAAACCGACATGCGTCAGGTACTGCACCACCGGGAGCGAGCGGCCGCCCTGCCGGCAGACCACGTATATCTCGGCGTCGTAATCCAATTCGTCGATGCGGGCGGGCACATCGACCATGGGGATGTGCAGGGCGCCGGGCGCGTGCCCGAGCACCCACTCGTCGTCCTCGCGGACGTCCAGGAGCAGGGCGGGAGCGGGTGTGCCGGGCGCCCACGGCTCGGCAGCATCGAATTCCGCAGGCACGGCGTCGATGGGGACCGAGGGGACATCGGAACTGCTCACGGTTTCGATCCTGCCACGGGCGCCGAAAGGCCGTGGAGTTCTGTCCCGGCGAAGCGTCCGGAACGGGCGGTTCGTTCTGCCGGAAGGTACCCGGTCAAGCTCCCCGAAGCAGGGGTCCTACGCCGGGGCTCGATGTAGTTATCCACATAATCCACAACCTGATCCACAGGTTGAGAAGTGACGGAAAGACCCGAAAAGTCCGGTCAACCGATCCGAAATGTCCCCTCCACGCCTCGGAGCGGCCGACCCGACATCTAGTAGGACGGCCCCGGTCGGGGATCGGTTCCGTTCGCATCCGAAAAAAACGACATACATACATAAAAACGGAATTCCTAGGCCCAGCCAGGCAAGATCGGTAGCCTGGCGCTATGACTGTGAGCAGGGGGCTACTCGACGGACTGGACATCACCGGACTCAACACCGCACTGTCCGAGGCGACATGCCTCGGGATCGACGTCGACGCGGCGGCCGGAAAGTTTCGGCTGGAACTCGACGTCCTGACACTTCCTGCGGACGGGCCACCGCCGGGAGACTGTGACGTATACCTGTCCCTCACCGGGATCAGTCGCGTCGCCGCCTCGCTGCGCCGCCAACGCTGGGACGACCTCGACCCGGTGGTACTGCCGCTCGAACTGGACGGGCTGCACGACGCTGTCAACAGCTTCGGCGGCGGCGGTTTGCACGGCTGGGAATTTTTCGACCTGGACGACAATGCCTGGACGCAGTGGCGAAAACTGCTCAGCTTCGACACCGTGCTGAACGATCGGCCCGCGGCACACATGCTGGAAATCTCGCAGGAAGAGGGCGTGGACCCACGCGAACTCGACGTTCGGGTGTGGTTCGAGGGCATCACCGTGCAGGACAAGAAGGGTGCGGAGATTCCGTTGCCCGACTTCATCGCGGGCGGTGTGCGGTGGTGGCAGGCACACGACGCCGGCGACCCGCGCACCATGCGACCGAATATCGTGCCGCCGTTGTGAATTCGGCATGGTGAAATCAGCATGAATTCGTGGGGGCTCCAGCCCCCACGGCCGTCCGCCCTTCAGTTTCAGCGATCCTCGTCGAGGTATGCCTGTCCCCGTCCCCGTTTCCAGTTGCGATCCCGACTGTTCCAAAGGTTGGGAAACTGTCGTGAGCACCGGAATGTGGGGGCACGCAGCCCGGTTGCACGGGAGCGGGTGTACGAATGATGGTTGGGTGCGCCTAGGCAAAGGCCCCGGGCACACAGCCCCGACACACTGAGGAAGGGACATCGTGGCTGAGTACACGCTGCCAGAACTGGATTACGACTACAGCGCCCTGGAGCCCCACATCTCCGGGCAGATCAACGAGATCCACCACTCCAAGCACCACGCCGCCTACGTCGCGGGCGCAAACGCCGCACTGGGCAAGCTGGAAGCCGCCCGTGAGTCGGGCGACCACGCCGCCATCTTCCTGAACGAGAAGAACCTGGCGTTCCACCTGGGTGGCCATGCCAACCACTCCATCTGGTGGAAGAACCTTTCCCCCAACGGTGGCGACAAGCCGGTCGGCGAGCTCGAAGCCGCCATCGACGACCAGTTCGGGTCGTTCGACAAGTTCCGCGCGCAGTTCACCGCTGCCGCCAACGGTCTGCAGGGCTCCGGCTGGGCCGTCCTCGGGTACGACACCCTGGGCCAGAAGCTGCTCACCTTCCAGCTGTACGACCAGCAGGCCAATGTGCCGCTGGGCATCATCCCGCTGCTGCAGGTCGATATGTGGGAGCACGCCTTCTACCTGCAGTACAAAAACGTCAAGGCCGACTACGTGACCGCGTTCTGGAACGTCGTCAACTGGGCCGACGTGCAGGACCGCTTCGCCCGTGCGACCCAGCAGGGCAAGGGTCTGATCTTCGGCTGATTGCCGTAGGACCGACGTGGGGGCTGACGCCCCCACACCCCCTGAGCGAGGGGCCGGGGACGCAGCCCCTGGACCCTCGACCGGGATTTGGGAGCACCGCTCCTGACCGCCGACGGGATTCGGGGACGCAGCCCCTGAAGCCCGGCAGGTTGTCGAAAGGCCCGCGAATCTTTGTGATTCGCGGGCCTTTTGCGTTTCCCCAGGTCGGGTGTCCGACCGACACGCCGGGTGCTAGCACTCTTTGGTACTTGTGTGCCAGTCCTGAATAGGTACAAACTCGAGTACTAGGACGGGCAGAGCCGCCCCGGATCGTCATATCGGGAGGCACGCGATGAGCGAGCAGATCGGTGTATTGCCGTTTCAATCAGGCGGCTCACTGTGTGGGTTCGTGATTTCCGGCCGCTGGCCGGACTCCACGAAGGAATGGGCACAGCTACTGGTCCTGGCCGTGCGGGTGGCGAGTCTGCCCGGGCTGCTGGCGACCACGACGGTGTTCGGGGCGAGGGAAGAACTGCCGGAAGATCCTGAGCCCGGGATGGTCGGATTGGTTATTGCCGAAGGCACCGTGCTGGGTGCGTCCGCACTGCTGCCCGGAAGGTTTGCCGGACATGTGCCACCGGCATTGATTCTTTTACATCCGCCGCGCGAAACGCGGCCGTCGCTACCCGAGTGCTCGGGCGCGGCTTCGGGCACCCTGCTGCTGCCGGGGCTGCCGCATCTGGGGCTGGAACATCGCGCCGCCTGGGTCGAAACCGATCCCGACGGATCCGTGACATCCATGGTCAGCCGGGTGGGAGTGGATCCCATCAGCGATCCCGATACCGCGGTTCTCGCCATGCTGCTGGCTGCGTGAGGGAACACTTCCCAGGTGCGTAAGGGCACCCGAAACCTCGCGGCAGCGTCTCCAAACTTATTGCGCGCATTGCGATTTCGGTGATGCCGGTTTGCCGCTGCCGGATTTGCCGGGGTAGTATGGTCGGCAGCGAAGGGGAGTAGCCCCCAATTGCGTAGTCGACATACTGATCCTTCTCGGGTCCGGCTGCGTGAACCGGTGGAAGTTTCCGGTGGGCGAGACCTTCGGCCAAGACAAACCAAACCGATTTTTGGTTCGGGTGTTTGTCGGCAGCGGAGCGCAGCGCCCCGCATTCATGCCGACAGGCCGGAGACCTGGGAGCTGACACTGTGATCACCACGATTTTGCTGAGCTTCGGCGCGCTGTTCCTCGCCGAGCTGGGCGATAAATCGCAACTCATGGCCCTGACATTCGCGCTGCGCTACCGCTGGTGGGTGGTGTTGAGCGCGATCAGTGTGGCCAGCGTGCTGGTGAACCTGATCGCCGTCGGTGTCGGCCACTTCCTCGGTGCGGCGCTGCCCACCACCGTCATCTCACTGTTCGCCGCGGCCACCCTGATCGGTGTCGGCCTGTGGACACTCCGCGAAATCCTCTCCGGCGCAGACGACGAGGCCGAAACCGAAACCGCTGCACCGCAGACCAAATCGCGGTCGGCCTTCCTGGTGGTGCTGTCCGCCTTCCTGCTCGCCGAACTCGGCGACCGCACCATGTTCGCCACCATGGCCCTGGCCACCAAGAACGGCTGGGTCGCGGTGTGGATCGGCTCGGTGCTCGGCATGGTCGCCGCCGGCGGACTCGCGATTCTGATCGGCGTGACGGTCGGCAAGCATGTGCCGGAACGGCTGATCGCGCTGTGCTCGGGTCTGCTGTTCCTGTACTTCGGCGCGGCGACACTGCTCGACGCACTGGCCCCGGGGCTGGGAACGCTGGGCGCGGCGGCAGTGGCACTGGTCCTGCCCGCGATCGCCGGAGTGGTGCTGCTGCTGCGCCAACGGGCCGGCACGCCGATTCCGGCGCGACCGGACAGCGAGGATCGCCCGGACCGCACTATCGAGGAGCGAACCGCGTAGTTCAGTCGGTGAGGGGCACGGCGCCGAACAGGCCGCCGCTGCGGCGCACCAGGTTCAGCAGCGGGTCACGCAGGGCGCGCAGGCCCTCCACGTCACCGACGGCAATGCGATTGGTGACCATGGCGCTCAGCGCGGCCACCAGGGTCTGACAGGCGAACCGCTGCTCTTCCGTGTCGGCGTCCAAAATATCGGCGACCACCGCGACGAAGGTTTCCTGCAGTTGGGTGCGGCGGGCGATGGCTTCGGGGCCTACTGCGTAGACCTCGACGAGGAACACGCGCGCGAACGCGGGTTCGGCGGCGAGGGCGTCGAGGTAGGAGCCGAGCACGCGTTCGATGCGCTCGGTCTGGGTTTCCCCGTCGAATTCGGCGCCGGTCGCGGCGAAGATGCCGGTCAGCATGAGTTCCACGGCGCGCTCGAACGCGGCCTCGAAACAGTCTTCCTTCGAACGGAATTGCTCGTAGAAGGTTTCACGCGAAACACCGGCGCGCTTGATGACCGCCGCGACCGGTGTTCCGACATAACCGTTCTCGGTCATGGCCTCGGCCATGGCCAGCAGAATGCGGTCGCGCTGCGCGGCGACCACGATCTCGCGGGGTAGACCGTGCCGGCCGCGGGGCAACTGACGAGCGGTTACTGCCGAATCGGTCATGCGGTGAACTCCGTTGGGCCGTAGCGGTTCAGGCGAGCTTTCCCATTCTGCGGGGGCGCGCCGGCTGCTCGGTGGTGAAAGCCACTCGCTCGGTCCGGGCAACTTCCAGTCCGGTCTCGACCCCGTGGCGCAGAGCGTAGTCGACAACCCGCTGTCCGACGCCGCGGAAACTCAGGATCAGGCCTACCCAGTACGGCGAGAACACCCGCCGGGAGCGACGGGCCAGGGCGCGTTCCATGGCGTCGATGGCCGGACCGAGGGGCGCGGTGCCGGAAACGGTATTGCGGCCGAGTATGTCGCGGGCGGCATCGGTGCCGAAGCCACGGCTGGTCATATCGGTATCGAGTTCGGCGAAATAGGCCATACCGACCTTCGCTCCGGTGTGCCGCAGTTCTATTCGGAGGGTGTCGCCGAGCGCCTCCACGGCTGCCTTGGAGGCGCTGTAGGCGCCCGCCAGAGGTAGGTGGATGGCGGCGGCCAGCGAGGACACCAGCAGTACGTAACCGCCGGGGTGCGCGATGTGCGGGCCGGCGGCGCGCAGCGTGTAGTAGACGCCGAGCACATTGACGGTGAGGGTTTCCTCGAGCACGTCCGGCTCGCCGCCCAGCAGTGAAAGCTGCCGGGCGATACCGGCATTCGCGACCACGGCGTCGAGACCGCCCAGTTCGGCGGTGAGCGAGTTGACCACTCGCTCCACCTGGGCCTGATCACCGATATCGCAGTAGCGCCAGGGCGCGTCGCCGCAGTCCGCGGCGACCTCGGCCAGCAGCCCCTCTTCGATGCCGAGCAGTGCCACCCGGGCGCCGCGGGCATGCAGTTGCCGGGCGAGGGCCGCGCCGATACCGCGGGCGGCACCGGTGATCAGGATGCGTTTGCCGGCCACCGACTGGGCCGGGCCTAGGAGACCACGGCGCGGACGTCGGGCCGTGCTGGCGTTCATAGAACGAGATTAGCACTCAACGAACACCCGTGTTCGCAAACCGCAAAGTCTGACCCACAAAGGCCCCCGCCCTCTTCGCAAACACCCCGAGCTTCGCGTTCGTCCCCACTCTGGACTGAGTGGACCAAGGTCAAGCGCCCGAAATACATCCGCCCCAAGTTCGTGGCCCGCCCGGTTCTGGACTGCGTGGAGCGGGGGAGCGAAGCGGAGGAGCGGAAGGAGGGAAGAACCGGGTAACAGGGCCACGAACCCCGCCGGAACGAAGCGGAGGCAGATATATACAGTGCTTGTTGACGGAGGGCCAGTGAGAGGGCGCTCCACAGTCGAGAGGACCAATCACGTGGAGATTTCCGGCTCCGCCGCCATCGTCACCGGAGGTGCGTCCGGCCTGGGCGCGGCCACCGCCAAGCGCTTCGCCGACGCCGGTGCCACCGTGTTCGGGTTCGACCTGGCACAGTCGATCGAGCGCGCGGGCGACAGCGTCCCCGCCGGTGTCACCCTGATCCCGACCGATGTCACCAGCGGTGACGAGGTGGCCGCCGCGGTCGCCACGGTCGTCGAATCCGGTGTGCCGCTGCGCATTGTCGTCAACTGCGCCGGTGTCGGCTGGGCGGGACGCATCCTGTCCAAGAACGGCCCGCACGACCTCGAGCTGTTCCGCACGGTCATCACCGTGAACCTGCTCGGCAGCTTCAATGTCATGCGCCTGGCCGCCGACGCCATCTCCAAGACCGAGCCGGTCGACGAGTACGGCCAGCGCGGCGTGGTCATCAATACCGCGTCGGTCGCGGCGTTCGAGGGCCAGATCGGGCAGATCGCCTACTCCGCCTCCAAGGGCGGCGTCGCCGGCATGACCATCCCGGCCGCACGTGACCTGGCGCAGTTCGGCATTCGCGTCAACACCATCGCCCCCGGCATCATCGACACCCCGATGCTCGCCGGTGTCACCGAGGAGTACCGCAAGGGCCTCGAGTCCGGTGTGCCGTTCCCGTCCCGCCTGGGACGCCCGGACGAGTACGCGCAGCTCGCGCAGTACATCACCGAGCACGACTACCTGAACGGTGAGACCATCCGCATGGACGGCGCCCTCCGCATGGCGCCGCGCTAGGCTCCCCCGCCTCCCCGGAACTTCAGCGCACGGCCGAGTGCCGTCGCCAGCCGGTTACGCGTAGGAACGGCTAGGCGCGCAACCGATTTCGGGGGTACCCGGGGAGTTACCCGGACCTTCCGAGATCAGTTGTCACGACTAGAGAACAAGACCCGCACCGGATTCCAGTGCGGGTCTTGCTGTTTCACGAGTTCGGAGTGCGCGGGTTAATCAGCGCATATCCGGGAGCCTCAGTGCGGGCGCACAGCTGCAGCCTGCGGACCCTTCTTGCCCTCGGTGATTTCGAAGCTCACGGCCTGGCCCTCTTCGAGCTGGCGGTAGCCGTTGCCTTCGATTTCAGAGTAGTGAACGAACACATCGGGGCCGTCCTCGCGGGCGATGAAGCCGTAGCCCTTCTCCGCGTTGAACCACTTGACGGTGCCCTGAACCATAACTTTCTCCTGCTGAATGTTGCATCGGCCGCCGCGGTCACGGTGACCGGGTCGAAGTCGTAGCGACTGCTTGGCAGGTCGCTCGAAAGTGTCGTAGCGACTGCTTGCAGGTCGCTCGAAAGTATCGGCAGGCGACTTGCAACTTGCCTGGCAAGAGAAGCGCCCGCACGATGTTCGGCGCGAGCATGTGAGACACGAACACGAAAAACTTACGACCAAGACGTACAACGCACACCTGACCGGGGGGAGTTCCCGGAACTACCGAAAAAATTACCGGCGTCACATCCATGCGAGATCGGGCATGACCGAAAACCGCCGCCGCACAGCCGCACCCCCGGCGATCGAGCCACCGGGGGTGCGACAGGTACGAGATATCTTGCAGGTCAGAGGGTTTGGGTCAGCCGTTCGGCGAGGATGCGGGCGAAGTGGGCCGGATCCGCGAGTACGCCGCCCTCGGCGAGAACCGCTGTGCCGTAGAGGAGTTCAGCGGTCTGGGCGAGTTCGGCAGGCTTGTCGGCCTCGTCCTTGACCTTGGCGAACGCCTCGCGCAACCCGGTGACCAGCGGATGTGCCGGATTCAGCTCGAGGATGCGCTTGGAGTCCGGCAACTGCTGCCCGGAGGCGCGGTACATGCGCTCCAGCAGCGGAGTGAAATCGAACACATCTCCGACGATGCAGGCCGGGGAGGTGGTCAGGCGGGAGGTCAGGCGGACCTCCTTCACGGTGTCGTCCAGGGTCTGCTGCAGCCAGCCGAGCAGATCGGCGAAATCCTTGTCCTGCTGTTCGCGCAGCTGCTCGGAGGCCTTCTTCTCGTCCTCCGATTCCAGATCGATCTCGCCCTTGGCGATGGACTGCAACGGTTTCCCGTCGAAGTCCGGCACCGAACCGACCCACATCTCGTCGACCGGATCGGTCAGCACCAGCACCTCCAGGCCCTTGGCCCGGAATGCCTCGATATGCGGTGAGTTCTCGATCTGCTCGCGGGATTCGCCGGTCATGTAGTAGATCCCGGTCTGGGTCTCCGGCATCCGCGACACGTACTCGGCCAGCGTGGTGAGCTCGTCCGTCGCATGGGTGGACACGAAAGACGAGACGGCCAGGATGGATTCGCGATTGTCCTGATCGGAGAGCATGCCCTCCTTGAGAACTCGGCCGAATTCGCGCCAGAAGGTCTGGTACTTGGCCTTGTCCTCGGCGCCCTGCAGCTCCTTGATCGTGGACAGCACCCGCTTCACCAGGCGCTTGCGGATCATCTTGAGCTGCCGGTCCTGCTGCAGGATCTCGCGAGAGACATTGAGCGACAGGTCCTGTGCGTCCACCACGCCCTTGACGAAGCGCAGGTACTCCGGCATCAGCTCTTCGCAGTTGTCCATGATGAACACCCGCCGCACATACAGCTGCACGCCGCGCTTGTGCTCCCGGGTGAACAGATCGAACGGCGCGGTCGAGGGCAGGAACAGCAGCGCCTGGTATTCGAAGGTGCCCTCTGCCTTCAGCGCGATGGTTTCCAGCGGGTCGTCCCAGGCGTGCGAGACGTGCTTGTAGAACTCCTTGTACTCCTCCTCGGACACCTCGCTCTTGGGGCGGGTCCACAGGGCCTTCTGGGAGTTCAGGGTCTGGGTTTCGACGAGGGTCTTCTCGGTCTTGTCCTCACCCTCGCCTTCGGTCACCGAGCGCTCCACATCCATGCGGATGGGCCAGGCGATGAAGTCGGAGTACTTCTTCACGATTTCGCGGAGCTTCCACTCCATCGTGTAGTCGAACATGTGGTCGTCGTCGTCGACCGGCTTCAGGTGCAGCGTGACGGTGGTGCCCTGGGGGGCGTCGGCCAATTCCTCGATCGTGTACGTGGAGCTGCCCGCGGCGGACTCCCAGCGGGTGCCGGTGGTCTCGCCCGCCTTGCGGGTGGTCAGCGCGACCTTGTCGGCCACCATGAAGGTCGAGTAGAAGCCGATGCCGAACTGGCCGATGAGCTCCTCGGCGGCGGTATCGGACTTGTTCTCCAGCAGCTGCTTACGCATGGCGGCGGTGCCGGACTTGGCCAGCGTGCCGATCAGATCCACTACCTCGGCACGGGACATGCCGATGCCGTTGTCGCGGATGGTGAGCACGCGCTCGTCGCTGTCGACCGCCAGCTCGATGTGCAGGTCGGAGGTGTCGGCGACCAGGTCCTTGTCGCGGTAGGACTCCATGCGCAGCTTGTCCAGCGCATCGGAGGCGTTCGAGATCAGTTCTCGCAGGAAGGTGTCTTTGTTCGAATAAACCGAGTGGATCATCAACTCGAGCAGCTGATGAGTTTCGGCCTGGAATTCGAGTTGTTCGACGTGATCGGTCACGACGCGATATTACGTCCCGCGAAATCGGCGATGCCGGGAACCTCGGCATCTGCCCGGTCCGTCATCCAGTCTCGCAATACCTTTGTGGCCTGCACGTCGTCCTCGTTGTACTCGAGGATGCGGGTGCGCTGCGACATGACCGGTTCGCCGCCGTCGTAGCCGACGCCCAGCCGGTACCAGCTCATGGACGCTTCGCCGCCGGCTTCCGGGTCGCGCCAGGAGAAGCCCGCGACCGGGGCGATCTTCTTGAGGCCCTTGCCGTTCGGGCAGATGAACTGCTCGGAGACGGCCTGGAACATGTCCACCCACTGCGGGCCGTCGACGAACTTCTGAATCTCCCGCTCGGTCGGGATACCGGGCATGCCGGCAAAGCGGCGCGCCGACTCGTACAGCCACTTGTCCTCGGCGGTGCGCGAATAGCAGTACGCGGCAAACGTTCTGCCCGTCGCGGCGGCGTCGGCGCGGATCTCCATGAGCCAGGTCCAGAACTCGGCGAAGGAGCGGCCCTCGTCCTGGGTGGGTAGTGGATCCCAGGTGACGAAGGGGCGGTAGACGCCGTCCAGCAGGGTGCCCCACAGGTAGGCGCCGTGCTCCTGATAGCTCTCCAGGTCCACGTCCACCTCGACGTCGGCGCGCTGCACCTGCACCCGCTCCACCCGGCGGACCAGGGGTGCGCCGGTGGCCCAGGCGCGGGCGGTGACAACGGTTTCGGTGAACAGCTCGAAATGCCAGTCGTCCGGTGCGTCGCCGGTCCAGGCGGCCAGATCGTCGATGGTGTCGACGCCGTGGCGGCGTAGTACCTCGGACCGGGCGCCCGGGGCCACCAGGCTCACATCGCGATGCGCGACCAGCCACTTCTCACAGCTCTGACCGCCCTCCTCGGGAGCGCGGGTGTACCAGGGGCACTGGCGGCACTCGGGGACCTTGGACGGGACGGTCGGCAGTTCACCGCGCACCACCGCGATGCGGTCGGCGTAGCGGCGGTCGTAATCGTCGAGAATCGGGCCCAGATCGTGAATCAGAATGCGGTCGAAGGCGTAACCGATGGCGCCGCCCGCCAGCGACGGGCTGGCCAGGCCGTGCCGCTGCAGCATGCGATACAGGTGCGCGAGGCGCTGCTGATCACGCGGCTGCGGACGGGTCCGCACATTGCGGTCGGACTTCGGGCGCCAGTCGTAGAGGCTGCTCGTCATCGGGTGGAAGTCGGCCGGGTCGGGCTGACGCGGATCGGTCACCTTGTGATTGACCACCACGATGGGGATGTACCCGCCGCGATCGGCGTCGCGCCAGAGGATTTCGCAGCCACCGCGGCGGCCGGTATCGGCCTCCTGCGGTAGCAATCCGCCCCAGATGCGTTCCGCCCCGGCCTCCATGGCGCGCATGGTCGCCTCGGCGCGGCGGCCCGCGGACTGGCCCGGCTCGATCACCGTCCAGAGTTCCGGATTGGCTCCGACCAGCGTGTCCCGCACCTGGATCCGATGCGCGGCCGCCGCCTCCCGCCGCTGCTGTACGCCGGCGTCCTCGATCACTCCGGTCAGCACCTGCGGATGGCTGGAGTCCAGCAGCAGCCGGTGCCGGCAGCCGATCAGGGCCCGCGCGTCCAGAAACGCGGCCCGCTCGCCATGGTCACCGATGCCCGAATACACCGTTGAAGTATGAACTCACCCTGTGACAGCAGAACCCGTCGCCCCGTCACAGCGCGGATTCATTACGGGGGCTCCGCCCCCGAACCCCCGCAAAAGAGGAGAGCGACCAACTGATTTCGCGAGATGCGGGTAACTCCCCAGCCACCTCGAACTTTGGCCACCTTGCAACCGCCGGTCCGCGACGGCGGTCTCCCCGTCGCTGGCGTGCGGCAAAAGTTCCGGGGAGGCGGGACAGAAACAGGCACGGCGGTCGCGGTTCGCGTTTGACACCCGTTAGGGTGAGCGCAAACTGTGTTTCATGGGCGGACAGGCACTTCCCCCGGCCCTGTGCTGCCATGGCGAACCAGCATGACGGAGGCCATCTATGGGGTTGTTCACCAAGCGCAAGAAGAAGGTCGGGCGGCGGGCCGAGGCCAAGGCGCTGAAGCACAAGGCCGGTATGGAGGCCAAGCTCGGGGCGCGCAACGAGCGCAAGCGGCATCGTGGCGAGGCGCGGACGCAGCGGAAGGTCGCGAAGGCGGAGATCTCCAAGTTCCAGGCCGAGGAGAAGGCCGCGCTGAAGGTGGCCGCCAAGGCCGAGCGGGATCTGTTCAGTGCCGCACAGGTGCGCAAGTATCTGGGTGTGGCGCGGATTCTGCTGCCGGTGCTGGCGCCGCTCGCCTACCGCGGTGCGACGTTCGTGCGCGGGCAGCTCGATACCCGGCGGGCGCAGCAGCTGGGCGTCGGCGTGAGCCAGCTCGGTGAATTCGCCGGGCCCGGTGCGAAATTGCAGGCGCGACTGGTGAATGTGGAGACCACGCTCGCCGATGTCGAGCGCAAGAATCCGCAGGACGTCGACACCAAGAAGTTCGTGGCCGCCTCGCGCGATCGCCTCGACAGCCTGTCGGCCGCGATTCGCACGACCGCGCAGATGCCGGTGCAGCGGCGTCGTGCCGTGCACGCGTCGATCTCCAACGAGCTCTCCGGCCTCGAAGCCGATGTGCTCGCGCGTCTCGGCGTGAACTGAGCCGTATCCGATGCACCGCCGCGCCGAATCCAGCACTGTCCGTGGTTGTCTCGCGGGCGTGACCATGGCGGTGCTGGCGGTGGCGGCCCACGGTACGGCGGGTGGCGGCCATCCGGGTTCGACGGGGCTGACGCTGCTGCTGCTGGCCGCCGCGGTCATCGGTGCGGTGGCCGCGGCGGTGCACTCCCCCGTCACCCTGCCCGTGCTCATGGTGCTGGGTCAGCCCGTCTGCCATGTGGCACTGGGCGGCCTGACGCAGCACGGGCATGCCGCGGGGGCAATGGATTTCATGGGTACCGGCGTCATGGCAGCGGCGCACACCGTGGCCGCGCTCGTCTTCGCCGTCATGATTCTGGTGGCCGAGCGGCTGTATGTGCTTGTCTCGCAGACGGTCCGGGCGGTCCTCACTCGACCGGCCGGTCTGCCCGTACCATCCCTGGCCGGGCGCTGGGCTACGGTCGCGGCGGAGGCGAAGGGGCTGCTCGCCCTGGGCGCGAACGGTTCGCGCGCCCCACCGGTTGCGGTGTGACAACTCCCCCTCACCCGTAATCCTTTTGCCAGAAGAGGCCATTCACTCATGCACATCTCTCCTTCGCGTGCCCTGGGCACCACCGTCGCCGCCGCCTCCCTCACGCTGCTGGGTGCGGGCGTCGCCTCCGCACATGTCACCGTCGATGCCCCGGGCGCGACGCAGGGCGGCTATTCGGTCGCCACCTTCAAGGTGCCGACCGAATCGGTCACCGCCTCCACCACGAAACTCAGTGTCGCCCTGCCGAATCTGAAGAGCGCCAGCACCGAACCGCTGGTGGGCTGGACCGAGAAGATCGACAAGAACGACAAGGGCGAGGCCGTCACCGCCACCTGGACAGCCAACCCGGGCAATCCGGGCGTGGCGCCGGGCCAGTTCCAGCGTTTCGTGCTGTCGGTGGCCCTGCCCAAGCAAGAGACGGTCAGCTTCCCGGCCACCCAGACCTACAGCGACGGCAATGTCGTGGTCTGGGATCAGAAGAACAATGCGGACGGCAGCGAGCCGGAGCACCCCGCCCCGACCCTGACCCTGGCGGTGGGCAAGGGCGGCGACGATGACGGCGACGGTGCTGTCGCCGTCACCGCGGCCGCCGACAACACCGACACCACCGCGCGCTGGCTCGGCGGCGTCGGCCTGGCGCTCGGCGCACTGGGTGCGGCACTGGGGCTGGGCAGCGTGATCCGCGGTCGCAAGTCATGACCCGCAAGCTGCTCGCCGGTCTGGTCGCCGGCCTGCTCGTCACCGGTTTCGCCCTGCTGGGCAGCGGTGTGGCAAGCGCGCATTCGGTGCCCATCGGTTCCAGCCCGGAGAACGGTGCGCACATCGACACCTCGCCGGCGACCGCCAGCGTCACCTTCAACGAGGCGCTGCAGACCAGCTATCCGTCCATGACGGTCACCGGCCCGGACGGCAATCTGTGGTCCAAGGGCCAGCCCAAGGTGGACGGTCAGACGATCAGCATCGAGGTCGGTGAGCTGGGTCCGGTCGGCGATTACAAGATCGCCTACCGGGTCACCTCCGCCGACGGGCATCCGGTCAGCGGCACCCGCACCTTCACGCTCACCAAGGCGGGCACCGGAACCCCGGGCCCGAAGGCGGACTCCGCCGCCAAATCCGGCGGCGGTTCCGACGGCGGGGTCCCGCTGTGGGTGTTCATCGTCGGTGCGGTGGTGCTGTTCGGCGGCGGCCTGGCGTTCGCACTGCTGGGCGGGCGGGGCAAGCAGCGCAAGTGAATCGATCGGACCGCACCGATCGTCGCCGGGAGCGCGGGACGACCGGCGGCAGCAGCTCACTGAGATGGCTACTGCTGCTGATCGTTCCGCTCGGCCTGGGCGGTGCGCTGCTGGCCTGGATACTGGCGGCGAGCGATCCCGTCCAGGCGGAGGCCTCCGTGCGGGTGCTCGCCGACTGCGCGGGCGCCACCGTGCTCGGACTGGCCGCACTGCCGCGACTGTCCGAGCGATTGGCGCCGCCGTGGCAGACGCTCACCGTGGTCGCCGGCCTCTGGACCGCCATGGAATTCACCATGCTGGTGCTGGAAGCCGGTGAGGTGCAGGGCATTCCGGTGGCCCGGCTGGGCGCCGGGCAGTTCGGCGACTACCTCACCACCGTGAGCGGCGGCCAGATCGGTATCGCGCTGCTCATCGGCAGTGGCGCGGTGGCGGTGTACAGCGCCTTCGGTTTTCGCAACGCGGATCGGGTGACGGCGGATCTGGTGCTGGTGTTCACGGCGGTCACGCTGGCGCTGCGCCCGATCACCGGGCATATGTCGCAGCAGACATTCGGTTCGGTGCTGGGGGCGGTGCACGCGCTGGCCGCGTCGGCGTGGTTCGGGGTGCTGCTGGCCCTGGCGCTGACCGTCCGCACCCGCGGCGAATGGGCGGTGCTGCTCCCCCGCTATTCGCGCTGGGCGGCGCCGCTGGCGGCGATCGTGACCGGCACCGGTGTGGTGAACGGACTGGTCCGCCTCGGCGGGCTGACCCCGTTCGTCACCACCGGGTACGGCCGGATCCTGCTGGCGAAGACCGTGATCCTGGTCGCGTTGCTGGCCATGGGCTGGTGGTGGCGGCGCACCTGGGTGCCGCTGGCCACCGAGCACCGTATGGACGCGGAATCCTCTTTGCGCCGTGCGATTTTCGAAGTGCTGTTGATGGCGGTGGTGTTCGGTCTGGCGGCCACGCTGGCGGTCACCGCGTAGGAATCGGCCGGTGGGGTCCGAATGTGGCCCTCACCTCATGGTCTGCGCATTGAATTGGAACGAGTTACTGTCGTGCGCATGACCGAAGTCAAGATCGTCGCGGAATGCGCCGCGTCGGCCGAATCGGCCTTCGCCTACGTCAACGATTACCGGAATCTGCCCCGATTCATCAGTGAGATCAAAGCCTTCGAGCCGCTCACCGAGCAAACCGAGGGCGTCGATGCCACTTTCGACGGCACCATCGGCCTGGGTCCGGTATCGCTGCATTCGACCATCAAGATCGTGCGGCACGAACCCGGCCTCGCCATTGCCGTGAAGTCCGTCAAGGGCTTCGAAATCGAATCCACCTTCCTCTTCCACGACAAGGGCGAGGAATCCTGCACCATCGACGCCATCGTCGAATACCGCGTGCCCGGCGGCCTGGCCGGAAAACTGCTCGGCAAGACCATCGAGCCGTTCGTGAAACTCGCCGTGAAGGGTTCCACACACAACCTGGTCACCCAGGTCACCGCCTTCCACCTCGCGCGCACCGAGGCCTGATCCACACCGTGGCCTGACCGCCCGGGGTCGTCAAAGCCGCCGACCCCCCGAAGTTGTCCGGTCCATTCCCTGCGGGGATGCTGGGCGCATGCCCGAAAGCACCACGCCGTCCCTGTTGCAGCGGATCGGCTACATCTGCGGCCGCACGCTCCCGCCGGCCATGTCGGACTGGGTGCGCAATGATCTGATCGGCCCCGGCGCCACCCGCCGCTATCTGCTCCGCATGCTCGTTCCGATGATTCCGGTGCTCTGCCTGTTCCTGCTCGTCCCGGGGCCGCTGTGGATGCGCGCGGCCATGATGGCGCTGCTCTACATACCGCTCATCTACTTCACCGTGGCGCTCACCTACGTGTTCCGGCGCAACAAACTCATCAAGCACGGCTTCGATCCGGCGCTGGCCGAGACGGCCAAGCGCGCCCGCGAATCCGGCGCTCGGCAGGCCTACGAGGAGCGGCACGGCCGGGGCTGAATCCCGCCCTGTGGTCCCCGTCTCGATTGCGGCGCCGCGCCCGGCCGGAGGAATACTCTCGATGAGAAGAGTTACACCGCTTCGGGTTCGACGGAGAACCACATGGAACCGCACTGGAATGCCGCATATCTGCGAGCGAGCGATGCCGATCGGGAATGTGCGATCGAGGGCCTCAAACAGAGTTTTCAAGAAGGCAGAATCACCGCCGACGAACTCTCCGAGCGCATCGGGCAGGCCTTGAATGCCCGCACCTTCGGTGATCTGGATCTCGTGCTGACAGGGTTACCCGTGCTGCGGCCGATGCCACCCCTGCGACCGCTCGCACCCATGCCGGTCTCCGCGAATATGCCGGTGTTCTACGGGCAGCGGGTGCAGCGGCAGTGGAACGGTATGGGCGTCACCGCATTCGTGCTCGGCATATTCGGATTCATCTGCGGCATCACCGCTATTCCGGCGGTCGCACTCGGTGCGGCGGCTCTCGCCATCGACGCGAAACGCGAGGACAAGGCGTTCGCCATCGGCGGGATCGCGACCGGCGGCACCTGGCTGCTGTTGTTCGCCTGGTTGCTACTGCTGCGCTGATATCGCTCAGCGGAAATCCAGGCGGCTGGAGACCGCGCGCTCGAAAGCCCGCAGATCCGCCTCCAATTGCCGGAAAAGCCAATAGTCGCCGAGGAATCCGAGCACCCCGGCCAGGCACAACCATTTGATCGGGCCGATGGCCAGCGGCACCTCGTCCGGCGTCAGGAACAGCAGGCTGGTGATCACGCCGATCAGCGGAATCGCCACTGCCACCGCCAGATACCGCGTGCACCGCCGGCCGAGCGCGCGCAGCGCCTCGTGATCCTTGGCGATCTCACCGTGCGTGAGCAGCCGCGGATAGAAGCAGCGGACCACGAAGAACGTCACCAGGAAGAATGGGTAGGCGACCGCGACGGCGCCCGAAACCAGCAGTGTCGCGGTCAGATTCAGCAACTGCCCCGGCGACAGATCGGTGTACGCCTCCAGTGCGACAGCGGCCACCACCGCCGACACCACCCACCACAGGAACGCCAGCAGGGCGACTCGATCCCCGTCCACCAGGGTGTCGCGGCGGGCGCGCGCCAGCGTTTCCGGATCGTAGGTGCGCCCCTTGCGGAGTCCGCGCCAGACGATGAACGCCCGGCGGCACAGATAGTTGGTCACGACAATCGCTGCGGGAGTGGTGAACAGCGCGAGCCCCGCCCCGACCGCCTGCAATTTCACCCGCTGGTCCGGCGTGAACCACACCTCCCACAGCGGGCCGTTGTGCAGGTTCGCGTAGAGCATGCCGAGGAAGTCACCCAGGAAACTGGCCGCGGTGATGAGCAGCACCAGCGACCACGGCCCGACCTTGGCGCGCAGACTGTTTCGCGGCGGATCCACCAGATCGCGGGCGCGCTGATCCAGGCACAGGTCGAGCTGCTGTGCCAGCGCCGCACCGGTGGGCCAGCGATCGGCACGCTGCGGGGCAAGACATTTCAGTAATACCCGGCACAGTGTCGGCGGGCAGTCGGCTGGCAGCTCGGACAGATAGCGCGGGTCGATATCGTGCCGCCGCAACCGCAGCATGCGCTCGAGCGAGGATTCGGAATCGCCCGCGTGGGATTCGTCGTCGAAGGGACGGTGCCCGGTGAGCAGCTCCCACAGCACCACGCCCAGCGCGAAGATATCGCTGCGGCCGTCGAGTTCCTCGGCGGTATCGGGCAATTGCGGATGGCAAGCGGCCAGCTGCTCCGGCGACATATAGGCGAGCGAGCCACCGAAATACGCGAGCGGACTGGTGCCCGCGACATGCAGGCTGAAACTGATATTGAAGTCGGCCAGCTTCGGAATGCCGTCGGCGGTCAGCAGAACGTTGGCGGGCTTGATATCCCGGTGCAGCACACCGTTGTCCGCGGCATAGTCGAGCGCCCGGGCCAGCCGGCTGCCCAGCCACGCCACGGTCTCCGGCCAGCTCTGCGCGGCGATACCCGAGCGGATGGCCGATTCGCTCGGCACCAATCCGCCCTTGTCCCGCATGGCCGTATCGACCGCCTCCAGCAGCAGACCGCCGGAACGCTCCACGGACGGGCGCTGCCGCACCAGGCTCAGCACCTTCGACAGCGTGCCACCGGGCAGGTACTGCATGTACATCAATTTGAGTTCGCGCTCGTCCATCAGCCGCTGATCGAAGACGCGCACGATGTTCTCGTGATCGAGCTGGGCCAGCGTCTCCGATTCGGTGCCGTGGTTCTGCGAAACCTTCACCGCCACCAGACGTTGCATGGAGCGCTGGCGGGCCAAAAAGACGCGAGCGAAAGCGCCGCTGCCCAATTCGACCAGCAGATCGAAATCGTCCACCCGATCACCGACTTCGATGCCGTCCAAGGCGGCCCGGGCCCGCGGCCGGGCGATCAGCGTGCTGCGATAGTCGCGTTCACCCCAGGCGGCCTGGGTGAGACCGGCTTCCGTCGGATAGCCGCTGTCGGCGATATCGGCGCCGGGGAATCTCCCGGACCGGCGCAGCGCGTGGAACTCCTCGTAGGCCAGATCGGGTGGCAAAGGCCCGGAACGTAATTCGTCGTATTCGGCGCGATAGTCGGCCAGCCGCTTCGGGAAGTCGTAGCGGATCCACCGGTACTCCAGATCGACCTTGATGAGCTCGATCAGGCACAACCGGCGCAATTCCGGTGTGTCCGGGAGGTATTCGGCCAGCGTGGGCGGCTCCCCGGCCGTCTCCCAGGCCGCCGCGAAGCGCGCCGAGGCAGCCGTCAGCACCGAGCGCACCGCGCCGACTATGTCCGACTCGATCGCCGGTTCCAACCCCATGCCCTCCGCACGAACCATGACTACCGGTCCTCCTCCGGTGGGCCATTGCAGTTCAGTATGCGCGCGTACCCGGATAAAGTTCGCGCCATGAGTGAGCAGTTTCCGGACCGTATCTGGGGTTCGCGCACCAATCTTCTGTCCCGCATCGCCAGCCCGTTCGCCGCGACGAAGCTCGGCTCGCTGGTCATCCGCAAGCTGACGCCACTGGATCGGAAAGTGCTGCAGCGCACCGGCGGCAAATACACCGTGCTCGGTCCGATCGGCGCACCCGTCGTCCTGCTCACCACCATCGGGCGCAAGTCCGGGCAGCCGCGCACCACACCGCTGCTGTACGTGCACGACGGCGACACGCTGTACGTGATAGGCAGTAATTTCGGGCAGGAACACCACCCGGCGTGGACCGGAAATCTGCTGGCGAATCCGGCCGCCGAGATCATCCTCGCGGGCGAGCGCATTCCGGTGCAGGCCGCCCGGGTCCAGGACGAGGCGAAACAACGGGAGATCTTCGCGCGCTTCCAGGAGACCACGCAGGCGTACACCGCCTACCGCAATCGCACCGCGCGTGATTTGCGCATTTTCGCCCTGACAAGATAGGCGAGTGACCGAATCAGGCAGTGTTCAGAACCAAGCAGAGGTGGTCGCGACCGCAGACCTGGCCGATGAGATCGGGCCCGGGATCCGCAGCTGCGACACCCAGTTCCTCCAGTTCGGCGGGCAGCCCGCCTTCTCCGGACGCATCGTGACCATCCGCTGTTTCCAGGACAATCTCCTGGTCAAGCAGACTCTCGGCGAGCCGGGCAATGGCCGCGTGCTGGTCGTGGACGGCGGCGCGAGCATTCACACCGCGCTGGTCGGCGACATCATCGCGGGCCGCGGCGTGGACAACGGCTGGGCCGGCGTCATCGTCAATGGCGCGGTACGGGATTCGGCGATCCTGCGAACCCTCGAGATCGGCATCAAGGCGCTCGGCACCAACCCGCGCAAGAGCACCCAGACCGGATCGGGCGAGCTGGATGTGCCCGTCGAATTCGGCGGCGTGACCTTCGTGCCGGGCGAGGTGCTCTACAGCGACCACGACGGAATCGTGGTCCGCGCGCAGGACTGAGCAGTGCCTCTCGAGAGACTCTAGGGAGATTCTCAGCGGCTCCGGTCCCCGATGCACCGCTCGCGGTGGGTGGCGGGGACCGGGCCCGCGGCACCTTTACCTCCGGCTGTTCGACACCCGGACCTTGCGCCCGGCGAGCACCACCACGTCGCCGGCGAACAATTGGCGCCCACGACGTAGCTCTACCTCGTCATTTACCCGCACCAGCCCCTCGGCGATCACGGTCTTCGCTTCCGCTCCGGAATCGATGAGGTTCGCCAGTTTCAAGAATTGGCCGAGCCGAATGACATCGTCATCGATCGGCACATTGACTGGATCCGACATGAGGTACATCCTCACCCGCGGCCTCCAGGACGCCAAACGCCGCCCTCGTTACCTAGCGGCACACGGTGACAACAAGACACGAACCGGGTTCCGAGTGCACATGGGCGACGGCAACATACACACTGGTGCGGTGACTTCGACGCAGGACCGGCAACACCAGGACATCGCATACAGACCGGAGACGCGGTCGCCTGAGGTGCCCCACCGCGGACACGGCCGTCTCCGTGAGGTTCCACATGTCGCTGGGACGATTCTGGGCGTCTACGCCCTCCTTTGCGCACTGTGGAGCATTTCGCCCGGTCTGCGCTTCCTGACCTCGTCGCTACGGCACTATCTCGACACCTACTACTTCGACTCACCCGACACCTCGCTGGTGTGGGCGCTGGTAGTGGGCCTGCTGGCCGGCGCCACCGCAAGCCGCAAACGCATCGCCTGGTGGCTGCTGTGCGGCTATATGGCGGTGTTCTCGATCGCCAACGCACTGGACTTCGCGTCTGAGGGCGATCTCAACGCACTGGTCGCCCTGGTCGTCCACCTGTCGGTGATCGCCATGCTGATCGCGGCCTGGTCCGAGTTCTACACCCGGGTCCGCAGCGGCGCGATCGTGCGGGCGGTCGGGGTGCTGGCCGGTGGGCTGGCGCTCGGCTGTGTGGCCGGCTGGGGTCTGGTGCAGCTGTTCCCCGGCAGCCTGCCTGCCGACGAACAGCGCCCGCTGTGGGCGGTCTCCCGGGTGACCGGCGCCATCCTGGTCAGCAATGACGACTTCGACGGACATCCACCGCATCTGGTGAACCTGCTGCTCGGCCTCTTCGGCGCGGTCGCACTGCTGGCGGCGGTGGCGGTGCTGTTCCGCTCGCAGCGCGCCTCCAATGCCCTCACCGGACTCGACGAATCCGCGCTGCGCGGACTCCTCGAACGCTCCGACGTCGAGGACTCGCTCGGCTACTTCGCCACCCGCCGCGACAAGGCCGTGGTGTTCGCGCCCAATGGGCAGGCCGCCCTGACCTATCGCGTCGAATTGGGCGTCTGCCTGGCCTCCGGCGATCCCATCGGCCAGAAGGAATCGTGGCCGCACGCCATCGACGCCTGGCTGCGGCTGGCCGACCAATACGGCTGGGCCCCGGCCGTCATGGGCGCGAGCGAATTGGGCGCCACCGCCTACCGCCGCGCCGGACTGTCGGCACTGCGGCTCGGTGACGAAGCCATTCTGGAAACTCGCACCTTCTCGCTCGCCGGACCGGAGATGAAGCAGGTCCGGCAGGCCGTGAACCGGCTCGCCAAACAGGGCATCACCGTGCGCGTGCGACGGCACAAGGAGCTCGAGCCGGAGGAGATGAAAGAGGTGCTGCGCCGCGCCGACGCCTGGCGCGACACCGAGACCGAACGCGGCTTCTCCATGGCGCTGGACCGCCTCGGCGATCCGCTCGACGGCGACTGCCTGCTGGTCGAGGCCGTCGACGCCGACGACCGCGTGCTCGGCCTGCTGTCGCTGGTGCCGTGGGGCCGCACCGGCGTTTCCCTGGATGTCATGCGCCGTGATCGCCAAAGCCCCAACGGCGTCATGGAATTGATGATCTCCAAGCTGGCGCTCGGCTCCGAGCAGTACGGCATCACCCGAATCTCGTTGAACTTCGCGGTCTTCCGCGCGGTCTTCGAAGAGGGCGGCCGGATCGGCGCGGGACCCGTGCTGCGGCTGTGGCGCGGCGTGCTCATGTTCTTCTCGCGCTGGTATCAGCTGGAAGCCCTCTACCGCTCCAATGTGAAGTACCAGCCGGATTGGGTGCCGCGCTTCTCGCTCTTCGAGGAACGACGGCATCTGCCGCGCGTCGCCATCGCCAGCGCGCTCGCCGAAGGCTTCCTGCCGCGCGTCGGCAAGGAGCCCGACGTGTCCGCGCACACCGGTCTGCGGTCCTCGGTACCGCCGACCATGACCGGCCTGCACGCCGACGGCAGCCTCCCCGATCTGCCGCCGGAAGATCTCGAGGAGTCGAGGCCGCGCCGCCCCGAGCAGGTGCGGGTGCGCATGGACAAGCTCAAGCGGCTCGAGGATTCCGGCGTCGACGCCTACCCCGTCGCGTACCCGCCCACCCACACGGTGACCGCCGCGCGCAATTCGCCGATGGGCACCACGGTGCGAGTCTGCGGGCGGCTCTTGCGGATTCGCGATTACGGCGGCGTCACCTTCGCGCTGCTGCGCGACTGGTCCGGTGAGATCCAGCTGGTCATCGACCGCGGCCGGGTCGGCGCCGATCGCAGCGCCGACTTCGACCGGTTCTTCGATCTGGGCGACCTCATGGAGATGAGCGGTCAGATCGGGCGCAGTCGCAGCGGCGAGCTATCCCTGCTCGCCGCCGACTGGCGGATGCTCGGCAAATGCCTGCACCCGCTGCCCGACAAGTGGAAGGGCCTCGCCGACCCCGAGGCCCGGGTCCGGCAGCGCTACGTCGATATGGCCATCAATACCGATATCCGCGAGGTGATGGCCAAACGCAGCGCCGTGGTGCGCTCGCTGCGCGACACCCTGCACGGGTGGGGCTTCATGGAAGTGGAGACCCCGGTGCTGCAGCAGGTGCACGGCGGCGCCAATGCCACCCCGTTCAGCACCCACATCAATGCGTACGACCTCGATCTGTACCTGCGCATCGCACCCGAGCTGTACCTCAAGAAACTGTGCGTGGGCGGTATGGAGAAGGTGTTCGAACTCGGCCGCGTCTTCCGCAACGAGGGTGTGGACTACAGCCACAATCCCGAGTTCACCATCCTGGAAGCCTATGAGGCGCACAGCGATTACGAACGCATGATGCACGCCTGCCGCCAGCTCATCCAGGAGGCGGCGGTCGCCGCCAACGGCAAGATGGTGGCCCTGCGGCCGGGCGCGGACGGCGTGCTGGCCGAGATCGACATCTCCGGCGACTGGCCGGTGAAGACTGTGCACGGCGCGGTCTCGGACAAGCTCGGCGAGACCATCACCCCGGAAACCGACGAGGATCGCCTGCGGGTGCTCTGCGACAAGGCCGGAGTGCCCTGGCAATTGGGCTGGGACGCCGGGCAACTCGTGCTCGAGATGTACGAGCATCTGGTCGAGTCGGAAACCCAGGAGCCGACCTTCTATATCGACTTCCCCACCTCCGTCTCCCCACTCACCCGGGCGCACCGCCACATCGCGGGTGTCACCGAACGCTGGGACCTGGTCGCCTGGGGCGTCGAATTGGGCACGGCCTACAGCGAATTGACCGATCCGGTGGAGCAGCGCAAGCGCCTCACCGATCAGTCCATGCTGGCCGCGGGCGGCGATCCGGAAGCCATGGAACTCGATGAGGACTTCCTGCAGGCCCTCGAGCACGCCATGCCGCCGACCGGTGGCCTCGGCGTGGGCGTGGATCGGGTGATCATGCTCCTCACCGGCCGCAGCATTCGCGAGACGCTGCCGTTCCCGCTGGTGAAACCCCGCACCGGGTAGTACGAAACTCGGTATCGGGCAGCACGATCCACACGCGCCGCCGGCTCCCCGCCGCAGGGAACCGGCGGCGCGCTGCGTTCAGCCCCCACCCCGCCGTGCCGGCGGACAGTGCGGCAGAGTGGGACATGTGCAGTTGATCCTCGTCCGCCACGCCCAGCCCGCCCGCGTCCAGGGGCTCTCGGGCCCGGCGGACCCCGATCTCACCGAGATCGGTCTCGAGCAGGCGGCCCGGGTTCCGGCCGCCCTCGCGCAGCATCGGATCGCCCGGGTGGTCAGCAGCCCCCAGCTACGAGCCCGCGAAACCGCCCGCCCCACCGCGGAAAAGCTCGGCCTGGAGATCGCGGTCCTGGACGGCCTCGCCGAATACGACCGTGATCTGCCCGCGTATATCCCGATCGAGGACGCCCAGCGCGATTTCAAGGACGTCTACGACCGCATCAAAGCCGGCTACCTGCCCGACCAGATCGACGGGCCCGCCTTCACCGCCCGCGTCCTCGACAGTGTCGGAAGCATTGTGGCCACCGCCGACCCGGCCGACACCGTTGTCGTCTTCGCCCACGGTGGCGTGATAAACGTGCTGCTCCAGGACGTTTTGGGGCTCGAGCGCCCGCTGACCTTCCCGATCGACTACTGCTCGGTCACCCGGATTCTGTACTCCCGCACCGGCCGCCGCACGGCCGCCACGGTGAACGAGAACAGTCACGTGTGGGATCTGCTGCCGCGTAATCGCGCCGCCCAGGACTGAACCCTTGCACAGGCGACTCCCAGAGTTGTCGCATCGGGCTCCCAGAGCCGGGGACTTGTATAGGGGACACGGGTCGCGGATAGCGGCTCGGTTTCTGCGAAAGGAATTCCCGATGCCCTCCTTTACGAACTCGAATGCCCCGAAGTCCCGCACGCGTCGCCTGGCCACGCGCCTTGCCGCCGCCGGCGCCATCGCCGCGGTCCCGCTCGCGCTCTTCGCGCTGCCCGCCACCGCTTCTGCCGCGACCCCGGACTCTCCCGCCGTCGTCCAGCAGGTCGATCAGGATTGGCAGGGTCACGGTGGGGATCGCGACCACCGCGGCGACCGCGACCACCGCGGCGACCGGGGTGGCGACCAGGGTGGCTGGCAGGGTGGCGGCGATCAGAACCAGCCGCCGGTCTGGACCCCGCCGAGCACCGGTTCCTTCGGCTAACCCACCCGGCGATATGCGTGAGCTCAGCGCCGGGGCCTGAATTGCGCAGTTCTACAACAAATTCACTTGGATACCACTGTGTATCAGCGGCGAAAGGCCGCGCCCATTCGGGAGCGGCCTTTCTACTTCGCTGAGATCAGCGGTTACGCGGCGTTGGCGAGCCAGTTGTGCATCCAGGTGATGGCGGTCTGACCGCCGCCCACCTGGTAGAAGCCGTAGCTGGTGTGCTTCCCGGTCTTGAAGAACTGCTCGAACTGCGCCGCACGATCTTCGTTGGCGCCCTCGCTGAGCTGTGCCTGCAGGGTGGGGATGCCGCCCTGTGCCATCAGATCGTTGATGATCGAACCGACCTCGAGCTGGTAGCGCCAGATGTTCGCGGGGTTCGGGTCGGAGGTCTGTGCCAGGAATCCGGCGAAACGGCTGATGAAGTCGTCCTGCTCGGTGGAGCAGTACAGATCACCGAGGGCGCAGACGGTCCGCACCCGATCGGAGATGAAACCGAAACCGCCGACCCGGGCGCCGCCCGCACCCGCACCGGGCGCGATCGGACCGACCTGGGCGTCGGTGACGGAACGACGCGGATCGGAGATCAGGGCGACGGCCGCGATGCGGTCCGGCGGCACGACGCCGAGTCCGGAGCCGATCTCGGAGGCCAGATCACCCGCGGCGTCAGCACCCTGGCTGTAGCCGGCGATGGAGATCTTGGTGCCCGGGCAGCGCGCACCCATGGCCTGGACCAGGCCGCGGGCATTGTCGGTCGCTTCCTTCTTGGAGGCGCCGTAGACATCGCCCTCCCAGGGGAACGCGGTCGCGGCATAGGTCACATAGTCGACGTCGCCAGGTAGCCCGTTGGTAACTCCGGAGAGCATTCCGGGCTGGGGAGTCTTATCGTGGCCGGTTTCCCAGGTACCCGGAATGGCTACCGTGTACATGACCGGGCAGCCCGGATCCGCCGTAACGGGACCGCTCCCGAGCACGATTCCCGACATGAGCACACTCGCTGCTGCGCCCGCAGCCGCGACAATTCTTTTCAACCGCATACTGCTCCAGTTCACGCCTGCCCGAGACGGCCGTCCCGATTCCCGTTCATGGTGTATGCGCCGGATGACGATCGAGTGCACTGGGGGTTAACCGAAGTAACCGCCCCGTATGAGATGTGCAAAACAGACCGCTCGACAGAGATCAGCGACACAACGCCGTCAACAATAAAGGGACGATTCCGGAAGCGCTACGCGACCATCACAAGTTGTCCGATTTTTGATCTCGCTCCCTGCGTTCCGGCCGTCTGCTAGCGTCACCTGGTCAAATGACCAGAACATATTTCACATTGCGCCGCCGGGTACTTTTCACTCTCGCCACCGTGCTGATTCCGCTCGCGACCGGCGCTCCTGCCACCCATGCCGACCCACTGCTGCACACCACTACCCAGCAGGTCGGGACCCTGCACGCGACCTCCGGACCCGATGCCCGCATAGTCGACGACGCCGGGCGCACGGTGCTATTGCGCGGCGTCAATGTGAACGGACTCGGGCAGTACTACCAGGAGTGGCCCGACCTTCCCGCCACCACCACACTGACCGAAGACGACTTCGCCCGCATCGCGGCACTCGGCTCGAATGTGGTGCGTCTCATAATCAGCTGGTCTGCCCTGGAACCTGCACGCGGGCATATCGATCAGGCTTATCTCGACCGCATCGCCCAGGCCGTCTCCTGGGCGCGGGCACACGACATCTACGTACTGCTCGATATGCATCAGGACGCCTGGGGTGTCGCGGTGAATACTCCCGACGGCGTGTCCTGCCCGCCCTTCACCCAGGCGGGTGTCGGCTGGGACGGCGCTCCAGCCTGGGCGACCGCCTTCGTCGGCACCGCGGCGACCTGCCGGGTGAGCAAACGCGAACTCTCCGTGGCGGTCCAATCCTCGTTCGCGAACTTCTATCTCGACGTCAACGGCGTCCAGACGGAACTGGTGAACACCTGGGCGGCGGTGGCGGCGCGATTCGCACAGGACCCCACCGTCGCCGGGTACGACCTGCTCAATGAACCCAACCCGGGTCTGATCCCCGGCTTCGACGACTACGTCCTGCTCGGCAATTTCTATCGCCGGGCCGTGGCCGCCATCCGTTCCGGTGAGCAGGCCGCGGGCGGATTCCGCCACATCGTCTTCTTCGAACCGTCGGTCATCACCGGCTCACTGCCGTTCCCCGGGCCGCTGCCGCTGCTCACCAGCGCTTCGGGATCAGCGTCGGGCTCAGCCTCCGGGTCGGCCTCGGGATCAGCGGGCGATGACGACATCGTCTACGCCCCGCACCAGTACAACGAATCCATCAGCCCGCTACCCGGCACTCTCGCAACAGGTTTCGCCGATACCACCACCGCGGCAAACGGTTACGGAACCACCTTCTTCAACGGTGAGTGGGGATTCTGGGACAGCGATCCGGCCGTAATCGCCGACAAGACCCGCCGCTTCGCGGCGCTCGAGGACAGTCATCTGGTCGGCGGCACCTACTGGCAGTGGCGTCAGGCCTGCGGCGACCCGCACAACATCCTGACCCGCGGCACCCGCCCCCAATGCACCGCTCCGGACACCGGCCTGGCCGACGACCCCGCCACCGCCGCCGTCATCGCCCGCTCCTACCCGCGCGCCGCACCGGGACAACTCACCGCCCTGACCTCCGATATCCCCTCCGGCGCAATGACTCTCACCGGAACCACGGATCGAAGCGGTGGCCCCGCGGACCTGTGGGTGCCGCAGCGCTGCGCGAACCCGGTGCTCACCGGCACCCATATCGCCGAGACCGAGCGGCAGCAGGTCACGGGCGGCTGGCGAATCACGGCCGCCACCACCGCAACCGGCGACTACCGCCTCCAAATCACCTGCAGCTGACCACCCCTCGTCATCCCGGCATGCTTTTGGCCGGGATCCACACCTGCGGCAGTGCAGCGGACTGGATGGATCCCGGCCAAAAGTGCACTGGGATGACGGGGGCTTCACCACGGACGGCAAAGCGCCCGTGGACCTTACGGTCCGCGGGCGCTTCGAGTTTCAGCTCAGCGGGTCAGCGCTGTGCCACATCCGTCGGGCGGATCGGGGACGGCAGTGCGGTGTCGCCCTCGAGGAACTTGTCCACCGCGGACGCGCAGGAGCGGCCCTCGGCAATGGCCCACACGATGAGCGACTGGCCGCGGCCCATATCGCCGGCGGCGAAGACGCCGGGCACGGTGGTCGCCCAGCCGTTGTCGCGCTTGACGTTTCCGCGCTGGTCGTAACCGACGCCCAGACCCTCGAGCAGGCCGTTCTTCTGCGGTCCGACAAAGCCCATGGCCAGCAGCACCAGATCGGCCTCGAGGGTGAAGTCGGTGCCTTCGACCTTCTCGAAGCGGCCGTTCACCATGGAGACCTCGTGCGCCTGCAGGCCGGTCAGCTTGCCGTCGGCCCCGACAAAACGCTCGGTATTGACGGAGAACACGCGCTCGCCGCCCTCCTCGTGCGCCGAGGCCACCCGGTACATGAGCGGGTAGGTCGGCCACGGGGTGGAGCCGGCGCGCTCCTCCGGCGGTCGGGGCATGATCTCGAACTGGTGCACCGACTCGGCGCCCTGACGGTGCGAGGTGCCGAGGCAGTCGGCGCCGGTGTCACCGCCACCGATGATGATGACCTTCTTGCCGCGGGCATTGATGCGCGGCAGGCCTTCCTCATCGGCGACCGGATCGCCCAGCTGGACGCGGTTGGCCAGCGGCAGGAACTCCATCGCCTGATGGATGCCGTCCAGATCGCGACCCGGAACCGGCAGATCACGGGCGATGGTGGCGCCACCGGCCAGCACGACCGCGTCGTAGCGCTCCCGCAGCTGCTCGGCGGTGATGTCCACGCCCACGTTCACACCGGTCTTGAAGATGGTGCCTTCGGCTTCCATCTGCGCGAGCCGGCGATCGATGAAGCGCTTCTCCATCTTGAATTCCGGGATGCCGTAGCGCATCAGGCCGCCGATGCGGTCGTCACGCTCGAACACGGTCACGGTGTGGCCGGCCCGGGTCAGCTGCTGGGCAGCGGCCAGCCCGGCGGGACCGGAACCGACCACGGCGATCCGCTTGCCGGTCAGGCGAGTCGGGTACACCGGGGTGACCCAGCCCTCGTCGAAACCGTTCTCGATGATCTCGACCTCGACCTGCTTGATCGTCACCGGATCCTGGTTGATGCCCAGGACGCAGGACGACTCGCACGGTGCGGGGCACAGGCGGCCGGTGAACTCCGGGAAGTTGTTCGTGGCGTGCAGCCGCTCGAACGATTCCTTCCAGGCGCCCTTGTAGACCAGGTCGTTCCATTCGGGAATCAGGTTACCGAGCGGACAACCATTGTGGCAGAAGGGGATACCGCAATCCATACAGCGGCTGGCCTGCTTCTGGAGGGTCTCGTGGGAGAACTTCTCCTCGTAGACCTCTTTCCAGTCCATCAGGCGCAGCTCGACCGGACGGCGCTTCGGCAGTTCCCGACTCGTGTGCTTCAGGAATCCCTGTGCGTCACCCATTTACGACTCCGATTTTCGCGCCGAGTTCGGCGCATCCAACAACTCCAGCGTGGATCAGGTCAGCCACGTGCGGCCTTGAAGTGTCACTGTGCCGCGCTGACGTCCCCACGCGTCCCACATGATCAGCCACGTGCGGCCTTGAAGTGTCACTGTGCCGCGCTGACGTCCCCACGCGTCCCACATGGTCAGCCACGTGCGGCCTCCATGATCGCGGCACTGACGTCCCGGCCGTCCTTTTCGGCTTCCGAGATGGCCAGCAGGACCTTCTTGTAGTCGCGCGGCATCACCTTCACGAAGTGATTCACCTGCTGCGACCAGTCGATCAGGATGCGTTCCGCGACAGCCGAACCGGTCTCGTCGCGGTGCTGGGCGATGATGTCGCGCAGCGTCGCGGACTCGTCCGCCGTGAGTCCTTCCAGATCCACCATTTCGGTGTTCAGGTGCTTCTCGAAGGTGTTGTTCGGGTTGTAGATGAACGCGGTACCGCCCGACATGCCGGCGCCGAAGTTGCGGCCGGTCTCGCCGAGGATGACCACGCGGCCACCGGTCATGTACTCGCAGGCATGGTCGCCCACACCCTCGACCACCGCGGTGGCGCCCGAGTTGCGCACGGCGAACCGCTCACCCACGACACCGCGGATGAAGGCCTGGCCGCTGGTGGCGCCGAACAGGATCACATTGCCCGCGATGATGTTCCGCTCCGCCACGAACTCGGCGGGCACGTCCAGGGACGGCCGCACGGTCAGGCGGCCACCCGAAAGGCCCTTGCCGACATAGTCGTTCGCGTCGCCGACGACCCGCAGGGTGAGACCGGCGGGGACGAAGGCACCGAACGAGTTACCGGCGGAACCGGTGAACGTGATGTCGATGGTGTTGTCGGGCAGGCCGACTCCGCCGTAGAGCTTGGTCACCTCGTGGCCGAGCATGGTGCCGACGGTCCGGTTCACATTGGTGATCTTGGTGTCGAACTTGACCGGCTTGCCGCGCTCCAGCGCATCCGCGGCCTGCGCGATGAGCTGGTTGTCCAGGGCCTTGTCCAGACCGTGGTCCTGACCCTTGGTATTGCGGCGGTCCTGCTGCATGAACGCCGTCTCGACATCGTCGAGGATGGGCGACAGATCCAGCTTGGCGGCCTTCCAGTGCTGCTTGGCCTGGGTGGTGTCGAGCAGATCGACCCGGCCGATGGCCTCATCGAGGGTTCGCAGACCCAGCGACGCCAGCAGCTCGCGCACCTCTTCGGCGATGTAGTTCATGAAGTTCTCGACGAACTCCGGCTTGCCGGTGAAACGCTCACGAAGAACAGGGTTCTGGGTGGCGACGCCGACGGGACAGGTGTCGAGGTGGCAGACGCGCATCATGATGCAGCCCGAAACCACCAGCGGCGCAGTCGCGAAGCCATACTCCTCGGCGCCGAGGAGCGCGGCGATCATGACGTCGCGGCCGGTCTTCATCTGACCGTCCACCTGCACCACGATGCGGTCGCGCAGCCCGTTGAGCAGCAGCGTCTGCTGGGTTTCGGCCAGGCCGAGCTCCCAGGGACCGCCCGCGTGCTTCAGCGAGGTCAGCGGCGAGGCACCGGTGCCACCGTCGTGGCCCGAGATGAGCACCACGTCGGCATGCGCCTTGGAGACACCCGCGGCGACGGTGCCGACGCCGGGCTCCGCGACAAGTTTCACGTGAATCCGCGCCTGCGGGTTCGCGTTCTTCAGGTCGTGGATCAGCTGCGCCAGATCCTCGATCGAGTAGATGTCGTGGTGCGGCGGCGGGGAGATCAAACCCACGCCGGGCGTGGAGTGCCGGACCTCGGCGACCCACGGGTACACCTTGTGCGCGGGCAGCTGGCCGCCCTCGCCGGGCTTCGCGCCCTGCGCCATCTTGATCTGGATATCGGTGCAATTGGTCAGGTAGTGCGCGGTCACACCGAAGCGACCCGATGCCACCTGCTTGATCGCACTGCGACGCCAGTCGCCGTTCTCCTCCGGCTCGAAGCGGGCCGGATGCTCGCCGCCCTCACCGGAATTGGAGCGACCGCCGAGGCGGTTCATGGCGACCGCGAGGGTCTCGTGCGCCTCCGACGAGATGGAGCCGTAACTCATCGCACCGGTCGAGAAGCGCTTCACGATCGCGGACACCGGCTCGACCTCGTCGATCGAGATCGGGTTGCGCGACTTGGACTTGAACTTGAACAGGCCGCGCAGCGAGGCCAAGCGCTCCGACTGATCGTCGACGAGCTTGGTGTACTCCTTGAAGACCTTGTACTGGCCCGAGCGGGTCGCGTGCTGCAGCTTGAACACCGTGTCCGGGTTGAACAGGTGCAGCTCGCCCTCGCGACGCCACTGGTATTCGCCGCCGACCTCGAGCTCGCGGTGCGCGCGCTCATTGCGGTTCTCCAGGAACGCGATTCGGTGCCGCGCCGCGACCTCGCCCGCGATGCCGTCCAGGCCGATGCCGTCCAGCGGCGAGCGCAGACCGGTGAAGTATTCGTCCACCAGCTCCTGCGACAGTCCGACCACCTGGAACAGCTGCGCGCCCCGGTAGGAGGCGATGGTGGAGATGCCCATCTTGGACATCACCTTCAGCACACCCTTGCCGGCGGCCTTGTTGTAGTTGTAGACGGCCTTCTTGAAGTCGGCCGAGTGATCGCCGGTGCTGCCGGGCATCAGCAGCTGACCGCGCTCGAGCATGTCCTCGATGGACTCGAAGGCCATGTACGGGTTGATCGCCGCCGCGCCGAAGCCGACCAGCAGGGCCATGTGGTGCACCTCGCGGGCGTCACCGGCCTCCACGACCAGGCCGACCTGGGTGCGGGTGCGCTCCTTCACCAGGTGGTGATGAACGGCCGCGGTGAGCAGCAGCGACGGGATCGGCGCCAGCTTCTCGTTGGACTCGCGGTCGGACAGGATGATGATCCGCGCGCCACCGTCGATGGCCGCGGACACCTGCATCTGCACGGCCGCAATGGCATTGCGCAGACCCAGGCCACCCTCGGCGACCGGGTACAGGCCGTGCACCACGACCGAACGCAGGTCGGGACGCGAGCCGTCGTCATTGATGTGCACAAGCTTGGACAGCTCGTCATTGTCCAGAATCGGCTGGGTCAGCGTGATCTGACGACAGGACTGCTGGCCCGGATTCAGCAGATCGTCCTCGGGACCGATCATGCTGCGCAGCGAGGTGACGACCTCTTCGCGAAGCGCGTCCAGCGGCGGGTTGGTGACCTGCGCGAACAGCTGCGAGAAGTAGTCGAACAGCACCCGCGGACGCGAGGACAGCACCGCGATCGGGGTGTCGGTGCCCATCGAGCCGAGCGCCTCGCCACCGGTCTGCGCCATCGGCGAGATCAGCAGGTTCAGTTCCTCGGTGGAGTATCCGAAGATCTGCTGGCGGATCAGCACGCGGTCGTGCGACATGTGCTCGTGCGGACGGTCCTGCAGGTCCGACAGCTTGGTCGGGCCGTTGTCCAGCCACTCCTGGTAGGGCGCCTCGGCGGCGAGCGTCGACTTGACCTCGTCATCGCTGATGATGCGACCCTGCTCGGTGTCCACCAGGAACATGCGGCCGGGCTGCAGGCGGGTCTTCTGGACCACCCGGGCCGGGTCGATATCGAGCACGCCGACCTCGGAGGCCATGACGACCAGACCGTCGTCGGTGACCCAGATGCGGCCGGGGCGCAGACCGTTTCGGTCCAGCACCGCGCCGACGACCTTGCCGTCGGTGAAGCACACCGAGGCCGGTCCGTCCCACGGCTCCATGAGGAACGAGTGGTAGCGGTAGAAGGCGCGCTGGGCCGGGTCCATGGACTCGTGCCGTTCCCACGCCTCGGGGATCATCATGAGCATGGCGTGCGGCAGGCTGCGGCCGCCCAGGTGCAGCAGTTCCAGCACCTCGTCGAAACGCGCGGTGTCGGAGGCGCCGGGGGTGCAGACCGGGAAGATCTTCTCCAGGCGGTTGTTGCCCTCGCTGTCGGTGCCGAAGGAATTCGACTTCAGCAGCGCCTCGCGGGCCCGCATCCAGTTCTCGTTACCGGAGACGGTATTGATCTCGCCATTGTGGGCGACGCGCCGGAAGGGGTGCGCCAGCGGCCACGACGGGAAGGTGTTGGTGGAGAAGCGGGAGTGCACGATGCCGAGTGCCGACTCGACCCGATCGTCCTGCAGATCCAGGTAGAACGCCCGCAGCTGCGGGGTGGTGAACATGCCCTTGTAGACGAAGGTCTGGCCGGACAGGCTCGGGAAGTACACCGATTCCTTGCCGACGCTGCCCTCGCCCGCGCCCGCGCTGCCGAGCTCGTGCTCGATGCGCTTGCGGACGACGTAGGCGCGACGCTCCAGGTCCATGCCCTCCAGCTGCTCGCTGCCGTTCTTGGGCGAGGCGATGAAGATCTGCCGGAAGGTCGGCATGGCGTCGCGGGACAGCGCGCCCAGCGACGACTCGTCGATCGGGACCTCGCGCCAGCCGAGGACCTCGAGGCCCTCTTCGCGCACGACCTTCTCGACGCGGTATCCGGCACGGGCGGCCTCGCGGCGAGCCTGCGGCAGGAAGGCGATACCGGTGGCGTAGGCGCCCTCGGCGGGAAGCTCGAAGTCGACCACAGCGCGGAAGAACTTGTCCGGAAGCTGGATCAGGATGCCCGCGCCGTCACCCGAATTGGGTTCGGCGCCGGCTGCACCTCGGTGCTCCAGGTTCAGCAGGGCGGTAATAGCCTTGTCGACGATGTCGCGGCTACGACGGCCGTGCATATCGACGACGAATGCGACTCCACAGGAGTCGTGTTCATTCGCCGGGTCATAGAGCCCGCGGGGTCCGTATCCATAGCTGGCACCGCCAGTAGGGGACCTGTGGCCGGGAAGTTGCGTCATGCCTCTGCCTTCACAAAAAACAGGCCTTCGAAGAATTGCGGCCTTCGTCGAACGCCTCCGTCGGACTGCGCCCGGACGTTTCGGAGACCAGCGGCGCTGATGGTCGTCCCGTGCAGTCAGCTCTCCAGTTGTTCACCCGCTCCGAGGACGTAGTCGGGTGCTCGGCGGTAACCGAACGCTTACGTGTTAGCTACCAGCCGCGCCGTTCTCGCCCACTACGCTGAGCACCGATCGGGTCTCTGGCTGTGTAGGGCGATATGCCGAACTTGTCGCATCCGGCGTAAGAGCAAACGATAAGTCAGGACTCGAGCCCAACCAACTTAGGTTGGGCTAATACCAGCTTCTAGCTGGGCTTCTTCATCGATCCTCCACTACCTGCGCGTTGTCCAGTGTAAAGCAGGCATGCGCAGGTGTTTCAGTTGACTTGCCCACTGATCTCCGCGCGCGCGAGGGAAAGGGCCACCCGTCCCGGCGCAGCTCCGGAACAGCCTCCCACCTGCAATGAAAGAGGTTTCCCCGCAGGGGCATCCGGCAAACCGGGCATTTGGCGGCTAACTCCCCGGAGCCGTGTGGCAGAAGTCGCGCCGCTCGGGGCGACAAGCCATTGCAACGTTCCGACCGTACGGAATCTTTACAAACTGTGGGATTCAGCACACGGCTAGCTAACTGTGAATATGCGATAAGTCACTGTTGAGTGATGATTCGTGGCCCGAGAGCTGCGTGATCAACACCACGTCACACGCTGGAAACACGCCGATGTGAGCCTGACCACATACCCGCCGCCACACTCGGTGGAACGCCGGTGAGCCTGTCACGCTGAGACAGCACTGTGTCCAAGACAACGATTAAGCGACGGTTTCGAGAAGCCGAATCAGCCTGGGACTTAGAGGATGTGAGCTCCCATGACCGTTCTGCTCACCTGGCTCGGCGGCGCGCACGCGGGGGTCACCGAACGGCACGAACGCACCGCATACTCGGTGACCGGAGCCGTGGTGGCAGTGTTCGCCGTTACCTCGGGCATCGTGACAGCACTGGCCACCAGCGCCGCCGAATGGCCACTGGCCGCGGTCGTCGTCATCGCCCTGATCGCCACCCTGCTGGTGGGTGCGGTCTCCCGGGCCCTGGCCACCGCCTCCACTCCGGGGAGAGCCGAAACCCCACGGGTACGAGCCGAATTCGCCGCGCGGATAACTGTCGCCGCCGTGGTCGGCGTGTTCATCGCCGAATTGGCCGGTACCGTGCTGTTCGGCGGCACCGTGAACCGGCTGCTCGACGAAACCGCCCGGCGTGGAGTCGAATCCGCGCCCGCCGTGGTCACCGCCCGCACCGATCTCGATCAGGCGCGCACCGACCGCGCCACCCTCGATCAGCAGATAACCAAGGCGCAGAACGAATACGACGTCGCCTTGGTGACCGCGCGTTGCGAATACCGTCCGACACCGGACTGCCCGCAGACCCGGATCACCGGTGACCCGGGGCGCGGACCCGAGGAACGCACCGCCAATCAGGTGGCCGACGACGCCCATGCCCAGCTCACCGCCGCCCAGGCCAAGGTCGGCGGGCTGGACACCACCATCACCGATAAGGACAAGGCGCTCGGCGCCGCCCGCGCCGCCGCCTACACCGACGGCGATCGCGGTCTCGGCGCCCGGTGGGTCGCCATGAACGACTACACCACCGACCACGCCGGTCCGCTGGCTCTGCGCCTGGCCACCGCGCTGCTCCTGGTGGTGCTCGCGCTGCTGCCTCTGCTGTTGCGCTGGTGGCGCGGGGAGACCGCGTTCGATCGCGAGCTCGCCACCCGCACCGCCACCGACCGAGTGGAACACGCCGCCGCCACCGCCATTGCGCTCAAGCAGGCCGAGACCCGGGTCGAGGCCGAGACGCTGCGGGCCGAACAACAGCTCACCGCGGCCAAACTGGCCCTGCACGCCGATACCGCCATCGATCGGGAGCGACAGCGCAAGCGCATCATCGCGTCCATCGGCGGCTTCGAGATCGGCATCACCGAACCGGCGCAGCAACGCGCCATCGACGAATTCGACCGTGCCGCACAGCTTGAACTGCCGGCCGGGAACCGAAAGGACGGCTCCGTGTCCCAGGAGAGGATCGTGACACCGAACCTGCCCGCCCACTTCGCATCGGGGACGGTGGCGCCGGTGGGCGCCGCGGGTGCACTCGCACCGGCCCCGCATCCCGCCCCCGCGAACAAGGGTGGCGGACTGGAACTTCCGATCATCGGCACGGTGCCGTTCACCGATACCGCGGCTCGCTGGATCCGGCCGCTGGTGCCGTCGTTCGTGGCCAATGCCATCGATACCGCCACGCATCCGCTGCGCACCGTGCGGCAGGCGTTCGAAGAGGCCGAGGAGATCACCTTCACGCTGCGGCGCACCCGCAAGGTGACGATGAACTCCGAGGATTCCGCACAGCAGCAGCAGATGTACGCCCAGCCGCAGTACGGCTACCAGCTGCCGCCGGGCGCGCAACAGCAGTACGCCCAGCGCGTCGCCTCGAATGTGGTGGATCAGCCGTACCAGCAGCCCTACCCGAACTACGGTGCGCTGCCGCAAGGTCAGGTCGTCGACCCGAACTACCAGTTGCCGCCGGTCCCGCACCAGAACACGCTCCCGGGCCACCGTGCGCCCGAGCTCGAATACCGCGGCCCGCGCGAACTCCCGCCGGGTAACGACAAGAAATAGGACTCCTTCGGCATCGTCGCCGAAACAACTGTGGCCCGGATGTTTCACGTAGAACACGGAAACATCCGGGCCACAGCCATATTCACGAGACCGCCCCGCCATCATTCACCAGACGACCTCGTCATCTCGGGATGCTTTTGCCGGGATCCACCGAGATCGGCTGAGCACCTTCGGGTGTGGATCCCGGCCAAAAGCGCGCCGGGATGACGAGGGCTACTGCGTCTTGCGCTTCTTGCTTGTCGCGGCGCGGTAGGTGATCACGGCTGTCACCAGCAGAATCAGGGTCGTACCGGTGGCGGCCAGGTGGATGCCGTCGACGAAGGCGGTGTGTGCCGCGTTCAGGAGTGACGTGGCATCCGCTTCCGGGAGGCCGCGTGCGGTTTCGACCGCGCCGCCCAGGGATTCGCGTGCCGCACCGGTGTGTGCGGCCGGGACTGTGGACAGGTCCAGCCCGTGGCGGAAGGCCGCCATGACACCACTGCCGAGCACCGCCACACCCAGGGCTACACCGGTTTCCAGTGCGGTCTCCGAAATGGCGGCGGCATTGCCGGCGCGTGCGGCGGGTGCGGTGCTCACGATCATGTCGGCCGACAGTGTCAGTGCCACACCGACACCCAGGCCGATCAGCAGGAAGCCCATGATGAACGGCAGCACCGAGGCCGACGGATCGGCGCGCAGCAGCCAGAACAGCGAGGCGCCGACGGCGGCGGTGACCAGCGAACCGGCGAGCACACTCACCGGACGCCAGCGCTGCACCAGCCAGGCCGCGCCGAGCGAACCGACCATGCTGCCGACGGTGCCGGGGATCAGCAGCAGACCCGCCTGCAGGGGTGCGCGGCCCAGCACCAGTTGGAGATACTGCGATCCGAAGAACAGCACACCGGCCAGCGCGAAGATCGACAGCAGATTGGCGAGCACGGCCGCCCGGAACGGCGGAATGCGGAACAGCGTCAGGTCGATCAGCGGTGCTTCCAGCGACCGCTGCCTGCGTATGAACAGCACACCCGCCAGCACGCCGATACCCGCAGCGATGAGCTGATTCAGGCTCGGTCCGTGTGCCGCGAACTCCTTGACCGCGTACACGATCGGGATCAGCGCCAGCATGGACAGCCCGGCACTCGCCAGGTCGAATCGGCCCGGATTCGGGTCCTTCGATTCCGGCACCAGGAACGGGCCGAGCACCAGGAGCAGCGCCATGACCGGCAGGTTCACCAGGAACACCGAACCCCACCAGAAGTGCTCGAGCAGCCAGCCGCCCAGCAGCGGGCCGATGGCTGCGCCGGAACCCGCCATCGCGCCCCAGACCGAGATGGCGATGGTGCGCTGCCGGGCGTCGGTGAACATGGACCGGATCAGGCCGAGGGTCGACGGCATGAGGGTCGCACCGGCCAAGCCCTGCAGAACGCGTGCGGCAATGAGCATTTCGGGATTCACCGCGAAGGCGGCGAATGCGGAGGCGAGCCCGAAGGCGGCCGCACCGATGAGCAGCAGGCGCCGGCGTCCGATGCGGTCGCCGAGCGTGCCCATGGTGATGAGCAGACCGGCGAGCACGAACGAGTAGACGTCGATAATCCACAGCAGCTGTGGAGTAGTGGGTGCGAGGTCGCTGCTGATAGCGGGCACAGCCAGATCCAGCACAGTGGCGTCGACCGAGACCAGCAGCAATGCCAGTGCCAGAACACCGAGCCCCGCCCAATCGCGCAGGGTCGCGCGACCGGAGACTGCATCGTCCTGGAGGCCACGTGAGTTGTGGTGACGGCCAGGCGAACCGGCGCCCGTGGCTGAGCGGGATGCTGAATCCGCGCCACTTGCTACGGAGTTCGGGGCCTGCGCGGCCGGGTTCGGGGAGCGCTCGGCGGGGTTGCCGGGGGCCGCGCCGCGGTTGGGCGTGGTGCCGGGGGCCGCCTCGGATCCGGGTCCGGATCGGGCGGGGATGTGGGTGGGCATGGGAACTTTCTCTTCCATTGGTCAACCGTCTGGACGGTACAGTAACAGATTTACCGTCCAGACGGTACAGTTATTCGCTGTGACAACCACTCGCGATCCCGTCGGCACTCGCAACCGGATCCTCGACGCCCTCGAAACCCTGCTGCTCGACAAAGGCATGTCCCAGGTGACGCTGGAAAGCGTCGCCGCGGCCGCCGGCGTCTCCAAGGGCGGACTGCTCTACCACTTCAAGAGCAAGGACGCGCTGCTCGCCGGACTGGTGCGGCGGCTCGGCGAACGCTCCGATCAGCAGTTGCGCCATGCCGTGGAGCAAGGCCATTCCGTCGCCGAGTGGTATCTGCAGACCCCGCAGCCCGACAATGACGCCGACGCGCTGGAGCTCGCTCTGCATCGGTCGATCCTGGCCACCATGCGCACGGTCGACGGCTCGCACGGCGCGGTCGGCACCGCGGACGACGCCCCCGCGGACGAGACCGATCGGGCGCTCGCGGAAATGATGGGCTCCTGGAAGATCGCACTGGACAACGAGATCCACGATCCGGTGCACGCCGAGATCGTCCGCCTCGTCGGCGACGGCGTCTACCTGCGCGCACTGCTCGGTATGGAGCCCGTCGACCCGGAGCTGTATCGGCAACTGGTCGCCCGCCTGCTCGCAAAAACATAGAGCGACCGGACGAGGCCGTCCCTATAGACTCGGCCCCGTGTTGCCAGCCGCCGCCGACCCTGTCGGTCCGCCGGCCGGCTCGGTGGGGGAACCGCACACCGAACCGGCGCCGGTCCCGATTCGCCCCATGCAGTTCCGGGAACTCCTGGATCTGCCCTTCGCATTGATCCAGACGCGCATCAAAACTCTCGCCGTCCTGCTCGGTGTGGCGGTAGCGGTGGCCGCCGCCGTCACCATCGCCGTGACCGTGCTGGTCTCCGTCGCGACCGATGATTCGGATGGCGGAACCTTCTGGGGCGCACTGCTGACCGGATTGCTGGCGGCCTGGGCGCTGCGCATGTTCGTGCGCGGTGTGACGGTGCCGATCGGGCTCGCGGTGGTACACCGGCAGCAGCTGTCCTGGCAGAGTGCGCTGAATCAGCTGGCCTCGGAAGCCGGGGCGCTGCTCGGGTATCAGGTGATGTACACGCTCATCGGTATCGGTGTGCTGGCACTGGGCGCTCCCCTGCTCATTACCTTTCCGTTCGCCGTGATCTGGCTGCTCTGGTTGCGGGCGCGCCGATTCACCACGGTCCCGGCCATTTTCGATGAATCGGCCACCTTCCGGATCGCGACGCTGCGCACGAAACTGCTGATGTCCGGTTCGGAATGGCAGATCGTCGGGCTGCTCATATCGCTGCGCGGGCTGCTGCTGGTGCTGGTGGTTCCGCTGCTGGCCTTGCCGCAGTTCATCTCCGGCTTCTCCGGCACACACCGCTGGACGGTGACGGTGCTGATCGTCACCGCCGCGCTGCTCATGGTTGCCTTCGGCGAAATGGTGGAGTCGGCGGCCCAGGTCGTCACCTATGTGGATCGGCGCTGCCGCCGCGAAGCCTGGGACATCCGTATTCCCGGGGAGGTCCGGCGGTGACCGATCCGCGCACGAACGAATACCGCCCGGCCCCACCGGAACCCGCGCTCGGACCCGCCGCCACCCACCTGGCCGCCGCCGAGGAAGCAGCCCGGCGCGCCGACTTCGGTACCGCCCTGCGGGAGCGGTACCGTGCCGTCACCCGCGGTCTGGAGCAGCGCGGCATCCTCGAGGTGCAGCGTGCCCGCACCGCCCGGGAGACCGCGCAGGCCGCGACCGTCGTGCTGCCCGGCGAGGCCACCGAACTGCCTTCGGCCGCACACAGTTTCGACGAGATCGTGTACGGCGGCCGCCCGGCGGCCGAGGCCGAATACCGGCGGCTGGAACAGGCCGACCGCTACTCCGTGGCCCCGCCGCCCAAGCTCGCACCGGCCGAGATCGCCGAGCAGCGCCGCAAGACCCGCAAGTCGAAGACGGCCCGGAAGAAGAAGGCTCGCGAGCCGCTGGAACTGCCCGCGCTACTGCGGGATTGGCGATTCTGGGCGGTGCTGGCCGGGATACTCGTCGTGCTCTTCCTCATCTACCTGGTCACCCACCTCAGCGTGCCGCCGTCGCCACCGCACGAGACGCAGCCCGCGCCCTCGACGCCGCCGACCACCGCGCCGCACCACCCGCCCAAGGTGAAGCCGCCGGACTTCGGCGGCGGCGACGATTCGATCTTCCAGCGCCTGCCCGATTGGGCGGCCTTCGGCGGACTGCAATTCCTCATCGCCTGGGTCACCGTGCTCTGGTGGCGGGGCCGGCGGCGCGGCACCGTGGTGCGCGAACCGCTGCCGGTGGAGGCGCCCGCCAATGAACTGCTCGCGGGACAGGCCGGGCTGTACCGGAAATCCCGCGACCACGACCATGTGGCGGCAGGACTGCGCGCGGCCACCCTGCGGCGGCTGCGGCCCGCGCTCGGCGTCACCGCCGACACCCCGCCCGAACTGGTGACCGCGGCCCTGTCCGCGCGCACCGGCGCCGACCCGGTGATGGTGCGCGCCGCACTGTACGACCCGGTCCCCGGCCGGGTCACGCTGGAAGTCGTGGCCGCACAACTCGAATGGATCGAAGCGGAGGTCTTGTGACCGGATCAGAGCCCACGGCTGTCGTCGTGGACACCAACCATGTGGTGACCGCCGAGCAGGCCCAGCAGGCGCTGCTGGCCCTGCGCGGCGAGATCGGCAAGGCCGTGGTCGGCAACGACCAGGCGGTCATGTACCTGGTCCTGGCGCTGCTGTGCCGCGGCCACGTACTGCTGGAAGGTGTTCCGGGCGTGGCCAAGACGCTGCTGGTGCGGGCGCTGGCCACCGCGCTGGACCTGGAGCACACGCGCATCCAGTTCACCCCGGACCTGATGCCCGGTGATGTCACCGGCTCACAGATCTACGACCCGCACTCGGCGGAATTCACCTTCCGGCGCGGACCGGTCTTCACCAATCTGCTGCTCGCCGACGAAATCAACCGCACCCCACCGAAAACCCAGTCCGCGCTGCTGGAATCCATGGAGGAGCGCCAGGTTTCGGTGGACGGGGTGCCGCGCCCGCTACCCGATCCGTTCGTGGTGGTCGCCACCCAGAACCCCATCGAGCAGGAGGGCACCTATCCGCTGCCGGAGGCGCAGCTGGACCGGTTCCTGTTCAAGGTCGACGTCCAATTGCCCGGGCGCGACGACGAATTCCGCATTCTGCAACGGCATGCCGCCGGTTTCGATCCGCGCGATCTGGCAGCCGCGGGCCTGCGTCCGGTGGCCGGACCCGAGCACATCGCCGCCGCTCGCCGGGCCGTCGCCCAGGTAGCGCTCAGCCCGGAGGTGCTGGCCTACACGGTGGATCTGTGCCGGGCGACCCGCACCTCCCCCGCCGTCGCCCACGGTGCGTCCACCCGTGGCGCGACCGCGCTCATGGCCGCCGCCCGGGCCTTCGCCTGGTTGAACGGCCGCGGTTATGTCACTCCCGACGATGTGAAAGCCGTTGCGACAGCAGTGCTCCGGCATCGGCTGCACCTGCTGCCCGAGCACGAGATCGAGGGCGTGACCGCCGAAGGGGTGATGGCGTCCCTGCTGATGTCCGTCCCCGTGCCGGTGTAGACGGTGGTCGTCACCGGCCGGCTGGCCGTCGCGGCGGGCGTCGCCGCACTCTTCGTCACCTTCGTGCTGCCGTCCTGGGCGGGCGTGCTGCTGGCGACGGCGCTGCTCGGGGCACTGGTGCTGGCGGATCTGCTGCTGCTGGGTTCCCCCGGTGCACTGCAGCTTTCGCGGGCGGCGCTCACCACCGTGCGCACCGGGCGCGGTATCGAGGTGGAGCTGATCGCGCTGAACACCGGCGATCGCACCCTGCGCGGCACGCTCTGGGACGACTGGCCCGCCAGTGCCCAGCCCCGCAATCACGCGCACACCGTGAATCTGCCGCCCAACACCAGGATTCGACTGCACACCGAACTGACCCCCGAATACCGGGGCGACCGCGCCGCCGGGCCGGTCACCGTGCGCCTGCTCGGCCCGCTCGGCCTGGCCGGACGGCAACGGCGGCGCGAGGTCCCGGCCCGGCTGCGCGCCCTGCCGCCGTTCCGCAGCGAGAAAGTGCTCGCCTCCAAAGTCAAACAGCTGCAACACCTCGAGGGCCGCAACACCACCAACCGGCGCGGGCAGGGCACCGAATTCGATTCCTTCCGCGAATACGTGGCCGGCGACGACGTCCGCACCATCGATTGGCGGGCCACCGCCCGCGCCAATGATGTGCTGGTGCGCACCTGGCGGCCGGAACGCAATCGGCACGTGGTCATGCTGCTCGACACCGGCCGCGTGAGCGCGGGCCGCGTCGGTGACGGCACCCGCCTGGACGCCACCATCGAGGCCGCCCTGCTGCTCGGCGGTCTCGCGGCCGCGGGCGGCGATTCGGTGGACCTGCTCGCCTACGACCGCACGCTGCGCGCCGAAGTACGCGGCGTCGGCGGAAAACGCCTGCAGCTCAAGCTCATGCACGCCCTCGCCGGGGTAGCACCGCAACTGGTCGACACCGACTATCAGGGCCTGCTCCGCACCACCCTGCAGCGCGCCCGCCGCCGCAGCCTGGTGGTGTGGTTCACGCACCTGGACGCCGCTACCGTGCAGGAGGGCCTGCTCCCCGTCCTCCCCGTCCTGTCCCGCCGCCACCGCGTCCTGATCGTCTCCGTCACCGATCCGGACGTGGCAGCCGCCGCCGCCCGCCGCTCCACCCTCGACGACCTCTACACCGCGGCCGCCGCCGAAAACATCCTCACCGAGCACGCGGTAGCCCGGGAAACCCTGCGCCGCATGGGCGTCCGCGTCATCACCGAATCCCCGGACAAACTGCCTGCCGCCCTCGCCGACGAATATCTGGAACTCAAGCAGACCGGCCTGCTGTAAATACCCCGCCGTACCGGAACAATCCCTCGTCATCCCGGCGCGGCAACCCCTCGTCATCCCTGCGCGCTTTCGGCCGGGATCCACTCCGGCGAGACTTGTGCTGTAGCAGTGGATCCCGGCCGAAAGCATGCCGGGATGACGGGAGTGGTGACGAGGCGGTGACGGGGGTGGCGTCGCGAGGAGCGGTCTTCAGGCCACGGCGCGGGCGTATGCAGGCCGGGTGGGTTGGGGCGGGGGCGGGGGCGGGAAGGCGCGGCGCTGGCGTTCGGCCAGGACGGCGCCCAGGATCATCAGGGGCGGATAGCCGTTGGGGGGCGGCGTTTGCAGGCGCGCGCAGACCGTGAGGACCAGCGTGCGGCCCAGCTGGTCCTGGACGATCGGGGTCAGGGTGCGGAAGCGGATCAGGTAGCGGCGCACGGCGAGCGCCAATTCGTCGGAGAGGCCGGAGAGTTCGAGTTGGCGGGCCCAGCCCTGCAGCCACGGCGGCGGAACGGCCAGCGCCGCGAAGGGCAGTCGGCTGCGATCGTGCACGACCACCGTTCCGGCGAGGGCATCACCGACGCGGCGGGCGTTGGGCGAGCACAGCGACACCACGACGGCGATGAGACCGGTGCCCAGCGCCCAGAAGTCCACGATGCCGGCGAGGCCACGGGTGACCGCGTGCCGGAAATCGATCGGCCCGCCGTCGCCGCGCACCACGCGCAGGCCCAGCGCCATCTTGCCGAGCGACCTTCCGCGCGTGAGGGTTTCACTCAGCACCGGATAGCCGATCAGTACCGTGACAACGCTCACGATCACGGCGGTCGCGCGCCAGGCCGAATCCGCGCCCCACCAGCCCAGCAGGACCTGGCTACCGGGGACGAGCACCAGCCCGCAGAGCAGCTGGACGGACAGGTCGAGCAGGAACGCCGCGGCCCGCGTGGGGATGCGTGCGATCGGCAGTTCGACGGCGACTGCCTCGCCGGTGGTGAAAAGGGCCATGTCACTCCTGGTGGGGGGCGACTAGCATTCTTCCGAGCCAAGGCACAGGAAGGCAACCGATGGACCTGGACGCGTATACGTTCCTGCACAAACCTTCCTGGGATCGCCTGGACCACTTGGCGACCCGCCGCAAGAAACTCACCGGCGCCGAATCCGACGAACTGGTACGCCTGTACCGGCTGACCTCCCAGCAGCTGGCCCGCCTGCAGTCCGGAACCGCCGAGGCGGAACTGGTGGCCGGCCTCTCCGCGGTACTCACCCGGGCCCGCGGCCGAGTCCTGGGCGCGCGCATCGATACCCTGCGCGAAATCGGCCACTTCTTCACACACCGCTTCCCGGCGGCCGTCTACCGGGCATGGCCGTGGTGGGTGACGGTGGCGACGGTGTTCCTGGTCGCCTCCACCGCGGTCGGCGCCTGGGTCGCCAACTCCGAATCCGCGCGCCGCAGTCTGGGCCTCGATACCGATACGGACACACTGACCCGCCCCGGTGGCGAATTCGAGACCTATTACTACGAGCACCCGCACGACGCTTTCGCGGCGCAGGTGTGGACCAATAATGCGACCGTGGCCGCCATGTCACTGTTCACGGGGGTACTCATCCTGCCCGCGGTGTACGTGATGGCCATGAATGCCCTCAATGTGGGCATCAGCGCCGGTCTGATGTCCGACGCCGGGCGCCTGGACGCCTTCTTCGGCTACATCCTGCCGCACGGAATGCTGGAGCTGACCGCCATTTTCGTGGCCGGCGGCGCGGGCCTGAAACTGGGCTGGACACTGATCGATCCGGGCCGGGAGTCCCGCCCGCAGGCCCTCGCCCGGCAGGGCCGCGCGACCGCCGCTATCGCTCTGGGCCTGGTCGTGGTGCTGCTGGTCTCGGGATTCATCGAAGGTTTTGTCACACCGAGCGGCCTGCCGACAGCGGTCCGGATCGGAATCGGGGCGCTCGCCGAACTCGGTTTCCTGGCTTATGTGTTCGGGCTGGGGCGGCGCGCGGTGCTGGAGCAGGAGACTGCGGAAGCGGCGGGACACCCACCGAATGGGCCCGAGCACATGTCGGGCAATCCAATGCGCACCCCGAGCAATTCACTCGGGGGCGACCCGGATCCGGTTGCGGGAGCGACACGTTCGACGCTGGTGGCAACGGCCCGGAAGTGATTTCCACTGGCCGCAGCGAGTCCGGCTCAGCTGCGGCCAGCGTTACCGTTGACTCTACACAAACGTTATGGCTACGCAACCTCCGACTTGCTCACCGGGCGTATAACGCGACCAGGTGAAATACCCTTTGCGCGAAGGCAAGTCGAGCGGTCCGCTAATGTCCAGCTTCTACGTTGCCGGCAGTCTGCGGAGGCTAATGAAACCACCCGCGCGGTACCGTTCACGCACTCGTTTCGACCACTTGCACGTGCACCGTGAGAACCCCTGTCGAATGGTTTGCCGATTAGTCCGGCCATTACTCATCACAAGCGGTTCAACCCACGTTAAGCTGGTGTTTCTCACCTGCTCAGCACCATTGCCGAGCAGTCGCTTCGGGGGAAACAGACTGCAAGTTTGTTTAACTCTGTTTTGACTTAATGCCCGTCAGGCAATGGTCGAAGAAAATCGGGCGCATACCCGATGCGACACCTTCCGGCAATCGATTTCCACCCCTCCGCGGACCGTCGGAGGCCATCCGGCAACGCCTCGGCCGAGGAGTTCACACCATGGTTGCGATCTTCGTCACACCTGGTCTGACCTGCGGCTTCGGCAACCTACACGCAAGCCGCCAGCGGGTGCGGCGGGCACGGCCCGCGACCAGGACAAAGACACAGTCAGACCTGACAAAGACACAGCTAGACCTAGACGGTGCCAGCCCAAAGACGGCAGTAGGCCCGATCCGGATTCCGGATCGGGCCTACTGTTTGTGGGCGAAGGGGGACTTGAACCCCCACATCCTTTCGGATACTGGCACCTGAAGCCAGCGCGTCTGCCATTCCGCCACTCGCCCGAGCGACCCGAAGAACGTATCACGGCCCGTGTGCCAAAACGAAATCACGAGGTAACCGGCGCTGGGGGCGGCGGATGCCCGCACGGGAACCCTGACCCGTTTCCAGGAGTTACAGGGGTGGACGATGGTGGATATCATGCAATCACCGTGTCCCTGCGGCGACACGCCATGTCCGCGTGCCGCCTACGTTGCCAGGAGACCAGACACGCCGCGCGCTCACCTTCGATGTAACCGCACTCGAGGGAGCGTCCTGACCCGAGAGGAGGGGCGATGGGGATCGTTTCGCGATTCGAACGTCGCCTCCAGGGTGCTGTCGGTGACGCCTTCGCCCGTGCCTTCGGCGGCAGCGTGGTTCCACAGGAGGTCGAAGCCGCGCTGCAGCGCGAGGCGGCGGACCATATCCAGGACCTCGGCAACGGACATCTGCTGGCTCCGAACAGCTACGTCATCACCATCAGCGAGTCGGACCTGGGGCAGCTCGTCCAGGGCGAGGGACAGGCCGACCACGACCTCGCCGTGCGGGCTTTCGGCAAACACTTACAGGACTACATCCGTGAGCAAGGCTGGCAGACGTACGGCGAAGTGCACGTGGAGTTCGAGGCATCCCCTACGCTGCACACCGGACAGTTCAGGACACGCGGCCGTGTGGACCCGGACGCCGTCGGCGGAACCGCCGAGCGCCGGGCGGGTCCGGCGCCGGCACCTGAACGCACACCACGACCCAACCCGCAACCAGGAGCTGGCCCCATGACGCAGAACTCAGGCTACGACCCGAGTCGTGAGCCCGCGGAGTCCGATCCACGTTCCCGCGGGTACGCGCCCCCGCCCGCGAGCCGTCCGGCTCCGCAGGGCTACGGCGAATACGGCCGCGGCGGTGCACCGGCGCAGTCGCAGTACCCCGATCAGCCCGGCTATGCCGCGCCCGATCAGCAGGGCTACGGCGAGTACCAGAACGGCTACGACTACAACCAGCAGCAGGGCGGTGCCGGATACGGCGCGGCTCCGCAGGGCGGTTATGCCGAGCCGGGCTACGGGCAGCAGCCCGGGTACGCCGATCAGGCCTACGGGCAGCAGCCCGGGTACGCCGACCAGGCCTACGGGCAGCAGCAGCCCGCCGGATACGAGCAGGGCTACGCCGAGCAGGGTTACCAGCAGGGCTACGCCGAGCCCGGCCAGCCGGGGTATGCCGAGCCGGGCTACGGCCAGCAGGCGTACGAGCAGCAGGGCTACGGGCAGCAGCAGGGCTATGCCCAGCAGCCCGGCTACGCCGACCAGGCCTACGGGCAGCAGCCCGAGCAGGCGTACGGCCAGCAGCCGGGCTATGCCGACCCCGCGTACGGCCAGCAGCCGGCCGGGTACGAGCAGGGCTATGCCGACGAGCAGGGCTATGCCCAGCAGCCGGGCTACGGCCAGCAGGCCGGGTATGCCGCTCCTGCCGCCCGCGCTGCCTCGGGCTACTCCGCCACCCTGCAGCTGGACGACGGCTCCGGCCGCACGTACCAGTTGCGCGAAGGCAGCAACATCATCGGCCGCGGCCAGGACGCGCACTTCCGGCTGCCCGATACCGGAGTTTCGCGGCGCCACATCGAAGTTCGATGGGACGGCCAGACCGCGATGCTCTCGGATCTGGGTTCCACCAATGGGACGCTGGTCAACGGCTCTCCCGTACAGGATTGGCAGCTCGCGGACGGGGATGTCATCCGCGCCGGGCATTCCGAGATCCTGATCCGGATCGTCTGATCCCGTAAGCTCGCGAAGCAGGTCACGATATGGCTCGAGATTCCTCGGTCGTATCGTGATCGCAACCGGTCTACGGCCCTATGATGCTGCCAATACTCACGGTGGCGCAGGGCCGCGCTGACCAGCAACCGGTTGCGGGTCCGCGGAGCTTTTTCCGTATCGACAGCCCGTACGTACGACATGGTCGAACAGGAGGTGGAGCACCGTGCAGGGATTGATCCTGCAACTCACCCGTGCGGGGTTCCTGCTGTTGTTGTGGCTGTTCGTATGGGCCGTGCTCCGGACCTTGCGCAGTGATATCTACGCGGCCTCCGGCATTCGGGTCGCACCTCGGTCCCAAGGTGGTTCCGCGGTGCTCCCATCCCTGCGCCGAGGCCAGAAGGGCGCCAAATATCTCGTGGTGACTCAGGGTTCACTCGCCGGCACTCGCATCACACTCGGCACACAGCCGGTGCTGATCGGGCGCGCGGACGATTCCACACTGGTCCTCACCGACGACTACGCCTCCACCCGTCATGCGCGACTCTCGCCGCGCGGGGAGGACTGGTATGTCGAGGATCTCGGTTCCACCAACGGGACCTACCTCGACCGGTCGAAGGTCACCACCCCGGTGCGAGTTTCACTCGGCACCCCTGTCCGTGTCGGGAAGACTGTGATCGAGCTGCGATCGTGACTCTTGTTCTCCGCTATGCAGCGCGCAGCGACCGTGGTCTCGTCAGAGCCAATAACGAGGATTCCGTCTACGCCGGTGCGAGATTGCTCGCCCTCGCGGACGGTATGGGCGGCCACGCCGCCGGTGAAGTCGCCTCCCAGTTGATGATCGCGGCGCTGGCCCATCTCGACGACGACGAGCCCGGCGACGATCTGCTCGGCAAGCTCGATCGTGCTGTGCACGAAGGCAATGCCTCCATCGCCGATCAGGTCGAGGAGGAACCGGAACTCGACGGCATGGGCACCACGCTCACCGCCATCCTGTTCGCCGGCCGCAAACTCGGTCTGGCCCATATCGGTGACTCCCGCGGCTACATGCTCCGCAATGGTGAACTCACCCAGATCACCCGCGACGACACCTTCGTGCAGTCGCTGGTCGACGAGGGCCGGATCACCCCGGAGCAGGCGCATACGCATCCGCAGCGGTCGCTGATCATGCGGGCGCTCACCGGCAACGAGATCGAACCCACGCTGGTGATGCGGGAAGCCCGCGCCGGCGATCGGTATCTGCTCTGCTCCGACGGTCTGTCGGATGTGGTCAGCGACGAGACCATCGCCAACACCATGCGCGAGGGCACCACCGACGAATCCGCCGACCGGCTCATCGAATTGGCGCTGCGCAGTGGCGGTCCCGACAATGTGACCGTCGTCGTCGCCGATGTCATCGATCTGGATTACGGCCAGAGCCACCCCATCGTGGCCGGCGCCGCCTCCGGTGAGGACGAAGACACACCCCCGCCGAATACCGCTGCCGGTCGGGCCGCGGCCATGCGCCCGCCGCGGGCCGCACCGCGCCGGGCCGTGCAGGCGCCGGAGCCGGAACCGCCCAAGAAAAGCCACAAACTCCGCTGGATCGCACTGTCGCTCGCCCTGCTCGTCGCTATCGGCGCCGGGCTCACGGTGGGCTACAACATGATTCGCGGCAACTACTATGTCGGCGCCGATCACGACAAGGTCGTGGTGCTGCGCGGGCTGCCGGGTTCGGTGCTGGGCTATTCGATTCGCGATGTGGATCAGTCCGCCTGCGTGACTCGCAGCGGCGATCTCCAGTTGACTTCGCCCGGTGCGGATTTCCCGTCGGGCTGCCGCAGTCTGCAGCTCACCGATCTGAAGCCGACCGGGCGTGATTCGGTCGACAAGGGTCTGCCGCCGGGGTCCCGCGACGACGCCGTCAAGCAGTTGCAGAGCCTGACCCGCAACGATCTGCTGCCGCCGTGCGAGAAGCAGCAGCCGGTGGTGCCGCCGGTCGTCACCCCGCCGGTCGATCCGAATGCCAACGGGGGCAGCACCACTCCGGCCCCGCCGACCACCACCACCGCTGCGGGCGCTCCGGCCGGCACCGGTGACGGTCATCAGCTGGAACCGCGTTCACCGGTTCCGTCCACCACGATCGCGCCGCAGACGCCGGGGCAGAACTGCAGGGTGGCGGACTGATGTCCGCACCGGCACCACCGTCCGCTGGGGCCTTTCCCAGTCCACCGGGCGGATTCGCTCCCGCGCCTCCGCCGTCCACCCGGCGGAATGTGGAACTACTGCTGCTCGGTCTCGCGGCAGTGGTGACGACGGTGTCGCTGGTGCTGGTCGAGGCCAGTCAGGAACAGGAAATCACGTGGGAGATCGCCAAACTCGGCGCCGCCTACCTGGCCCTGTTCGGGGTGGCGCATTTGGCGGTGCGGCGGTACGCGCCCTTCGCGGACCCACTCCTACTACCGATCGTGGCCCTGCTGAACGGGCTCGGGCTGGTGCTGATCCATCGCCTCGACCTGGCCGAGAAGCAGGACGCCTTCCTCGCTTCGCAGCCCATCCCCTCCCCCGATGCCAACCAGCAGGTGCTGTGGACGGGGTTGGGGATGGTGGTTTTCACGGGCCTGTTGATTCTGCTGCGCGACTACCGCACGCTGGCCCGCTACGCCTACACGCTCGGTCTGGTCGGGCTGGCGGCGCTCGCCCTCCCGGCTGTGCTGCCGGACCGGTTCTCTCAGGTGAACGGCGCCAAGATCTGGATTCGGCTGCCCGGCTTCAGTGTTCAGCCCGGCGAGTTCGCGAAGATCCTGCTCATCATTTTCTTCGCGGGGGTGCTGGTCGCCAAGCGTGACCTGTTCACCGCCGCGGGCAAGCACGTGTTCCGGCTGGAACTGCCGCGCGCCCGGGACATGGGCCCGATCCTGCTGGTCTGGATCGTCTGCGTCGGCGTGCTGGTGGTGGAGAAGGACCTCGGCACGTCGCTGCTCATCTTCTGCACGGTGCTGTGCATGCTCTACATCGCGACCGAGCGGGTCGGCTGGGTGGCGGTCGGTACGGTGCTGCTCGCCATCGGATTCGTCTTCGCCTACAACGCCTTCGGGCATGTGCGGGTGCGCGTCGAGACCTGGCTGCACCCCTTCGCCGACTACAACGACACCGGCTACCAGATTTCGCAGTCGCTGTTCGGGCTGGCCACCGGCGGTCTCGCCGGGACCGGGCTGGGTAGCGGGCGACCCTCGCAAGTGCCGTTCGCCAAGACCGACTTCATTATTTCCGCGATCGGCGAGGAGCTGGGCCTGATCGGGCTCTCCGCCGTGCTGATGCTGTTCTGCGTCTTCGTGATTCGCGGCATCCGCACCGCGCTCGCCGTGCGCGACAGCTTCGGCAAGCTGCTCGCGGCGGGGCTGGCCTTCACCATCGCCATCCAGGTCTTCGTGGTGGTCGGCGGCGTCACCAAACTGATTCCGCTGACCGGCCTCACCACACCGTTCATGTCCTACGGTGGCTCTTCGCTGCTGGCCAACTACGCGCTGGTGGCGCTGCTGATCAAGGTGTCCGACGCGGCGCGGGCGCCCGCCCCGGTCCGGAAGAAGCCGCAGGAATCGATCACCGACGCGCCCACCGAACTGCTGCGGCGACCGAAGGGGGGTGTCGCGTGAACACGCCTCTGCGCCGCGTGGCCATGGCGGTCATGCTGATGATCGTGGCTCTGCTGGCCAATGCCACCTATGTGCAGGTGATCAAGGCCGACAGTCTGCGCAACGATCCGCGCAATGTGCGGGTGCTGCTGGACGAGTACGCGCGTCAGCGCGGCCAGATCTCCGCGCAGGGCACGGTGCTCGCGAGCTCGGTCTCCACCGACGATCGCTACAAGTACCTGCGCACCTACCCGACCGATCCGCTGGCCTATGCGCCGGCGACCGGTTTCTACTCCATGCAGTACGGCAGCACCGGACTCGAGCACGCCGAGGATTCGGTGCTCAACGGCTCCGACAACCAGCTGTTCGGGCGGCGGCTCATCGATATGATCTCCGGGCGGGATCCGCGCGGCGGCAATGTGATCACCACCCTGAACCCGGCCATGCAGAAGGTCGCCTACGACCAGCTGACGGCCAAGGGCTACACCGGATCCGTGGTGGCGATCGAGCCGAGCACCGGGCGCATTCTGACCATGGTGTCCACACCGTCCTACGATCCCAACCTGCTCTCCGGGCACGACGGGGCCGCATCCTCGCAGGCGTGGGAGACGCTGCAGCAGGATCCGCGCCAGCCCATGCTGAATCGTGCTGTCTCGCAGACGTATCCGCCGGGCTCCACCTTCAAGGTGATCACCGCCGCGGCCGCACTGTCCGGCAATGTCGCGCAGACGACCGACCAGTTCACTGCGGCGCCGCGAATCACCCTGCCGGACACCACGACCACGCTGGAGAACTACAACGGCTCGCACTGCGGTCCGGGCGACGCGGCCACCGTATCCATGGCCGACGCGTTCAAGCTTTCGTGTAACACCGCTTTCGCAGAGGTCGGTATGAAGGTGGGGGCCGCGAAACTCAAGGACGAGGCCGCGGCCTTCGGCGTCGGCCAGCACCCCAATATTCCGATGCCGTGGGCGGACAGCACCGTCGGCACCATTCCCGACGCACCGGCGCTCGCCCAGAGCAGTATCGGGCAGCGCGATGTGGCGCTCACCCCGCTCGACAATGCGGTCATCGCGGCGACCGTCGCCAATGGCGGCGTACGGATGCAGCCGCATCTGGTGGACCAGCTGCAAGCCCCCGATCTGAGCACATTGGAGACCATCAAACCGATGTCGGTCGGGCAGGCGATCAGCGCACCGGTGGCCACCCAGCTCACCAACATGATGATCGAATCAGAGAAGAACACCACGGGAGGGGGACAGAGCGCGTACACGATCGCGTCCAAGACGGGCACCGCCGAACACGGCACCGATCCGCGCAATACCCCTCCGCACGCCTGGTACATCGCCTTCGCACCGGCGCAGAACCCGAAGATCGCGATCGCGGTGATCGTCGAGAACGGCGGCGACCGGGCACTGGCCGCCACCGGCGGATCCGTGGCCGCGCCGGTCGCCCGCGCGGTGCTGAACGCCGGGCTGGGGAGCTGAACGACATGAACGCGCAAGGTAGACAGGGTCGGAAATGCTGAACAACGGTGCATTGATCGCGGACCGCTACCGGCTGCATCGGCTGATCGCCACCGGTGGAATGGGCCAGGTCTGGGAAGCTCTCGACACGCGACTGGATCGCCGGGTCGCGGTGAAGGTACTCAAGGCGGAGTTCTCCGCCGACCCCACCTTCCGGCATCGCTTCCGCACCGAGGCCCGGACGACCGCGCAGCTCAATCACCCCGGCATCGCCGGAATCTACGACTACGGCGAGACCCTGGATCCCTCGGGCGGTGAAACTGCCTATCTGGTCATGGAACTCGTCCAGGGCGAACCGCTCAATGCGGTGCTCAGCCGGCTCGGCCGGCTGTCGGTCCAGCAGGGTCTGGACATGCTCGAGCAGACCGGGCGCGCACTGCAGGTCGCACACGCCGCGGGCGTGGTGCACCGAGATGTGAAGCCCGGCAACATTCTTGTGACGCCGACCGGTCAGGTGAAGATCACCGACTTCGGCATCGCCAAGGTCGTGGATGCCTCGCCGGTCACCAAGACCGGCATGGTCATGGGCACCGCCCAGTACATCGCGCCGGAACAGGCCACCGGCGAAGACGCCACCTCCGCCTCCGACGTGTACGCGCTCGGCGTGGTCGGATACGAGGCGCTCGCCGGGGAGCGGCCGTTCACCGGTGACGGCGCGCTCACCGTCGCCATGAAGCACGTGCGCGAAACACCGCCGCCGCTGCCGGCGGATCTGCCGCCGAACGTGCGCGAACTCATCGAAGTCACCATGGCCAAGGACCCGCAGCAGCGGTTCGCCACCGGCGGCGAATTCGCCGACGCCGTGGCCGCCGTTCGGGCCGGTAGACGGCCCCCGCCCACCGGCGGCATGGCGACCACCGCCATGACCAGCGGGGCCGCCCGCATCATGCCCCCCGACGGACCGACCGTCATGATTCCCGGTGGCCGCGGCGACCAGGCCACCATGCGCTACTCCACACCGTCGCAGCAGATGCGGCAGCAGCATCCCGGCGACGGCGCGACCGTCATGATGTCGGGCCCGCGCCCGCCCGCCGGACCGGTCACCACCCCGCCGGCAGCGGTCGGCGGCGAGGGCGGCGGCCGGTTCACCAACAGTCAGAAGGCCATGGCCGGACTCGGCGTGGGTGCGCTGATCCTCGGCGCCGCAGCCGCTTTCGTGCTGCTCAGCGGATCGCCGCCGGAGTCGACGCCGAATACCCGCACCAGCGTGGTGGTCGCACCGCCGCCGCCCGTCATCACCACGACGACCGTGCCGCCGACCACCACCCGGGAGCGGCCGGTACCGCCGCCGGTGGTGACGACCTACGATCCGCCGACCACGACGGACGCGCCGACAACCACACCGGCGCCGACGACGACACCGCAAACCACGACCACACCGCAGACGACGACACCGCAGAACACGACCACGCGTCCACCATGGGCTACCACCACCCGGTCCGCACGCCCCACCTGGGACATACCATCATGGCCAGCGGTTCCCGGCGCCCGTGGATATGGTGACGGATACGATCAGGGATACGGTGACGGCCACGATCAGTACGGGCAGTCGGTTCCCGGTGGATATGCAGGAACCTCGGACAGTGCTCCAGTCATCCCTCAAGGACAGTCATGACGACCCCGAAGAATCTCTCGTCCCGCTACGAGCTGGGCGAGATCATCGGCTTCGGTGGCATGTCCGAGGTGCACAAGGCCCGCGATCTGCGCCTCGGCCGTGATGTGGCGATCAAGGTGTTGCGCGCCGATCTGGCCCGCGACCCCACCTTCTATCTGCGTTTCAAGCGTGAGGCGCAGAATGCGGCGGCCCTGAACCATCCCGCCATCGTCGCCGTCTACGACACCGGTGAGGCCGAGATCGACGGCGGCCCACTGCCGTACATCGTGATGGAGTACGTCGACGGCGATACGCTGCGCGACATCGTGCGCGGCAAGGGCCCGATGGCACCGCGCCGTGCCATGGAAGTCATCGCGGATGTGTGTGCGGCGCTGGACTTCTCGCACCGCAACGGCATCGTGCACCGGGATATGAAGCCCGCCAACATCATGATCAACCGCGCGGGCGCGGTGAAGGTGATGGACTTCGGCATCGCACGCGCGCTGGCCGACAGCTCCAACCCCATGACGCAGACCGCCGCCGTCATCGGCACCGCCCAGTACCTCTCCCCCGAGCAGGCCCGCGGCGAACAGGTCGACGCGCGCTCGGACGTGTACTCCGTCGGCTGTGTGCTCTTCGAAATCCTCACCGGCGAACCGCCTTTCACCGGGGATTCGCCCGTCGCCGTCGCCTACCAGCACGTGCGCGAGGACCCCCGGCTGCCCTCGCACGTGCACCCCGGAGTGCCGCGCGAACTCGACTCCGTCGTGCTCAAGGCAATGAGCAAGAACCCGGCCAACCGGTACCAGACCGCCGCCGAAATGCGCGCCGACCTGATCCGGGTGCTGGGCGGGCAGAAGCCCACCGCGCCCATGGTCATGAACGACGAGGATCGCAACAACTTCCTCGACGACGATCTGCCGCCGCCGCGCAGCTACCGGACGGTGGAGCGCCGCGACGACACCACCGAACAGGAACTCGTCGAGGCCGGACGCGGCGGGAATGGCGGTGGCGGACGCCGGAACTGGCTCGTCGCGGGCGTGGTCATCGCCGTGCTCGCCGTCGGCGCCGCACTGTTCTGGGCGTTCCTCGGACCCGGCAGCCATGCCGACCAGGTGGCGGTGCCCGAGCTCTCGAACCAGAATTACCAACTCGCACAGCGGGATCTGGAGAAGCTCGGCTTCAGCGTCGCCATCCAGAACAAACCGGACGCGAAGGTCGCGCAGGACAATGTGATCGCCACCCAGCCCCTGGGCGGCTCCCGCATCGACAAGGGCAGCACCATCACCCTGCAGGTCTCCAGCGGACCGTCGCAGGTGGCGGTGCCGCGCCTGGCCGGATTGACCCAGCAGCAGGCCGAACAGCAGCTCAATTCCGTAGGGCTGCGGCTCAATCCGGATGTGCGCCGGGAAGCGTCCAGCGTCGACGAGAAGGACAAGGTCACCAGCCAGAATCCGGTCGAGGCGCAGAAGATCGACACCGGCGGGCAGGTCACCATCAGCCTCGGCTCCGGCCCGGACAAGGTCCGCGTCCCGGACGTGGTCGGCCAGTCCATCGATGTGGCGCAACCCAATCTGACCGACAGTTCGGGCTTCAAGGTCACCATTCAGGAAGTGCCGAGCAACCAGGCCAAGGGCACCGTGATCAGCACCGACCCGGCCGCCGGCACCCAGGCCGACAAGGGTTCGACGGTGATCGTGCAGGTCGCCTCAGGTGATCAGATCCCCATGCCCAGCCTCATCGGCCTCTCCCCCGGGCAGGCGGCCGACGCATTGCGGCAGCGCGGCTGGAACGGGCAGATCAGCCAGAACACACAGAGCACCCTGGATCCCAGCGGGGTCGGCCGCATCATCGCCCAGCAACCGTCCGCCGGATCGTCCATCGCCAAGAATCAGACGGTGACCATCACGGTCGGCGCCTCACTGCTCGGCCCGCCGTGAGTTGAAAAACATTGGGGGTGTGCGGCTCAGCCGCACACCCCTTTTTCATAGCTGCAGGTGCCGGTTCATGGACATGGCCTCATCGGCGAGGTCGGACAGTTCGACGACCTCGATGCCGTGTTCGCGGAGTTTCTCCACACCCTGACAGTTATCCACAAAGGTGCCGGGCTCACGCCAGGCGATGACCACGCGCCGAACGCCCGCCGCCAGAATGCGATCCGTGCACGGTGCGCGATCCTTGCTGCCACGCTGGGAACAGGGCTCCAGGGTGCTGTAGAGGGTGGCGGACCGCAGGCGGGTGTCCTCGGGGCCCAGTTTGTCCAGCGCGGACTCCTCGGCGTGCACCTTCTCGTCGGTCTCCCGGGACCAGCCGTGCATGATCTCGACACCGTCCGGGCCGACGATCACCGCGCCGACGGAGAAGGCGGTATCGCTGGGCGGGCACAGGCGCGCCAATCCGATGGCATGCCGCATCCAGCCCCGATCCGACCGTGTTTCATCCGGCACTCGAATCCTCCTTGGGCAGATAACGCAGCAGGGCGATATCACCGATCCGGCCGACCTCGGCCAGCCGCATACGGTGTTGCGAACTATCCACAATTGTCCCCAGGAAGCGCGGGGCGGCCGGATCGCCGATCACGAGCGGCGCGATCGCCATGCGGATCTCGTCGACCAGCCCGGCCGCCAGGAACGCGGTGTGGATCGCGCCGCCGCCCTCCACCATCAGACGCGCGATGTCCCGGGTGCCGAGATCGTCCAGCAGTGCCGCGAAATCGACTGCCGCACCCAGGGATACGACCTCTGCGAGACCGTCCAGGCGGTCACCGATCCGCGCCGCACCGGAATCGGTGGTGTAGACGACCCGGTCGCCGCCGTGGTGCCAGAACCGCAGCGCCGGATCGAGATCCCCGGCCGCGGTGACGATCACCCGCAGCGGATATTCGGGCTGCCCGGCCGCGAGCCGCTGCAAACGCCGGTCCGGATCGTTGACCAGCAGCCGCGGATTGTCGCTGCGCAGCGTCTGCGCGCCGATCAGAATCGCGTCGGAGGCGGCCCGCAGCGCATCCACCCGGTCGAAATCGGCCGCATTGGACAGCAGCAGCCGATCCGGTCCCGCATCATCGATATATCCGTCGATGCTGACCGCCACCGACAGCAGCACGTGCGGTCGCCCTCGACCGGTCGTCATGCCGCGCCCCTTCGGTATGCGGTCATACCAGGGCCGCGACCTCCGCCTCGAGGGTCTCCACGAGCCCCTCGGCGGGACGTTCGCCACATACGCCCAGCCAGTTCGCCAGCATGCGATGGCCGCCCTGGGTGAGCACCGATTCGGGATGGAACTGCACCCCCTGGATCGGCAGGGTGCGATGCCGCATGGCCATGACGATGCCGGAATCGGTACGGCCCAGCACCTCCAGCTCCGGCGGCATGGTCTCCTCGAGCACGGTCAGCGAGTGATAGCGGGTGGCCGTGAACGGATCCGGCAGGCCGGCCAGCACACCCGCACCGATGTGGAAGACCTCACTGGTCTTGCCGTGCAGCAGCTCCGGGGCGCGGGTCACGGTGGCGCCGAACGCCACGCCGATCGCCTGATGACCCAGGCAGACGCCGAGCAACGGCTTCTCGTGCCGGGCGCACGCCTTGACGAGTTCGATGCTGACACCCGCACGCTCCGGCGTGCCCGGGCCGGGGCTGATCAGAATCCCGTCGAACTCCTGCACAACCGCATCCAGATCGGCCAGCTGCGGGTCGTCATTGCGCCAGACCACGGCCTCGGCGCCCAGCTGTCCTAGATACTGGACCAGGTTGAACACGAAGCTGTCGTAGTTGTCGACGACCAATACACGCATGATTCGAGACTAGTGGCAATGTCGCCTCCCCGGAACTTCAGCGCACGGCTATAGTGCCGTCGACTGTCGGGGACGCGTGCAGCGGTTGGGTGCCGAGACTATTTTGGGGGTACCCGGGGAGTTACCCCGACCGTGCGAAATCAGTCGTCGCGTTCCCGAGCCACAAATGACCTGGGATAACCTAACCCCGACTCGCACGCCGAAACTGAGGACGTCATGCCCAAGTCGAAGGTCCGGAAAAAGACCGACTACACGATCAACCCGGCCAGCCGCACGCCTGTGCGGGTGAAGTCGACCGGCCCGTCGCCGGTCTGGTACGTCGCCATCATGCTGGGCTTCATGCTCGCGGGTCTGGTGTGGTTGCTGGTCTATTACCTGGCAGCCGAGCACATCGCCTGGATGAGCGATCTGGGTGCGTGGAACTTCCTGATCGGGTTCGGCCTCATGGTCGTCGGCCTGATCATGACCATGCGCTGGCGATGAGTTCCTTACACCGCTGTTATTCATGCACACCTGTGGATGACCTTGTGGACAACTCGAGGAGAAAGTGGGGAAAGTGACTGCTGAGCCCCAGCTCTCCTGGTCCACACCCCCCGCTGCGCTGGCCGTTTGCGGCATCGGCGGCATTGTGCTCGCCGTGGCCGTCGTCGTCTCGAACGACGGTCCGGGCCGGCTGCTCATCGGCTTGGCCGCGCTCGGTCTGCTCTTCCTGGCCGGGATGGGATTCCGGCAGCGCCCACGCCTGTCCGTGGAGCCCGGCCCGGTGCCGCACATCGTGGTACGCGGCCTCACCGGGCCGCAGTACTACACACCCGAGCAGGTGCTGCGCGCCCGCGTGGTGAGCTATCGCCGCCTCGGCCGCCGCATGCCCATGCTGGAAATGGATGTGGATCACCAGGGCGAGGAGAAGCTGCTCATCTTCGGGCGCTGGGACCTCGGCACCCGGCCCGAGAACGTGCTCGACACGCTGCGCGGCTACCTCGTGAACCCGTAGCGGATCACCGCACGCCGGTCACCCCGCGCGCCGCACGTCATCAGTACAGCGTCGGCGCGCCCAGCACGGTGACAGCCACCGCGATCACACCCACCACCGCCACCGCGATCCAGCCGATCCGCATGGCCAGGGCGGGTGTACTCGCGCGCAACCAGCGCGGCAGATACAGGATTCCGCCGGCCGCGACGGTACCGGCCAGCAGACCGCCCAAATGCGCCCAGATCGAGATGCCGGGCACCGAGAAGGTGATGATCAGGTTGATCACCAGCAGCACCAGGATCTGGGTGAGGTTCTGCCGCGTCCGCAGCATCACCACGGCCACCGCGCCGAAGATCCCGAAGATCGCGCCCGAGGCGCCCGCCGAGGCGGTCAGCGGGTCCGACAGCACGGTCACCGCTGCCGAACCGCCCAGCAGCGATACCGCGTACACCGACAGATACCGGGCCCGGCCCAGCGCGATTTCGCAGTAGGGGCCGAGCACGTACAGCGCGAACATATTCGCCAGCAGGTGGATCGGGCCGTAGTGCAGGAAGGCGGAGCCGATCACCCGCACCCATTGACCGTGCCCGACCAGCGCCGGCACCAGCGTCCAGTCCAGGAACAGATCGGAGCGCCGGTTGTCCATCACGCTGTGCGCCTGGAACGCGGTGATCGCGAAGACCAGCACATTCACCGCGATGAGCGACCAGGTGACATACGGTTCCGGGCGCTTGGACTGCACCGATCCGGCCTGATTGCGGACCGGCCGCACATCCTGGCGGCCCTGCCGCACACATTCCACGCAGTGCTGCCCGACCGCGGCGGGGGTCAGGCACTCCGCGCAGGACGGGCGCCCGCACCTGGTGCAGGCCAGACCGGTGGGGCGGTCGGGATGGCGGTAGCAGGTCGGTGCGGGCTGCTGCGGATTCATGGCGAATTCTCTTCGGGGTAGGCCGGATTCAGGAGAGGGTGATCCCGGAGATCGTGATCTCGTCCTTGGGCCGATCATTGCGGTCGGTGGCGGCATTCGCGATCGCATCGACGATCTTGCGCGAATCCGGGTCCACCACCTCGCCGAAAATCGTGTGCTTGCGGTTCAGGTGCGGCTGCGGGCCGACCGTGATGAAGAACTGCGAGCCGTTGGTCGCCGGTCCGGCATTGGCCATGGCCAGCAGGTAGCCGCGATCGAAACGCAGGTCCGGGTGGAACTCGTCCTTGAATTCGTAGCCCGGACCGCCGCGGCCGGTGCCGGTCGGGTCGCCGCCCTGGATCATGAAACCGTCGATGATGCGGTGGAAGACCGAGCCGTCGTAGAACGGGCCCTCGGTGGTGCCGGAGGAATTCTTGGTCTTGTAGGGCGCGGTGCCATCGGCCAGGCCGGTGAAATTGCGGACCGTCGCGGGGGCGTGGTTACCGAAGAGCGCGATCTTGATGTCGCCCTGATTGGTGTGCAGCGTCGCAACAGCAGTCTGATTCGGTGAGGTCACCCGGCCAGCCTAGGGGTGCCCCCGCCTCCGGAGCCCAGCGGCAGGCTGTTCCGCCACTCCGAAATTTCCAGCCAGACTCGAGTGCCCCGAAGGTTACGTAGGCGGCAGGCGGCAATGTGGTGAGTGAGTTTGCCCGTGCCCGGCGAGTTACCCCTACCGGCACTAGATCACTTGTCGCGAATGCCACGCTTCTATGCCCGAATTCGGGCACAAATGTTGGCAAAACAACAATGTATGGGGCAGGCTCAGGGCGTGACTGACGGGGTTCCGGTCGACCTGGTGCGCTATGTGGCGGCCTCCACGGGGCTGCCCGAAACCATCGCGGCCCGGGTGGTCGCCGATGTCGTCGGTTATTTCGATGAGACGGCCGAGCAGTTCGTGCGCCGCAGACACGCCGAACTGCAACGCCGCCAGGTGCGCAATGCCGAAATCTGGCAGCGCATCGCGAGCGAACTGGCGCAGCACCGGGTGGCCGCTCCCGAATTCAGCGAACGGCAGCTGCGCCGCATCGTCTACGGATAGAGGAGAGCTTCGCGCAATGTGTGGAATCGTCGGATACATCGGGCACCGTGAGTCCGTGCCGGTCCTGCTGGAGGGCCTGCACCGCCTCGAATACCGGGGCTACGACTCCGCCGGATTGGCTGTGCCGCACCGCGGCCGGCTGCGAATCACCAAAACCCAGGGCCGCGTACAGGATCTGCGCAATCGGGTGGATGCGGAAGGCGCGCGCTTGCGCGGCACCGTCGGCATCGCGCACACCCGCTGGGCCACCCACGGCGAGCCCAGTGACGCCAATGCGCACCCGCACACCGACGGCAGTGGGCGGATCGCCGTGGTGCACAACGGCATCGTGGAGAACGCCGAACAACTGCGCGCCGCGCTGACCGCCGACGGCGTCGAATTCCTCTCCGACACCGATACCGAGGCCATCGCACACCTCATTGCCGCCTGCCTCGACGACGCGGAGTCGCTCGAGGACGCCGTGCGCACCGCACTGCACAGTGTCGAAGGCACTTTCGGTCTGCTGGTGCTGGATTCGCGCCGCCCCGACGAACTGGTGGTCGCCCGCAACGGCTCCCCCATCGTGCTCGGCGTCGGCGACGGTGAAATGTTCGTCGCCTCCGATGTGGCGGCGCTGGTGCACCACACCCAGCGTGTGGTCTTCCTCGACGACGGCGAACTGGCCACCGTGCGCGCGGGCGAATTCCGCACCAGCACACTCGGACTGGACGCCAGCCGCACCGACAAAACACCCACCACCATCGATATGGCGGCCGAGGACTACGCGCTCGGCGGCTACCCGGACTTCATGCGCAAGGAGATGGCCGAACAGCCCGACGCGGTCCGCCGGGCGTTGCGCGGCCGGCTCGACGAACGTTTCGCCACCGCGATTCTCGGCGGGCTGAACATGGACGCACGGGAACTGCGCAGCATTCGCAAGGTCGTATTCCTCGGGTGCGGCTCCGCCTATTACGCGGGGCAGCTCGGTGCACAGCTGATCGAGGAACTGGCGCGCATCCCCGCCACCGCCGAACCCGCCTCCGAATTCCGGTACCGCAATCCCGTGGTGGACCCGGACGCGCTGTACATCGCCATCAGCCAGTCCGGCGAGACCCTGGACACCCTCGCCGCGGTGCAGGAATTGCAGCGCAAGGGCGGCCGGGTCATCGGCGCGGTCAATGCCGTGGGCAGCGCCATTGCCCGCGAATGCGGGGCCGGTATGTTCCTGCACGCCGGGCCGGAGGTCTCGGTGGCCTCCACCAAGGCGCTCACCAATATGACCGTCTCCTTCGCCATGCTGGCACTGCTACTGGGCCGCGTACGCGACCTGTCGGCCGCCGCGGGCGAGCGCATCGTGACCGGGTTGCGCGCCCTGCCCGACGCCATCGAATCGGTGCTCGACCAGGATGCCGAGATCGCCGAGATCGCGAACCGCTACGCCAAGGCGCGCAGCATGTTCTTCGTCGGCCGGGTGCGCGGCTGGCCGGTGGCCCGCGAGGGCGCGCAGAAGCTCAAGGAGATCTCCTACATCCACGCCGAGGCGTACCAGGGCTCCGAACTCAAGCACGGCCCGCTCGCCCTCATCGACCCGGACATGCCCAGCGTGGTCCTCATCCCCGGTGACGAACTGCTCGCCAAGAACATCACCACCATCGAGCAGATCAAGGCCCGCGGCGGACCGGTGATTGCCATCACCAATACCGATCTGCCCGCCGGCCTGGCCGATGCGGTCATCCGGGTCCCCGCGGTCGCGCGGGAACTCGACCCCATCATCCTGACCATCCCGCTCCAGCTGCTGGCCTATCACATGGCCGTCGCCCTGGACCGGGATGTGGACAAGCCCCGCAACCTGGCCAAGAGCGTTACCGTCGAGTAACCCTCGAACGCACTCTTGGGTGCGCGAAATCCATTGCTGTGTCAAAGTGGTCGGATGGAGCTGGGGCGTTCTTCTCGAATTTTCCGTCGCAATCGAATCATCGTGGCGGCGGTGCTCGCTGTCGCGGGCGGTGCCATCGCGTTTTTCGTGAGCCGGCGTCCCCAGCCGCCGGCCCCCGCCCCGGAGCCGCCGCGGCTCGGATACTCCCGCAACGGCTCCACCCCCTCGGCAATCGCGGAATCCACGCGCTGAGAAGGTAATTCGACGTGCTCCCGAGTCAGCGACTCACGGAGCGCTTGTACTGCGCCAGCGCCAGCGGCACGAATACGGCGAGAATCACGACGACCCACATCAATGTCGTCGCCACCGGATGCTGCATCGGCCACACATCGGTGCTCGGCCCCATCGGGCTGGTATTGCCGAACAGATCCCGGCTCGCCTGTGTCACCGCCGATACCGGATTCCACTCCGCGATCACCTTCAGCACGGTGGGCAGCGTCGCGGTCGGTACGAAGGTATTGGCAATGAAGGTGAGCGGGAAGATCACCATGAAGCTGGCGTTGTTGTAGACCTCCGGCGCCCGCACCAGCAGGCCGACCACCGCCATGATCCACGAGACGGCGTAGGCGAACAGCAGGAGCAGCACGTAGGCGAGCACGGCGTCCAGGAACGAACCGCGAATGCGCCAGCCCACCGCGAGACCGGTCAGCGACATGACCACCAGGCTCACCAGATTGATGCACACATCGGCGATCGTGCGCCCGATGAGCACCGCCGAGGGCGCCATGGGCAGCGACCGGAAGCGGTCGATAATGCCCTTCTGCATATCCTCGGCGAGGCTCAGCCCGGTGAAGGTCGCACCGAAGACCACGGTCTGCGCGAAGATGCCGGCGATCAGGAATTCGCGATATGACGTGCCCTGCAACTGAATTGCCGAACCGAAGACGTACGCGAACAACAGCACGAACATGATCGGCGACAGCGTCGAGAAGATCAGCACATCGGGCACACGCCGAATCTTGATGACATTGCGTTTGGTGATGGTGACGCTGTCGGTGAACACCATCGCCAAACGCGCTGCGGGCGAGGGATTGTCGACGGTGGTGAGCAGTGCGGCGCTCATCGCGCACCGCCGGTGGCCGACTCGGCGGACTTGGCGCCATTGATCAGATCGTCGGCCTCGTGCCCCGTCAGCGACAGGAACACATCGTCGAGCGAGGGCCTGCGCAAACCGACATCATGAATGACCACTTCATGTTTGGCGAGTAATCCGATCGCATCCACCAGCGCCTGCGAGCCGTCGTTCACCGGCACGATGATGCGCCGCATACTGGGCTCGAGCCGAATCTCCCCCTGCGCCAAGCCTTCCAGCGCCCGCTGGGCAATGCCCAGATTGTCCGCATGGTCGACAACGAGTTCGATGCGATCGCCGCCCACGAGCGCCTTCAGCTCATCGGAGGTGCCCTCGGCGATGACCTTGCCGTGGTCGATGACCGCGATGGAATCGGCCAGCCTGTCCGCCTCCTCCATGTACTGGGTAGTGAGCAGCAGGGTGGTGCCGGCGGCGACCAATTCGTCGATGACATCCCAGAGATCCAGGCGCGCACGGGGATCCAGGCCGGTGGTCGGTTCGTCCAGGAACAGCACCGGCGGATTCGCCACCAGCGCACCCGCCAGATCGAGACGTCTGCGCATACCGCCCGAATAACCCTTCACCGGACGATCGGCGGCCTCGGTGAGCCGGAAACGATCCAGCAGCTCCCGCGCTCGCTCCTTACTGCGCTGCACGCCCATGTGATAGAGACGGCCGACCATTTCGAGATTCTCGAAGCCCGTGAGGTATTCGTCCACGGCCGCGTATTGACCGGACGCGCCGATGCGCGCTCGCAGCCGTTGCGGCTCCTGCAGCACATCCACGCCGGCGACGGTGGCCCGTCCCGCATCCGGAACCAGCAGCGTGGTGAGTACGCGCACGGTGGTGGTCTTGCCCGCGCCGTTGGGGCCGAGCAGCGCGGTGACGGTGCCTTCCGGCACAACAAGATCGAGTCCGTCAAGTGCGACCAGTTTGCCGTATTTCTTGACCAGACCCTCGGCGACTATTGCGTCGGGCATGATTCTCCTGATGTCTCGCAAGTTGGCAGCCACAGGGGCTCTGAGCTGCACGGATACTGCTGAACAAGACCGGACATTCAGGGCAAGTATGCCCCGGCGGATCGGCGGAGGCCACACATTAACGACCGCATTCCGCCGGGGGTCCGAGACCGGCAGCTCCCGTGCGAACATATGTTCGCACGCGGGTACGACACTTCTTCCCGCAAAAAATCTTCGAACGCGATGCCCCGATTTCCACGTAATCAGCCGGTGTCGCGTAGGATCGATCGCGTCGGCCCCTCCCCCCCGGGCCGACCTTACGCGGGCCTCGGCTAACTCCCCCCCTTCGCCGAGGCCCGCCCCCATGCCTGGGGTAGGTAATCGCGCCGTTCGCATGGGCGACAACTGATCTGGTTCCGGTCGGGGTAACTCATCGGGTACCGGCTGACCGAGCAACGAGCTGACCGCCGGTCGCCAACGTCACTGCTGCGGGTCCTAAGTCTGGCCAAAAGTCTCGGAGGGGCGGGATTGACGAATTTCGTTGCGGCGCAAGACATGACCGTGCAGGCGGTTGATTCCCTTGACGCGGACCGTGCGCAGGTGGCGGAGATCGAATTGCGGGTCGCCGACAATCGCCTGTGCCGCACTGTCATCGATGAGCACTGTGCCCGGGCGGGCCACGCCGGTGAGGCGGGCGGCCACATTCACGACCGAGCCGTAGAGGTCGCCGAAGCGCTGCAGCACTTCGCCGTAGGCCAGACCGACCCGCAACTCCTGGGTGACGCCGTGCGAGGCTGTGGCGGCCTCCTGGATGGCCAGGGCGATGCGGGCGCCGTCCTTCGCGGTATTGGTCGCGAACATGACTTCGTCGCCGACGTTCTTGATGACCCAACCACCATGCGCCGTAATGGCATTGCTGGTGGCCGTCTCGAACGCCTCCAGCAGGGACGAGAGCTCCTCGGGATCCAGGTGCCGGGTCAGGCGGGTGTAGCCGACCATATCGGCGAAGCCGACCGCCAGCACCCGCATGGTGTCCCCCGCGACCGCGCCCTCCTCCAGCGACCGCGACAGCGCCGCATCCAGATGCCGCCGCCAGGCGTAGGACATGAGCGCCTCGAGCTCGGCCACCACCTCTTCGGTCGCGGCGCGCGCCACCTGCTCGTGATCGGCCGCCGGATCCTCGGCGGTGTTCTTCGCGATGCGATCCAGGATCTCCTCGGTCACCAGATCGACCTGCCATTCGGCCAGCCGGGCCATGGAGCGGCCCAGGGTGCGCGCGGCGGTCGTCTGCCGGTGAATGTCCGCGGAGGCAAGCACATTCAGCTTGCTGAAGGTCTTGGCCGCATCGATATCGGCATCGGTGTACTCGACGGCCGAATCATCCGGATCGGCCGGAAAACCGAGGGAAACCCATAGGCGCCGCGTCAGCGAGGAGGGCACCTTGGTGAGCGCGGTGACCTCGCGCCGATTGTATTTGCGCTGCCCGTTCAGCAGAAACGGCTCCACCACCGATTGGACCAGCTTGGAGATCTCCGGGGAAGCCATGCCGCCACCTTACGGGGCGCATGTGCTCGGAAATAAGACAGCCACGAAGGGCTGTGATAATTAATGAGTGGAGCCTAGGGGAATCGAACCCCAAGGCTATCCACCTGCGACCTGCGCTGATCTACCCGGCTGCGTTGTTATCCAGGGACAACAGTGAAGCATTCGGAATTACGACTGGAATGATCCGGGACAGCATAGCGCGCTTATGTGGATGGCATCCACACAACGGGGAGCCAATCCCGCGGCGCCCGGAACCGGTCGCCGGAGCGGCGCGTCAATGAGGATATGAGACCCGACCCGGACCTTGAGCAGCTCGGCGTGAATCTCCGCGTCTTTGTCGAGGACGACGACGTCGCCGACTATACGGCGGTGCAGTGGGATTGGGATTCGCGACGACCAGCGCGGCTACAGCACGCATGGGAGCTCGGGCGGTGGCGCGGCTAGCCCTCGCCGGGCGGTGGCAGCAGCGGGTACGGCCGAGTCCGGTTCTGGTGCTCGATTCTCTCGCGGCACTGCGGGCACATCATGGACATGTAGCCGTCGCCAACCGGTCGTTCATCGCAGATCCGACACATCTTCTCTTCGTCCGCCACGCGCCGATAGTAAGCGACCGCTCGGACTATTCTTCGCACATGGGTTCGAACCGTCAGCGGCGTGTCTGGTACTGGCATCCGGACGGCCACGCGATCGCCAGCGACGAGCTGATCGAGACCGAGAACGGTGTCGTGTTGCCGCCGCCGGTCTTCTGCTCAGGTCAGCCGCGCCACGTACTCAAGAACGCGAACGGCTCGGTCGTCGGCTGGACGGCGTGCCATGTCTCGGAGTGTCACGGCCACCTCGTACACACCTGCGGCGCGTGCGGTAGCGAGGTTTTCCAACCTGAGCCCAGTCCGCATTGCCGACCGTTCGTGTTCGACGGTCGCGCCGCCGAAGGTGATTTGGATGGATGACGACAAACTGATGACGCCGAGACAGCGCGATGTCCTTCGGGCCGTGATCGGTGCAATAGAGCGGGACGCAACGGATATCTACGATGCTGTGTGCGCCACGCTCGACCCGCCGCCAGCGCGTGAGGATGTCGCCGCGGCGCGGCGGATCCTCGATCTGGAAGTGGTGCGGTACCAGCCCGGTGACCGAGTCGAGGCGGTGATAGGCCGGATTCTCGATCTCCTTGAGGCGGCAGCCGAGGGCGAGGATCTTGAGCCGTACCCGACCGATGACCGATATTGAGTCAGCGCCTGTGCAGATCGTGAATCAACACATCGAACTGCGGTGCGTCCGGCCAACTCGGGCGAAGCGTGCCAACGCGGTACCAGCCCCAACGCAGATAGGTCTGATAAGCGCGCGCGTTGGCCGGCCGGACCAACAGCGTCGCGCGCTGCTCCGTCCGAGAGCTGAGTAGTTCGTCGTGTAGCGCCCGAGCAACTCCGCGACTGGTCAACTCGGACCGAACCATGATCTCGCTCAAAGCGAAGGTTCGGGTTCCGTCCTCGGTAATGAACTCGTCGATATCGCCCGACCCGTCGAGCTGAAGGCCGCCCCACCATGCGGTATCCGCGTGCAGCGGCCATCCCCACGCTTGGCCGATCGGCTGGTCGTCGACGACGGCCAGGGTCAGCGTGAAGCCGCTCGGTCGGCCTGGTTCTGTGTAGGCGTCGAAACGGGTCATGAACGCTGCCGGGTCAGCGAACGGTGCGGCGGATTGGATCGCCTCGACGTATGCCCCTCGGTAGATGTCCTCGACGGTGTCGCGGCGCGCTCGCGCGGCCGCTGCGCTCAGGTGCTCGAATTGCAGACCGGGGATTGCTGCCCGTTGCTGGCTGGTCATGATCTCGCCGCCTTACTCACCAAATCGTCGAAGTGTCTTGCGAATTCGCTGTCGGTTTGAACTGTCGATCGGACAGGCTCGAGCACGCGCAGCGTGCGTGTGGAGGAAACCGCCTGCAGTTGGTTCAGTGCGGGGAGGCCGACCGATACCGCGCCCTGAATATCGCCTACGTCTGCCAACGCCGCTGCCCATCCGGCGCGGTAGTTGGCGGCATTTCGTGCGCCGGCCTGCCCGAGTGCGAGCTCACCGTATAGTTCGGCCGCCTTGGCTCCGTTCCCCATATCGCGGTGGGCGCGTGCCTCGTGGCAGCGGACCTCGGTGGAAGTGACGAAATGCAGCCATGTGGCGCACTCGGCGAGCGGCTCGTGTTCGAGTGCGAAATCGAGTTCTCGCCAGGCCGTAGAGATCGCACGGCCGAAATTGATCCGGTCGCCGAGGACGCCGTAAGCCTGCGCGGCCCGCGTGGCGATCAGTGCATGGATCCGGCCGGGTGGAAGCCCGTGGGTCAGCTCACGTGCGCGGCTGATCAGGGTCAGTCCACGGTGCGGATTGCCGAGGCCTTGGCGCGCCAATGTGATTGCCTGGTGCGCCGCGCCGAGGCAGACATGGGCGGTGAGTTCATCGTCGCCTGCCTGGTTGGCCAGAGAGAAGGCGTCGGTGTAGCAGCGGCGCGCGAGCTGGTGTTGATCGGCGTCGTAGGCGAGCCATGCCGCGATGGTGGCCAGATTGCCCGCGGCGCTGGCGAATGCCTTGCCCGCGGAGTCACTGAACGAACAGGTTTCGTTGAGTTCCTTGGCGATCTCGAGCTCGCGGACCGCGGTGTCGACCAGAGCCGCGCCGCCGACCCGCTGATCCTGCGCGGCGAACTCAGCGACGGCGCGCGAAACCCGCTGTGCGTCGGCGACGCCCATGGATTGGCTGCCGGTCGCCAGCAACGTTGCACCCAGCAGTATTCCGAACTCGCGCCGCTTCACTTCGTCGTCGACCTCGCTCCCATCCGGGCCCTTGATTGCCAGGCTATCTCGCTCCTCGGAAGCAAAACCGGCTGAGGTTGTTGGGGTCGACGCAATCGGCGCAGTGGCCAGCGCTTCGCGGAAACGGGCGCGCTGATCGTCGTCGAGCCGCGCGAGCACGGTATCGAGAGCTGCAGCAGAGTCGCCGCGGACCGGTCTTTCCGCAGTGGCCCTCTCCCACTTCCGTACGGTCGAGGGCTTGAATCCGGTTGCGCCGGCGAGTTCTTCCTGTGACATGCGCAGTGCGAATTTACGTAGCGCGAGAACTTCTGCACGCGTCCACTTGCCGACGATCATCGCCGCCCCTTGCCGATCCACGCAATGGCCTGTGTCAGAAGCGTATTACTAGCGTGCGGTTTCGTGGCTGGGAACGGGATGCGCCTTGCGCGAGGCTCAAGTAAGCACGCGGCACCAGGCGCGGCCCATCAAACGCCCTGGTGCCGGGTGCCCTCCAGCCGTTCCAGGGACACGGAGAACACCCGACATGGAAATCATCGTTGCTATCACCATCACTGCGCTAGTACTGCTCGGCATCGCAAGAGTCGCGCTGCCGAGCTCCGGCCGCCACGACCAGCCGAAACGGTTGACCGTCACCGATATTCAGGCACGGATCGCCGCCGAGCCGCCACGCGCATATGTACCGATCCGCCGGGGGTGGTGACATGTCTCCCCCGGCAGCTATCGGCTACCTACGACGGGACGTATCCGGCGCGCGCCAGCAGTGGGAGGAGAACCAGATGCGAAGCTTGGCCAAGCGGCTCGGCTACCGTCTGCTCAAAACGATTGTGTTCAGCGAGCGAACCGACAAGCCGCTACAACGCCTGATCGACGTCGTTCAGAACACCAGCGCCGAGGCTGTGTTCGTTCCCAGCCTCGACCACCTCGGCGGCCAGGTGCCTGACGTGCTCGTTCGCGTGGCGGACGTGATCACGGTGACGCCGGAGCGCACGTATGCCCGATGGATTATCCCGCCCGACGCTCCGGCCGATATGGGCTCGAGGTGGGCGCGGTGACCGCACCAACCGACTCCAGTCACACCCCTTACCGTTCGACCGGAAGGAAACCACTCCGATGATTCCCATGACGCTCGCCGATGTCGCCCTCGCTACTGGCGGCCAACTCAGCGGCGGCGCGGATCCGGCGCAAATAGTCACGGCTCCAACAGCATTTGACTCCCGAACTGTGGAAGCTGGTGGCCTGTTCGCTTGCCTCGCGGGTGCTCGCGCCGACGGACACGACTACGCCGATCAGGCTATCGAGGCCGGTGTGGTCGCTGTACTGGCCACCCGCCCGACCGGCGTGCCTGCTGTCCTCGTGGACAACGTCATCGTTGCCCTGGGCGATCTCGCGCGGGCGGTCGCCACTCGATATACCGGTACGGTGCTCGCGATCACGGGCTCGGCCGGCAAGACAAGCACAAAGGATTTGCTGGTTCAGATTCTCGAGGAGGATCGCTCGGTGGTCGCGACCGCGCGTTCGTTCAATAATGAATTAGGTTTTCCGACAACAGTTTTGCGGGTCCGCACTGACACCGACATTCTGGTTCTTGAGATGGGCGCCCGCGGCAAAGGGCACATCAGCCATCTCGCGCAAATCGCCCGCCCCTCGGTCGGTGCCGTCCTCGGCGTAGGCACAGCACATTTGGGCGAATTCGGTACCAAGCAGGCCATCGCGGACGCGAAACGGGAACTGGTCGAGGCCCTCGATGCGTCCGGCACGGCCGTACTGAATGGCGATGATCCGTTCGTGCGGGCGATGGCCGAGTCGACTGCGGCATCAATCCTGTGGTTCGGCACGACTGAGGACGCCGACGTGCGGGCGAGCGCCGTCACCTTGGATGAGCACGCGCGCGCCCGTTTCATCCTGAGCTACGAGAACTACAGCGCGCCTGTGCATTTGCGCGTTGTGGGGGAACATCACCTCACCAATGCACTCGCCGCGGCCGCGCTGGCGCTGAGTGTGGGGGTGCCGTTCTCGGTGGTCGTCGACGGCCTCAAGGCCGCGCGGCTGCTGTCGGGCAGTCGCATGGAAGTCACCGACCGTGCCGACGGTGTCACGGTTATCAATGACGCATTCAACGCGAGCCCCGAATCGGTGTCCGCCGCATTGCGGTCGTTGGTTGTCCTCGCCGCCGCCGACCGCCCGTCGATTGCCGTGCTCGGCGAGATGCGCGAGCTCGGCGACACAGCCGCAGAGGTACACGCAGAGATCGGCCGCCAGGTCGCCACACTCGGTATCGGCCAGTTGATCACGGTGGGCGGACCAAACGCTGTGGTGATGGCCGAAGCGGCTCGCGCCAGCAACTCAGCTGCTCTTTTGCACGTCGCGCATGTCGCCAAGAAGGACCACCTTTTGCCGGTCCTGGCCCGCACCATGTGCGGCCGAGATGTCGTTCTGTTCAAGGGCGCCAACTCTGCGGCCTTGTTCGAAACCGCCGCCACGCTCGCCAGCATCTAACTGAAGAAGAACGACCATGAACAGCAACGACATCGTCACCCTTGCCCGACAGGCCTGCGCCGATGCTCACGTACCCGCAGAAGAAATCACCCCGATCCGGCTGCGGGACAACGCAATGCTCCGCACGAACGGAACGGGCGGACCCACCGTTATTCGCGTGCATCAGCGCGGACAGCTCACGACCGCAGTGCGCGAGCTCCGCGCGGCGGATTGGCTACGCTCGCACCATGTCCTAGCACCTGAGCCCCTGGTGCCCGATCCCGTCGTCGTCGGAGGCCGGCCAGTGACGTTCTGGGAAGATCTCGGATCGGGCGGTCCGGCCGACGCGCGGGAAACAGGTGTCATGTTGCGGACGCTGCACGAGCTGCGTGTGCCCTCGCACCTCGGTTTGACAGAATTCAGACTCCCCAACTTCGCCGGTCGAATCGGAGAATGCCTCACCGACGACGAAGCCAAGCTATGGCTGACTCGTCAGGCGCGCGAGCTTCAATCCCGCTGGGACTCAATCGAATGGCCTGGACTGTGGTGCGTGATCCACGGAGATCCCAGCCCGGCCAACACCATGGACTCGGCATCTGGCGGGCATGTCGTCGATCTCGAGCGGTGCTGCATCGGGCCTGCCGAGTGGGATCAAGCCACGGTGGCATTCCAGTCCGACACTCTTTCGGACCCGCCGTCGCGGTGGGAGGAGTTCAGCGAAGCCTATGGTGCTGACGTCACGGAGTGGGATGGGTACGCCGTGATCCGGGATGTCCGCTCATTCGAGCTGTGCCTATTCGCGCTGCGTCACGCTGCTGTGAGCTCCCATGCTCGTAATCAGGCAGACCATCGACTCGCTTGCCTGCGCGGACAGCGCGGTCCGCGCCCCTGGAAGTGGGTGGCGCCGTAACCCACTGGAGCCCTGTTCAAGACACGAAAAAGTGCCCCGGCAATGAAGGCCGGGGCGCTTTTTCGTGGTCAGTTGAGCTGTTCGAACATTCGCCGCGGCGCGCCGGTCACGCGGATACGTACGCGCGGATGGTGCGCGCGAGCACGCCCACACCCTGTGTGGACGGGTGAGTGTTGTCCGAGCACACGAGCGCGGCATCGACTGCGTAGGACGTCACCGTCCGCATGGGGATGTCGGAGTCGATTACGCCAACTATCCCGCCGGGGAGGGTCGACAGCCAGTTGTTGATGGCCAGGCGAATCGTCTCCATAGGCGCGGTCACGCCCTGCCAGTTGCGCGGCATGATGTTCACGACAAAGACCGGTTTACCGGCGCCGACGATGGATTGCGCGTTGGCGATGATTGTCAGCAGGTCCGCTTGCAGCTGTGCCTGGGTGCGACTGTTGGCGATGTCGTTGCTGCCCAGGCCGACAATCGCGCCGGCGAAACTCCCCTGGCTGGTGTCCTGTCGAGTCCACAACGCGTGTGAGGTATTCGCCCAGGTCGATGCGGGGATGGTCGCGAGCGCGTGACTCTGCACCAGCACGGGCGCGGTCTGTTCCCACTGCCGCGGGTAGGCAGCGCGGTACAGCGATGCCGCGGCTGCGGTTGCGCCTTTGTCTCCGGTGAGTCCTTCCATGATCGAATCCCCGATGCACAGCCACGCTGTCCGACTGGACGTCGATTCGTATTCGATGACCCAGTCGATCGGGATGAACTGCTGCGGAGTGGCGGCGGCGGATCCGGCGATCGTGGGGTCGACACCCGATGTCGAGTTCGACCAGTACCAGGCGCGGCCCATGCTGGTCTGCATCGTGATCGAGCTTGCTGCGGTCCAGGCGACCGCGACGAGGTGTTCGACGCCGGCGTCGAACTGGTCGCCGGCCGCAGCTATCCATGGGCCCGTATACCAGGATCCATCTGCCGGGATGGTGAAGTCGCTGCCGACGATCGTGGTTGCAGCGTTGCCGACAAAGTTGCCGGTCTCCGGCGTGGTGGTCGAGACCGACCGCGCGTGATCGCCGTGCAGGATCTTCTTGCCGGTGAGCACGGTCTTCGTGGCCATGTTGAACGTGTCGTAGTTCCGCAAGCGGATCCGCCAACGTGTCGAGGCGACAGGCAATTTCACGATGAACCGGAACGATGCGGCTGCCGTCGACACGGTGACGGCCAAGCCGCCCAATCCCCCATTGCTGTACGACAGGGTGCGGGTCACGCTCGGCTGAATCCCGTTCTGCGCTTCGGCCAACGTGACAGCACCGATCGCACTGCGCGCAGTCGCGGCGTCGGCGGCGGTCAGCACGGACCGACCGACAGCCGTCGAGTCCGTGATCGCTGCAGCGTTGACCGTCCCGACACCGATCGCGCTGCGCGCGGCCGCCGCCGTCGCTGCGGTGAGAACCGAGCGACCGACAGCCGTCGAGTCCGTGATCGCCGCGGCCGCCAGGGCCGCGGCCTGCCAAGTGGCGTTGCCGTCAGCGTCGCTGGTGAGAACCTTCCCCGCGCTGGCACCGTTGCGGACCTTCAGATTTCCGGTGGCAGTGGTGCCATCGACATCGGCGTCCGATGTGCTCTTGAGATTGGGTACCCGCAGTTTCCCCCTGAGCGCCACAATCCAGTACTGCGGGAAATCACTACCCGAGAAGTCGCCGCGCAGGGTGGTCACCAAGTTCAGGGCCAGGCCCTCAATCGCCTGATCGCCGGGTGGCGTTCCGCCGAAAACGATTTCGCTCATGGTCCCGCCGGCGTCGGCATTGAACTCACACGCGATCAAGCTCGGCTGTCGACACGCGTTGATCTGCAGGCCGACCACACGGGCGGCGATCTTGCAGCCGATCATCGTGAACGAGCTCGGCCCGCCGGCGCCGAACGCGCCAACGATCACGCTGTAGTCACTGCCTTCAAACCAACAACTCTCGAATACCCAGGTGTTCGCCGAGCCCGTGATATCGACATGCGCGCCGACGGTCGCCGGGTTGGTCTCGCCGATGAACTCCGTTGCGACGACAACGAGGCCGGCGTTCGCGGTACCGCCTACGCCTCGCACGCCCGTGCGGCAGCTGACGATCTTGCAGAGCGTCAGCTCGTTCTGAATACAGGACGTCTCCAGCGCGGTGCCCAGGTTGGCCAGCACGGTGCCATGAATTCGGGTGTTGCCGGTGTTGTCGCGCAGGACAATTCCGCGCTGCCCGTGATAGGTCGTGCCCGTCGCCGCGGTGTGATCGCCTCGGATCCTGATGCCGGACAGCGAGATCTGGAAGCAGCCGGACAAGTCGAGCGCGGTCGCGCCGGCGCCCGTGATGTGGATCGAGAGACTCTCGATCGTGATGTCCTGGCGGCCGGTCAGCGTGAGCAGCGTGCCGGTACCGGCGTAGACGATCTCGGATCCGTAGCCAGCGCCGGTGACCCGGGCGCCGCTCGGCAGCGCGGGCAGCGACGTGACTCGATAGATACCGGGCGGGAAGTGCAGCACCTTGCCCGCTGCTGCGGTGGCGGCCGCCGCGACGGCCGCTGTGTCGTCGGCGACGCCGTCGCCCACCGCTCCGTAATCCGTGACCGGGATACCGACGCCCACGCCTGGCACTCCGCGCGGGCCCAGCTCGCCCTGTATCCCGGGCACGCCCTGTAATCCGGTCGGACCGGTGGGCCCTTGGAACGGTGCGCCGGCGGACTCGGCGGGCCATGCGCCCGACCATCGGTAGATCTTGCCCGCGGCCATCCATACCGCGCCGGAGGATGGCGAGCTGGGGAGCTCGGCGTACGTAGCGACTTGTCCGTCGACGTGCAATCCCTCGCCGATGGGCCCGGTCAGGCCGGTGTTACCGGTAGTCCCGGTGTCGCCCTTCGTACCCTGCGGGCCCGGGATCCCTTGCGGCCCGATGTCTCCGGTGTTGCCCTTCGGCCCGGTGGGTCCGGGCGGTCCGGCCAGCGAGAGAATCTTGGCGACCGGCCGCGGTGTGCTGCCGATGATGGATCCGGACGGCGTGCCGAGGTAGGACAGCGCGGGTGTGCCGTTCGATGGGTAGCCGCGCAGTCTCATTCGCCTTGTCTCACAATCCGGCCGAGGGCCAGCGGCCTACCGCCGGAGGTCTCTCCCTGCGGGAGGAACACCAGTTGCCAAGTAGTTCCGTCGTCGATGGCGTCCGCGGGGACCGACTCGATTTTCAGGTCCGCCACCGCGCCGCTGATCGTGAACGTCCACAGGGTTTTCGTTGGCACCGTGTTGAGCGCGAAGAACAGTGAGCCCGTGGGGAAGTCGACCGGCTGGTCGTTGATATCGACGTTCTGGAAGGACCATTCGAAGTCACGCCCGGTGGTGAGTACCAACGTGTCCATTGCAAGCTTGTCGCCGATGGTGGCCATGGCTACTCCTTTCATTGCTGCCGAGGGGAATTCGGGTGGAGGTCACGGGCGGGTGAGTATCCGCGCGTCGTTCCATGACGCGCTGTTAGCGCCGCTCGAGCGCTCCACCCGCAGGCCCGCCCATGAGTTCGCGGTGGTCACTCGGCTGATCACGTCTGCCATGAGCACGACTTGTCCGTTGACCTCCACCCACGCGGCCTGATCGGAACAGCAGAATGCGAGCAGCGCGCCGTTCGGGATCGCGACATCGTCAGTACGCACGAAGTCGTTGAACGTGGGACTCGTCAGGCTGCCAGAAAGCCGTGAGAGAAAGATCGTGTTCGCATAGAAGTTCGCGGCAAGGCCCTCGCTGCCAGCGGAGTTCGCACGCAGGATCAGGCTGCAGTCTGCCGATGCGTTCGGCGGTAGGTTGCCGCCGACAACCGCCTCGATCCGCTGCACTCCTGTCGTCACGCCGGTGTCGCGCAGCAACCCGCGGCTGCCGTCGGTCGTGCCGGTGGTCGACCACGAGTTATTGACGAGGGCGGCGTTCGTACCGAATTGTGTCCACCCGTTGCCGACCGCGCCCGACCGGTTGAAATCGTCATAGAACAGCGAGGACCAGGGCGCGACCGTAGGGAAGTCGCTGCCTCGGTCGAACACTGAGAAGTTCCTGATCCACGCCTCGGCCGTCGTCTGGTTGAGGAACTGTAGAGCCCTCTTGTTCGGGCCGGCCTTGTTCACGGTGGGTAGCCAGTACTCCAAGAGCAGCACATCGTTGATGTACATGCGCACCAACCGGTCTCGCTCTACGTGGAAGCGTAGCCAGCACCACGTGCGGTTCATGAGTCCGTCGACCGGACCGATCTCCAACTGCACGCTGTAGTTGTTGATGTCGTCATAGGTTTCGACGCGTAGCTCGTTGGTTGTCGATCCGACTGAACGGTGAATGACGAACAGCGGCACATGCGCAAGGTCGCTGAAGCCAACGCTGTTCCAGCCGTTGGTGATCGCCGCGCCGAAAAATTGTTCCTGGACGAGGACAGCACCGTCGATGTTGAGCTCCATCTCGGTGCCCCAGTTGGTGGTGAATGGCTGCTGCTCGTAGCTCACTCCGCCGAGCTGCAGCGGAGTTTCGAACGCATCCTTGATCTTGAGCACGTTCGATTCCAGCCACACCGTACGGGCGGAGTTGACCCGCTTCCACGGTGCCCGAATCGGGTCCTCATCAGCCCTGCTGTGCAGAGCGTCGAGGTCTCGCCAACCTGCGCGCGCCCACGGGACACAGCGGCGCAGAAGAAAACTCACGCGCCGTTGCCCTCATCCTGGTCGACGATGCCAGAGATTGTGCCGCCGTTCGTGGCCAGGAATCCGCGCAGTTTGAGCAGCACTTTCCTGTTGCCGAACAGGCCGATCGGATCGTCGCTGGCGACCAGCGGACGCAGCGTTTCCGGGTCGGTCTCGAAGCGGCCGACCGCGGCGTCGATCTTCGGGATCGCGATCTCGGCCGGGGTCATGTCGAAGAGACCGGCCAACGAGTCGAGCCCGAATGCGGCCGACCACAGCGCGATACGATTCGGCTGCACTGCGAACGTTGAGTGATAGGTGCCGCCCTCGGCGATGCACTCGAATGCGTCCAATGCTTTTGCCTCTCAGATAAATACGCCAGCAACGCAGACCTGCAGAACGGCCGGTGCGACGGTGCCGACTACGCCCGTGACGTATGGAAAGAACCGCTCTTTGTCGAGCACGGGAACAGTCAAGGCGTTGAAGTTCTTGCGGTTGACGTTCGGATCCAGCGTGCCCGTGTGGATGGTGGTGTAGCTGGTGCCGGTCGGATTCCACTTACGTGTTTCCACGCTCATGCCACCAGGCTGGTTGAGCAGACCCATATGAATATCGGTGAGCAGCGCGGTCCGGTTGTCGGGCACGTTCAACACGGGTCCGAGCAGCAGCTCGTTGACGCCGAGCAGTACCTCAGCGCTGGCGACGATGAACTCGAGAGACCAGTAACTCGCTGTGTCGTAAGCGATGTCCGCTTTCTCGCTCGCACTGGCGGCGTCGTTGGCCGCAGCCTGCGCGGTCGTGACCGCTTGGCCCGCGACGCCTTGCACCTGCGCGATGGGTTGGCGGATCTGTGTACCCGCGGCGTTCTGTGTGCGGGTATATGCGGCGATCGTGCCGGCCGCCAATTGCTGTTTTGTGGTGTCTGTGTTGAGGTCCGAGCCGAACGTGCCACCGACCACGAATGCGCCGTCGGGCGCCGGTATGCCGGGAGTGGTCACTCCTCAGACCTCCTCGCGCAGCCGCTCAGGAATTGGCGGGGCGGCTGGCTCGGTGGTGCCGAGCCGGTGCGCGATACCGAGATCCACGATGTGTGATAGCAGCGTGCGAATGAACCGGACCGCTTCGCGGAACGAGGATTTCGACTGCGCGAGCTCGTCCTCGAGGTGTCCGACACGCGCCTCGAGCTCGGCCATCCGGCGGCCCTGGCGCGCCGAGAGATACCCGAGGATCGCGCCGAGCACCGCGACCAGGCCACCGCACACCGCGGTGATTTGCTCTGGGCTCATAGGTCGCCACCTGCTCGCGGCTCGGCCGCTAACCATGGCACCCACGTGGCGAGCGCGGCATTGACCGCGGGCAAGGCCATGATGCGGGTAACAACGGCCGAGATCGCCAGCGCTGCACCGATACCCACTGTGGTTGTGGGCAGCCCGGTCGAGGCGACGATCATCGGCAGCGCGGCGGCCAGGCCGACGACGAGCTGAAAGATCGTGCGCGTCATGGCGCGCCACGGATGCTGTACCTGGCTCGGTTCGCCGGTGGCAAGTTCGTGTTGCGCCATCACTTCTCCGTGACCGCGGTGCGGATCTCGGCTGTGTCCGCGCCGAGCTCGGCGAGCTTGTCGACCACGGTCAGGCTCTTGCCCTCGGCGTTCTGGCCGAGCTGCGGCCAGCCCTCGCCGCCCGGGCCGCGGAGCTGTTCCCACACTTCGCGAAGCATCTGCCGATCGGTTTCTGTGAATGCCATGTCATCTCCTGTGAGTAGGTCGCGGAGTTCGTCGGGGGTGCCGCGGAATGCGTCGACGTCGATGTCGCGGCCGGCGACACGGCCGCGGTCGCTGAATTGGAAAATCGCCGGTTGTCCGCCGCCGTACGGCTGCCAGCCGATGTCTTCGTGTCCGGGGTATATCGCCGAGGCGTAGCCCGCGCGGCGCGGCCCATAGTTCGACGTCATCAGCGGTGGAATGCCGGTGAGGTCCGGGCTGCCGATCTGCTCCCAGTACCAGCCCGGCAGGTACGACAGGGCCACGCGCACGCCGCGCGCCTCGATCGCGGCACGGACCGCGTGGAACGTGTCGAGGTCGCCGGAGTTCTGTTCGTGGTCCAGCATCGCGGGAATGCTCGTGTCGCCGAGGTGCTCGACAAACCCGGCCGCCTGGCCCTCGATATCGGCGTCGGCACGAACGTAGTGGTAGCCCACGATGATTCGACCAGCGGCGAGGGTGGTGTCGCGGAAGGCCGGCCAGGTCGGATCCTGGTAGTCGTCGCCCTCGCTGACCTTGGCGATCACGTACTCGAATCCTTCGGCGAAGGCCTGCCCCAGGTCGAATCCGTCCTGATGATTCGAGATGTCGATTCCGAATGTGACCGCTGCTGGTGGCGGCAGCGGCGCGGCGGTCGGGGCCGCGGCGTAGCCCTTCGGTGCGATGAGCGTGGCGAGCTGGTCGAGACTCAGCCAGTAGTGCTCGATCCCGCTGAACCGGGCAGGGTCGGCGACGTAGACCGTGTGCGCGTGGTCGTCGTAGCCGACGACACAGACATAGTGATAGATCGTCTGTGCCGGGTAGCCGGGTGGCCGGTTGCCCGGTACGGCAACGATGTTCACCACCAGCGCGGCGCCGGCGTCGATCGACGCGACGACGTCGGACCAGAGCTGTTCGCGCTGCGGCTGTGTCGGCGGGTCGTTCGGGATATCGCGCGTGACGTAGGCCTGTCCGGTGCGGTGCGCCAGAACCGCGGTGATCTGACCGATCCAATCGGTTCCGTCTGTGCCGGTGCCGATCTCGTCCGCGAGCTCGGCCTCGGTCACCTGAATACCGCGGCAGGTCAAGGCAATCTGTGTCGATGCCGGGCCGCACCAATATCCAGTTTCCTGAGGCGAATACTGGTGCGGCAAAACATGTTCAGCCATGGCGGCCATCCCTTCTATGGTCCGGTGCGGCGAAGCGCTTGAGGATTCCGTTGCGTGCCTTGCCATGGCGCTCGGCGTAGATCACGCGGGCGAGTTCGACCGGGTCGCCGTCGAGGCCGCGCAGGTAGACGCAAACCTCGGTGACCGAGCGCGGACCGGGGTCGAACCGTGGTGGGGTGTCGATGGCGTCGACCTCGGTGGCGCGCGGCGGCGCCGGTTCTGGTTCGTTGATTCGGTAGCCCAGGAACCGCAGCCGTTCGACTTGAGCCTCACGCTCGCGCATGGTCATCTCGGCAGGGTCCTGGATGACGATCGGATCGGCCTCGGGAGTATCGAGGGAAACCCATTGCGCCGACCCGTTCAGCGGGGTCTGTTCGCCGCGGTATGGGCGGGCGTACTTCTTGGTCGCTGCCGCCGGGTCGATGGGTGGGCAGCCGGCCTCGGTGAGGTGCCGTGAGATCGCGCGAGCGATCGGTTCGACGAGAATCATCGGCTGCCCCCCACCGATCGGGATGCACTGCAGCACAGGCAAAAACCGCTCTTCAGGGTCGTCGGCGTCGATGTCCTCGAGCCGCCATATCCGACTCACAACATCCCCAGTTCTCGCGCGAGTGCCGCGACTTCTTGGATCATTTCCAGACCTTTCACGATGGGGTCTTCCTCGTCTCGGTGGCCGACAGTGAGGGCAAACATGGGCGTGGTCTGGCGGTCCCACGAGATCGTGATCTCGGTGATCCGGTCGACGTAGATGACGCCGGGGGTTCCCCAGTCCTTGACCGTGGTGCCGATGCGAGTACCGAGGTAGGCGTTGCCGTGTCCGTACTGGCCGATCCGCAGACCCTCGTATCCGTCGACCACGGTGATCTGGTGCGTGGTCTGCTCGCGGGTCCTCCACCAGCCCGCCCTGAGTGCGAGCAGGGCCGAGAGGGTATAGCCGCGGTCTGCGCCGTCACATACCGTTTCGTGCAGATGGCTCCAGCCCGCCCGCGCTGCGCGGTCGCGGTCGTGGTGCTTCATGTACGCGAACAGCGTGTCGGTGTAGAGCGGCTTGAGGATTGCGTCGATCGCGCCGCCCACCGGCGGTACGAACAAGGCTGCGGCGACCAGGTCACCGGCCATGTTGATCGCCGCGGATATGGCCTCGTTCACGCCGTAAGCGGAGTGGCCTCCGGCTACGAATCCGACGGCGGTGGCCGGCTTCCATTTGAAGCTGGACGTTTTGATGCCGGTGCGGTCGCCGTCACGCAGGATGATGCCGGGCGCACGCGGGTCAGTGCCGCGGTAGCCGGGCTGGCTGTACTCGGGCGGGAACGTCGGGTCGACGATCGGTTCCTCGCCGGAGTTGAATCCGTCGCTGTTGATGACCGTGCGGGCCCGGGTGAGACCGTTGAAAACGTCTCCGCCGAAACTGGTTTCGGTGTCCCACGACGACGAGTCGATGAGGTCCCATACGAGCGTGCCGGGGCGCAGGTTCGCGCCTGGCCACGGGGGCGGGTCGCCTTCGAGGTAGCGGCGCGGCAACCATGTGATCTGTGCGTCGGCAGCAACCGACTTCTGCACGTCGTACATGTACGTAAAGCGGCTGTGAATGATCGCGTTCTGGCTGGTGTCTTCGCCGATCGCGGTGGGCTTGACGACCTGCTGCCAGTTCGACTGATCCAGCCCCGACCAGCCGGCCGAATTCATCGGGTCGGCCGGAAGCTCCCAGGGAAGGCCGGCCTGCAGGCGAAACAGGTTTACGAAGAGGGTGAGCTTGAGAGCCCAGATCGCGGGCCCGAACAGGATCCAGACGCGCGGGAACTGGCATTCCGGTGGTAAGAATTCAGGCCTTTGCCTGCCCCCCTACCCGAAGGCAGGGGGGCAGGCAAAGGGGTTGGCGTACGCAATAATGTTCTTGAGGTGCTCGAAATCGTGGCGGAAGGTGGCGCGCACGACGCGCTGGCCGTCGTCGCCCTTGGCGAGTTCGACCTCGTCGAGCATCCCGGACCAGCGAGTTCCAAGGTGGTCGACGGTGATATGTACGTTGTCGGTCGGCCGGTTCTTGTGGTCGGTGAGCCATCGCGACAGGTAGTAGGTCGCCGGAAGTTCGATTGTCCCGGTGCCTGTTTCGTTCTCGAGCAGTTGGAATTTCGCGGAGTTCTCGCGCCAGACTTCGCCGCGGTAGTTCCAGTCCCCATCCCATAGCCGAATGGTTGGCCGCTCGACGCGGCGATCGTCTTCGCGCTTGAGCCGTGCGGCGATGTCCGCGAATACTGCGTCGAAGTCGATTGTTGTTGTGGTTGCTGTCATTCGAGCCCCCAGGGTCTAGGCCAGTGGAGTGGGCAGCGCAGCCGGATCCCGGCGCCGATGGGCGCGCCGGTGACGGTGACGGGTATCTGTGTCTTCTTCAGGCGCCCAGGCTGCGAGTACATGAATTTCCTGCCAGCCATCCGCAGATAGACCTGGGTGTCGAGCGAGCTGTTGACCTGGCCATTGCGCGCCATCTTGTCGGTGTCGATCCACAGGTGTTCGCCAGCGATGAGCGGAGGCATGACTACCTTGCGGAGCGCATCCTCGGTAGCTCGTTCGAATTCATCGCTGCCCCAAGAGAAATCAGGGATCGTCCAGACGATGCCGGCGCTGCCCTGGACATCCCATTGCGGCCAGCTCGGATAGTCCTCGGGCAGTGGGTTCCACGCGGTGACGTATCCGGTTTCGGTGCCGCCGCCGGTGGTGTCGGTAGTGGTGATGTAGCGGGTCTCGAAATCCTTCTGCACCCACCGCGGGTACGGCCCGACCAGCGGCAGCAATGCCAGCGCGTAGCCCTCGCTGTTCGGGTCGTTGATTGCTTTGATCTTCGGTTTCGCACCCAGCCGAACGGTGAGGCTGCGCCGCGACCCGCCCACCTCGACCCAGATCTTGCTGTCCCGCCTGACCGAGAACATCTTGCGGAACTCCGAATCGGCGACCCGCCAGGACATCTCGGGTGTGCCGATGATGTGGAACGCAAGAATGAAGTCGTACTTGTCCTCTCGGTATCCGCCGAAATCGGCGCCGATGCTGAACGCGGTTGCGTTGTATATCGCGGTGAACGGCGCCTCGAACATGCCGTCGAAGTCGGTACCCGAATCCTCGTCAGCCAGGGCGATGCCCTGCTCCCACTGCCCGGGCCCGGACACCGTGATCCATTTGCCGTTGCAGCCCTCGATCTCGACGAGGGTGTCCTCGGGTGGATTCACCGTGACACCAGCCGTTTCGCGCGCTGCTGCTGGTCGAGTTGCATCATCTTCCATTCCCGCTGGAACTCACCCGCGCTCATGCCGGTGCTGAGGTTCTGGATCGTCACGGAGTTGTCGACGCTGCTCGCCCCGCCGCTGACCTGGTTGGCGGCGAGGCTTCGGGCCTGGGCGACCTGGTCGCCGGTGAGCACCCACTCCTGTTGCCCCGACAGGTTCAGCGCGGCGACGCCGTGCGGCAAGGGTCCACCCTGATCGCGTAGCACGGTCGGAACGGTGAACGTCTTGAGCAGCTGCTCGAACCAGCCCGGCGTGCCCGGGGTTACCGGGCCCTGCTTGTCGACGTCACCCTGACTGATCGAGGGCTTCGAGAACTGTTGCTGTGCTGACGTTTCGGCTGCCGTCGATTGCGTCTTGTCGTAGTACTTCTTGCCCTCGGTGATCGACGCGCCGACCGCTCCCCCGATGTCTCCGTTGAGGCCGATCACGGTGAGGAGGTCTGAGAGCTGGCCCGTGACAGCGGTCTTCGCGACGTCACCAATCAGGCCGACGACACTGCTGCTGTCGGTCGACGAGCTGCTTGTCGCCTCGCTCTGTTTCTTCTGCTCGGCGACGATGGCGTTGCGCGCCTTGTAGACGGCGCGATCGGCGGCCGCGCGGTCGGTGTCTGTCGCCGTGGCATCGTTGTAGACGTCGTCGCGGTCGGCTTCCGCCGTGTCGAGCGCGTCTTGCAGATCGGCCAGGCTGATCTGGTCGGAGGTCATCGAGCCTGTCAGCTCGGGCGCAGACGGGACATCCTTGCTGCTCTGCGCCTGATCACGCTTGGTCTCCAGCTCTTTCACGCGTAGCTGGGCTTGCTCGACTCGAACCTGCGCGGAATCCGTCTCGGACTGTTTGGAGTTCGGGTCTGCGATCTCTTTGTCTCGAGCCTCGATCGCCTGCGTCACAGCGATGTTCGCGGACCGCAATTCCAGTTCGTCGCTGGCGTCCCAGGTCTCTTGCGCCTTGCCGTTCTTGCCGCCCGTGCGGTTCTTATTGGTGCCGGCGTCGTAGAACGCGCTGGTCGGCAAGTACCAGCGGCTCTGAAACTGGCTGTCCAGCACCGAGGTTGCGCCGGCCCCGACGCGCACACCGTTGCTACCGGACTCGAGCGGGTTACCGGCGAGGTCGCCGACCATGTGCGAGTACTGGCCCCCGCCACCGTTGAACACGGCAATCGTGAGGCCCTTGCCGGTCGGGTCAGTGCCGTTGAGGAAGCCCAGCGAAGCGAAGTTCGATTCGGTGGTGAACCAGCGCGTATACGGGTCCAGTCCTTTCAGCAGCGCGTAAGCCGCGGAGATGAACGCGGAGCAGTCCCACGACGGATTACCCACGCCCGCATACTGATACGGCTTGCCGGACTCACCCTGCAAGAAACTCAGCGCGTGAGGTACGGCGATACCGCCGTTGGCCATCGGGGTGAGCTGGAATCCGAACATGCCCGCGACGGTGCCGAGGATGTTGGTCGAGCGCTCCCTCTTGGAGCTGGCGAGCGGGATGAATGCCTCGCCTGCGGTTTCCGGTTCGGCCCACTGGATCAGGTTCGGGCGCGCCGACTTGATCGTTGCCTGACCGGGGAGCGCGCCGTCGATTCCGCCGTCGGCCCGGCCACCGACGTTGCCGCCGGTGATGGTCTTGTTGTCGCCGCTGCCCGGGTTAAGTGGTTGCCGGGCAGGAAGGTTGAGCTGCGACTCGTCGAACTGGACCTTAACCTTCTGCGTCTTGTCCGGCAGATTGGTGTTGATCAGCCCAGCAAGTTTGTCGAGCACGGCTTGCAAGTCCGGCGCGGTGATGTTGACGACGCCCGGCTTGCCGTTGATCTCGTCGACCTGGGCGCCCGCCTCGCGCAGCTTGGCGATGAGGTCGGCATCGCCCTTCATATCGAGCGGAATCTCGACGGTCCCGCCGGTATTGCGGAGCAAACCGTCAATGACTACGAGCTTCTGCTCAACCGAGTCGGCGCCCTTGAGGTCGGCCAGGATCTCGATATCGTGCGGCAGGTACCCGAGCTGGGCAGCCATCTGCGCAATCTGATCGGTGGTGAGCCCGGCGGCGTGCGCGAGATCAGCGAACTGAGTGTCGTTCTGCGCGAAGACCTGCCCGAGTGGGACGCCGGCCTCGGCCGCGGTCACGGTCGCGTCTTTGATCTTCAGCAAGGACTGATACAGCTTGTCGCCATTGGCGGTCGCGGTATCGACCGCGCCGCCCTTGCCGATGAGCTGATCGCCGAATCCTGCTGTCTTGTCCCACACTTCAGCAGAGGCGGCCGCAGTCTCGCGAACCGTCTGGTTGTACTTGGCCAGCGCTGCCTGTGCGTCGACCGGCTTGCCTGACAGGATGTCGAGCGCGGTCTTCATTGCGTCGACGCGATCGGCGGCCGTGGCCGACTGATCAGAGAGCACCTTGACCGCTTGGGTCAGCGTCGCGAACCCGGGAGTAGTCGCCGCGGCTGTCTGCTGCGCTCGCTGGATGTTCTCGCGCAACGACTTCAGATCATCGGCTGCGAGGTTGCCGGCCTTGCCCATCGCGCGTAGTCGTGCTTCGATCGCCGCGAATTGTGCGTCATCGGTCATCGCCGAGCCGAGGGTCTCGAAAGATATGTTCAGCTTGTCGATGGCGTCGGTCGCGCCCTGCCATTGGTTCGCGATGCTCTTGCGGTTCTCGTTCTCGCCGTCCTTGCCTTGCACCGTGCCGAGCCATGTATCGCTGAAGGTCGGGCGATCCTCGGCAGCCTTCTTCCGCGCGTCGTAGAGATTGCGGACCTGCTCGGTCATGTTCGATACAGCGGTGCTGTCGAGCGCACCGCCGTTGGTGTCGAAAATCTTGGTGAGGTCGGACTTCGTGACAGCCAGATCACGCATCGCCGAACGCACTGCTTGCACACGCCGCTCAGATTCCTTGGCGTCGGTGTAGAACTTCACCAGCGCACCGGCCGCCAGTGCGATACCAACGACCCAAGGGCCGCCGAGGAAACTCACGACGCTGCTGAGCCCACCGCGCAGGCCGGTCGCGGCCGCGGCCAGCGTGCCCTGGGTTCGGGCCAACGTCGAGGCGCCGGCCGCCGCGCTCAAGAACGAGGTCTGCATGCGGCCGACAATCGGCAGATGTGTGCCGAGCGTTTGCACAGCGCTTCCGAATCGGCCGAGGCCGACCGCCCCCACACCCGCGACGCGGGCGACACCGGATGTCGCGGTCGCGACAGCGATGGCCGCGGTCGCGGTGCTGCGCAGCGCGCCAGCCGTAGCGGTCGCAGCCGTGGCCACCGCGGTACCGATGCTGGTGGTGCGCAACAGCACCAAGGCACCGACCGCAGCCAGGATCGGTGTAGGCAATCCGAGGAATGCCTTCGCTACCGGCGCCGCAGCCTGGCCGATGCCGATGATCGCACCCGCGCCCTCGTGTAGACCGCTGACCAGGCGAGGCGTTTCGTCGGTGATGAAGCCAGCGACGTTCTTCGTGAACTGCTCAAGTGGGCCTTTCACCAAGTCATAGATCTCGAGGGCGAGGCCTTCGGCAGCGTTCTGCGCCATCTCCATCGCGCCGGGCAGGCCTTGCATCTTGGCGGCCGCCACATCAGCGGCGGAGCCCTGCCGCGACATAGCCGCGTACATGGAGTCGTAGCCGCTTACGCCCTTTTCTGCAGCGATGCCCGCCAAGCGCATTGCGTCCGAACCGAACAGGGTCGCGGTCGCAGCCTGGTACATCTCCGGCGTCATGTGCTGCGAAGCAGTCTGCAGCTGCACGAACATGTTTCGCAGGCCAGCGAACTTGCCTTGTCCGTCGTAGACGGTGAGGCCGAGTTCTTTGATCGCCTCCTGTGCAGGCTTGCCCTGGTCAGTGAGCGCGAGCAGCGCGGACTTCAGCAGGGTTCCGGCGTCGCTGCCTTTGATACCGGAATTGGCGAACATGCCCAACGCGGTAGCAGTGTCCTCGACCGACAGCCCGAACTGGTGCGCGACAGCGCCAGCGGCCTGCAAGCCCTGTGCGACATCAGTGATTTCAGCGCTTGAGGCGTTCGCTGTGTTGGCGAGTACGTCAGCCACGCGGGTTGCGTCACCCGCGGACAGACCGAATGCCTGTAGCGCAGCGGATTGAATAGTCGCGGCCTGGGCGGCGTCGATCTGCGCGGCAGCAGCCAGCTGCAGCGAGCCCTTCGCAGCATCCATGGATTGCTGGACAGTGAAGCCACCCTTAGCAAGTTCAGTCATGGCCGCGGCAGCGTCGTTGGCCGAGGTGCCGGGCAGCGTGATGTCGTTGCCCAACTCCTTGGACTTCGCCGATACCGCGGCCATCTGATCTGCGGTCGCGCCGGCTACTGCCTTCAGTGTGTTCAGCGACGTCGTGAAGTCGTTGCCGATGCTGATGACTTTGCCGAACGCGGCTGCGGCGCCGCCGCCGATCGCCAGGCCGAGGGACGCACCGATGCCGGCCGCCATGCCGAGGGCAGGTGAGAGCCCCGACCGCATGCGGTTGGCGAAGTCCCGCGTATCGGGGTGCAGCAGGATATCTATGCGGCCGCCGGCCATGGCCTACACCTCCCCTCGGCGCGCAGCGAGTAGCTGCTCGAGCTTGCTTTTCGGTGGTTCCGGGATGCGGTACGGCTGTTGTGCCTGCCGGTACTGCTCGACCAGCTCGGCGGTGATCACAGGGTCGCGGTGCGCGATCGGGGCGAGGATAGGAAGCGGCGGCGGTTTGATGCCGCGCTTGGCCCGCTGTGCCCGTTCGCGTTTGACCTCCGGGTCTTCGGGATCGGTTGTGCCCGAGACGTACTCAAAATTGAGACCGAAGTCGTGGCGGTCGACGAGCATGGCCAGGTTCTCCGAGTCCCGTGCCCGCTGTGCGTCTTGTGCTGCCGAATCGTCCAGCAGCGCAGCGACGTCCCGGTAAGGGAGCTCGGCCAGCGCGGTGCGCAGGTTCAGGCCGTACCAGCGGTGGCATCGGGCGAAGGCTGCGCCCCAGCGGTCGGGACCATGTAGCCCGACAAGGGCAGGGGCGCGAGCAGTTCCCCCGAGTGCAAGCCACTCAGGTTGATGATTCGATTCAGCGCTGTAGTGGCGTGCGCCGGGGTGAATTCGGAGATCTTCGCCCACAGTCCGGGCCCGTCGCTGGTGATCAGCGAGAGCATCGCCTCGAGCTCAGTAGTCGAGATGAGCTGGTAGAACTTGACTGCCTCGGCGCCGCTGAAACTGCGGCGTACGTCGGCCTCGACTCCGAGCAGCGTGATCGGCACGGGCGGTTCGGCGCTTGTGCCGAGATCGTCCAGGATGTCGACGCGGTCGGAGGCGGGTACCGCCGGCGCGACCGAGGTGGTCGGTCGCGCCGGGCGGCGCCGCGGTGCGGCTTTCTTCGCAGTGTTCTTCGTTGTCACTGGTCAGTACCTCACGCCACGGTGACAGTGCCGGACGGGGTGAGGCTGGCGCCGCTGCTGGTGAGCACACCAACCCTGTTGATGGCGACCGTGTACGGGCCGCCGGCGCTGCCGGTCACGGTGACGTTTCCGGTCCCGATCGTCGAGAGCGCTTCCAGTGCCGTCTGCACCGCGGACGCCGCGGCGTTGTAGGCGATGCCCGTTGCGGTCTGCCCGTTGAACGTCAACGGGAAAGTGCCGCCGGTCGGCGTGCCTCCGATAGTCACGGTGAACTGCGAGCGCAGCGGGTTGAAACTCGTGATGGGAGTGAACGGCTCCAGGGCCAAGAGCTCGAACTCGAATCCGTCGAGATCTTCCTTACCGAAGGTCCGCGGCGGCGGGGTGGTGAGGGTGACTCGCGGGGAGTAAAAACCGGCGGCGTTGCCGTCGTCGCGCACCACGAGCAGCAGCGCGAAATCTTCGTCGTCGCCCGGATGCCATTCGAACACACCGGAGGCGGGTGGGGCCTCGACAATCGAGCCGCCCTGCAGCGCGGTGAGCACGGTCGCGGCGCTGTAGTCGACGGGCCGCAACTTGGCACGCTCCTCCGTCGGCGCCTTGACCACCTTGTACGGGGCGAGGCGCCGGTTCCATACCTTCTTGGGGGAGACGTCTCGGGTCGGGTTCACCTCGAAACCGGCCTCGATACCACCGAACGACAGCCACGGAATCGCACCGGATACGGGGTTGTCTACGAACGGGGCGACAGGCCGGACGGTGCCAGCGGGCGCACGGTAGCCGTCGCCGTCGAGCCAGACGAATGCCTTGTCGGGATCGGCATGTGTGGACATGGGTCCTCCTTGGAAATGCGAGTGCCCACGCCGGATAGCGTGGGCAGGCAAGGGTTTCGAATTCAGGTGCGCGCAGCGCGCATCTTCAAGTCGACACGGATGGTCGCCCGGTAGATCGGTTGGTCAGGCCCGCGGGTCTTGTCGATCGCGGTGACGATGCCGGTCCGCCAGTGGCCCGACCACGCCGAGCCGCGGAACGAGATATTGCGGGCGCGGCCGATGAGTTGGCCGGCCATGGCCGCAATGTCCCATGCGACCTCTTCGGGATCGGTTGTGCCGCCGAGGATCTCCAGCGACGGTGCCCACGCATCCACTTGAACGGTCGGGGTGCGTAGGAGTGGGTCATCACCGGATCCGCCCACACCACGCAGCGTGACGAACGGCCCGCGAATTGGGTCGGGCACATCGCGGGTGGTGACTGATGCCGCGGGCACGAGCGCGGTGAGATCCTCTTGGGCGACCAGGAATACGCGCAGCGCGCCGGGCGCGTACGGGATGGGCGGGGTCATCGTTTGGCCATGGCCTTGCGGAACGCACCCTTGTCGTTGTACTGCGCGAGGTCGGCCGCCGCCTCGGTAAGAATCAGGTGCGCCGGGGTGTCGACGGTCCCGAATTCCTTCATGAATGCGATGGGGTCGTTGTCGACGACGTAGACGTCGCCGTCCTCGACTACGACGTCGATACCGTCCTGATAGGCGCCGGACACGACGGGCGCCAGTTCGATCGCCTTGAGTGCCACCTCGTAGGCGAGCTCTTCACGGTCAGGCAGCGATGCCTTCTTGGCCTCGTCACGAACCTGAGCCTCGAAGATCGTCAGCCGTACGCGGCCGCCGTCAATGACGTTGTCGGACATCAGTCCGCGCGCGCCCGGCGTGGCTTCGGTTCCCCCGCGGGCTCACTCGGCGGAAGCGGCGCGGCGGCCGCGGCCGGTTCGGCGACCGGCGCCTCGGGGGCCTGGGGGACATCGCGGTCGCGGTAGGCCTTGCTCTGGTCGTCTGCCCAGCGGGTCGCGCCCGTCGAGTCGGTCCACGACACGATGCTCATGGTTCCTCCTGTAGGTCGGTGGAATGCCGCACCACCGCGGCGATATAGGCCGCGCGGCGAGATCCTCTGGCGGGGCGACGAACTCGCGGAATGCCTTGCACGGTCACGACGTCGCCGACCTTGATCAGGTCCGACACTTCGGCCGGCCCATCGAATCGCCACATATCGCGGCGGTCGGTACCGCCGGGCAGCCCCGGATTCAGCAGAAGTGTGAACCGCTGTGCGACATGCCCGTTGTCGAACTCCTCGAGGACGGTGTCGTCGGTGAGTACACGGACCTGCAGCAGGCCACGCCAGGGGAGCTCGTCGGGCGGACTCGGTTGCCGGTTGCCGGTGACCGGATCGAATTGCGGTGGCCCCGAACGCAACAACGTCCACCGTTCGGGAAGACTCCTCACGGTCGCCCGCCCGGAACGATGGTGAACGCGCCGCCCTCGTCGGGGGTGTCGAGCAGCTCGGCGAGCTCGGCGTCGGTGAGGTAGATGAGGCCGTGCTCGGCGCCATCGCTGTACTCGGTCATGATCTCCGGGTACTCGGTGCGCTTAACGCCGATGCCGCGCCGCACGGTGGCCAGCGCACGCATGACCATGTCGACGCCGATACCGGTCACGATGTCCTGGTCGAGCTTGCCAGCGGCGATGCGGGCGTCGAGACCGGACACCTTGGCTCGCATTCGCGCGCTGGCGATCGTGATGTACCGGTTGATCTGGGTGATCTCCGGTTCGGCGAATACCTCGCCGGAGATCTCCGCAACGTCGACCAGCTCAAACAGCGGGGTCGGCATGTGCCCCGCTGTCGTCGGTAGTGCGGGCGGCCAGGATCACGGCCAGCACATCAGCCTTCTTGGTCGCGGCGTCCAGGTCGATGTGCTCGCGGGCGGCGTATTCGCGCAGCTGCGGGAGCGTCCACGAGTCGCCGGGTTCCTGGTCCGGAACATGCTGCACCGGTTCGGGTTCCGGCTGATCGGCCCACACTTCCGGGTTGGTGATGAGGGCAGCTACCTCGGTGGGTACGACGTCACCGGGTCCGAACACGCGGGTGCCGTGCGGGGTGTGGACGTGCACATAGGTGGCGAGATGTGCGGCCATCACAGCACCTTGACCATCATGGTCGCGTTCGCGTTGAGCAGCAGCGGCAGCACGATGCCGGACGCCTTTGTCCAGCGGGCGACCGGGTCGTTGTCCATGTAGGAACCGACCACGATGCCGGGCGCCTCGGTCGCGTCGATGCCGTACTCGGGTTCGATCGCTTCCGCAGTAGTGCCCCAAGCGGTTTCGCCGAGCTTGCCGTTCCCGCCGATATAGGCGATCCGGTCGTCGGGGATGAGTCGCTGCGTGTTGCCGTCAGCGTCTTCGACCTGGGCATCGAAGATCTCGAACGGCGGATGACCGAATGAGGTGACGTACGCATTGAGCTGGTCGCGGGTCACGATGCCGCTGGTCGAACCGGGCGGCAGGCACGCGGCACGGATCTTGTCCTGGCGCATGAGCGTCGACACGACTCGCTGGCTGGTGATCGCGCGAATCGGGTTCGCGGAGTTGCTGACCCGGAACGTGCTGAACCAGGATTCCTGGTCGATGACCGGGTCGGCTGCGCCAGCACCGGTGACGCTCCACAAGGTGGCCGCGGTGATGGTGTGGCCGGCCAATCGCTGAAAATCGGCCTCGAGGTCGAGGCCGTTCTCGGTGAGCGTCACCTTCCCATACACCAGTGCTTGCGCCTTGGCCATGATGGCGCGGGTGCGGATCGCCTGAGCGAGCTCGACAGCGTCGTTGAAAATGGTGTCACGGATTGCTGTGTCCGCCTTGCGCAGTCGCAGCCGGTCGTATTCGCCGAGCCGCCGCTTCTCCGACAGGGGCGGCAGTTCGCCGCTGATCCGCACGATTCCCTTGCGGCCGCTGATGCGGGCCTCGGTGTCCCACGATCGGAACTGGCCGGCCTTGCGCAGACCACGCTGGGTGATGTTGGCCCGGAACTCGACGTCGTCGACGAGGGTGTCGGGCAGCAGGTCGTCGATGATCGTGAGGTCGTTGATCGGCTGGTCGGCCAGTGCCTCACGGACGTAGCCGGTCAGCTCGGCCGGAGTGACGTAATCGGAATTGAGCACGAGTGCCATCGGTTACGCCTCCTCTCAGAAGTAGGTGATCTGCTTGGCAGTGGCCTGCCCTGCAGCGTTGACGGTGTGGGGGCACTTCGCGGCGAGCACGCTGCCGTGCCAGTGAAGGGCACCGGCCACCCTGGTCGCGCCGGTCGGTACCCGCACCGGGGTCAGCAGGTGGCCGGCGATAGTCGCAGCCGATTCGTCGCCCACGCTGAACAGCCCGTACTTACCGGTGCCGAGCTTCTTGAGCGCGTAGCCGCTCTTGAGATAGCCGTTGGGGTAGTGCGTGCCGGCAGTGAAGGTGGTCAGGTCCAGGGTGATAGTGCGGGCCCGGTCGGTACCTTCGGCCGATGCCAGCCAGTCCTGGCTGTCCTGCCCGAACGTGTCGACATTGATCTTGAGATCCATTGCGTCCCTCCTTTTCTGGGGATCGGTTTACTTGCGGTTCTTGCGCGCTTCGTAGGCCGCGCGGCCGGCGGCCATACTCCCGGTCGTCTCTCCCCCGCCGCCGCCTTGGCGTCGGTCAGATTTGGGGGTGCCAGGTGCAGCGGGCGGGGTCGTCTGCTGCGACGCGCTAGATCCGATGAGGCCTTTGAGTTCCTCAGCGTCAGCGATCATTTCGTCGAGGGTGCCGCCTTTGAGCCGCTGTGCCAGAGACAGTGACAGTCCGGTCTTCTCGGCAGCCTCGTAACGGATCGCCTTCGCGGCGTCCTTCTTGAGGACTGCGATCCGTTCGGATTGCTTCTCGGTGTCGGTCTTGTTGGCGTCCTCGATTGCCTGCAATCGCTTGGCGAGTTCCTGCGCCTGAGTAGCGTTTTCGCGCGCGGTCTTCTCTGCTGCACGGCGAGCTGCCCGCTCGGACTTGAGCGCCTTCTCGCCACCCTCGCCGAGGTCGTCCTCGTCGGCGGTTGGGGGCAGCAGGGTGCCCGGGTCGGTCGGCGTCGCGCCGGTCGGGTCGGTGTCTTCGGATCCGCCGCGGATCGTCCAGATCGGTGTGCCGTTGCGGCGCAGACCGATTGCGGCTCCGAAAATCGGATGCACAGGCAGGTGTGTACTCATCGGGTGGGGCTCCTCCATCGCGGAAGAAATTCCGGCCGGCCTCGCGCCGGTCGGGACAGATACGCCCTATGTGCCAGGCGTCGGCGGTAATCCCGCTGCTAGCGGGAGGATTCGGCAGCGTCGCGGCCGGACTGCCATCCGGTCAGCCAGAGCCGCGCCAGTGCGGCGGCCTTCGGGTTGACCTCGTTCGGGGCCAGCTCGTCGACGACGATGTCGCGCACGCTCATGCCCTCACGGGCGGCGGTCGCGTACGGGTTGGCGGTGCTCGGTTCGCCGCGGTCGTAGGCGGTGCGGCCGGCGGCGAGTGCGTTGCGATAGTCGCTGCTCACTGCAGGTAATCCCTTCCGCGCGAATGCATCCGAGCAAGCTCGGTCGGGTCGATCAATTGGGCCTTGAGCTCGGCCGCGGTGGTGCGGCTGTTCTCATCCCACCACCCGCGCAGTTCCTCGGAGGCGTATTTTCGGGCCCGGTCCTCGGACATCGACCACAGTTGCCGCGGATCGACGCCAGCCTTTTCGCCCGCCTTCGACAGCATGTATCCGTTCGTGGCGTTCTCGGCGTTCAGCCAGGCCTGGTGCGCCTCGTCGCGGTGCCAGTTGCGTACCTGTTCGTCGAGACTCTTGCCGTCGTAGCCCAGGCCGGACAAGTAGCTACGTGCGTTGCGGCGGCGCTGCTCGGGAACAGCGACGCCGTAGGCCTTCTCGATCGCTTCCTCGTCGTCGACGCCTTCACGCATGAGCCGCTCGTATGTGTCGTCAGCGGTCCGGGCCTTCGTATCGCGTTTCGCGGCGCGGCGATCACGCTCGACTTTGGCCCGTTGGTCGCGCTTGTCGATCTCTGCTCCGACTGCGTCGAACTCATCGCCGATATCGCCCGCCTCGACCAATGCGTTGAGGCGCGCCTCAAGTTCAGTCATCGACTTACCGGCGTACGGGGACGTCTTGCGAGCCTTCTTCGGCACGGCCGCTTTCGGCTCGGTGGTCGGCGCTTCCGGTTTCACAGGGGCGGGCGGCGGGGCGGCGGGCTCGGCCACCTTCTTCGCTGCCTTCGCCGGTTCGGCCGCCTTCGCCGGTTCGGCTGGTGGCGCGGTCTCCGCGGGTGCGGGCGGCTCGGGTTCCAGTTTCGGCGCTGCAGGTTTCGGCGCGGCCGCGGTGCGTTTCCTGGCCCCGTCGAGCAGGTAGCCGTTCTTACGCAGCAGCTCGATGGCTTCCTCGTGGGTCTCGGCGAGCTCGTAGATCGCTTCGGGCATGAGCCGCGGCGTGGTGCGTGAGTTGCGGCCGCGGGCGCGGATTGCCCGGCCGGCCACACCGCGGCGCGTTGTGCCCTCGCTGGTGGTCAGTAGTTGCCGCCCGTAGACGTCGGTGCGTTGGGCGCGGCCGCCGATGATGGTGAGGCCGCGGCGCGCGTTGACGATCTGTCCCATGTCGGCGCCGTCGCGGATGGCTTGCGCGCCGGCCTTGCCGAAGGCCTTCGCCTGCTCAGTTTCGGTCAGCGACTCGAAGTACTTTTCGGGGTCGGTCCGGATGTCGTCGGCGTGGTCTTCCCTGCTGGGGATATGACGACAGTTGCAGCCCGGATGCCGCTTGAATCCAGCCGACCAGTGGTAGTACTTGCCGGCCAGGACCACGCACCGCGAGCAGCTCGGCGGTGTCAGCATCCGCACGTACCCGACGCCGAGTCGGGACACGATGCCGATACCGGTGGCGGCGCGGCCGGAGTCAGCGAATTCGTTGCTGATCACGCGGCGCACCTCGAGGCCTGCGTCTTGCCAGGCTTGATAGGCGGGCATCCCCTGCGCCATGCGCGCCCGGGCGCCGATCACGGACTGAGCGAGCAGCCCGTCGATGGTGCGGCCGTCCGCGGTCACGCCGACCAGCCGGGCGGGGTTCGGTGTGGCGACCTGGGCGGCACGAATGCCCTGCTCGTCCAAGGCATCCGCGACGTACTGGTTGGCGCCGGCGACTGCGGCCATCTGGCCGGCGGTCACGATCTTCGTCAGCCGATCGGCGTGGCGGGCGAACCAGGCGTCGAAATCGCGGGGCGGGGTGCGCGCCCACTGCTGCGCGATCTCGTCGATCGCCTCGACGGACAGCTTGCGCTGCGCAGCATCGAATTCAGTTGAGGACTGCAGCATTATCGCCGGTCAGCTCACCAGTGCTGGCCTGCTCGGTCGCAGTGCGTTTGGCGTCGAGTTCCCGTTGGAATCGGGAGACCTCGGGGTCTATGCCCTCCTCCTCGAAGTAGCTGCGCTCGCGGGCCTTGCGCTCCTCATCCCAACCCATCTCGTCCCATGAGCCTTCGCGGGACAGCACGGGATTGCCGCCGTTGAGCTTCTGGATCGAGTCGGCTTCCTCGGCGCGCGTCGGCGTCGCCGGATCGCGCCATTGAATTGAGATCGGCTCGCCCGGGGTTGGCCACTCGCCGGTACGGAATCGCTCGTACAGCGCCATGACCCAGGACAGACCGACACCAATCTGTGTGTTGAAGTCCTCGACGTTGGACACGATGCGCGATTCGTCGGCGCGGATCGCGCCCTCGGCCGCAGGGTTGGCGCTGTTGGCACCGAAGTACCGGAACGGCAGCCCGGTCACGCTCGAGGCGAGCTCGGCGTACAGCTTCACGGTGTCGTGAAAGTTGCGCAGGTCCGTCGCGGTGAACTGGCCAAGGGCGGCGTCTTTCGGGCCCTTCTGGCTTGCCCAGATCGACTGGTAGTACGACTGCCACACGGGCAGCGGCTTACCGTCTTTGTCGACGAAATCGCCCTTGCTCATGCCGAGCGCCCACCGCGGCGGGACCGCGTGTGTTTCCACACCGACCGCCATGTTGGTCAGGGTCCGCGCGCACGCGTCGGTGATGCCCATGAGGTCGGTCATCTCCGATCCGCCGTGCCATTTCCCGAGCCGTTGACGGTTCAGGAACATCACCATCGGCACGCGGCCGAGGCCGTGCTCGTCGAGTCCGTCGTCGCTGCCGACGCTGTCGATAGCCCAACCACCACGGCCGGCGACTACCTGAATTGTCTTGTCGGGCAGCAGCAGAGTGCCGACGCGCTCGCCGTTGTCGTCGCGGAACTGCCGGAATCCAGCGGCCAGGCGCCGGCGGCCGCGGTCCACCAGTACCGAAATCTGTTGTGCCGCTTCGATGGTGATCAGCGGCCGTTCGGCGTCCTCGTCGTTGGTGCCCACCACACCGAAGCAGCGGCCGAATATTCGGGCCTCCTGCGTGAGCAGGGACACCTGGGCCGCCAGATTGTTCGACGTGAATGCCTCTTGCATCTCGGTGTCGGACATATCGCGGCCCGGCCGGTAGATTGCCTTGATCTTCCCCCGGCGTGCCAGCTCGCGCACGTACATGCCCGGCCAGTTGGCAACCAGCTCGAACATCCGCAGTTCCTCGGGCACAGCCAGCCCGATGTGCTTGAGCCGTTGTGCGCCTTCGAAATAGGCGTCGAGCATTCGGTCGCGGGCGGCGGTCTTGTGATGCTTGGCGTTGAGCTTGCCAAGCATGTCGCGCTCGTCATCGGTGAGGCTTGTTCGAAGCTCGACCATTCGCGCTCACCTCCCAATTCAGCTGAAACAGAACATGCGGCCGTCGACGTCTTCCCACCCGGATTCCCGGGCGTCCGACGCCGCTTCGTGCGCCAGGATCGAAGTAATCGCGACGTCGATCTTTTGGTGGTCGGTAGGTTTGCCGAGCACGTACTTGTTGCCCGGCTTCGGCACTTTGCGGGCATTGCCGACATGGGTCGCGGCGATCGAGCAGCCGTCTTGGCGGATGCGCCCGGTTTGTAGGTCGGTCTCGTACCGGCGAATGGCGTCGTACATGGGCGAGACCCGGTTGGTCGCCCACTCGATTACGTGCTCTTCGCCGTACTTCAGCGACCAATCGCCGATCTCACTGCGCCAGTCGTGCGGGTCGAAGTAGCCACGCGCGACGGCCCACGTGGTGTACACCTCGTCGACCGCGGCGTGAACCTCGCTGCGTGGGATCCGGCCGCCCCATTGCTCCGGCGCCCAGATCGTCGGCCGGCGGTCGGGCCCGTAACGCGGGGTGAACTGCAGACCGTCACGGGTCTCGGCGCGCAGCGCGGTCCAGTCGTTGTTTTCCGAACCGTCGAACCCTATGCAGATTGGCGTTCCGGGTGGCGGATTAGGTAGCCAGATCCTTTGCTGCATAACAGTTCTCCCACAGTCCTTGCGGTAGCCAGGAACCCGTGCGAGCGACCAGGCGGTTGCCGAAGAATCGTTCGGCCTGCGCCGGGTCGGACTCGTTGAGCTCGACAGCCTCAGCCTCGACTGAGTCCAGATTCACCCACGGGCTACCCGCGTAGACGTGGCGCAGGATCTTGCGCCGCTCGCGTTTGTTACCCCAGGACAGACCGGCCGGCGGCATCCGGAAGAACTTGAAAACGTCCGGCGCCTTGGACTCCCAAGTCCGTTGCGCCGTCGAGTTTTCCGCTGGATCCCATGCGTTGGTGGTCTCGATCGTTCGCCCGCCCATACCGGCTGCGCCGCGGCGCTGGTGCTCGGCGATGGCGACCATTTTGTTCCGCTTCGTGTAGAGGCCGCTCTCGTCCTGCAGCGCCCAGGAGATCGGGTTACCGACTCGCCCGTTGGCGCTGGAGGTGACGGCGTCGATGCGGTCGAAGTCTTCCCCGCCGACGTCGCCCAGAATGCGAATGAAGCTCTCTCGCACTGCCATCAGGTCCGACAGCGGGCCGAGGTTGATCATCGCGGTCAGCGGCCGATAGACGTTCCCGACCTGGTCCTCGTTGGTGGCCGTCAACTGCAGCACCGGCGACGGGTGGCGCATGGCCATCGGCTCGCCCGGGAGATATTCGTACTCCCAGCCGCAGCCGCAACCCCAGTCGGCGCACGCCCACCCGTCGCCGGCGCTTGCCCAGCCTAGGAACTGGCTCGGCCCAACGGCTTCCAGACACGCCATTGACGCCGCCCATGGGCCTTTGCCCGTCTTCTGCGGAGCGACGACCTGGGCGCGCCGGTACACGAACGCCTGGTTGTACAGCGGTTGCTCGGGCGCCGGCCACGCAGCGCCGTCGCGGATCCGGCCGTAGTTTGCCGCGCACCAGAATTGCCAGTCGGACCAGGCGAATTCGGCGCCGCGGCGGTATCCGTCCGGGATTCGGCAGTGCTGGCGTACCCAGGCCTCGCCGATGTCGCCGAGGGTCGGCCACTCGACGCGCCAGCCGTCAGGCTCCGCCACCGGGCATTGACCGCAGGCGGCGGACCGGCGCCGAAGGTGGCGCGGGCGCGACCTTCTCAGCGGCGACGGTGCGGGCCTGGCCCACCTCGTCGACGGCGATGCACCAGCCGTTCTCTTTCAGCCCGGCCGGCGTCAGCCCGACCTGGTCGCCGAGCTGGCGCATCGCAGTAGCGTCGGCCGCGGTCGCGTCGGCGAGCTCGGCGCGCACCTTCCACCGCACGTACATAGCGACGGTCTCCCACCGCCATGGTTCGCGCGCCCAGGCAACAGCCTGCGGGTACGTCCAAATCAGCCGCCAGAGAGCCTTTTCTCGGGCCTTCGGTCGCGGAAGAGGAAACTCCGGGACACCGCCCGAGTAGCCCTCGCTGGGCAAGTTCATGAAGTTCAGGCCGCGGCGATCCGAACGCCCGGATCGGGGATCGGGTTGCGGGCCTGAACGATTGCGCGCACCACCACGCATTACGCACCTCCTCCGCAGCGTCGCGCTACGGCACGGCAGGACAGCAGGCGGCATCGTCGCGATACCGCCTGTATAAGTGCTGGTGAACCGAATGCCTAGCCGCTGGTCACATTCGAGACGACTTGGACGTTGCCGCCATCGTCGACCCGTAGGTGACAGGCCACTGTCGACCGCAGCGTCGCGCCGAGGCCGTTCTTGGATTCAACCCAGCTGGAAATTTTGTGTGTGTACTCCCCCGGCGCGGTGAGAGGCTCGACCGCCATGGGGCCGAAATTCGCGCTGTCGGGCGAGGCCAGCTGGACAGACGCGCTCTGCTGGCAGGCTGAGACCATCTTGTCGTCGCGGCTATCGGCGGACGGTGAGCGGCCGATGAGCAGCCAGGCCGCTAGGCCGGCAGCCACTACGACGGCCGCGGCCACGGCGATGATCATCCGCGGCTGTTTCGATGCACCCAAGGCATCCCCCTCGTTCAGGCAATGCCTGAGGCTACCGGGTCCGAGGGTGAGGGGTAACCGTTCGGCATGGACGAGGGCGAGATCCGTTGAGCACCAAGGTTAACCGGATGGTTGCGCGATAGCGAAGTCTGACTTCGCTATGGTTCGGCCGCCGGACTGGACCGCTCGGTCCGGAGCCTTTGAACCCTCCAAACCCCCGAGTGCCCTCCCCGTAGGTGGCGGTCTGGGGCCCAAAGGGGTACCCCCCCTGGGTAGTTCGCGTAGCCGAAGGGAAGCGATGTCGGACTTCGCTAGTTTTCGGCATTCCTTCAGCAAACACTTGACTGCGTTCATCGAATATGCTTGCGCGAGTTACATTTTCGGCACAGTACGCCGAGTGGACCGTCGGGTCGCCCGCCGGCGGCGATTGCCCGCCGGTGGTCGGCCGTGAGGTCCGTCGACGTGTGCCCCGGCCGTTGCCAGCCGGGACACCAATCGCCATGCCGCTCGCGATGATCTCGCACCGCGGCCGCGCGTCGCTGTCGCTCGGCGTGGTCGCGGGTCACCTTCGTGGGTGTGGTCAGCTGCCGGTGTCGCTCCTCGGCGGCCTGGTGGCTGCCGCATCGTGGCGCGGCCTGTAGCTGCGGGCAGCCCGCGACGCAGCAGACGCGCAGGCGTGCCCGACTCATTGGGTCAGTACCGAGGCCCGAAGGTCCAGCAGTCCAGCACGTTCGGCCACCAGAGCGGCAGAACGAGAATCGGGTGATGCAGCGTCACAGGATCGCGCCGAGCAGCGCAGCGCCGAGGTTGAGCACAGCGCGGCCGATGAGCGACCAGTCAACGGAATGGGCAGCAGCGGACAGAGTAGTAACCATGGTGCTCCTTCATCAGATGGCGAGATGGGTTGCCCTCGACGGGATTCGAACCCGTGCCTGCGCGATGGGGACTATTCGCCTGCCCCAACCCATGGGCAGGCCGGCCTCGCACCGGACACGCGCGCCGTCTTCGGCCGCTGGACTACGAGGGACAAGGGGCGCGGCGGGTGTGAACGCGCTGCAGGCCTATGGGAACGAAAAAGGAGTGCTACCCGATCTTGGGTGCACTCCTTGCTCAGACTAAGAACACATGCAGGGACAACGGTTGTCAAGCAGGGCGCGCTGTCGAGGCTGTTATTGCGCTCGGTTAGCGCCAGATGTAGGCGATCGGGCGCAGCAACTGGTCCTCCATCACCGCGCGGTTCTTAGCGTTCTCCGGCGCACGCACGTAGTCGAGCACGCAACGAAAAGCAACGTAGTGCCGGAGTTCGCGCTCGACTCCGTCCGCGAACGGCAGGGCGTTGACGATCTCCAGGTACGTCTCCGGATCGTCGGCCTCGGTGATTGTTTCGACTCCTCCATTGCCCAGACGGACACGGATGGAGGCCTCGTTGGGCGCGGTAGAACTGACATCTTGGTAGATGCGTTCGCCTGTTCTTGGGTGCGCAATTCCCTCCTCGGGCCAGCGCCGCTGCCCAAACAGAGCCATCGAGTCCTCATCGAGGTGGGCCTCGATGAAGTCGATGCGGTTGGAATCTACCTGCGGCTCGATCTGGGACGCGCGAAGTCGCGCAGGCAGATACGCACGCACCTGGTCCCAGATCCTCATATGGCCGATTCTCCCATTCCGTCCGGCCTGTTCGTCATCCTCGCGAATTCGGCCGCCTCGCCGAGCATGTCGGACATCTTTTCCGCATCGTCCGGGGGCATGTCCAGTGGGATCGCGAGGCGGTTCACGCCGTACTGCACGCCCGTCCACAGCGTCCGCACCATCGGCCCGGATACGGTTACGTAGCACTCGCGCGCTTGAACTGGGTCCGCCCACAGCCACGCATTCAGCAGGGCCTGCAGCGCGACAGCGTCCTCAAGGGTGATCGTCGGGGCCAGGCCGGTGCAACCCAGCTTCGCGAGAATCCGCAGGCGTAGGTAGTGCTCGCTTGCGATGGGTGGCCGGTTCTCGGTCATGCGGTCCCCTTCCCTCTGACCTTGTGCTGTACGTGCGAGACGAGCACGTCGCCCAACCTGTAGAACCGCGTATCTCCGTCTCGCCCACAGTCCTTCAGGCCGTGCTTGGCCAGATATCGCACGCGATCTCGGTTCAAGCCCTTGCCGATCTCGCCGAGCTGGGTCGCGATCTTCTCGACCTGGTAGGCCGTGAGAATGCTCGAGTTGGCCGCGGCGAGCCGCGCTGGGTCAATAACGATCGAGTCCTCGGGCGGCAGGTCGATCATGTACTTGCATTCCGCGACGGCGGCCTCGATATCGTCGAGCGCGGCCTCGGCGCCGGGTGTCATCGCGAGCGAGTAGACGTGCCGGTTCAGCCACCGCGCGGCGCCGATCAGGTTGTCGACCGCGGGCAGTTCGACGGCCCGCTGCTCGCACACCAGGCGTATCCACGTCCCGAGCGAGTTCCGCAGGAACTCCGCGGCCTCGTACGCGCCGAGGTGCATCGGCAGGGCGGTGCGGTGCCGGCCGCGACGTACCGAGCCGAGTCCGGACTTGCTCACGCGGCCCTGCTTGGTCTCGGTCACGGCCAAATCCTCGGCGAGCGCCGGTATTCGGCGGAGCAACTCCTGAAGCGCGCTGATGTCGGCGCGATTGAGAAACAAGTGGTCGGTGTCGGCCATGATCACGCCTCCTCGGTATCCCAGGTGATCTCAAGCCACAGCGCGCCGACCTTGCCGCGCTCTGCGGGGTGAATGATCGGCTCCGGCTTCGCCATGAATCGCGGGATGTCGTCTGCGACAAGGCCATACCCGGGATACTTCGCCGTACCGGCGGCGAGCCCATCGCAGGCCGGTTTGAGGGTGGCAACAAGGTTGTCGGTATCGCGTCGGCGGTTGTCGCGCGGCCGATAGTGCAGCTGCACCGTGACGTGTGCGAGATCGCGCGGCAGCTGGGCGCCCTGTGCGAGGCGGTGAACCGTACCGCGGACCTCAGCCACCGTCCGGGCGTGCGCGAACATCGCGCCCTTCGTCGCGCGCCGCTGGTTGAGCGTGAGCGGCGGTGCTGTCCAGGGCAGTTCGAGGATGGCGGCGGTCATGATCGGTGTCCTACGACGTGCACAGCGGCCGAGCGACCGGTTATGCGGGCCAGGCACGGAATGCGTTGCCCGAGGCCGGCCGCCGAGGTGCACGGGTCGCCTATTGCGGCATCGCAATTCGGGCATTGGCGGTCCACGGCGCCCGCAACGTCGTAGGCAGCCCTGACGGGCGCGCCAGTTGCGCTGATCGGCAGTCCCGCATATTGACCGGTCCCAGCGGGCAGCGAGGTGGCATCGCCGCTCTGGGCGGCCTTTTCGCGCTCGGCCCGCTGGCGCCGGTGCTCGCGCGCATGGTGCAGCAGATCGCCGATGCCCATCGTGCGGCCCTCGGTGTTGCTCTCGTAGTAGCGCATAACGCCCTCGACCAGGTCCGGCGCGTCCAGCTCCCAGCGCTCAATGCTCTCGGCCCATGCGGCGAGTCTGGCCTTGTCGGCGTCGCCGAGCTTGTCGTCGTAGATGCGGGCGCGGGACCAGGCCGCGGCGGCGGCGCGGATGGCGGCCTCACTGGCTGCGATGTCCATGGGTTGTCACCTCCCGTAGAAGTTCCTCGGCGGCGGTCATGGCGTCGACTGCCCTTTCGGTGGGTTTGGATCGACCGGGCCGGCCTCGTGCGTTGGTGGCCTTGTGCACGAAATTCGGTATCTGCGTGGGACTCCACGAGTCCGAGGCAGTCCAGGCTTTGAGGCCGGCCGCGATGGCGAGCGGCGGTATCCCGGCGCGGAGGCAGTTGTCGATTTCGATGCCGACCTTCGCGAGTAGGCCCGATTCGATCGGCGTATCGAGGCTGTCGTTGAACGCGACCGCGATCTGATGCGCTGGTGCGCTGCGCGCGGTTGCGTTGAGCCGCTGCGCGATCTGTTTGCCCCCGCTCGGTTTCGCGGGCACGAGCGCAAGTGAGGTGGCCGCGGGGGGTGAGGGGGGCTGTTCTTTATCTGTTCCCCTGTTCCCCTGTTCCCCTGTTCCAGCGCCCGGCATCCGCCGAGGGCTCGGCGCAGACTCGGCGGGTTCCGCCGAGGGCTCGGCGAGACTCTCCGAATCGACCTCCACCTGCGCAGATTCTGAGCTGCTTGGGCGGTTCGTAGCCGGTTCGTACTCGTCGCCCTCCTCGGGCCCGGGCCACCGTGCACCAGAGCGCTTGTCGATCTTCTGGTGGTTGTCCCAGGACGGGATGGCGTAATACGAGCGTCCGGCGACCTTGTAGAAATGCACTCCGAAGACTCGGCGGACTTCGCCGAGGTACCCACGAAACACCGCGAGCGTCATGTCTTCGTCGCGAGGGAATGCGAAACCCATGAGTTCGCGGGCCTCGGCCTTGCCTCGGCCGCAGTCGTCGGCCCAGTTCCACATGGCGACGAACAGCAACCGCGAGAACGGATGCATGGTTTCGATGCCGGGCGAGTCCCAGAACTCGGGCTTAATAGTCCGGATACGTGCCATCTGCCGTCCTCCTTTCGTATTGAGGCAATCCCGAGTTCGGGTCGCCGCCGGACGCTCACGCTGAACGTCCGGCGCGAATCACGGTCGAGGGCCTAGGTGCTGGAAACTGGTGCGGCGGCGGCGATCTCGGGCAGGCGTGCGCTCCAGCGATCGGCGTACCCGCGGGCCTTGTCCTTGTCCTCATCGAGCAGCGGCTGCGAAACCATCGCGCCGAGGAACGACTCGCCGCACCGGATGAATACCGTTGTCGAGCGCGTCGAGAGGCCCTGGCGAGTCTCGACAGTGAGCCGCTCGCCGTACGCTTTCGCGGCGTCCTTCCAGCGGGCGAGGTGGTCGCCGCTGACAGTCAGATCTGTGATGTCGTTGACCATGACGAGCTGACCGAAATGGGCGCGCTCGATCAGCTGGGGCACCACGTTGAGCGCATCCTCGGTGGCGAGGCGCGGAAACAGGTACTCGCGGCCGACGCCGACATCGAGCCCCGAGCAGTCGACGGCCTCCACCTGGTCGACGCCGATCTTGAGTCGCAGCAGGTATTGCGGACCTTCGTCGCTGGAATCCTTGCCGGGGGCACCGAAGATCGACAGGAGCTTCGCCACGTCATCGCGCAGCAGCTCGACGATTTCGACGGGCTCGCCGTCGTGATCCCACACGGACACATCCGCGAGCGCCGCAGTAAATCGGTCGGTCGCGGACACCGTGACGTGCCCGGTGCCGACGGTCAGCCGAATGCGGTTGATCTCCGGAAAGTCCTTGTCACTGCACGCATGCGGCCGGACGGCAACGAGGGCCTGGCGCAAGTCGGCGGTACCGACGGTGATGGTCGTATTCATTCGGGCCGTCCTGTCGAATTGGTATCGAGGCCGAGAACCGCACGCACGGTTTCGCGGGCTTGGATGTACTCGGCGTCGTCCTTGATGACTCGAGCCTCGAACGCTGCGATCACATTCGCTTTGCGCTGCTCGGCAACGAGCGCGCCGAGGTCCAGCAGGGCGCGCGATTGCGCAGCAGTGAAGAACATGAGCGCCGTTTGCGCCGCGTGCGCACGGTCGGTGTACGTGGCCTGGGTGCGCATGGAATCGACGAGGTACTCGAAACCGACTTCCCAGAGGCTCGCCGGTGCGCGCGCCTCGTCGTCGCTCATCGGCGGAATCTGCGCGCTCACTGCTGTTCACCGCCCTCGAGGTCGGCTCGATCGCTGGCCCAGTCGCCCGTTGCTTCGGCAACGCTGTCGAGCGCGATCGGCAGCTCCTCAAGGTGAGCGAGCAGCCGAATCGCCTCGTCGAAGGTGATGGCGTCCGCCGAGGTGATCTCGCGGCCGAGGAAAGTGCCGGCGGCGACCAGCTTCACGGCGTCGTCCTCGACGCCCCGCTCGTTGAACAGGCGCGCGATCTTCCGCTGCTGGATGCGGGTAGACGGCTTCTCGGTGGGCACCTCGGGAGAGGCCTTAGCCGAGTCCGTGACCTGCTCGGATTCCGGTTTCACGCTCGATTCTGCGGGCTCAGCGGGCGGCGTCCAGGTCTGCACCGCCGCGACAGGATCGGCCGGCGCACTCGCGGCGAGCACCTCGGCGGGCAATACTCGCTCGGACTGCACATGGATCGGCTCGGGCTCGCTTTCGAGGTCCTCGACGGTGCGCGAGATCCCGAGCAGCACGTCAGGCGCGAGGCGACGGCACACAGTCGCCGCAGCCTTGGCCCACAGCATGTTTTCGGGCTCGGTGAGGTACTTGGTATTCCCGGCCTGCTTGCCGTTGCTGTTCTTGACGTACTCGCCGGTCTCGGGGTCGAGCTTCGGGATATAGCCCGCCCGGTCGGCGCGCTCGATCGTCCACTCGCTCGTTTCGGTGTCGCGGCCGTCGCGCGAGGTGCCGGTGATGATGACCCGGTCGGGTCCGGCCTCGACCGTCTTGAATCGGTGGCCCTTTGCCTTGAGCAGAGCGACCATGGTCCGCGCGTAGATCGCGGGCATCCCATGGACTGTGAAGATCTGTTGCAGCGATTGCAGCGGGTTCAATCCGAGTTCGGCACCGTGCAGGATTGCGACGGTCGCGTGCTTGGGCTTGCCCTGGTAGATGGCCGGGACCATCGGCGTCATGCAGATGTACTCGGCGAATTCCTTCGCAACGGCGAGCATCTGCGTGTAGCGCACCAGGGCATCGAGCGGGTCCAGTGTGGCCGGAACGTAGGCGGCGTCGACAGGTTCGGCGATAGCGATTGCGGTAGTCACGATCGGTACAGCTCCTTCTTGAATTCCCAATCAGGGAGGTCGATTTGATGGAAGCCGCGGCCGTGGCCGGGCCATTCGTTGTGCTCGATGCATCGCGCGTACTTGTCGAGGGCACGGCGGGCGATGTCGCGACCGAGGTCGACGACGCGCGGCTTGAGCTCGTGCACGGCTACCAGGTGCGGGCGGCGTTTGGCGACGGCGACGAACACGAACGCGTCGAGCGGTTGGCCGGCCTCGGCGAAAACCTGCTCATACCAGGCCTGTTGAACGTGGTACGACCAGCGGCGCACCTCGGCGGCGAAATCGGCCGGGCTCGACGAGTCGCACGTCTTGAGGTCGATTCCGATCCGGCCGCCGCTGCGCTCGTGGACCCAATCGGTCCGGGCGCGCATCATTACGCCGGTGATCGGATCGCGGCCGTACGCGCTGAGTTCGGGAACTCCGGACGCCAGCAACGGACCGGCGTCGGCGTCGGTGAGCACTGCTTCGGCCATAGCCTCGACAGTGGCGATCTGGCGTGTGAGTAGCGGGATTTCCCCGCGGGCCCGGATTTCCTTGCGGCGCTTCTGATCTGCAGGTTTCTTGAAGTCTGGTGCCTTGATCTCGACTCGACGGGGGCCGACGCCCAGAACGTCGGTGTGAACGTCGGTACCCATTTCCATCTCGGGTGTGGGCTCGCGCGTTTCCGGGTGGTCACGCTCGTACAGCCACTCCTTGGGGGCGAGTTCGAGCAGGCGGCGGGCGCCGCTCGAGGACAGCGACCCGAGATCGCCGTGGTAAACGTGCTCGGGCACACCGGCATACACGCCGGGCACAGTCGGCGCGGTCACGCGGCGGCCTCCACCCCGGCCACAAGGTCCAATAGCTTCAGTGAGTTCGGCGGGACGCGCTGCCCGCCGCCGAGGTCGACTCCGCCCCAAACACCTTGTCGCGCAGCGATGCTCTGCGCGAGACGTGCGCATTCTTTGCGCACGTCGCAGTTGACGCACACGCGCACCGCGACCCGCACCGATGCCTGACGTTCGGGGTCGCTATTTCGGCCGTCCACAAAGAAGCACTCGGTTGGGAATCCGGCGCACGCAGCGCGGTCCTCCCACCTCATAGCGCCCCCTGCGCGAGGGCGAGACGCGTCAGGGCTTCGGCGAGCAACAGCGCTAAATCAGCCGCGTTGTACTGACTGCCGAGGTAGCCCACGATGGTGGTCATGTGGCGTTGCGAGTCGATCGGCTCGCCGCACGAGCAGCGCTTACCAACCAAAATCAGGTTCTTGATCAGGTCGTCGACAGTGTCGCGGGTGCCGGCGTGCATCTGGTCGAAATCGGCTGCGGTCATATGATGGAACATCACTGGTTGCCTCTCGTCAGGGTGCGCAGAGCGCTACACGCGCGGCACACCTGGCGCCGTAGTCGCGACGGGAACAGTTGCGCAGGTTCCTCGGCCAGGTCATGCGCCGTGTCGACGTCCTGCACCCGCCCCCAGCCCTGACATGCGCTGCAGGTGTGCGGGTCGCTGATGTCGCGGTCCATCACGCCGCGCCCGTCGCAGTTCGGGCACGAGATCCACACCGGCAGAGGTGTATTCATCAGCAGGTCCACGAGCGCGGCGACGGCGAGGGCGAGTATTAGGAGGCTGGCGCTGATCAGCACCACTGCGGACATGGTCACCACTGCCCCCGGACGAGGCAGCGCAGTCGACCAGCGGCCACCGCAGGTGAGAATTCGGTGTTGTCAGCGGCAGCGAGCTCGTCCGCGAAATCCAGTACCGCTCCGGACTCGGCCGCAGCTTTCGCGTGTGCGATATCCAGCTCGGCGTACAACGTGTGCACCCGGTCGCAGAGGTCAGCGATTACCTCGGCTGTCTCGCTCATGGGGTACCGCCGATCTGGTCCTGGGCGGCGTCGAGATCGTCGGCGGCCTTCTCAAGGCCGGCCGCGATGTCGAGATCGCCACGGAACAGGGCGGCGGATGACTCCTCGCGCAGCCGAATTACGGCGGCGTCGTGCATCTCGGCCGCCATAGCGGCGGCGAGTGTGCTTGTCATAGGTAGGATTCCGTTCGTTGCTTCGTGCGCGACGAGTTGCACCTCGGCGCGCGGAGTTGAGGTAGCGGTTTGGATGGCGCCCGGCGCGGAATGGTTCGCGCCGGGCGTCGCTGCGTTTGCGGTCATGGCCAGACCACCCAGAGCGCGCCGAGCGTCAGGACGACGAGGGCGAGCAGGCTGGTCGAAACGGCCGACATGCTGCGAAGGTTTCGCGACGCTTCGGGTGCCGGCCGGAAGAAGGCGAGCAACAGCGCGGGAAGTACGGCCACTGAGACGAGCGACCACAGCGCGGCAACGGCGAGCACGGTGATCATGTGTTGTCCTCCAATCGGCTTCGTGCGTTTTGATGTGGTGCGTGATCGGTGGAGCTGGGCGTGAGGGGGTCGCCCGGCGGTCCCTCCAGCCGGTCACGCGATCCGCTGTGCGACATCGACGCGCGCCGCACCGCGGAAAATCAGGGGGTGGCGGCGCGGCGGCGAAGGCGGGACGCGCTGCGTGCTGACAGTCCGGCGGCGTTAGGCGGCATGTTCTGCGCGGGTTCTGGGTGTTGGATTGCGCGTCTGGCTGCGCGTTCGGCGACATGCCGTTCAGCGACTCCGCGCATGTGGGCAACAACCTGAGCCATGTCGCTATGCGTCATCCGCCACGACGTGCCCGAAAGGATTCCCGTCAGCTCACCAGCGTTGAGCAAGCGAGACATCCAATCGGGCGATGGCGCGCCCGTGAGCGCACAAGCCTCTTCGAGTGAGAACGTTTCGTACTCAGCAGTAGGGGCGATCATCGGTCGGCACCCCCTCGGCTAACTTCCGTTGCCTCGGTGAGGGTTTCGTATGTCGCGGGTACCGCCATGGCCTCGATCGCGGCCCGGATATCGGCTGCCGAGAATGTCCAGTCACGCCCGCTTTTGCGCGCGGGCAGACGCCGAGCGCGAACACGCTTCGTAAGCCAATCCACGGTGACGTGAAGACGTTCGGCGGTCTCACTCAGGGTGTAGAGCCGCAGCTCATCGGTGGAGGTCATCGCAGCTTGTCCGCGATGGTGTCGACCAAGTCGCCGATCTTCACACCGAGGTCGGCAGAGATCCGGCTCAGGTCGTTCACGGTAAAGGAGGTTCTGCCATGGATACGCCGCTGCCATGTCGACGGGGTGATATGTGCGCCCTTGGCGACGGATACCTCGGTCCGCTCGGCCTGCGCGATGGCGTCGCGAACGGTTGCCGCGGTAGCCGTGTTGATAGGGAACATGTTGACCACATTAGGGACAGAATTGTCCCTTTGCAAGCCGAAGATGTCCCATAGAAGGACTGCCCAGAGACCTCCCGGCAACCAGCAGGACAAAAGAGTGTCCTGACGGCCACACTTGTGCAATGGTCAGATTTGGCCCTTAAATGGACACATGAAAACATCAGCCGCCGACCCCGGCGACCGGGACGACGACATGGATGAGGCCGCGCGCAAGCTAGATCTGGCGTTAGGCAAGGCGATCATGGTCATGCGAGCCGAGCGAAACAAGATGACGCAAGACGAACTCGCAGAGCGAACAGGTATCAGCAAGAAGACCATCGGCCGGTTCGAGACCGGGCAGTCATCCATGCGAATGCCGCAGATGCTGCGGATCAGCACCGCATTGGGGGTCGAGCTTGGAGAACTACTGAAAAAGGCGCTGGAACTCGGGGGTTAGTTCGTTCAGCACTCGCACCGGGTCGTGCCCTCGGGCCTGAACCTCAAGGATGAACCGCGAGGCCGGCATCCGGATCACGCTCGCCAGCAGGTCGGTCAGTTCCTCGGTACGTTGATCGCTTCGCGCTTGCCAAATTGCGCGCCCCGAAGATCGGAACAGCCCCCGCCCCATTGGGCGCAGATCGTCATCGGCTGAATCATCTTCCGGCATCGCGTATTTCACTGGTCCTCCACCTGAGTTACCGCGCTGCGGCTCCGTTCCCGATGGAGTCGCCGAACCCTGCGTGCTGCCCTTCACCCCGCCGAGTCAACGCACCGCAAACCTTACGGCCCAGATCTGGGCGCGGCAAGATCAACCCATGAGATAGCCTGATCTCATGGATCGGGGCAACGTAAACAGGGCTTTTGGGAAGGCGCTCAGCGTCCGCCGGGAGGCGGCCGAGTTGTCCAGAGCCCAATTTTGGGCAAGATTGGGCTGGGGCCGCAACACGTACCAGCGGACAGAGGACGGCTTGCGTGAGGCCTCGATCGCAGATCTGATCGAGGCGTCTACGGCACTAAACATCCCGCCTGGCGAGCTTCTCGATGAGGTTCTGCGCCGCTTGGCAACCGGTGACTACCCGCAACCCTCCCCCGGTCGAGAGCTACGCAGACAGCTCGGTATGTGATGCATCAACCAGTTTCATCACGAATGTCGGTGGGTACTCGTAACATCCGGTCATGTTCGTGGGTTTGGTTCCTCTGGTGGCGGTCGTCCTTGGCCGCCTGATTAGCGTTCGTGGTCGCCGCGCACCTGTACTGACTATCGGTCTGTGTGCAATAGCGGTGGCGTTCGTTGTGCGCCTCAACATCGTTGACGAGGCGATAGATCCTCGTGTGTCCACCGTCGCCAACGTGACCGATCTATGGCATGTCCTGCTCGCCGGTGCCGCGTGGTGGACGCTCGGTAAAATATGCCTGCCGGTGATCTTCCAAGACCGACGGGTCCGCGAACGGATTCAGCGTGCACTCGACACACACCGGCAGGCGCGCACCGCAGTGCGGTTCGTATCCGCTAGCCGTTCGGTCGAAGTCGCCGCAGCGAATTTGTGGGCGGCCGTCAACCTCGCCATGGGAACAGCAGCGTGGTTGGTGTGGCTGCTCGGTGATGTGTCGCGAGTCGAGGTCGACGACATGATGGACCTGCACGATCCGGGATCGGAGGCCTTGACCTGGCTGTACCTGGCTTGGCCTTTCGTAGGTGGCGTGATTGTCTTCACGGCGGCTCTGGTCAGCCTGCGCGATCCCGAATCGCCACGCCTCACCACGGCAGGGCTGTTAGGCATCGGTATTGTCGGCATCGGAATCTCGGTCACTGGCGCCGCATTTCTCCTCACGGACAGTGACGCTCTTGAGGCGTACTTCCCGACTGTCATGCTCGTTTGGGGTGTGCCCGGTCTGCTGCTGCTCGCGGGGGTCGGCCTCGTCACCGCCGCCGGCCGCCGCGAGGACGTCGACTAAACCGCTGAGATCCGCCGCCGCGGACGATCTTTGGCGAGGACTTGGGCCGTCGTGGCTCGGGTGATCTCGGCATCGGCGACTGCGAGCACCCGTGCGACTTCACGATCGCAGTCCGTTCGCATCCGAGAGACGGCGTCGGAGGCCTCGTTTCGAACCTCGGCTGTGTTCCGCTGGGCCTGTGCGGCATCCTCGCGGGCAATCTCAGCTATGACGTCTGATGCCTGCCGCGCGGCCTCTGCTTGGCGCACGCGAGCAAGGGCGATGGTTTCGACACGGTCCAGGTCCGCGAGATTCTGTTCACTGTCTGCGAGGTCGGCGACGAGCTCCTCGGCGTCGGCGAGCTCGGCGACGAGTTCACCCTTGAGTCGTTCGATTCGAGCGACCGCGGCGCCGAGTACGGCTACACGTTCTGCGACCGTGGCGGGCGGCTGCTCGGCCGCGGCGCGGGCCTTCGCGACGCGCTGCTCGTAACGGTGCTTGCCAAGCGCGGTGTGTTGCGGGTTGTCGCAATAGGTTCGGGGACGGCCAGGGCCGGGGCGCGGGGTAACCGGAACGCCACAGACATCGGCGCCAACCGGGAAAATGCAGGTGCTACCAGCAGACATTTTGATTTCATTTCAGGTGTGAGCAGGTAATGAAATAGAAAGCGCCGCCGGGGTCCGAGTGGTTCGGACCCCGGCGGCGGGAATCATGCGGCGAGCGCCTCGCCCGTCTCGTGCCGAGCGACATGGTCGACGGCGACCTCGTAGTCGTCGAACACTTCGGATTCGATGCGACCCTCGGCGGACATCCAGACCGCCTCGAATCCGTCAGCGACGGCGTCGATTTCGCCGAGCCGCCCGGCACGCACCTCGCGGCGGCGGCGCGCGAGGTCGAGGTCGACTACGCCTCGCCGCAGGCTGGGCAGGCGTTCGGCGGCGGTCTGCGCGGCGGCGACCGATGCGCTGCTGTCGATATGGCCGTATCGCTTGTCTGTGGTGGCTTGGGATTCGTGGCCGGCGTCGCGGCTCACGACCCAAATCGGTGTTCCGTCTTGCAATCTCCAGCTGATTCCGGTGTGGCGGGTTGTGTACGGCGTGATCGTCTTCGCGAGCAGCTTCTCGACAACGTCCGTGCCGAACCGGGCGAGCAATTGGGCTGGGCTCTCGCCCTCCCAATGCGCGAGGTTGCCGAACAGGTAGATGCCGCCGGGATTCTTTCCGTCGCGTGTGAGCGCTTCCAGACGGCGTAATGCCGGTCCCCACATGCGCTTAGCGACGTCGTGCACCGAGAGCGGGGTGCCCTTGCCTGTGGAGAACAGAAGCTTGTCAGCGGGGCGGTCGAGGTCGAGGCGCGCGATCGTCTCCAGCGGTACATACACGGTCCGCACGCCACGCAGGGATTTCGGTGCGCCGAGCAAGAGTCTGCCGTCGTCGTACTTCCATGCCTTTGTAATTCTGACTGCGCCGGTCTCGCGGTTCACGTCGCCGACCGTCAGGGCGTAGATCTCGCCAGGCCTGGCCATGGACATCACGGCGAATTCGAGCAGTACCCGCCACTGTGGAGCGAGCAGCGCCTCGAATAGTTCGTACTCAGCCGAGGTGAAGTAGTCGAGTTCCTTCGGATAAACCTTAGGCAGGCGCGTGTACGCGCAGGGGTTGTACGGCACGAGCGGGTTCGGCCGACGCCGCGCCGCCGCGGCCAGGGCTTCGCTTACAAAGCCATGCTTATTGCGGATTGTCTTGGGCGAGTTGCCTGGTCGCCGACCGGGCTTGTTGCACGCCTCGAATTGCAGATACATCACCCACGCGGCATCGAGGTCTTCGTCGTAGGCGTCGAGAGGCAGGCTACCCATCGACGTTTCGCCGTCGACAAGGAATCCGTCGATATCGTTCGCTATGTACCGCAGGTACTTTCGGCCGGTGGCCTTCTCGATGCCGGTCAACGTACCGACGCGCTGCCGGAGGTAATCGCCGATCGTGATCGTCGGTGTCGCAGCGATTTGGAGTTGAGCAGCGAGGATCTTCTCAGCCGACGCCGGGCCGACCTCGGCGAGCAGCTTCGCCCATCGGGTAGCCGCGGGGAGGTCGTCGAACATCTGAGATGCTTCAGTCACCTTGCCGTCGCGCTCGATGCGGTAGCGGATCTGGTAACCGATCGTCTTGTCGCTGCGGACATAGACGCGGGCGGTTGGGGCCTTGCGCTTACGGGTGCGCTTGGGAGTGGTGGCGGTGGGTGCCGACATGACGAAAACCTCTTAGGTCTGCGTCGAATCCCCTCAGATTCACTGTGGACCGCTGCCCCTCTGTCCACGTATGTGGATAGAGGATGTGGATAGGAACAGGCCGGAGAGCGAGAAACACTCTCTGACCTGCGCCGGAAGTTGTGGAGCCTAGGGGAATCGAACCCCTAACCCCTGCCTTGCAAAGGCAGTGCTCTGCCAATTGAGCTAAGGCCCCCGGCCGGGATGTCTGTGTCTCCACAGGATCCCGGAGAGGATCAGCGAGTGGTGACCTCGTGCCAGAGGTCCGCATCGCTTCGCTGGCGCAGCTTGCTGATTCCGAAGATCACCGCGGCGGCAAAGCCGATAGTCAGGAGAAGTTTCAGCATGAATCCCACCCTACTGTGATGTTCGGGAGTGGGCCTAGGAGGACTTGAACCTCCGACCTCTTCGTTATCAGCGAAGCGCTCTAACCGCCTGAGCTATAGGCCCTCATCCTGGTCCGAATGTGTCACCCGAACCGAGGCTGAAGATTACCCGAAGGAAGCGCGGATACGCAAAACGGCTGGTCACCGTCCTGAAATCACAGGCGGGACCAGCCGTTTCGAAGAACCTCTAGTCGGGGTCCGACAGGGTCACCTGAATGCCGCCGACCAGATCGGTGCACTGGTTGTAGACGAACACGCCGACCGTCGAAAGTGCTGTCAGCAACACCACATTGATGAGACCGATGACACTCGCGTAGCCGAACACCGTGCCGGCATCGATCAGCCCCGAGGAGGAGCTGTCCGACACCATGTCGGTGAAGGTGCTGTTGAGCCGGCCCCACACACCCATGCCCTCGAGCACCAGGTACAGCAGGCCGACCGCCAGCATCCACACGAAGAACAGGGCGACGCTGATGACCAGCGACACCTTCAACGTGGACCACGGGTCGATATGGCGCACCTGCACGGTCGCCCGCAGCGGCTCACCGCTGGCGGCCGCGGCGGCCACCGCCGCCGGAGCGGACGGCGATACCGGACCGGACGGCGGAATGGGCTCCGGCGGGGGCAGCGGGTGCCGCATCTCCGACAGATCCGGCAGATCCTTCACCAGTTCCGGCCGGGCGATGCTGCGGGTGGGTCCGTCGATGCCGACGGACTTCACCATGGCGGCCTCCTTGCGTGCCGCCTTGGCCGCCAGATCGGCGGTGGTGCGCGCATTGGAGACACCGGCGTTCAGGCCCACACTGCCGGGCCTGCCGGTGGTGGGGGCCTGACCCGGCCGGTACAGGTTGGACTGCGGTTCCCGCTGCGGCAGCTGCGACCACCCGCCGTCCTGGTAGGGCGAGCCACCGGACTGACCGTCCACGCCTTCGGGGGCGGTCACCTCCGTCGGATCGCTCATTCGCCCGGTGGCCTCCGGCGCGAAATCGCCGGAGTTGTCCGGCATCTCGTTGGATTGCGGCACACCGCCCTCGTTTCCCGAACCCGGTCGCGGAATAGGCCGCGGCGGAATCGGAGACGGAGCGATTCTCTCGGTCACGCCATTGGCATGACCACGCTGGTCATTCGGCTGATTGGTCAATGGTGAATCCTTCGATCCGTTGTGCCGCCGCTGCTGGGGTGAAACTACTGCTTCGCCGAACCGCTGGTGTCATCTTCGGCAACCTGGTCGGGCTCGTCCGCGTTACGCGCGATCGCAAGCAAGGTATCGCCCTCGCCGAGGTTCATCAATCGCACACCCTTGGTCTGGCGTCCAGCCTTGCGAACCTGCTTGGCCACAGTCCGGATAACACCGCCGCCGGATGTAATGGCGTACAGCTCATCCTCGTCGTCGACGATGAGCGCACCGACCAGACTGCCACGTTTCTCGTCGTATTGAATGGTCAATACGCCCTTTCCACCACGACCCTGCGCGGTGTACTCCTCGATCGCCGTGCGTTTGGAGTACCCACCGGCCGTCGCGACAAGCAGGTAGTTCTGGTCGCCCTCGCGAACCACGTTGAGCGACAACAGTTCATCGGCCTGATTGAAACGCATGCCCTGCACGCCGGAGGTGGCACGGCCCATCGGGCGCAGCACCTCGTCATTGGCGGAGAAACGGATCGACTGGCCGTGCGCCGACACCAGCAGCAGATCATCGTCGGCCGAACACAGTGCCGCGCCGACCAATTCGTCACCATCGCGCAGATTGACCGCGACGATGCCGCCGGTGCGGTTGGAGTCGAAGTCGGTCAGACGGGACTTCTTGACCAGGCCGTTGCGAGTCGCCAGCACCAGGTGCGGGGCGTCCTCGTAGGTGGTCAGCTGAATGACCTGGGCGATCTTCTCGTCCGGCTGGAAGGCCAGCAGGTTCGCCACGTGCTGACCGCGGGCGGTACGGCTGGCCTCGGGCAGCTCGTACGCCTTGGCGCGGTAGACCCGGCCCTTGTTCGTGAAGAACAGCAGCCAGTCGTGCGTGGAGGTGATGAAGAAGTGCCGGACCAGATCGTCCTGCTTGAGACCCGCGCCCTGCACGCCCTTGCCGCCGCGCTTCTGCGAGCGGTACAGGTCGGTCTTGGTGCGCTTGGCGTAACCGGTCTCGGTGATGGTGACGACGACATCCTCGCGGGCGATGAGGTCCTCGTCGGTCACCTCACCGTCCGACGCGATGATCTTGGTGCGGCGATCGTCGCCGTACTTGTCGACAATCTCCGTCAGCTCGTCGCGCACGATGGCGCGCTGCCGCTCCGGCTTCGCCAGAATGTCCAGCAGATCAGCGATCTCGAGCTCGATCTTCGCCAATTCGTCGACCAGCTTCTGCCGCTCCAGGGCGGACAGGCGGCGCAGCTGCATATCCAGGATGGCGGTCGCCTGGATCTCGTCGATCTCCAGCAACTGCATCAGGCCGGTGCGCGCGGTATCGGTATCGGCCGAACGACGGATCAGGGCGATCACGGCATCGAGCTGATCGAGCGCCTTCACCAAGCCGCGCAGGATGTGGGCCCGCTCCTCGGCCTTGCGCAGCAGGTACTTGGTGCGCCGGATGATGACTTCCAACTGGTGGTTCACATACAGCCGGATCATCTGATCCAGGCGCAGCGTGCGCGGCACCCCGTCCACGATCGACAGCATGTTCGCGCCGAACGACGTCTGCAGCTGGGTGTGCTTGTAGAGGTTGTTCAGCACCACCTTCGCGATCGCGTCCCGCTTGACGGTGACCACGATGCGCATGCCGACACGGTCCGAGGACTCGTCGTGGATGTCGGAGACACCCGCGATCTTGCCGTCCTTCACCTGCTCCGCAATGGCATTGATGAAATTGTCGGTATTGACCTGGTACGGCAGTTCGGTGATGACGATCGTGGTGCGCCCGCGGGCGTCCTCCTCGATCTCGACCACACCGCGCATCTTGACCGAGCCGCGACCGGTCCGGTACGCGTCATTGATGCCCTGGGTGCCGACGATCAGGCCATAGGTCGGGAAGTCCGGACCCTTCACCCGCTCGATGCACGCCTCGAGGGTGGTTTCCTCGTCCGCCTGGTGATTTTCCAGCGCCCAGAAGATAGCCTCGGCCAGCTCGGTGAGGTTGTGCGGCGGGATATTGGTGGCCATACCGACGGCGATACCGTTGGAGCCGTTCATCAGCAGCGCCGGCACCCGCGCCGGGAGCACCGTCGGCTCCTGGGTCTTACCGTCGTAGTTCGGGGTGAAATCGACCGTCTCGTGGTCGATCTCGCGCAGCATCTCCATGGCCAGCGGAGTCAGGCGGCACTCGGTATAACGCATGGCGGCCGCGCCGTCGTTGCCGCGGGAACCGAAGTTGCCCTGGCCGTCGATCAGCGGGTAGCGCAGCGACCACGGCTGGGCCATACGCGTCAAGGTGTCGTAGATGGCCGTATCACCGTGCGGGTGGTAGTTGCCCATGGTGTCGGCGACCGGGCGCGCGGACTTCACATAGCTGCGATCGGGGCGGTACCCGTTGTCGTACATCGCGTAGAGAATCCGGCGGTGCACCGGCTTCATACCGTCGCGCACCTCGGGCAGCGCGCGCCCGACGATCACGCTCATGGCGTAGTCGATGTAGGAGTTCTGCATCTCCTGCTGGATATCGACCGGCTCGATACGGTCGCCGCCCGAAGGCGGAAGCGAAGTCTCAGTCATGAATTGGTCTCCGTAGGAAGTCTTTTGGGGAGGTACTCGACGCAGGTGGGGGTCAGGGGAATCGAACCCCTAACCCCTGGCTCCGCTAAACGTCGAGGAACCGAACGTCCTTGGCATTGCGAGTGATGAAGCTGCGACGCGCTTCCACGTCCTCACCCATGAGGATGGAGAACAGCTCGTCGGCAGCGGCGGCATCGTCGAGCGTGACGAGGCGCAGCACGCGCACCGAAGGATCCATGGTGGTCTCCCACAGCTCCTTCGGGTTCATCTCGCCCAGACCTTTGTAGCGCTGGATGCCGTCGTCCTTGTTGATTCGCTTGCCCGCGGCCTGGCCGGCCTCGAGCAGACCGTCGCGCTCCCGGTCGGAGTACGCGAACTCCGGCTCGGTGCGCTGCCACTTGAGCTTGTACAGCGGCGGCTGCGCGAGATACACGTGCCCCTGCTCGACCAGCGGGCGCATGAAGCGGAACAGCAGGGTCAGCAGCAGCGTCGAGATGTGCTGGCCGTCCACGTCGGCGTCGGCCATCAGCACGATCTTGTGATAGCGCAGCTTGGCGATATCGAACTCGTCGTGGATACCGGTGCCGAAGGCGGTGATGATCGCCTGGACCTCGTTGTTCTTGAGCACCTTGTCGATACGGGACTTCTCGACATTGATGATCTTGCCGCGCAGCGGCAGGATCGCCTGGTACATCGAGTCACGGCCGGACTTCGCCGAACCACCGGCGGAGTCGCCCTCCACGATGTAGATCTCGGACTTCACCGGATCCTTGGAGCGGCAGTCGGCCAGCTTGCCGGGCAGACCGCCCAGATCGGTGGCGGACTTGCGGCGCACCAGCTCTCGCGCCTTACGCGCGGCGACCCGCGCCTGCGCCGACGAAACAGCCTTGCTGACAATCGTCTTCGCATCGGCCGGATTGGCCTCGAACCAGTGCGCCAGATGCTCGTTGCAGGCGCGCTGCACGAACGACTTCACCTCGGTATTGCCGAGCTTGGTCTTGGTCTGGCCCTCGAACTGCGGCTCGGAAACCTTCACGGAGACAATGGCGGCCAAGCCCTCACGGATATCGTCACCGGTGAGGTTGTCGTCCTTCTCCTTGAGAAGCTTCTTGTCCTTCGCGTACTTGTTCACCACAGTGGTGAGCGCCGAGCGGAAGCCCTCCTCGTGCGTGCCACCCTCGTGCGTATTGATGGTGTTCGCGAAGGTGTGCACGGACTCGGAGTAGCCCGAATTCCACTGCATCGCGATCTCGAGCTCGTGGCCGGTGCCCTTGCCCGTGAACGCCACGATCGAATTGTGGATCGGCGTCTTGGTGCGGTTGATGTGCTTGACGTAATCCTCGAGCCCACCGGGGTAGTGGTAGGTCCGCGTCTTCACCTTCGGCGTCGCGACCGGGGCGTTCTCGTCGAGATGCTTGGGCGCCTCGGCGGTATCGCTCACCACCTCGTCGGTGACATCGCTCTCGGCCACCCGCTGATCGGTCAGGGTGATGGTGAGACCCTTGTTCAGGAACGCCATCTCCTGCAGCCGGCGCGCGACCGTCTCGAAGTTGTAGACGGTGGTCTCGAAGATATTCGGATCGGCCCAGAACCGGATGGTGGTACCGGTGCGCCTGGTGGCGTCACCCTGCACCAGCTTGCCCGGCTTGGAATCCTTGTATTCCTGGGTCCAGTGATAGCCGTCGACATCGACGTCCGCTTCCAAGCGACTGGACAGCGCGTTCACCACCGAGATGCCGACGCCGTGCAGACCACCGGAGATCGCATAGGAGTCGGAGTCGAACTTGCCGCCCGCGTGCAGCTGCGTCATGACCACCTCGATGGTGGGCACCCCCTGCGCGTGCATGGCGACCGGAATACCGCGGCCGTCGTCCACGACCTCGACACCGCCGTCGGCCAGCATGGTGACATCGACGCGCGTGGCGTGACCCGCCATCGCCTCGTCGACCGAGTTGTCGACAACCTCCCAGATCAGGTGGTGCAGACCGCGCTCACCCGTGGAGCCGATGTACATACCCGGCCGTTTACGAACGGCTTCGAGGCCCTCGAGGACAGTGATGGAGTCGGCACCGTAGGTGCCCGACTTGGGTTTGGTCGAGCCGTCTGCGTTGGAGTCCATGGCAGCCACTGGTCGGTAGCTCTCCTTACTTGCTGATCCTCCGAGCGCTGAACGGTGAGCACGCGTGGGGCCCCGGGGCATGTCTGCTCGAGGGTTACGGGTCCACGCGCGAGCTGTCGCCGAACGCGCCGGGAGGTATCGCCGCTAGTTACTCCTACATCCTACTGGTACGACCGACACAGAATGCACCTATGACACCCCTGTGTGCGCCGTAGGTGCGTGAAATCGACCAGCAATATGTCCGGTCATGGGTGACGGGGGTCCGGAGAGCTTCAGCGGGCTATCGAGCGGGCCGAACGACGAGTTAGCGACGAAGTGCGCGAAGATCGAGTTGCGGAGACGTCGCGCACAGTTTGCCGGGCCCGCCGTTTTCGGCGATGTTCCACGTGAAACGGTCAGCTGACCAGGACAGCGGGGTTGCCGCACAAGCGATTCCGAGCGGTTACCCGTACGTGTCGCGCGGACCGCGTCCCTTCACGTGACGCTCACCCTTGCGCCAACTCGGCGCGATCGGGCCGTTGATACGCAACTGCGTGACGATCCCGTGCCCCACCGCAGCGGCGATCTTGGCCAGAATCTGCGACTGGAACATCCGCAGCTGCGTCGCCCACGCGGTCGACTCCGCCTGGATGCTCAGCACATTGTTCTCCAGCGACACCGGCTGCGCATGGGAGGCGATGTCCTCCCCCACCACCTTGGCCCACTGGCCGAACACCATGCCCTCGGCGACCTTGCCGGACCAGCCGCGCCCCTTGGCCAGCTTTCCGGTCAGTGCGCCGAGCAATTGCGGATCACGCTCGTCGGGCCCCGAACCGGACCAGCCGCGGCGGCGGCCCCGGAGTGCCCGCACCCCGCCGGTACGCGGTGACGCACGACCCTGGCCGACGGACTTACCGGCGGCACGAGCGGCGGCGCGCGCCTCCTCCAGCGCTCGACGGGCCAGATCCACACCGCGCAGCTCGGATTCGGGACCGGCGGCGCCGGGCGCACCGGGCACGGCTGCGGCCGGACGGCCGGGATCGGCGGCTGGCGACTGATCGGCCATGCACTCATCCCTTCGTCGGCGCGGTGGTCCACTCGGAAATCACCTGCTGTGGAGATCATCGGTTCGTTCCCGGCGATTCTGCCGCATCCTGCCGACAGACACGCTCGGCGAGGCCGTGATGTCGCACTCGCGCCACCAGCCGATCGGCTACTCCGCGATTCGGGACACCCGCTGATCGGCCTCGCCGGTGGTCTCTACCCGCAGCGGCGTCGCCGCCAGCTCCGCCGGCACGTCCTCCGCCACCGCGGCCGTGATCAATACCTGCTCGGCCCCGGCGGCCACGGCCGCCAGCGCGGCACGGCGACGGCGATCCAGTTCAGCGAACACATCATCGAGAATCAGCACCGGATCGGTGCCCGCCGTCCGCAGCAGCTCGAACGCGCCGAGACGCAAAGCCAGTGCGAACGACCAGGACTCGCCGTGACTGGAGAAACCCTTGGCGGGGGCGGAGCCCAGCATCAGTTCCAGATCGTCACGATGCGGACCGACCAGACACACCCCGCGTTCCAATTCCTTCTGGCGCGCATTCCCCAACTCGCGCAGCAGAATCGCTTCCAGCGCCTCGTCGTCACCGGGCTCCGGTGTCCGCGCCGGATCCTGGAATTCCACAGGCAGATAACCACTTCGGTAGGCGATCGACGCAGGTCGCGACTCCGGCGCAATCGATCCATAGGCCTGTGCAAGATGTGGATAAAGTTCGTGGACCAATTGCAGCCGATGCGCCAGCAGCACCGCGCCGTGCGCCGCGAGATGCCCGTCCCACACATCGAGGGTGCTCAACTCCGCACCGCGCGACCCGGAACGCGCATGCCGCCCAGCGGTTTTCAACAGCGCTGAACGCTGCCGCAGCACCTTGTCGTAATCCGCGCGCACACCGGCCAGCCGCGGCAATTGCGCGGTGGCCAGCTCGTCCAGGAACCGACGGCGCTCGGACGGGTCGCCGCGCACCAGCGCCAGATCCTCCGGCGCGAACAACACCGTCTGCAGAATCCCCAGAATCTCGCGTGGCCGCCGCACCGGCGAACGATTGATCTGCGCACGATTCGCGGAGCCCTGATTGAGCTCCATATCCACCCGCAACTCACGACCGGTATTCACCACGGTCGCGCCGATCCGGGCGCGCTGCGCACCCAGCCGGATGAGCGGGGCATCGGCCGACACCCGGTGGGAACCGAGTGTGGACAGATAGCCGACGGCCTCGATCAGATTCGTCTTGCCGTTGCCGTTGGAACCCAGGAAAACCGTTCGACCCGGTGGTAATTCGAGCTCGGCGGCCTCCCAGGACCGGAAATCGCGCAGCGACAGGGTCCGCACGTACATCCGGTCAGTCCACCGTTCCCTTCGACCTGGGGACAACTCCCCCGTGCAGTGCAAAAAACCCGGCACCGAGAGGCGAACCCTCTACGTGTGCCGAGTTTTTCACAGGTTTGCCAACACTGTGCACAGTGCTCCGCCGACCCGCGCTGGAATCAGCCCGGCAACCGCACCGGCATCAACAGGTAGATGTAATTACTGGCCAGCGCCGCGAAGGCACCCGAATCCAGCTGCGCCGGATCCTCTTCCGGCGTCGGCACGAATACGGCCGGACGGCTGGGGGTGGTGAAACCGAAGGTGACCTTATCGGTGCGCAGCGCGCCCAGACCGTCCACCAGGTAACCCGGGTTGAAGGCGATGGTCAGCGATTCACCGCGGAAGTCGGCCTCCAGCCACTCCTCGGCGCGACCGGCATCGTCACCGCCGGCGGAGAGCAGCAGGCCCTCCTCGGAGAACTCCATTCGCACCTGGGCGCCGCGCTCGGCCACCAGGGCCACACGCTTGATGGCCTCGACCAGCTGGCTCACCGAGAGCGTCGCGATGGAGGTGTGCTCCTTGGGGAGCAATTGCCGGAACTTGGGGAATTCGGCATCGAGCAGGCGCGTGGTGGTTCGGCGACCGCCGTTCACAATGCCCAGCAGGCCGTCGGAACCGGTACCGAACGCCAGCTGCACCGGCTTGTCGGAGGAGCCGAGCGTCTTACCCGCCTCGGACAGGGTGCGAGCCGGGACCAGTACCGCGGTCTCCACATCCGCACGACCCGGATTCCACTCCAGCTCACGTACGGCCAGCCGGAAACGGTCGGTCGCGGCGAGCACCACCTTCGGGCCCTCGATCTCGACCCGGATGCCGGTGAGCATGGGCAGCGTGTCATCGCGACCCGCGGCCACGGCGACCTGACCGACAGCCTCGGAGAACAGATCCACGGAGAGCTCACCGGTCTGGGGAGGAAGTTCGGGAAGCTGGGGATAATCCTCGACCGGCATGGTCGGCAGCGAGAACTTCGCACTGCCACAGGCGATCAGCACCCGCGTGCCGTCCACCGAAACATCGACCGGCTTGTTGGGCAGTGATTTGGTGATATCGGCCAGGAGGCGGCCCGAGACCAGCACCTGCCCGGGTCCGGCGACCTCGGCGGCCACCCGCATCTGCGCGGAGACCTCGTAGTCGAAGCCGGACACGGTAAGACCATCTTCATCGGCCACGAGGAGCACACCGCCGAGCACAGGCACCGGAGGCCGCGACGGCAGGCTGCGGGCCACCCAAGCTACGGATTCGGCGAAGTCCTCGCGAGCGACTCGAAACTTCATGCTTGCAAGCTCCATCGCCCGGTCTGTCCTCTCCCAGCAGTAAGTGAACTGAATTCTTCAGGGGCTACTTCCCCCTGGAACCCATGCAGTCTCGCACAGGGGGCCGACATCAAACCGTACCCGCGATCTGCGCGCGCCGGGTCGGAGGGTCCGACTGTCCGATTTCGTAGGACAGCCCGTCGCGGCTCAGGACTCGGGACTTCCCGGTTCGCGGCTCGGCCCTTGTCGTCCAGGCGTCTCTAGCTTGTTCATGAAGCCGGGGAGCGATCCCAGCGATCTGTTCGCTCCCCACCCGACTTTCCACACACCTGTTTTAAAAGAGAATTCTAATTAGAGAGAAATGAAGTAGTAGTAGGCGGTGTGGAATCTGTGGACTTCCCCCCTTTCTGCAGCTCGGAGGGTGTGGCGGCGTGTGGATGTCTCGAGGGTGTCTCGAGGATGAACAGCCGATGGCTGTGGAGTCACTGCCAGTTTCCACATTCATCCTCGAGTCATCCTCGAGTTGCTCCACGGTTTCCGGGGCACCTGCGCACATGGGGGCAAAACGGTGGACAACTGCCAGTTTCCTCGAGGACTCCCATGGGACTCCTCGAGGAATCCACAGGGCACAACTCCCATCCGCGCAGGTCAGACCTCGAGGATGAATCAACCTGTGGGAACTGTGCACTACTAGTTGTGCACCCCTGTTAGTAGAGCCCTGTGAGCGAACCGGTGGACAACTAGGAGTTTCCTCGAGGATTCCACAACGTTTACTCGAGGAATCCACAGCCCCGAAAACAGCAGACCCCCACGTCAGGAGACGTGGGGGTCTGTTAGTTGTGGATCAGCGCGAGCGCTGTTTAATTCGGGCTGTGAGTTCCTGAACCTGGTCGTACACCCGCCGGCGCTCGGTCATCTCCTTGCGCACCTTCTTGTCGGCGTACATGACCGTCGTGTGGTCACGGCCGAAGGCCTGGCCGATCTTGGGCAGGGATAGGTCGGTCAGTTCGCGGCACAGGTACATGGCGATCTGCCGGGCCTGCGCCAGCGGCCGGGCCTTACCGGGACCGGTCAGTTCCTCGAGCGTGGTGTTGAAGTACTCCGCGGTCACGGCCATGATCGTGGACGCCGTGATCTCCATGGTGGCGGCGTCGGGCATGAGATCCCGCAGCACCACCTCGGCCAGCGACAGGTCCAGCGGCTGCCCGTTGAGCGAGGCGAACGCCGTCACCCGGATGAGCGCACCCTCCAGCTCGCGGATATTGCGCTCCACCCGCGTGGCGATGAGCTCCATGACGTCGTGCGGCACATCCAGGCGATCCATCCGGGCCTTCTTACGCAGAATCGCGATCCGCGTCTCCAGCTCGGGCGGCTGCACATCGGTGATGAGGCCCCATTCGAAGCGGGTGCGCAGCCGCTCCTCCAGGGTGGCCAGCTGCTTGGGCGGCCGGTCCGAGGACACCACGATTTGCTTGTTGGCGTTGTGCAGGGTGTTGAAGGTGTGGAAGAACTCCTCCTGGATACCTTCCTTACCCTCGATGAACTGGATGTCGTCCACCAGCAGGATGTCGGTCTCCCGGTAGCGGCGCTTGAACGCCACCTTCCGGTCGTCGCGCAGCGAGTTGATGAAGTCGTTGGTGAATTCCTCGGTGGATACGTACTTCACCCGCATGCCGGGGAACAGCCGCTGGGCATAGTGACCGGCCGCGTGCAGCAGGTGCGTTTTGCCCAAACCTGAAGCGCCCCAAACGAACAGCGGGTTGTAAGCGCGGGCCGGAGCCTCCGCGATGGCGACCGCGGCCGCATGCGCGAACCGGTTCGAGGCGCCGATGACGAAGGTCTCGAAGGTGTACTTGGCGTTCAGGCTGTTGGCCGAGGACGGCTGCGGCGCCTCCCGCTCGGGCGACTTGTTGAAATACGTCGGCCACGAGTTGCGAGCATTGACCACCGGCTCGTCGTCCCGATCCCGGTCCTCGTCCACCGGCCGGCGGGTGGGCTGCGCCGGCATGGGCTCGGGCTGCGGTTCCTGGAACTGCTGCTGCTCCTGGAACTGCGGAGTGGGCTGTGGTTCCTGGAATTGCGGGGTGGGCTCCGGCGAGAACAGCGATTCCTGCCCGGGCGGCATGGCCGGTGGCCGGTGGTTCTCGCGCCGGCGAGGAGGCTGCTGCGGCTCCGGCTGCGGTGCCGGCAACTGTTCGGCCATCTGTGGCTGTCCGAATTCCACAGGTGGATAAGCATCGCGCTCGGTGTACTCCGAGGGGTAGTCCTGCGCGGGTGCGTAGCGCGGCTGTGAATACTCGGGCCGCTCCTGGTAGTGCTGCTGTGGACGCTCGGCCGGCGGCTGCGCGGGGGGTGCGGGCTGGTAGCCCAGCTGCGCCCGATCGGGCTCGCGCGGGCGTTCCGGGCGGGAGGTCATGCGGGCATGGCGGGGTGCGTTCGGCGACCGGTCGACCGGGGAATTCTGCTGTGCCCTGATCCGGACACCGAGGCCCTCCACCTGGAGTCCACGGCGGGCCAGGGACCGCAGAATGGGCTCGCGCAGATCGCGTTCCACCACCTCCTGCGCCATGGTTCCGGGTACCGAGAGCAGGGCGAATCCCTGTGCGAAGGTGATCGGTTCGATGATGCCGAGCCATGCTTTGTGCGCCTTGCTGACCGGCTGGATCTCGCCGTCGGCCGAGCCGCTCGCGAGTTCGGCGATCACCTCGGGCCAGACAGCTGTCAGCACATTCTGCTCGTCGTCCACGAACGTAGTCCTCCCCGGAGCAATGTCGATTGGAGCAGACGGGCGGCGACTGCTCGATTCCCCCAGGTAACCGGGCGACGACGAGGACCGTCAGCCACACGAATATGCCACTCCAAGGGTGTTTCCACACAATTATCCACAGATGTGGACAACCTGGGGATGCGTGTCGCATCCCGTCGAATCCCCCCAAACGGACGTAGACCTGCGGTTCTTCAGCAATCAGCTGGCAACTACACGCTAGGTCGGGTGACGTCTGCCAAGGACCGTACACCATTCCGCCTCCCCGGAACTTTGGCGCACAGCTGGGGAGCCGTTGACACCTGGGCACGCGTGCCGCCGGGTGGGAGCCGAACCGATTTTGGGGGTACCCCGGGAGTTACCCGGACCTTACGAGATCAGTTGTCCGGTCCCTACCCCCGAGTTTGACCCTCGTCCAGCAGATCAGTACCCTTCTACAGTCACCCTATGGTGCGGTGGCGGCTGTGTGCTGCCCGTGCCGACAAGGGTATTTGCACCGATGGATCTGATTCGTCGCGTTGCAACACCGTTTCACCGAAAAACTTCGGGCGTCAACCGACGCCCCCACCTATGAGGAGTGTTGACCGTGGCCAAGGGCAAGCGGACGTTCCAGCCGAACAACCGTCGTCGGGCGCGCGTCCACGGCTTCCGTCTCCGGATGCGTACCCGTGCGGGTCGCGCCATCGTGTCGGCGCGTCGTGGCAAGGGCCGCGACAAGCTGACTGCCTGATTCGGAACCCCGGATGCGGCGGCTTGTTCACGGCTCGCCGTGGCGGCGTAAGCACGGCTCGCCGTGGGGTCCCATGCACGGCTCTATGAACGACTTCCGTTCTCTTCTCCACCCGCACTGCGCCGGACGCATCGGTGCTGCCTGAGCCGTATCGGCTGCACCGGCGTACCGACTTTTCCCGGACGGTGCGCCAGGGCCGGCGGATCGGGAAGCGGGATCTCGTTGTGCACGTACTGCTACACGACGATCAGTCCAGCGGGCCGCAACCATCCATACGGGTGGGCGGTCCGCGTTTCGGCTTGATCGTCAGCAAGGCGGTGGGTAACGCGGTGGTTCGCCACCGGGTGGCCCGCCGCCTGCGTCATATCTGTGCAGGCGTCGCGGCGGAACTGCCCGACTGCACGGATATCGTGCTGCGCGCCCTGCCGGGCGCCGCGGCCGCCTCCTCCGCCGAGCTCGAACGGCAGATTCGTGGTGGGCTGCGCAAACTCGGCACCCTGGCCGATTCTGTGGCTTCCAGTGAATCAAGCGAGTCATGAACGCGCTGCGCGCGGCGGCCCGCTTACCGGCCAAAGCTCTGATATTCCTCATCGAGCTGTATCGGACCTACATCTCCCCCACCCGCATGCCGACATGTCGCTTCACTCCCACGTGTAGCGAGTACGCGGTCACCGCACTGCGCACGCGCGGTCTGTTCGTCGGACTCGGACTGGCAGCCGTGCGTCTTGCGAAATGCGCGCCCTGGCACCCTGGTGGGTGGGACCCCGTACCGGAACGTGCTTCACGACACCGGCACGCGGCAGCAGCCTATGAAGGGTCATCGTCCGCGGTGACCGGCGATACGAACGACGGGAGTACATAACGCCGTGCTCGATTTCATCTACTACCCGGTGTCGGCCATTCTGTGGTTCTGGCACCAAGCCTTCGGGTTCGTGCTCGGCAAGGACAGCGGGTTCGCCTGGGCGCTGTCGGTGGTGTTCCTCGTATTCACGCTGCGGTTGGTGCTGTACAAGCCGTTCGTCAAGCAGGTCCGCACCACGAAGCAGATGCAGGAGCTGCAGCCGCAGATCAAGGAACTGCAGAAGAAGTACAAGAACGACCGTCAGCAGATGACGGTCGAGATGCAGAAGCTGCAGAAGGATCACGGCTTCAACCCGCTCATGGGCTGCCTGCCCGTGCTGCTGCAGGTGCCGGTCTTCCTCGGCCTGTTCCATGTGCTGCGCTCGTTCAACCGCACCGGTACCGGTATCGGTCAGATCGGCATGACGCCGGAGCAGAATGCGCACACCGCGAACTACATCTTCAGCGCGGGCGACGTTCAATCCTTCCTTACGGCACGGCTTTTCGGCGCTCCCCTCTCGGGCTTCATGACCGAGAAGGCGAATGTGCTGGAGTCGTTCGCCCAGTACGGCGGCGTGCCCAGCAAGGTGGCCATCGCGGCCGTCTCCATCCCGCTGATGATCATCGCCGGACTGGCGACGCACTTCAACGCGCGCGCCTCGGTGCAGCGGCAGAGCGAGGCGGCCGCCGCCAACCCGCAGGCCGCCATGATGAACAAGCTGGCGCTGTACGTGTTCCCGCTGGGCGTCATCGTCGGTGGTCCGTTCCTGCCGATCGCCATCCTGCTCTACTGGGTCTCCAACAACATCTGGACCTACGCGCAGCAGCATCTCGTCTTCGGTCGTATGGAGAAGGAAGACGACGAGAAGAAGAACATTGCCCTGGAGCGTCGCGCGCAGAATGCGCCGAAGCCGGGTGCCAGGCCGGTCGATACGCGTAAGAAGACGGCTGTCGAGGACGCGCCCGTGGTCGACTCCAACGGGGTCGATATGGCGAAGTCCGATGCGCCGCAGTCCGCGCAGAACGGCTCCAAGCCGAACTCGAATCAGTCGAAGCCGAACTCGAATCAGGCCAAGAAGCGGTCCGGCAACCGTGGTCGCGCCAACCAGAAGCGGCGCCGCTGATCTTCTCGTGGCGCCCTGCGCCGACAACTCCAGATGAAGGAACAACAATGACTGTTGAAACAGACGGAGGGGACCCCACTGTGACTGCTGCGACGGCGGCACCGGCTGGATCTGTTGATGAGGCAGCGGCGGAGGCATCGACCGAGACCGTGGTGGATGCCGAAGAAGCACTCATCGAAGAGGGTGAGATCGCGGGCGACTACCTGGAGCAGTTGCTCGATGTCCTCGACTTCGACGGCGATATCGATCTCGACGTCGACGGCGATCGCGCCATCGTGAGCATCGACGGTGGCAAGGATCTGGACAAACTGGTGGGCCGTCGCGGCGAGGTGCTGGACGCGCTACAGGAGCTGACCCGGCTGGCCGTGCAGCAGTCGACCGGCGTGCGCAGCCGTCTCATGCTGGATGTCGCGGGCTGGCGGGCCGGCCGTCGCGAGGAGCTGAGTGCGCTCGGCACCGAGGCGGCCAAGCGGGTGCTGGAGTCCGGGGAGCGTGAGGCGCTCACCCCCATGACTCCGTTCGAGCGCAAGATCGTGCACGACGCGGTGGCCGCCGTCGACGGCGTCATCAGCGAGAGCGAAGGCGTGGAGCCGAGCCGACGGGTCGTCGTTCTCCCCGCGTGACACGCACACTGTTGAGGCAGGGCCCCCGCGTCGATCAGACCGGGGGCCCTACCCTTGTCATTTGTAAGACGGCCCGATTGTTCGTCATCAGTTCGGAAGGATGTTTCACGTGGAACCTGGCACCGAGATGACCGATCAGGCAGCAATGCCAACTGAGCCGGAACCGCCCGCCGCTGCGACGGTGGTCTTCGGGAACCGGCTGGAGCTGGCCCGCCGCTACTACACCGCCCTCGCGGGCGCGGGTGTGGAGCGCGGCCTGATCGGTCCGCGTGAGGTGCCCCGGCTGTGGGATCGGCACATCCTCAATTGCGCGGTGATCGGTGAGCTCATCCCCCAGGGCGCGACCGTGGTCGATGTCGGCAGCGGTGCGGGCCTGCCCGGCATCCCCCTCGCCATCGCCCGCCCGGATCTTCGAATCACCTTGGTGGAGCCGCTGCTTCGCCGCACCGTTTTCCTGGCCGAGTTCATCGAAGCCGCCGGACTCGATATCACCGTCGTCCGCGGCCGGGCCGAACAGGCGGGCGTGAAGAAGGAAGCGGGCGGCGCGGATGTGGTCACCTCCCGCGCGGTCGCTCCCCTGGCGCGGCTGGCCGGTTGGTCCATGCCGCTGATCCACGATCACGGGCGAATGCTGGCGCTCAAGGGCATCAGCGCGATCGAGGAATTGGAACGCGATCGCGCCGATCTCACCAAGGCGGGCGCGGGCCATGCCGAGGTCCTCGAATGCGGAGTCGGTGTCCTGGAGACCCCCACGATGGTGATCAGCGCCGAGCGTCTCCCCCGGAGCGAACGCCGTAAATCGCGCGCCCGGAATAATTGAAATATAGATCGTTCAAAATTGCCGTCACAGTGACGAACCAGCCCACTACTCCAGGTGGCACCGGTTTCTCCGGGAGCAACCCCCTCAGCGGTCTGCTCGGCAGTCTCTCGGCGCAGTAGTCGCACCCCCGCCCCGAGTCGAAGCGGGCGAGACGGCAGCCCCGCCGTCTCGCCCGCTTCGTGCTTTCCGTCCCCGGCTGCGCCGTGTTGTTTCACGGGAAACATGCGCCCAGCCCCGCCCGGTGCGGCCGAGTGCGAAATCTGCTGATTGCCCGGCGGTTTCAGCGTGTCGGATGGAGTTCATTGCCGTTCAACTTCCGTATTGTGTCCCGTACTGGCAAGCTAGTGAACGTCGAGTGTGAGCGCAGACCGCGGTGCCCGGCAGCGGCTCCAAATCGACTGCCCGGCAGTCGGGAACGGCTTCGAATGGGTATCGATCTCGTACCTCGCACCATCTCGGTGACAACGCAGTGTGGCGCGGTCGGCCTGCTGTCGATCCTGCTGCCACGCTCGGCCACGTGTCTTTGAGTTCTCGGGGTTAGGAGCCTGTATGTCCAACGGTCCGGCGAATGTTTCACGGGAAACAACGTCCCGAGTGCCCGGCATGCTCGATACCGGGACCTTCGACGCGGAGGAGTTCAGCCGCACCCCGTTCGGGAACATCTCCCCCACCGAGACGCCCATTGCCGCCGAAGCGCAGCGCGCCAGCCAGGTCTTGCATCCCAGCAAGAACTCGGAGGTGCAGCGCCCCAAGGAGCAGCGGGTCATCACCATCGCCAACCAGAAGGGCGGCGTCGGCAAAACCACCACGACCGTGAATCTGGCCGCCGCACTGGCGATTCAGGGTATGCGGGTGCTGGTCGTCGATCTCGATCCGCAGGGCAATGCCAGCACCGCGCTGGGTATCCCCCACCACTCCGGTATTCCGTCGAGCTACGAACTGCTCATCGGTGAGTGCACGGTGCGGGACGCCATCCAGCAGAGCCCGCACAATGAGCGCCTCATGTGCATCCCCGCCACCATTGATCTGGCCGGCGCGGAGATCGAACTCGTCTCGATGGTCGCCCGCGAGGGCCGGTTGAAGACGGCCATTCAGGAAGCCAATCTCGCCGGATACGACATCGACTACGTCATGATCGACTGCCCGCCGTCGCTCGGATTGCTCACCGTCAATGCGCTCGTCGCGGCGAAGGAGGTGCTGATCCCCATTCAGTGTGAGTACTACGCGCTGGAGGGCGTGGGTCAGCTGATGCGCAATATCGGTCTGGTGCAGTCACATCTCAACCCTGAATTGCATGTCTCCACCGTTGTTCTCACCATGTACGACGGCCGCACCAAGCTCGCCGATCAGGTGGCGGAGGAGGTGCGCAACCACTTCGGTGACACCGTGCTGAAGGCCGTGATCCCCCGCAGTGTGAAGGTTTCCGAGGCCCCGGGTTACGGCATGACCGTGCTCGACTACGACCCGGGTTCACGTGGCGCCATGAGTTACCTGGACGCGGGACGTGAGATGGCTTCCCGCTCGGCGCGTCAGGAGCCCGCATTGCTACCCGATACGGGATCGGGTGTGTAATGACAATTTCGGCTGCGGTGAACAACGAGAGGGGTCAGTAGACCGATGAGTCAGGCGAAGAAGGGTGGACTGGGACGCGGTCTGGCCGCGCTGATCCCTACCGGGCCCGCAGCCACACCGGGCGGACTCGGCAGCGCTGCCGCCAATGTCGTCATCGGCGTGGACCCGATCGGACCGCAGCCGGCTTCGGCCTTCCTGCACCGGGTTCCGGATCCGGTCGACGGCGCCGACGCGGCCGATGCGGGTGCGGTGTACCGGGAGATTCCGCACGACCAGATCGTGCCGAATCCGAAGCAGCCGCGTCAGGTTTTCGAGGACGAGGCGCTCGCCGAACTGGTGCACTCCATCAAGGAGTTCGGCCTCATGCAGCCGATCGTGGTGCGTCAGGTGGAGAGCCTGCCGACCCCGAAGTATCAGCTCATCATGGGCGAGCGGCGTTGGCGTGCAAGCCAGGAGGCGGGCCTGCCCGCCATCCCGGCCATCGTCCGAGAGACCGCGGACGAGTCGCTGCTGCGGGATGCGTTGCTGGAGAACATCCATCGCGTGCAGTTGAATCCTCTCGAAGAGGCGGCCGCCTATCAGCAATTGCTGGAGGAGTTCGGCGTCACCCACGAGGAACTGGCTTCGCGAATCGGCCGTTCCCGACCGGTCGTGACGAATATGATTCGCCTGCTGAAACTTCCGATTCCGGTGCAGCGGCGGGTGGCGGCCGGCGTACTTTCCGCCGGGCATGCCCGCGCGGTGCTCGCGCTGGAGGCCGGAGCCGAAGCACAGGAAGCGCTGGCCGCACGGATCGTGGCCGAGGGTATGTCGGTCCGGGCCACCGAAGAGGCTGTCACTCTGGCCAATCGGAACCCGGATGCCGCGGCCACTCCCCCGGCGGCCAAGCGCAAACCGATTCAGATGCCGGGGCTGCAGGATGTGGCAGAGCGACTGTCGGAATCCTTCGACACTCGCGTCACGGTGGCGCTCGGCAAACGCAAGGGCAAGATCACGGTCGAGTTCGGTTCCATCGATGATCTGGAGCGGATCGTCAGCATGATGGAGCAGTCCAAGCCTTAGAGCGAAATCGGGGCCCTACCCCCACCCCCGAGCTCTCGGAGCAGAATTTCCGAGGTTCGGGGCCCCTACCCGAGGGTTGGGGCTGAAACGTCACAGTGACGCCGGAGTTTTCTAGGCCCGGAGAGGCGTGTTGCTTTGATCGCTTATTCTTGCTGGCGAGCAGATATTGATGCGGCGTGAGTGTGGATGAATCGGACAGCTGGAGGCTGAGCAGAGCGGTGTCGACCAGCGTTACCGCACTAACCCTCGGCGGACTCGACAAACTTCCGGCACATGCCCGGCGGTGCGTGTTCTGGGAGCTCGATCCGGCGGTGGCTGCGGACTCCCGTGAATTCAGTGACCCGGTCTTCGAAAAGGAGGCCTGGCTGTCCACCGTGCTCCTGGAGTGGGGCTCGTGTGGGCAGATCGCGCTGATCGACGGTCAGCCGGCCGGCTGCGCGCTGTATTCGCCGCCGAGCTCGTCACCGCGCGCCGGACTGTTCCCCACCTCCCCGGTGAGCCCGGATGCGGTCCTGCTGACCACGCTGGGGGCCGAATTTCCGTATCAGACAAATGATGTAGCCCAGCAGCTGATTCAGGCCGTGGTGGGCGATCTGGTGCGTCGTGGTGTGCGAGCCATCGAGTCCTTCGGGATTCGCTCGGATCCGTCGTCCACCTCGATGGCGGATCTCGGGTCCATGATGTTCATGGAGCGGATCGCGCCCGCTTCCCCGCGTACGTCCTCCAAGCCGTCGCCTGCGTCCGTGTGCACGCCGGAGACCTGCATGATCGATGCCGATTTCCTGGAGGAGGTCGGTTTCAAAGTGGTTGCCCCGCATCACCGTTTCCCGCGCCTGCGCTTGGAACTGGACAGCGACCACCTCTGGAAGGAAGACGTGGAGCGCGCGCTGGATCAGCTGCTCGCGACCGCGGCGATGACCATGCCGAACCGCCTGATCACCCTCTGATCGGGTCCGGACAGTAGAAAACCCCGTCGTCCCGAGGTATTCGGGAGGACGGGGTTTTTCGGTTCGAAGGGCGACTCAGATGCGCTCGGCCGCGGCCATTTCCTCGGCGAGCAGTTCGGCGAAGGTGTACGTACCGGTCGGCTGATCGTCCTGGCCGAGCAGGTACAGCCGCTTCACCGAGATGAGGATGGCTTCGGCGATCACGTCCCGCATGCGCGGATTGGTGAGCACCGTCGAGTCGTAATCGCTTGTCAGGTAGCCGATATCTACCTGTACGGTCGGCATCTTCGTGAGGCGCAGCAGATCCCAGGTGCGGGCGTGGGTCCGGCAGTCCTGCAATGAGGTCCGCGCCACGATCTCACGCTGGATGAAACCGGCCAGCACCTGCCCGATCATCGAGGTGGACCCGTGCGAATTGCCGAAGTGGAAGCTCGCCACCCCGCTCGCCGAGGTGCTCGGGTTGCCCGCGCAGCGCAGCGAGATCATCAGATCCGCGTCGAAAGTATTTGACGTCTCGGCTCTTTCGGCATCGGAGGGATTCGCACCCCACGGCCGGGACAGGAACGTCTCCATACCGGTGGCGGCCATACGGCCCTCGAGCCGGCTGGCCAGATCCCAGAGGATCTCCGATTCGTACACGTCACCGAATTCGCTGGGCACCGGTGCGCCCTTGTCGGGACCGCCCAGGCCCGGATCGATGACGATGCGCTTGCCGGTGAGCTGCGGCCCGGCCCGGTGCACCACTTCTTCCTCGGCGATGCGATGCGGATTACCGCCGGTGACACGGGCTCCCAGCAGTTCCAGGGACCGGAGCGTGTCCGGACCACAGATGCCGTCGCCGGCCAGGCCGATCTCGCGCTGGAACGAGGTGAGCCCCTCGTGGGTGTGCGGTCCGAAGAACCCGTCCACCCGGCCCACGTAGAAACCGAGATCCTGCAGGCGGCGCTGCAGGGTGGCGACATCATCGCCGTACAGCGGCGCCGACAGCTGATAGATGAGCGTGCGGGCGCCGAGTCGATAGGAGGCTTCCTTGAGGGCCCGGTACGTCGCCGGACCGACCACGCCGTCGACGAGCAGGCCGCGATGCTGCTGAAACGCGCGGACCGCGGAGTCGAGGTCGTGGTCGAAGGTGGCTTCTACGTTCTTCCAGTACTCGCCACTACCGTTGCCGGGCTCGGCATTCGGGTGAGAGTGCAGGAATCCGAGACTTGCGAGGGTGCTCCGAATCTCAGCTACGGCTGGTCCAGTATCGCCGTGACGAAGTCGGTGCATGCGTAAGAGCCCTTTCCTTCCGCCAACCCGGGTACCCACTCATGCAAAAGTTCACACCTTCGCATGACCGGAGCGCTGGTCGATTCTCTCAGACCCGGACCAGATTTCGGCAACTGTCGAGTGCAGGCATCGTACGGCGCGTCGTCAGATAACACCCTCGAGTTCGCGCAGAAGGGCCGCTTTGCCCTTTGCGCCGACGATCCGCTTGATCTCCTTGCCCCCTTGGAACAGCACCATGGTAGGCAACGACAGAATGCCGTAGTCCTTCGAGGCCTCCGGATTCGCGTCCGCGTCGACCTTGGCGATGGTCAGGCTGTCGGAGTGGGTGGCGGCGATCTCTTCGAGCACCGGGGCGACCATCTTGCACGGGCCGCACCAGGAGGCCCAGAAGTCGACCAGGACGGGCTTCTCGCTGGCCAGCACGTCCTGGGCGAAGGTGGCGTCGGTGACGGTCTTCGTGGCGGTGGTCTTGGCGTCCGACATGGTGACTCCTTCTAGTTACTGATTACCGCAGTGTTCGATTCCACCGAGTGACCGGCGTGATCGAGTGTGTTGCTGGTGATGTCGCCCTGGTCGGCGAGCCAGCGTTCGGCGTCGATGGCCGAGCGGCAGCCGGTCCCGGCCGCGGTGATGGCCTGCCGGTAGGTGTGGTCGACGAGGTCGCCGGCGGCGAAGACGCCCGGCAGCGAGGTGTAGGTGGACTGGCCGTCGACCTGGACGTAGCCCTCGCCGTCCAACTCGACCTGGCCGCGCACCAGTTCGCTGCGCGGGTCGTGGCCGATGGCGACGAACAGGCCGGTGGCCGGCAGCTGCGAGGTCTCGCCGGTGCGGGTGTCGCGAATGCTCAGGTTGGTGACAGCCGAATCACCGTGCACCGCAGTCACTTCGGTGTTCAGCAGGAAACGGATCTTGTCGTTGGCCTTGGCGCGCTCCAGCATGATGCGGGAGGCCCGGAATTCCTCGCGGCGGTGGATGATGGTGACGCTGGAGGCGAACTTGGTGAGGAAGGTGGCCTCCTCCATGGCCGAGTCGCCGCCGCCGACCACCACGATGTCCTGGCCCTTGAAGAAGAAGCCGTCGCAGGTGGCGCAGGCGCTGACACCGCGGCCGAGCAGTTCCTGCTCACCGGGGATGTTCAGGTAGCGGGCCGCCGAACCCATGGCGAGGATCACGGCGTACGCCTCGAATACCTCATCGCCGACGGTGACCTTCTTGATCGGACCGGAGAGGTCGAGCTCGTCCACGTCCTCGGTGCGGATATCCGCGCCGAATCGCTTGGCCTGCTCGCGCATCTCCTCCATCAGATCCGGGCCCATGATGCCGCCGCGGAAGCCGGGGAAGTTCTCGACCTCGGTGGTGGTCATGAGGGCGCCACCGAACTGGGTGCCTTCGAAGAGGATCGGCTGGAGTTCCGCACGCGCCGCGTACACAGCCGCCGTGTATCCGGCCGGTCCGGAACCGACGATGATCAGGTCGCGAACAGCGGTACTCAAAGGGTCCTCCGAGGCAGTTGTGAAACAGGCATGTCGGTCAACCACAGCGTAAACGCTGTTGTTCCCAGGGGGCCCGGGGTAGGCGGTGGCGCTCCCATCCACACCGGTGGATGGGAGCAACGGCCGGCCGTCAGCCGATATCGGCGCTGGCCAGTACCTGCGGGTTCCCCGGTCCGCAGCCGTTGTCGAGCACGGCGGCTGTGATCTGCGGCGCGTGCGGGCCCGCGAGCAGCACGAGAACGGCCTGCTTGCCGCCGTAGACGACGCTACGCGACCCGAGTACCGAGCGCTCGAGGCCGGCGGCCTGCAAGCAGCTCGATAGCGCGGTGCCGCTTGCGAGTGGCCCGCTGATGTCATGGTGGCCCATGGCGGCGAGCACCACAGTGGGAGGAAGGTCCGCCGCCAGCGGTATATCGGCGGTGGGCTGCGCGGCAGTGGGCGCCCCGGTGCGGGTCTGTACGGCATCCACGGCCACCACGGCTCCCGCGGTGATGGCTGCGGTGGCCGCGGCCGCGGTGAGCCAGCGGAGCCGATTGGAGAACCGCTCGGTCGCCGGGGCGGGCCCGGGCGTGAGATCGAACTCCGGCTCGGACTCCTCGGGGACGAGGTCGTCGAGATCGCGGGGGTCCAGCCGCCCGGTATCGAAGATGGCCGAACCGTTCAGCACCGGCATGGGTGCGGTGGAAGGCGGTGCGGGATGGGTGGATTGGCGGGGCACCGGGAGGCGGTGCACGGTGGCCACTCGATCGCTGGCGTCCAGGTCGGTGGCGGCGAGATTGTCGATCATTAGTTCCAGGCGTGCGGTGATGGCGATGGGCATGGGGTGTGCGATGTGCTCGTCGCGGCCGAGGTCGCGCAGGCGGGTGTTCACCTGGTCCAGGGAGCGCAGGTAGTGCATGGCGTCCGGATCGCGGCGGACCTGCGTCCACAGCTGGGCGGACAGGTCTGCCGGGACGTTCCCGGCGTGCAGATCGGCGAGCAGCTCGGAGGAGTACGGCGGCCGGGGAATCGTCCCTGCTGCCACTGGTCCTCCTGCGTAGTCCTCGTTCATCGCCCCTCCAGATCGGACCCGATATGGGAATTCGCAGACCTGTCTTAGTTTTTGACGCACCGGAGTGCAATCCGGTTCCCGCTATCCTGCTTGCTTCGCAGCGGATTCAGGTGTTCATCGAGTGCAGATGTTCTTCGAGTCGTCGCCGGCCGCGGGCGCACCGGCTCTTGATGGTTCCGGCCGGAACTCCGAGCAGCGCTGCGGCTTCCGCGATCGACAGTTCTTCGAGCTCCACGGCGACGAGCGCGGTGCGCTGTTCGGCGGGCAGCGTGAACAATGCTGCGTCGATGACAAGTCCGGCCTCCAGGCTCGCGAAATCGTCGCGGGCATAAAGGGGTTCGAGCAACGACTCGTCCGATAACGGTACCGTGCGCCGCAGTTTGTTGCGACGGATGCGATCGAGGCAGGCGTTCACCACGATGCGGTGCAACCAGCTGCGTACCTCGGCGTCGCCGCGGAAGGCGCCGGCGCCGCGGTGGGCGGAGAGCAGGGCGTCCTGCAGCGAGTCGGCGGCGTCCTCGGGCGTGTAGGAGGCGCGCATGGCGGTCTGCCAGAGGTGATCGCGATGGCGCCGTAATAGTTCGGCGAAGGCGTGCCGCTCGCCGGTGGCGTGGGCGGCTAGGAGAGCGCGATCGGTGGCCTCGGCGACTCTTGGCAGCCGGGTCCGGACAGCCGTCGCTGTGGACCGAGTGGTCGGCTCGGTCGCTACCTCGTATTGCTTCGCAGTTGACAATGCAACTCCTGAACCTGCAACTCCTGAAACCTGCAGAGAGTACGCAAGATCATATCGAAGATAACGATTCGGTAGCAATGGTTTGGGCAATAAAAGCGCAGCTAGCGGGCTTTTTCGGGCGAACCGGACACGCTGGTTCCGAGGCCGGAGGTCACGGCACGGCCTCGGAACTAGGGCGCGGCCTCGTAGCGCACTTCACCGATGGACGTCTGGTATTGCCCACCGTTCTGAGCGAGCGCGGTGATCCACACCAGCACGTAGCGGGCGGGCTGGTCGGCCTGCACCGCGATCTCGGTGGTCCCGTTGCCGAGCGTCGCCGACCCGATGAGCTGGGTCTGATCGAGGGTCGGCGCGGCCGTGGGCGAGGTGCGGATCTCGACCACGGTTCCCGGTGTCGGCGAATCGATGATCACCTTGGTGAGCTTGCTGGGGCTGCCGAGCGTCGTCATGATCCCCACCCCCTTCTTGAGGGCGGGGAACTGCTGGAAGTACGCGTCGGTCCGCCACACGGTGACGGGGTTGTTGTCCAGCACGGCCCCGATGCTGCCCACACCGTCCGGGGTGCCCTCGGGCGAGAACACCATGGCGCCGGTGACCGGTACCGGAACACCCTGCGCCGCAGCGCCGGTCGGCGCGGGAGCACCCGGTGAGGTGGGTATCGGGCTGGACGTGGTGAGACCGATATTGCGCTGTTCGTTCAGCGGCGCTTCGGAACTGCCGGGCGCGAACACGCTCAGCAGCCACCAGATGATGACGCCGACCACCAGCGAGGCCAGCACGCCGAGTCCGACCAGGATCCACATCATCCGCTGCGAGCGTTCCTTCTCGGCGGCGAGCAGTTCCGGATCGGCCAGGGTCTCGTCCGGTGCCGAGGGCGGCCGCTGGCCCAGGCGCAGCACCGGGATGAGGTCGGTCTTCTGGTCGACGACCGACGCCTGCTCCAGCACGTGCTGGACGGTGGCGGCGGTGCGTACACCCTTATTGGATTCCAGCGAGCGCACCGCGACCGCGGAGATCTCGAAGGGCACCTCGGGCCGAATGGTCCTGGGCTCCACCGGAGTTCCGTCCGGCCCGAAATCGGCCAGCGGCAGTCCGCCGATGGTCGCCGCGGTGCCGGTGACGCCGCCGACGCGAATCGGCCAGTGCGCCGTGATGAGCGCGTACAGCATGGCCCCGAGCCCGCGGACGTCCGATTGCGCGTCGGAATCACCGAGGGTGCCGGGGAAGGCGAGCACCGCGTCACCGGAAGCGCTGATGCGCACCCGATCCGGGTGATCGATGGACAGCGAGCCGCCGCCGCGGTGTGCGAGTTCGGCTGCCGCCGCGAGCGCCCGGATGGCGCGCGCCGCTCCTATCGGGGACGGCACGGTGTCCGCCATCTCCTTGAGCGAGCGGCCGGGCGTCCATTCGGCGACGACGATGCCGCCGGAGGAGCCGCGGACCACGTCGAGCACGCGGGCGAGGCCGGGCGAGTTGATGCGCCCGAGTCTCAGGGTGCGGGACAGGATCGCCTGCGGCCCATCGTGTCCGGAATTCTCGGCGGCCTGCTGGTCGGCGTCGACGAAGGTGAGCGCGACCTCGCGGTCGAGCTTCACATCCAGTGCCTGCCAGAACTTCAGGCCGCGCGCACCGCCGTGGCCGGCGAGCAACCGGTAGCGGCCGCCCGCGACGGAGGCGCCGGGCAGCAGTTTGGGACCGCGCTGAATACGCTTGGTCGCCTCCACCCGCATGGGCGGCATCTGAGGAGAGATCGCCTCGTAGACACCGGTTTCGGGGCCTGCGCCACCTTCGTCCGGTAGGTCGTCCGGTTCGCCTCGGTCGCCGCGTCCGGAAGATCGGTCGGCGGAATCGGCTTTGCCGCTCTGCTTTCCGATCTTCTTGTCCGGAGTCGGGGGCGCATCCGTGGAGAGCCCACCGCCCGCGGCCGCTGCGGATTCGGCGGCCGGGACGCCGCTCACCGCGTCGTCGCTCACCCTGGTTCCTCCTTCGCCCTGGTATGTCGGAGACCGATGTGTCTGGGCCGAACCCGGTGCCTGGTAGACGCCGTCGTCCGAGGCCGCGCGAGAGCCCTCATCCGGCCTCTCATAGTCGTCTGGAACACCGGATGCGGCGCTTGCGCTTCTCTGCCGAACAGGGTACGGGAACTCACCCTTGCCGGTGATGTCAACCGCATCGGGTCGGATAACGGGCAGCACCATCGTCTGCGCGTCGAGGTATGGGTCGAACCGGTAGTAGTACGGCGCGGCGCGCAGATCCGGCTTCGGGAGCAGCGTTGTTGCGTGGATGCCGTCGATCGGCCCGCCGTCGAGATCCATGTCCGGCGCGGGCGGGGTGAAGCCGAGGCGCCGCGAGATCGCCACCGTGATGGCGACGATTTCGGGGATCCCGGCCAGCCGCATGAGGCCGAAGGCGACGCCGAACATGATGATTGCCGTGAGCGCGACGCGGACGAGTGATCCGATGCCGCCGAACGACTCCGAAAGCCGGTGCAGTCCTATGACTTTGTCGGCGGTCCACATGACCACACCACCGGCCAGCGAGGCCCCCACCACCCGGGTGATGGTGTGCCCGACATTGGCCATGCGCAGATCGCCGAGGCTGCGGTGCAGCAGCCAGCCACCGATGACGGCGCCGGAGACGAAGCCGAGGCCGTTGGCGACACCGAGCGCGATCACCACGTGGCGTTCGTCGACGACGACCGGCGCGAGCGCCGACAGCGCGATCTTCACGCTGGTGATGCCGAGGATGATCCAGGTCGGCGTCCAGGCCTGCTCGCGGGCGTAGAACACGCGCAGGTGGATCAGTACCAGCGCGTACGGGATCAGCGTGAACGCGGACCAGGAGACGGCCTCGCCGAGGCGTCCGGCCTGGCCGGGCCCGAAGTGCCCGTAGCCGTAGAGGGCGCGGCCGATCTGCGGTCCGGCGAAGGTCAGGAAGGTGACGACCGGGATGAGCGCGATCATGGTGAGCCGGGTGGCGGTGCCGAGATCGTCGACCACGGCGGGTGTGTCGTCGGCGGCGGCATTGCGGCTCAACCGCGGCATGATCGCGGTCAGCAGCGTCACGCCGAGTACGCCGTACGGCAATTGCAGGAGCAGCCAGGCATTTTGGTAGATGGCGGGACCGGCGACATCGACGTGTGAGGAGACGCGGGTCGCGAAGGTCCAGCCGATCTGGCTGATCAGCACGTACAGCATGATCGCCCCGGCCATGCCGCCGAACTGCCTGAGCCGGGCGTCCACGCCCCACAGCGGTCGCAGGTCGATGCCTTCGCGGCGGATGGCGGGCATCAGGCTGATCACCTGGACCGCGACGCCGACGGTCACGCCGATGCCGAGGACCAGCAGTTTCGTATCGCCCATGCGGACGGGATTCAGGCTGATCTCACCGGGTGTGAGCCGGTAGGCGATGAGAACCGTGAGGACCACGAGGTTGTTCAATACCGGCGCCCACGCACCGGGTTTGAACACACCGTGGGTATTCAGGATGGCCATCATCAGCGCCGAGGTGCCGTAGAAGAACACGGCGGGCAGCAGCAGGAAGGTCAGTGCGGTGGTGAGCGCGGTATTGACCTTGCCGTCGTTCGAGAGAAAGACGTGGGTGGTCAGTACGGGTGCGAGTACGAGGGCCAGAGTGGTGCCGATACCCAGCACGGTCATTGCGGCGGTGAACAGCCGCCGGACGAAGGCGCTGCCGCCGTCGGGGTCCTCTTTCTCGGCGCGCACCAGGGTGGGCACCACGATGGCGGTGAGGACCGCGCCGAGCAGCAGTTCGGAGATCATGGTCGGGATGGTGCTGGCGACGGTGAAGGCGCTGGCGATGGCCGGCCCGAGCACGGTCAGCAGCAGCAGCTGTTTGCCGAAGCCGGTGATGCGGCTGACCAGGGTCGCGATGGCGATGGATCCGGAGTCCCGGACCAATCGGGCGTTCGAGTTCTCGGCCTTCTCGACCTGCTGCTGTTCCCGCGTCGTCGGCCCGCCGCGCGACTGCAGGGGCACAGGTTGCGAGTGCCGCGGCACCGGATTCGACTCCGGGTAGCGCATTCCGTCGCGCGGGGTGGGCCGTGGCCCGATTCCGGGAGCCCGATTGGGATCGGCCGGGTTGCCGTGTCCCCAGTGGTATCGGTCTTCTTCGGGAACGTAGGCGTTTCCGCGCGGGGGCCCCGCCGGGCGCGGCGGTTGCGGCTGTCGCGGCGGCTGTCCGGGTGCGGGTGGCCGCTGCATGATGGGCCCGGATTCGCCCGGGCGCGGTCCCCGCACCGGCAGCGGACCGGACGGTTGACCGGGTAGCGGACGACGGGGTGCCCCCGGCGGATTTCCCTGTGGCACCGGCGGAAAGCCGCCACTGCGCGGTCCCTGTGGTACCGGACGCGGACCCTGCGGTGCCGGATGCGGACCCTGCGGTGCCGGGCGCTGCGGTGCGGGCGCACCACGCTCCCAGGGCGCCGACGGTGCCCGGCGCGCGGGCGGGCCGTCACTGCCGTCGGGTCGGCCGGTCGAGCGCGGTCCGCCGTACTCGCTCACCGTGCCTCCTGGTTCTCGTCTCGCAGCTTGCGTTTCCGCGCGCGCAGGTACTTGTTCACCCGGCGTCGTCTCTCCGGATCGAAGCCTTCGTCCGCCGGATCCGACTGCCCGCGGAAGCGGTGCCAGAGCCGGCGACCTGCCAGCAGGAGCAGCAGTGCTCCGGCGCACGCGGTAATTATCGCCAACACTCGACCGTAGGCGTTGGACCGCACGGATACCGATACGGCATTGCCGAGCGGGGTCCCGTCGGGTGTGGTAAGCGCGATGGGTATCACCAGGTTTCGGCTGTCGGACACTTCGGTCGGGATCTGGAAGGACCGGGTGCCCTTGGCCGGGAGCTGTTGTTCGCCGATGTCTTTGATATTTGTCTCGGTGGGTGCGTCGATGCGGAATTTGATGCGGATGGCGACCGGCAGATCGTTGCGGGCGACCAGCAGCAGCGGGCTCTGTTCGGAGGCGAGGGTGTAGACGCCGCCGGGTGGCAGCACGGTCACCGAATGGAACAGGTCGTCGATGGTGCGCGCGGTCTGGTCGAGGCGGCGCTGTGCGGTGGTGTCGGCCGCGGCGGCGCCGGCGCGCCGGTCGGAGGTGGTCAGCACCCGGATGAGGTCGTCACGCAGCGGGGTGAGGAAGGTGCGCGGGGTGAGTTCCTGCTGCGGCTGGTCGACCAGGGCGCCCATGAGCTCGGTGATGTTGTGCGCCTGCTGCCGGACCGGTTCGGCGAAGTGGTCGGGCACGGCCTCGTCCGCGGCGGCGGGCAGGTAGTCGAGGTCGTACGGCTGCGGATCCGGTTGCTGCGCCAGCAGTTCGGCGAACGAGCGCGGTGCGGCCAGATTGTTGCGGAAGAGCAGGTCGAGCTGTCCGAGCAGCGCGGTGGCCTCGTCCCGGTTCGCGCCCCACTGCTGCGGCGGCATGAGCACCGCGGACCGTGGCCGTCCGGCCTGCGGGTTCAGCGCCGTCCAGGAGACCGCGCCGAGTGCGTCCTGCAGCCGGGCGGCGCGGGAGTCGTTGGTGACGTCGTAGCGGACCCGGTCCGGGGTGAACGGCGGTGTCGGCGGATGCGAGCCGATGGCGGCGAGTGCGGTGGCCGACCAGATATCGAAGGTGGCGGCATGCAGTTCGGGGCCGTTGGGCACATCGCCGGCGGTGGGCAGGGTGATCCCCGACAGCCGCACCATGTCCGGATTCACCGATTCGATTGCGCCGCTCGGGCTTTTGGCGCTGGAGATATTGCTGCGCCCGTCGGAGGCCGCCACGGCATTGTCGGCGAGCACGGCGGTGGTGTAGCCGTGGTGTGCGAGCAGGCCCGCGCCGTCGGCGTCGAGGGTTCCGGAATCCGGCAGGGCCACGCCGCGTACGGATTTCACCGACAGCAGCGAATCCACCAGGTCGGCAGGTGCGTTGAGGGCCCGATCCGAGAGGGTCTCGTCCCCGACCTGAGCCAGCGCGGTGGGGTCGACCTGCGCGAACGGCAGCGCCACCACGCACATCGAGGGTGCGAGCGTGCGCAGCCGGTCCAGCCAGGCCTTGGCGGCGTGCGCGCCGGTGCCGGCCCGGGTGGTGCCGTCCGGATCGGAGGGACTGGCCAGCACCCGGTAGTCGTCCGTCATATCGGAGACGGTGAGCAGCAGGTCCGGATCGATGGCCAGGCACAGTGCGCTGGTGAGTTTGTGGTCGTGCCCGCCATCGGGTTTGAGCGCGGTTTCCAGCGCGGACAGCAATTGGTCGAGTCGCCCGCCGCTGGCGAGCGAGGACGCCAGATCGTCATCGGTGAGCAGGGCTTCGCCCTGTACGGAGCCCGTCGCGCCGGCGACCAGGCGAGGCCGGTCGGCCAGCGGCCACAGCATGGTGGTGGCGACCGGCGGCGCGTCCGGGACGGCCGGAACGGTCGGTGTGACAGTGCGTTTCATCGGGTCGGGGGTGGCGATGGGCACGCCGAGCACGGGCAGCAGGAAGCGGGCGTCGTCGAGTCGCGCCTGACCGCCGTAGCTGGGTGCGCCGTTGACGTTCAGCAGCAGCGGATAGATGCCGGGCGCGCTGATATCGATCGAGGAGATCCCGCTGGGTAATTCGGCCGCCGAGTGCAGGGCGACGGTGAGGCTGAACTGCTTTCGCTGTCCGGTGTCCAAACGGTCTGCGACATCCTGGAATTCGCCCGCGACGTCATAGCTGTTCTGGTCCAGGCGCAGCGTCGACCGCAACCCACTCGGGTTGGTGACGGCGGCGGCGCGCTGAATCCGCACGCTGACATCGTCGACCGGCCGGTCACCGATATTGGTGATGGTGCCGGACACCACGAAATAGGGGTCGCTACTGGCGGTGATCGCCGTCGGCGTCACCGAATCAAGGGACAGTTTCAGGAATTTCGGTCCGGTCGGCGCCGCACCGGAGCCGCTGCCGGACGGCTGTGCCGTCGCAGCGGACGGACATACCGTCAGCACGGCAACCACCACCGCGACGAACGACAGGATCCAGCGGTGCAGCGCCGCGGTGTCTTGCCCAGGACGCCCAGACCCCGCACGCGTCATTGTCTGCCGTTCTCCATCCGGTCGATCAGCCGGTTCGCGACCTCCGCCAGCCTCCGTTCGTCAGCGTAGGCGAGCCGGGAATCGAGTTCGCTCAAGGGAACCCAGGCCACCTTGGTGACCTCCACGTCGGCATCGGACAGTTCGCCGTCGAGAAATCGCATCAGATAGTGGTGCACGGTCTTGTGTACCCGCCGGCCCTCGGTGACGAACCAGTAGTCGATGCTGCCCAGTTCGGCGACCACGCTGCCATTGATGCCGGTCTCCTCGGCGACCTCGCGGATCGCAGTCTGTTCGGCGGTTTCGCCCTCTTCGATGTGTCCCTTGGGTAGCGACCACAGCAATCTCCCGCGCCGATCGGTGCGACCGATCAGTGCGGCACAGCGCTTCTCGCTGGGACCGTCCAACCCGTCGACGACGAGTCCACCGGCGGAGGTCTCCCGAACCGTGCGCATGCGAGGTTTCGCCGCACTACCGGCCGAACCACGGCGCCGGGGCTGGCGGCGTCGACTGTTCGCGCGATCGGCCGGAGACACCGCGCCAGCATATCCCGCCTCCCCGAGACTTCTGCCGGTTGCCAGGTGCCGCGCACCTAGCGTCGCGGGCTGGCGGTGAGATAGTTGGTTGCGTTAGCCCGTACCCGGTGAGTTACCCCGACGGTACGAAATCAGTCGTTACCTTTGATACGGGCCGCAGGATTCGCAGCAGCGCCGGGATAATAAGGACTTGCTTAGTCCACTAAGCTCGGATTTCGTGGTTTCGCCGAAGTCCGAGGAAGCAAGCAGCGTGGATCGTCGTACCCGATTGCTGGCCTCGGCGGCGATCACCGTGGGACGGCTGTCGGAGGTTCTGACCCCGCTGGGTGAGTTGTTCGCCCAGCACGGTCATGAGCTGTATCTGGTGGGTGGCACGGTGCGTGACGCCGTGCTGGGCCGGTTGGGGACCGATCTGGATTTCACCACCGATGCCCGGCCCGACGTGGTGCAGGAGTTGATGCGCGGCTGGGCCGACCACCTGTGGGATACCGGCGGGCTGGCGTTCGGCACGGTGAGTGCGTCCAAGTCCGGGCAGCAGCTGGAGATCACCACGTTCCGCGCCGACAACTACGACCGGGTCTCGCGCAATCCGGAGGTGACCTTCGGCGATACGCTCGAGGCCGATCTGGTGCGCCGTGATTTCCGGGTGAATGCCATGGCCGTGCGCATCGGCGAACTCGGTGAGCTGGAGTTCGTGGATCCGCTGAACGGTATGGCGGATCTGCTCGAGGGTGTGCTCGATACGCCTGCGCTGCCGCAGGATTCGTTCCAGGACGATCCGCTGCGCATGCTGCGGGGCGCCCGGTTCGTCTCGCAGCTGGGTTTCCGGCTGGCGCCGCGCGTGCGGGACGCCATTGTCGAGATGGCCCCGGAGATCGACCGCATCACCGCCGAGCGGGTGCACACCGAGCTGGACAAGCTGATCGGCGGCGATCATCCGACCGAGGGCATCGACATCATGGTCGAGACCGGTCTGGCGGAGCGGGTGCTGCCCGAACTGCCCGCCATGAAGCTGGAGATCGACGAGCACCACCAGCACAAGGACGTCTACGAGCATTCGCTGACCGTGCTGCGCCAGGCCATCGACCAGGAGCAGGGCGATCCGGACCTGGTGCTGCGCTGGGCCGCGCTGCTGCACGACATCGGCAAGCCGCCCACCAAGAAGAACGAGGCGGGCGGCGGCGTGAGCTTCCACCACCACGAGGTGGTGGGCGCGAAAATGGTGCGAAAGCGCATGCGCGCCTTGAAGTATCCGAAGCAGTTCACCGAGGATGTCGCGCGCCTGGTCTACCTGCACCTGCGCTTCCACGGTTACGGCAAGGGCCAGTGGACCGATTCGGCGGTGCGCCGCTACGTCACCGACGGCGCCGAACTGCTCCCCCGCCTGCACAAACTGGTTCGCGCCGACTGCACGACCCGCAACAAGCGCCGAGCCGCTCTGCTCCGCTCCACCTACGACGACCTGGAAGCCCGCATCGTCGTCCTCCAGGAGCAGGAGGATCTCGACCGTGTCCGCCCCGACCTGGACGGCAACGCCATCATGGAGTTGCTCGGCATCCAGCCCGGCCCCGACGTCGGCAAGGCCTGGAAGTTCCTCAAGGAACTCCGCCTGGACCGCGGCCCCCTCCCCCGTGAGGACGCCGAGGCGGCGCTGGTCGAATGGTGGCAGACGCAGTCCTGAACGCCCGGCTCGGCCGAAGGCCCTCGTTATGCGGTCAGAAGATGATCAGCGTGGTCCCGGCGACAATCGCCGACCGGATCTGTGCCAGGTCGAACGACCCCGTCAATCCGGGTAGGTCGGCGGCGAAGCAGACGTGCTCCCCCACCCGCTGCGTGCTGACGATCCGCGCCTTACTAGGCAAGTCCGACAGCGGAATCGGCTTCAGCATCGTCATCCGCCGCGGCGCGCGCATCCCACGCCAATGCGCGCTCTGCACGGCGATCGTCAGAACATTGTCGGTGATATCCGCATCGACGAGCGCGCGTACCCGCCTGCGCCGATGCCGCGCCAGAATGAGCCCGTCAGGCGCGGGCGACAATTCCCAGTCCCGCTGCCAGCTGTTCAACCATTCCAGCAGCGCCGCAAGGGAAATCACCCCGGTGACGTCGAGCTGCTGCGCCCGCAGTTTGGTCGGCACCCCCGGCACCAGCCGCACCCCGTGTGCGATGACGGTCAGTTCCTCGACCGGATGCTGATTCCAATAAAGCCCGGTGAGAACGGTTTTGGTCTGGAAATTCGCGCCGCGCCGCCGCACCTTGAGCGTGTGCAGCGTGGCCCGCAGATCGTGCCCGAGGAAGGTGGCGCTCACCTCCTGCCCGCCGAACTGGCTGAGAATGCCTTCGGACAGCAGTGTCATGAGCACATCGGGCATGAGCGCGGTGACGGTCCCGACCCCGAAGTCGGTGACAGGTTCGATCCAGGCGGTGGTAAAGCTCGCCCACTGATCGACCCAGGTCTGGTCGAACAGGCGTTTCCCCAGGTCCATGCCCAGGTCCACCGCCCGCAAAGGTGACCAGGCCTTCGGATCGAAATAGGTGGCCATGATTTTTCGAGCGTACTGGCCGGTGGTGACATCTCCGGATTCTCCGAAGTGACTCGAGTCACTTCTACAATCGGACCCATGACGGTGGACCTGAACAGCGATCTGGGCGAGGGTTTCGGCGCGTACCGCATGGGTGACGACGCCGCCATGCTCGAGGTGGTCACCAGCGCCAATATCGCGTGTGGCTTCCACGCCGGCGACCCGTCGATCATGCGCCGCACCTGTGCGCTCGCCGTCGAGGGGGGTGTCCGCATCGGCGCACACGTCGGCTACCGGGACCTTGCGGGTTTCGGCCGCCGCGCCCTCGCCGTCCCCGCCGCCGCGCTGCGCGACGAAACCCTCTACCAAATAGGCAGTCTCGACGCTTTCGCCCGCGCCGCCGGTGACCGGGTCCGCTATGTGAAACCGCACGGCGCGCTCTACCACGCCGCCGCCGTGGACCGTGCCCTGGCGGACGCGATCGTCGCGGCTATGCGCGAATTCGATTCCCGCCTGGCCCTATTGGGCCCGGCAGGCACCGAAATGGAGCAGGCCGCGCAAGCAGCCGGAACCCCCTTCTCCGGTGAGGGTTTCGCCGACCGCGCCTACACCCCCGACGGCCTGCTCGCCCCCCGCGGCCTCCCCGGCGCCGTCCTGCACGCGGACGAGGCAGTCGCCCAGGCCCTTTCGATTGCCCGCACCGGCAAGGCCCGCACCGTGGACGGCAGCACCGTGCCCGTCTCCGCCGCCAGCATCTGCGTCCACGGCGACTCCCCCGCCGCCGTAGAAATGGCCCGCCGCATCCGCGCTGCTTTCGACGAGGACGGCATTCCCTTGCAGGCCTTCGCATGAGAGGCCGGCCATGACCACTGCCGACCCGAACCAACTTGTTGCCTGCTACGCACGGGTCGACTTCTCGAGGACGGAAAAAGTCCGGTCCGTCGCATCCGCGCTGCTCGTGACGAAAGCGGCATTCCTTTGCAGGCCCTTGCGTGAGGGTCATGTGATGACTACTGCCGACCCCGACCGGTGGCCTGCTACATGCACGGCGACTGCTCGTCGTCATGGAGACGGCCCGCGCATTCGGGCTGCTGTGGACGCAGACGGTATTACAGTGGAGGACTTCGCGCGAGAGGCCCGTCATGACTGATTCGGAGTCCGTGTCGCTCTCCGGTGAGGTTCGCTCGGCGGGTGATTGTGCGCTGCTGGTGATTCCGCCACAGCACGGCATGATTGCGGAACTGGTGGTGGCCCTGCGCGCGCGGCCTGCGGGTGTGGTGGATGTGCTGCCCGCCGCGGCGACCGTACTGGTGACGCTGTCCTCTCCCGCCGCTGCGGAAGCGGTGCGGCAGCAGTTGAATTCGCTGCTGACACGCCTGGAATCCGAGGCGCGGGTGGCGGCGGGCGCGCGCCGGCTTCCCGGCTGGTTGCCGGATGCTGCGGATCGTCCGGACGATGCGGTGGGTGGTGATGGCTTCCGGGATGAACCTGTCGAGATTCCCGTCCGCTACGACGGTGCGGATCTGCCCGATGTCGCGCGCCTGCTGGGTCTGACTCCGGCCGAGGTGATCGCCGAGCACACCGGCATCGTATGGCGTTGCGCCTTCGTGGGATTCGCCCCCGGCTTCGGCTACCTCGAATCCCCCGACGGCCGCCTGACGGTCCCCCGCCGCACCCAGTCCCGCACCGCCATTCCGCGCGGTGCGGTCGCATTGGCGGGCGGCTATTCGGCGGTGTACCCGCGCCGCAGTCCCGGCGGCTGGCAGCTCATCGGCACGACGGACCTGTCGATGTGGGATGTAGATCGTGATCCGCCCGCGGTAGTCCGTGCCGGCGCCCGAGTGCAGTTCGTGGACGTCGAGGAGCGTGGATGAGGATGTGGATCGGCCTGTCTGTCTGCGAGTTTCGCCGGGACCCGGTGTCCATGTGTAGCGGCGTGCTGCTCCGTAGTGCACACCGGCGCTCGAATCCTGCTGGTAGTGGTGATCTTCCGTGATCCGGGTCGAGCGGGTCGGCCCGCTGGCGACCATCCAGGATCTGGGTCGTCCCGGCTGGTTCGATTCCGGTGTCGGTATCGCGGGCGCGGCGGATCGCGCCTCCCTGCGGTTGGCGAACCGACTGGTCGGAAATCCGGAGGGCGCAGCCGGAATCGAGGCATTGTTCGGTGGTCTGGAGTTGCTCGCGCAACGCCATCTCACGGTGGCGGTGACCGGTGCGTCCGCGCCGGCGACTGTGGACGGCCGTCCGATGGGTGCGGCGAGTGTGCTGGAAATCGAAGAGGGGCAGCGGCTTCGGCTGGGCTGGGCATTGTCGGGCCTGCGCAGCTACGTGGCAGTGCGCGGCGGCATCGACGTCCCACTCGTGCTCGGTTCGCGAAGCCGGGACACCCTGTCGGGTATCGGCCCCGAGCCCCTGCGGCCGGGAGATCAACTGCCCGTGGGCATCCCGCCACGTGTCCATCCGATCGTGGATGTGGCTCCGGTAGTGCCCCCGCGCGCGGGCCGGTTGACGATCCGGGTGCTGCCCGGCCCGCGTGACGACTGGTTCGCGAATGTGCCCGCACTGTTCGAAGGCGAATGGACCGTATCCTCCGATACCGACCGCGTGGGCACCCGCCTGGACCGCCGTACGGGTCCTGTCTTACAACGCGCCAATTCCGGCGAATTACCCACGGAGGGTATGGCTCTGGGTTCGATCCAGGTCCCGCCGAGCGGCCAGCCGGTGGTTTTCCTGGCCGATCATCCGATCACCGGCGGCTATCCGGTGATCGGCGTGGTGGTCGACGCCGATGTGGACGCGGTGGCACAGGCCCGGCCCGGTCAGGCGCTGCGCTTCCGCCGGATCACTTCAGTGACGCGTGCATGAGGTACACGTTGTAGCTGTTCCAGGCCGACATGGTGAAGTACAGATCCTTACCGGTCGACCACGGATGCATGAAGCCGCCGTACGCCGTCGGATAGTCGTCGATATCGATGAGCTTGACCGGATCCGTCCATGTCCCTTGCGGTTCCGCGGCGGTCCGCAGCACGATCTGATGCCGCTGCAGGTCCAGGTACACCATCTGCCACTGCCCGGTGTCCTGGTCGTAGCGCAGCGACAGTTCGCTGGCGGTGCCGGAAACAATTGGGGTGGCGAGCAATTCGTTGGCCCCGTCGGCGGCGACCCAGTTCCCGTCGACCCAGTACTGGTAGGCGGTCTTGTTCAGCACCTGCGTCGCGGGCACGCGGGCGAGGCCGATGACGCCCATGCGCCCGTTGGGTGTTCCGAACATGTAGACGTAGTCGCCGTGCGGCACCATGGTCGCGACCTGGAAGCGCCCGAGCCCGAACAGGTTGTCCCAGCGGGCCCATTGGGATTTGGTCCAGGTGCTGCCATTGTCGTCGGACCAGGCGATGCCGCCGTTGTTGGTCCACCACATGCCCGGGATCTTGCTCCACCGATTGACCGACATATAGGTCATGTACTGCCGGTCGCCGACGGCGAAGCCGGAGGTCGGAATGGTGGTGATCTCGAAGTTCTTGATCTTGCGGCTGTCCAGGATCTCGGCGGCGTGGCAGCGGCTGTCCTGGGCGAAATTATCGAGGATCAGCCCGCCTGCGAGATCGTGATTGCTGCTGTAGGCGATGGTGTTGCTGCGCCAGTCCTGGTCGCCGGTGCCCGCGCCGATGGGGCTCCAGCCCTTGCCGAAGGTGTCTCCGAAGACGACCGCCACCTGGCCGGGCTTGTTCTCCCAGATCAGGCCGAGGTCGGTGCCGTCCACCGACCAGCGGGTATCGGTGCGGTTGACCGAACCGTGCCCGGTGATCTGATTGACCAGCTGCACCGATTTCACATCGCGCGGGGTGACCGCCGCGGCCACGGGTGCGGCGGCGGGCGGCTGCACATCCACGGCCGGCGGGGCCTGCGGTTCGGGCGGTTCGCCACCCGGTACCGGAATCGGGATGGGTTCGGTGTCCGGCTGCAGTTCGATCTGTGGCGCCGGGCGCGGTCCGTCGCCGCCGGCGTTCGGAGTGGTCGGCGGTGCGCTGCTGGAGGCGTCGGGCCCGCCGGGGGTGGCGGGCTCACCGGTCGGATTGCCCTCCGGCGGTGTGGTTTCCGCCGGCTTGGGGCTGCTGCGAATATCCGGGCAGGGCGCGGCGCACGGATCCTCCGGCAGCGCGACCGGGTCGATCCGGGTTTTGTCCGGCTTGGGCCCGGGCACCGGCACCGTGGTGAGCTGCGGTACCGGCACCTGGATGCGAATGGTCGGATCGGGTTGCGGCTGTGCGGTATCCGGTTTGGACTCCCGCGCCAGTGGGTCGAATCCTGTTTCCCCGCAGATGTTCATGGGCGGCGGCGCCCATGGCTCCGTCGCACCGGCGGGCGCGGCGGGGAGCAGGATCGCACCCACGGTCAGCGCACCGGACAGGATCAGGACATCGGTCGGACGGAATCCCATGCGGTGTGTGTCTCCTCGTCCGGGCCGGGCGAGATCGAATGGCCCCCACCGTAACCCGCCGGGCCATGGCCCGAGCTCAGCGAAACCGGTTGTCGGCCGGTTGTGATCGAGCCGATATTAGCGCTATGGCGGCAATCCCACAGCAGTACACCCCGGCCGCGGCGATCACTACGGCCGGTGACCGGCCGTCCGCCGGAATCCACAGCGCGGTGCCCGCCAATGCCACCACATAGGTGATATTGAAGATTGTGTCCTGCAAGGCGAATACCTGCCCGCGGTGCAGATCGTCGATCTCGATCTGCATGGCCGCGTCGCCGGTGAGTTTGATGGTCTGCCCCGCGAGTCCGAGCAGGAACGCCGCCGCCAGCAGCAGCAGTTCGGCCCGCCGCTCATCCGTCCCGGTCGCGAGGGTGATGGGGGTGACCAGCGTGAGCTGCACGACAATGGCGGTGAGCAGCCCCGCCACGATCGTGCGCGCCCGCCCGAGCCGCGGAATGAGCACCGGCGCAACCACAGCTGCGACCAGCATGCCGGCCCCGGTCGCGGTGATGGCCGCACTGAATTTCGCAATGTGATGCCCGGTCCCCGCGCCGCGCCTGAGCACCAGCACCATCAGCAGCGTGTCGGCGCCGAACACCATGCGGTGCGCGCCGATGCCGATCATGGCCGTGGTGACTTCCCGCGACCGCCAGGCCGCGGTGGCCCCGGATCGCAAACCCGCCGCAATGGCCCGCAGCGAGCTCTCCCGGCTCGGTTCAGCACTGCCTGCGCCGGGATCGGGCCCGAGTGCGTGCCGCCGGAATCCGGCCGCGGCACACGCCCCGACGATCGATCCACAGGCACTGAGTGCGACCGCCACCGCGGACGCGAAGTCCCCCGCCCCGATCACCGTGATGAGCCCGAAGGCCACTCCCGCTCCGAGAATGGCGCAGCCGGAGGCGACCGTCGCGAGGATCGAGTTCATGGCCACGAGCCGCTGCTGTGCGAGCACCCGCGGCAGGGATGCCGACACGCCCGCCCCGACGAATCGCGACACCCCGACCACGGACAGCGCGAGCAGCAGGATCGGCGTATCCGGCATCCCGCTCAGCAGGCTGATCGCGGCGAGCGCGATGAGCACTCCGCGCAGCACATTGGCGATGAGCAGCACCGTGCGCCGATCCCAGCGGTCGAGCAGCGCCCCCGCGTACGGCCCGATGATCGAATACGGCAGCAGCAGCGCCGCGAATCCGCCCGCGATAGCCAGCGGATCCGTCTCCCGCTCGGGATTGAACAGAATCGCGCCGGACAGCGCCGCCTGGAACATGCCGTCGCCGAACTGCCCGCTGAGCCGCACGGCGCTCAGCCGGAGCACGCCCGGGCTCTCGCGCAGGGCGCCACGTGCGGACGCCAGCGCGGTGCGCACGCCCTTGCGCGGGGTGGCGGCAAGGCCGGGTGTGGCTGCGGGGCGCGGGGTCTCCGCCGGTGTGTTGTCTTGTGCGTGTCGAGTCTCGGGTTCGCTCACCTGGCGGGGTGCGTGGTGACGAGCGCGAAAACGGCGGCGCGCATATCGTCCGCCATGGGCAGGTTGTCCAGACTGTCGGCGTCGATCCACTGGAATTGATCGTGTTCACCGGGCGAGAGCAACACGTCCCCGGCTTCGGTCTCGACTACGAAGCTGTATTTCCGTACTCGGGATTTGGTGCGGGTGGCGTAGTCGAATCCGCCGAGTACGTCCGTGATGCGCTGGATACGCAGGCCTGTCTCCTCGAAGAGTTCTCGTTCGACGCATTCAGCGAAGCTCTCCCCGGATTCGACGCCGCCACCCGGGAGTTCGTACATGCCGCCGTGATAATCGTCCGCGACACGCCGCACGACCAGTAGTTTTCCATTCCGGAACACGGCCACGCCCACCACGAAGTGGGTGATCCCCTCGGCATTGGCCTGTTGTCGGAGTTCGCGTTCGATGCCCGCGAGTACGTCGGGTCGCATCCCCCTGGTCTCCCTCCGGTTTCGCTGCGGCACATCATGATACGGTCGCCGATCGAACCCCGTCGGCGGGGTGCTCGATATCTCGCATAAGCGAAGTGCCTGGTCGGTGGCGTGCAGAGCGGCGTTGCTCTCACGTTAGAATATTTACCGGGAGTTCAGGTTGGGTCACGGAATGTGCCTCTACTCTGGATTCCGATCGGTGCTCGCCGGTGAGAGGAGTTCGGCGGTGTCCACGCTCACGACACCACAGATCCATGTCCATCGTGGCGGTGACCGCATGAAAACGCGTGTGGCGTGGCTGGATTCGAAGCATTCGTTCTCGTTCGGGGAACATTACGATCCCGACAACACCCATCACGGCTTATTGCTCGTGAACAACGAAGACATCGTGCTGCCCGGTGAAGGATTCGAAACGCATCCGCATCGCGATATGGAGATCATCACCTGGGTACTGAGCGGCAGCCTGGTGCATCAGGATTCGCTCGGGCACAACGGGGTGATCTATCCCGGTCTGGCGCAGCGGATGAGTGCGGGTGCGGGCATCCTGCATTCGGAGAAGAACGATTCGTGGCGATTCAGCGCCGGCCCCGAGCATGACGAGCCGGTGCATTTCGTTCAGATGTGGGTGGTTCCGGACGAGCCCGGCCTGGATCCCGGCTATCAGCAGCTGGAGATCGACGACGAGCTGTCCGGCGGCTCGCTGGTGACGGTGGCCTCGGGCCTGCCGCGTTATCGCGATCGGACGGCCATCGGTATCGGCAGCAGTCATTCGGCGCTGCACGTGGCCCGGATGCCCGGTCCTGGCGAGGCGCCGGAGGTGCGGTTGCCGGAAGCCCCTTACCTGCACGTATTCATTGCGCGCGGTGAGGTCGAGGTGGAGGGTGTCGGCACCCTGTACGAGGGTGACGCGGTGCGGCTGGCACGCAGCGGTGGTCAGCGGGTGACCGCGAGCCTGCCGTCGGAAATTTTGGTGTGGGAGATGCACGCGCGTCTGGGCGGGCAATAGCATCTCCTGACAGACTAAATTCCGGCGAACCGGGCACGTTACGGCTCCGCCTCCCCGCGCCTTGCCGGTTCTCCTGTCGGCGATACCGGGAGCAGCACCGACGAAAGGGCCCGCCCATGTCGCAGTACCCGCCTCCGGGCAATAACCCGCCCCCCGGCAATTACGGCCAGTACCCCGGCCAGCCGCCCGGCGGTTATCCGCCGCCCGGTGGCCCGCAGTATTGGCAGGAGTCCCCGAAGAGCAAGGGCCTGGCGATCACCGCGCTGATCCTCGGCATTCTCGCGCTGCTCAGCTCGTGGACAGTGCTCGGCGGCATCGGGTTCGGCTTGTTCGCTCTCATTCTCGGCGTGATCGCCATGGTGAAGTCGCGCAATGGTTCCAGCGGCGGCGGTGGAATGGCCCTCACCGGTGTCATCCTCGGCCTACTCGGCCTCATCATCGCCATTGTGGTCGGGGTGATCGGCTGGAACTTCTTCAAGGACAACGGCGGCAGCGACTTCCTCACCTGCGTCAGGGATGCGAAGAACGACCAGTCCAAGATCGATCAGTGCCAGCAGGACTGGAATCAGAAGATCGAGGACAAGTACAGCGTCACGCTGACACCCGTTCCGGCTCCCACGAACTGATCGCGGCGGGGCTCGGTCCTGGAATCAGGCCCGTTCTCAGTGCTGGACGGGCCGGCACTCGCGGGTAGCGGCGACGACTTCCGCGAGCTCCGGCCGAAAGTCGCTGTCCGGCGGGCAAACCCAGGATCGGTAGCCGGTGTGCTCGTCCGTCGGTGACGGCAGCACGATGTGGCTACCGGGCAGCGCGACGGCCGCGCAGTCCCGGAACAGGTCCGAGAACAGGGCTATATCGAGGTAGGAGTCGTCGGTCGGCCCGGTCAGAAAGGTCCACCGCCCGGACCGCGGATGCCCGATGACAGGCCCGCAGCGGTGGCGGGCCCGCAGGTGGTCGCGCACCTGCGCGCCGAAGTCGGCAGGCATGGTGACGGCCCCGACCGAACCGATTTCGAGCATGATCCGGCCCAGCGCCGAATCGACGATCCCGTAGAGGCCGTGCTCCTTGCGGTAGCACCGGCAACGGGCCAGCGCCTCCTGGGTGGCGGTGTACGAGGACGGGTCCAGCGCGCTCATGGCGAACCTCCTGCTACCGACCCTATTCTCCCGCAATCGGTATGACAATAGTCACACGCCGGTGTGTTTCAGGCGTAGCATCAGCAGGCATGGCACCCGTCTCGCCCACCGTCGCTCGGTGGGAGCTGGTTCTCCGCCTACGGGAGCTGCGTGAGCAGCGCGGCTTCGATTCGGCGACCTTCGCCAAGCGGGTCGGCTTCACGCCGGCCAATTGGTCGCATGTGGAAAAGGGCCGCAGGGTCCTCACCGCCAGCACCATCGAACCGGTGCTGGCACTGCTCGAGGTGGACGGCGAAGAGCACGCGGAGTTGCTCGAACTGCTGGCCGCCAGCAAGGAACGCGGCTGGTGGGCAAAGGCTTCCGCGCTCATCGGCCCCGAGTTGCAGCGCTACTACGGTATGGAATTCGGTGCCGACAGCATCCGCAGTTACGACAGTCTCGTGGTCCCCGGCCTGCTGCAGATCGAGGAGTACACCCGGGCGCTCATCAGCGCCGATGTCATGATCCGTCCCGTGCAGGTGGAACAGCTTGTGGCCGTGCGCATGCGACGGCAGGAGCGGCTGCGCGACGCCGATCGCCTGGAGCTCACCGCCGTCATCGGCGAGGCCTCCCTGCTGCAGCAGATCGGCGGCCCGAAAGTCCTGCGCGGGCAACTCGAGCACCTGGCCATGCTGCTCGACGACCTGGATTCGCTGACGGTGCGGGTGATTCCGTTCGCCGCCCCGCGGGGCGCCATGCTCGGCGGCGCCAGTTTCCATCTGCTGGATTTCACTTCGGAATCGCTGCCCACCTTCGGCTGGGCCGAGAGTGCGGTTTTCGGTGGGCCGGTGGAGGATCCGGATCAGATTCGCGATCTGGGTTTCGCATTTGTGCGTGCACTCGACCAATCTCTCAGTCGTGCAGAATCTTTGGACATGATCAAGAGTTATTCGCAAGGGTAGGAGACACATGCGAGACGGTAAAATGCAGCCCATGTTAAATACCGCGCAGTTTCGGCCGGATTCGACCGACTGGTTCACCTCTACCCGAACCAATAATGGAAATCAGTGTGTAGAGGTCCGTTTCGATGGTGATGCGGTGCTCATCCGCGACAGCAAGTTCCGGCGAAACCCGGCGCATTGCGGCCGACCCGAGCCCGTGATCACCGTCACCGCCGCCGACTGGATGTCCTTCCTCGCCACCGTGCAGTCCCATCCCACCGACCCCTCCCCCCTCACCGCGCACCCGTCCCTCGACGGCGGCGCCATCCTCCGTCACGGTGAAATCTCCCTCGTCTACACCCCTGGAGAATGGGCCGCCTTCGTAGCCGGCGTCCGCGACGGCGAGTTCGACCGGATCGCGCTGAATGCGTGAATCCGGGTAACCCCCCGCCCCAAGTTCGTGGCCCGCCCGGTTCTGGACTGCGGCTCCATAGGCCTGTGCCTTGGAGCGGGGGAGCGAAGCGGAGGAGCGGAGGAGGGAAGAACCGGGTGACAGGGCCGCGAACCCGCCGGAGCGAAGCGGAGGCAATTAAACTCAGCATCGTGACTTCGCAGCTGAACAACTCCTCCGGTATCGACCTGACCTTCCGTAACGAGGGCGTGCGGGTGCAGGACGACCTGTTCGCGCACGTCAATGGCGAATGGCTGGATAAATACGACATACCGTCGGACAGGGCCGTGGACGGTGCGTTCCGCAAGCTCTACGACCAGGCGGAGCTGGACGTGCAGCAGATCATCCAGGAGGCGGCTGCCTCCGATGCCGCGCCCGGCAGCGAGGGCCGCAAGGTCGGCGACCTGTACAACAGCTATATGGACGAGGCCGCCATCGCGGCCGCCGGTCTGACCCCGATCGCGGACGAGCTGGCCGCAGTCGCCCAGGTCAGCGATCCTAGCGAATTCGCCGCCCTCATCGGCCGTCTGCAGCGCCACGGCGTCGGTGGCCCGATCGCCTTCTACGTCGACACCGACGACAAGGATTCGAACCGCTACCTGGTGCACACCAGCCAGTCCGGCATCGGCCTGCCGGACGAGTCGTACTACCACAAGGACGAGTACGCGGAGATCCGCGACAAGTACGTCGCGCACATCCGCCGCATGTTCGAGCTGGCCGGTGTGGACTACGACGCGCAGCGCGTCTTCGAGCTGGAGAAGAAGCTGGCCGCCGGGCACTGGGACGTGGTGCGCCGCCGCGACGCCGAAAAGAGCTACAACCTCACCACTTTCGACGCGCTCGCCGCCGAGCACCCCGAATTCGACTGGACCGCCTGGACTTCCGCCCTCGCCGAGGGCGTCGACCGTTCGGGTAGTGAACTCTTCGCCGAATTGGTGGTGCGCCAGCCGGACTACCTGCGCACCTTCGCGCAGGCCTGGGCGCTGGAGTCCCTGGAGGATTGGAAGGCGTGGGCGGCCTGGCGGGTGGTGAAGGCCCGCGCCTCCTACCTGACCGACGATCTGGTCGAAGCGAGCTTCGACTTCTACGGCCGCACCCTCACCGGCGCCCCGGAGAACCGTGAGCGCTGGAAGCGCGGCGTGTCCCTGGTGCAGGAACTGCTGGGCGAGGCCGTCGGCAAACTGTATGTGGAGCGCCACTTCCCGCCGGCCGCGAAGGCCCGCATGGTCGAACTGGTGGAGAATCTGCAGGAGGCGTACCGCCGCAATATCTCCGATCTGGAGTGGATGGGCGCCGACACCCGGCAGGCCGCACTCACCAAGCTGGAGAAGTTCACCCCGAAGATCGGCTACCCGGACGAGTGGCGCGACTACTCGGCGATCGTTGTCGACCCGGCCGATCTGGTGGGCAACTACCGCCAGGGTTACGCCGCGGAGAACGACCGCGACCTGGACAAGCTCGGCGGCCCGGTGGATCGCGCCGAATGGTTCATGACCCCGCAGACGGTCAATGCCTACTACAACCCCGGCATGAACGAAATCGTCTTCCCCGCAGCCATTCTGCAGCCCCCGTTCTTCGATATGAATGCGGACGATGCCGCCAATTACGGTGGTATCGGTGCGGTCATCGGCCACGAGATCGGTCACGGCTTCGACGATCAGGGTTCGAAGTACGACGGCGACGGCAATATGATCGACTGGTGGACCGAATCCGATCGCAGCGAATTCGGTAAGCGCACAAAGGCTCTCATCGATCAGTACAACCAGTTCTCCCCCAAGGACCTCTCCGATGATCACAAGGTCAACGGCGAGTTCACCATCGGCGAGAACATCGGCGACCTGGGCGGCCTGACCATTGCCCTGGAGGCGTACCGGATCTCCCTGGAGGACAAGGAAGCTCCCACCCTCGACGGTCTCACCGGTTTGCAGCGCGTCTTCTTCGGCTGGGCGCAGGTCTGGCGCACCAAGGCCCGCCAGGAGGAGGCCATCCGCCGCCTGGCCGTCGACCCGCACTCCCCGCCGGAGTTCCGCTGCAATGGCGTCGTCCGCAACCTCGACAGCTTCCACGAGGCCTTCGACGTGAAGCCGGGTGACGAGCTCTACCTGGATCCCGCAGAGCGCGTGAAGATCTGGTGACCGCAGCCGTCTACCTGATCACCGGCATCCAGGCCGCCGGGAAATCGACTGTCGCACAGGCGCTGGCGGAGCGACTGCCCCGCTCAGCGCATGTGCGCGGTGACGCCTTCCGCCGTTTTGTGGTGAACGGCCGCGAGGACATGCGCCCGGAGCCACCGGAGCAGGCGCTCGAACAGTTGCGCCTGCGCCACCGGCTGGCCGCGCAGACTGCCGACGCCTACGCCGCCGAGGGCTTCACCGCTGTCGTGCAGGACGTGGTGCTGGGCGATTTCCTGCCGTACTTCGTCGACCGGATCCGCACGCGCCCAAGGTATGTGGTGGTCCTGGCCCCGCGCCCCGACGCGGTCGCCGCGCGAGAAGCCGGCCGGGACAAGAAGGCGTACGGGCCGTTCACCGTCACGGACCTGGACACCGGACTACGCACCACCACGCCGCGCATCGGATTGTGGCTCGACAGTGCGGATCTCACCGTCGAACAGACGGTGGATGCAATCCTGGAGCAAGCACAGCCACTGCCCTAGAGGGGTACTTCCCGAATGGGGATTGTCGGCATGCGTCAGCGTCTCCCAGAGGCTGAACATGTCGGCGCCCTCCGGGCGGAGCTGCGCGGTAAGCCGTTCGGTCTCGGGCATAGCAGGGCCGAGGCGAAAGTGCAGGGCGTTGTAGGCGACCTCCGTGGTCGGCCCGAGCGACCGCTCGTAGTGGCCGGTGCCGCGTTCGACGTCCTCGAGGCGCAGGGTGATGATCGCCTCGATAGGCAACCCCCGGTGCGAGCCGAGCTTGGTGCGGTCGATCTCGAAACGCAGTGCCAGCAGCGCATCATGATTGCGTTGCGCGGCCGTGCGGGTGTCGCGTTCGGCGGCGGCGTGCAGTTTCTTCACATCGAGGGTGCGGTCGGCGACTTTCGGGCTGTGTGGGTCGTCGGGGTTGCACATGCCGGGGCGGGCGAACTTCGCGAACAACGGCTCCAGCACCTCCCGCGGCGGTGGGGTGATTCCCCGATCAACGGGGACATGCCATCGGCGCTTTTACGTCCGAGGGTGAGCCCGCGCATGCGCTCACGGTCTTTGTCCTGAGTGAGGGTGCCGTCCGGATCGATGTGCGCCAGGATGGTTTCCCCGAGGTCGAGGATCTTGTCCGGGCTCCCGGTGCGCGCGTAGGTGGTCAGCACGTCCTGCGCCAGGTCTTTCTGGCCCGGGTCGGCGGCGCAGGGGATGCGCTTGAGGATCTGCGCGATCCGGCGTACGTGATCAACCGAAATGTCCCCGTCGCGTTGGGCTTGCGCGACATACGCCAACTCCGGGTCCAGCTCCCCACCGGGGGCGGGTTGCGGGCTCAATTGCTTGGCGGCGTTCACCCGGGAGGCGGCATCGGCGTGGCTCAACCGCAGGGTTTGTTCCAGGAACTTGACCGGTGACGCTGATCCGGCGCGGGCGGGCAAAGAGCGGGTGCAGGTTTCGGTGACGAAGCGGTGCTTGACCGCTTCGAGCTTCCGCATACTCGTCTCGACGTCCCGCATCACCGCGATGAATTCGTCATCGAGCAACGGCAGGAGGGAGGCGTCCAGAAGGGACTCCACCGCCGTATCGAGTGCGTGTGCACTCGATACTATTGTGGTCTCTCCCCCCGGATTCATGCTTCTATTCTACCGCCGGAGAACAGACCCGGAAAGGCGAATACTGTTGTGATATAACAATATTCAGATTCTCGATTTGTTCCTATTCCTTACCAAACTCGAAGCTCGCTGACCGCATCGAAAAAGAACACCTCTTCTTGCTTGGGTGCAAGTCGCAACCTATCCCCCAGCGCAACCTGAAACCGTCGATCCACCCGAGCGACGATTCTCCCGGTGCGGCTGGACCATTCGTCATCCACGCCGTGCGAGTAGAGGAATGATTCCGACCCCAACTCCTCGAGCAGCTCCACTTCGACGGCCAGCGAATTCTCCGGATCCGTAGTCACTTCCCACGATTCCGGGCGAATCCCCACCACAACCTGATCGCCGGACACACTGTGTGGCACCGGAATCCGCAAATCGTTCAACTCGGCAGCCCCGTCCCGCACCGGTGCGGTGAGCAAATTCATCCCGGGCGACCCGATGAACCCGGCGACAAATGTATTCACCGGATCGTCGTAAAGCTCACGCGGAGCCGCGATCTGCTGCAACTTGCCATCCTTGAGCACCGCTACCCGATGGCCCATGGTCATTGCCTCGACCTGGTCATGGGTGACATATACCGTGGTCGTCCCGAGCCGCTTTTGCAGCGCCGCGATCTGCGATCGGGTGCTCACCCGCAGCTTGGCGTCCAGGTTGGACAGCGGTTCGTCGAACAGGAACAGCGACGGATCGCGTGCGATGGCGCGGCCCATGGCGACGCGCTGCCGTTGTCCGCCTGACAGCAGGGCCGGCTTGCGGTCCAGCAGGTGGGTGATCTGCAGGGTGGTGGCGACGCGGTCGACGATCTGTTTCTGTTCCGCTTTCGGTACCTTGCGGATGCCCAGGCCGAACGAAATGTTCTCGCGCACCGTCATGGTCGGATACAGGGCGTAGGACTGGAACACCATGGCGATGTCGCGCTCTTTTGGCGCTACATCATTGACGCAGCGGTCGCCGATCATGATCTGTCCTTCGGACACCGTTTCCAGCCCGGCAATCATGTTCAGCAGCGTCGATTTGCCGCAGCCCGAGCCGCCGACCA
>NZ_JAODNK010000021.1 GCF_025465275.1 Nocardia sp. | reverse complement strand
TGTTGACGCCGTGCTGACCCAGCGCGGGGCCGACGGGCGGAGCCGGATTGGCCGCACCGGCCTTGATCTGGAGCTTGATAAGCCCAGAGACCTTCTTCTTCTTCGGGGGCATCTTTCTTCCTTGGTTTAGGTTTCTTACGGAATCCCGTAAGCCTGCTCCGGGATTGCGCCCGGGCAAACCTGACCGTGGAAAAACAGCCAGACCCGAGGCGCAACCCGGAAAGTCTAGTCGCAGGTAGATCGGGGGCCCAAAGCGCCCCCGAGCCAGCTAGATCTTGGCGACCTGCGTGAACGCCAGCTCGACCGGAGTCTCACGGCCGAAGATGGAGACCAGCACCTTGAGCTTCTGCTGCTCGGCATTGATCTCGGAAATGCTGGCCGGGAGGGTGGCGAACGGGCCGTCCATGACGGTGACGGACTCGCCGACCTCGAAGTCGACATCGATCGTCGGCTTGATGATCGGGGTGTCGCCCGAGTTCTCGCCGCCGGCAGCGGCCGTGGCCTTCTTCTGCTGCGCGGCCGGAACCAGGAACTTCACCACGTCGTCGATGGACAGCGGCGAGGGCCGGGAGGTGGCACCGACAAAACCGGTCACACCGGGGGTGTTGCGGACCGCGCCCCACGACTCGTCGTTCAGCTCCATGCGGACCAGGATGTAACCCGGCAGCACCTTGCGATTGACGTTCTTGCGCTGGCCGTTCTTGATCTCGGTGACCTCTTCGGTCGGAACCTCGACCTGGAAGATGTAGTCCTCGAGACCGAGGTTCTGCACGCGGGTCTCGAGATTGGTCTTCACCTTGTTCTCGTAACCGGCGTAGGAGTGGATGACGTACCAGTCGCCGGGGGCGCGACGCAGCGCGGCCTTCATCTCGGCAACGGGATCGGCGGGCTCGGCGTCGATGGGAGCGGTGAGCTCCTCCTCCGACAGCTCTACCTCGGCAGGCTCAGTGGATTCCGCCGCGTCGGCGGAGTCGCCGGATTCCTCGACGTCGATGCCGGTCTCCTCGACCACCACGTCGTCGATCTGGAATTCGTCGGTTGTGCCGTTCTCCGGGGTGCTCACTGGGGCACTCGCTTCCTTGTCGTCACGTAATCCTCTGCGCGCCGGGATAAATCACCCGGCGGATGGTCCCGCTCCCCGCCTCTGCTCGGGGACCGGTTACCGGCGCCGACGGTCGGACACGGTTCAGGCTTCAGCTAGCCGAACAGCCAGTTGACGCCCTTGATGAAGCCCAGATCCAACCCGCTGATGAAGGCGATCATGAAGATCACGAACACCAGAACAACGCTTGTATAGGTGACCATCTGCTTGCGGTTGGGCCAGATGACCTTACGCAGTTCCGCGATAACTTCTTTGAGGAACTTCGTCAGGCGCTTGAACGGATTGCCCGCACCACCGGCTTTGCCGGACTTCTTCTTGTCTGCCTTGACCTGCGAAGTAGGCCGATCGATCGTTGCGACATTCGTCGCGGACGATGACGCGGCGCGTGATCGCCGGGCGGAACGCTTACCGCTCGGACGAGCCACTGCGGCGGTGTCATCGCCATCTTCGTGGCGAGTATCCCGCTCGTCGCTCACGTCGATCCTTCCTCGTCGCTAGGCATTCAAACTGTTCAAACTGTTTCGAGCGACCTGCAAGCAGTCGCTACGACCCTTTCGAGCGACCTGCAAGCAGTCGCTACGACCGCAGGGGCGACAGGAATTGAACCTGCAACCTGCCGCTTTGGAGACGGCTGCTCTGCCAATTGAGCTACGCCCCTTCGGTAGGACGTCGATTGCTCGTTTGTCCCACCACAGTACTTGTTCAGTTGTACTACCGGGGCTTGACATACATACGCGCCGCTCCTCGGAGCAGCGCGTATCGGCTGGTGACCCCAGAGAACCGAGTCTACGTCACTTCGCGCAGCTATCGCCAATCGGGGGTCCGGCTCCGGGTCAGGCCAACTGGACCGTTGCGGTCGCGCGGCCGAAGATCTTGCGGCCCTCCGATTTAGCGACAATCGCCACCACGGCGGTGCGGGTTTCCGGGTCCACCGACTTCACCTTGCCGGTGTATTCGATCTCCGCCGGCTTGGCGACGGACACGTAGACGGGGCTGGTGAAGCGCACGTTGTACTCCTTCACCGCACCCGGGTCGCCGAGCCAGGAGGTGACGAAGCCGCCGCCCAGGCCCATGGTCAGCATGCCGTGTGCCACAACGTTTTCCAGGCCGACCATCTTCACGACATCGTCGCTCCAGTGGATCGGGTTGGCATCGCCGGAGACGCCGGCGTAGTTCACCAGATCGCCGCGGGTGAGGCGCACCACGCGAGTGGGCAGCACATCGCCGACGGTCACATCCTCGAAGCGGATGGCGTGCTTGCCGGGGACGACCTTGCCGGTCGCGGCCACGGGTACCGGCTGCGTGGTGAGGACGGACTGCGTCTCCGCCGCGGTGCGCGGGTGATGATCCGGGGTCTCCTCCGGGCCGACGCCGTGCATGAGCACATTGCGCACGGTGTCACCGATATTGGGATCGATGTCACCGCCGCTGCGGCCGATGAGGGTGGTGTAGGTGGTGAGCACCAGTTCGTCGTTCTGCGCGACCACGTCGTTCTTGGTGACGATGATGTCGCCGCCGAAGGCCTGCCGGAACGAGTGCAGGTAGACGATGCAGGTGAGCTGATCGCCGGCCTTGATGGGCCGGTGGAATTCCAGGATCTGGTCGGTCTGCATGATCTGGCTCAGGTCGTAGCCGGTGACGATCTGCTCGAAGAGCTTGCGCTGGGCCAGGATCCCGACCAGGGAGATGAAGCTGAGGGGGGCGACCAAGCCGTCGTAGCCGTACTCCTGGGCGACGTCCTCGTCCCAGTGCACCGGGTGGTAGTCCTGCACGGCGCGGGCGTACTCACGCACCTTTTCGCGGCCGACCTCGTAGTAGTCCTCCACCCGGTAGTGGTGGCCGACCATAGTGGCGGCGTGCGCGGCAGGATCGAAAGCCTCGTCCGGCTGAGGCGTTTCGGCCTCGGTGTTGCTGACCAATTCGGCCTCGGTGTTGATAGTCACGGCAGAGAGTCACCTATCTGATCCCGGACCCGGGATCGGTGGAGCGCTGAACCACCGCTATATACACCAAGTGCCGGACCAGGTGCCACTGTCCCCTGGTAGGGGGGACCTAGTGGCTGACCGATCCGGCACTTCTTCCACGCGGTAGAACGCGCGGGGTTAAGTTAGCGAGACTCGCGGTGGGCCCGGTGGGTACCGCAGTTCGGGCAGAACTTCTTGAGCTCGAGACGATCCGGGTCGTTACGCCGGTTCTTCTTGGTGATGTAGTTGCGGTGCTTGCACTGCTCGCAGGCCAAGGTGATCTTGGGCCGGATATCAGTGGACTTCGCGGCCACGATGCGCCTTCTTTCCGGTCAGCCTGATAGTTAAATCAGAATTGGGTAGCGATGGCCGGACTTGAACCGGCGACACAACGATTATGAGTCGTTTGCTCTACCAACTGAGCTACACCGCCATGCGGAGGATTCGCGGCGGCGATGGCCCGGTCCATGGATCTGGATGCCGAGTCGGTCACCACCGGCAATCCGGCGAGCCCCCTAACGGAATCGAACCGTTGACCTTTTCCTTACCATGGAAACGCTCTACCGACTGAGCTAAGGGGGCATGTCTGCGTTACCCCGGTCTCGGGAACCGGGCGCTGAAGACTTGAACGAGGTTACACAACATCTCACCCAGTCTCCAAACCGTGTGGTCAGACCAGGTTTTCCCACCCGCGAGAGTGGGTACTCAGGGCTCAGGACCGGCTGCCGGTCGACAACGGCGTCGACCACCGGCGACCCGGTTCCTGCTGTAAGGCTGGGCTGGATGCACAGAACCCCCCGAGACCACTGGTCCCGGGGGGTTCGTGTGTGGCAGATGTAGGATTCGAACCTACGTAGGCTTTCGCCGACGGATTTACAGTCCGCTCCCATTGGCCGCTCGGGCAATCTGCCTGGGTGCGCCTTGCAGCGCGGTGACGAGAATACATCGAACACCCGCCCGCAATGCAAACCGGCTGGAAAACGCGGTCCCGGGCGGACTACCTTCGTCGAGGCACACCCCCCAAACTTCCGATCTCGGACAGGAGCACAAGCGTGGCCGATTCGTCGTTCGACGTTGTCAGCAAGATCGATCGCCAGGAGGTCGACAACGCCCTCAACCAGGCGGCGAAGGAGATCGGGACCCGCTACGACTTCCGCAATACCGGCGCGAGCATCGAATGGTCCGGCGAGGAGAAGATCATCCTCACCGCCGAGGCCGAGGACCGCGTGAAGGCGGTCCTGGAGGTGTTCAAGGAGAAGTTGATTCGCCGCGATATTTCGCTGAAGGCCTTCGATGCCGGTGATCCGCAGATCTCCGGAAAGGTGTACAAGATCACAGGCACCCTGGTCGAGGGACTTTCCTCCGAGAATGCCAAGAAGATCGCCAAGAAGATTCGCGACGAGGGCCCCAAGGGCGTGAAGGCGCAGATCCAGGGCGAGGAGCTGCGGGTCAGCAGCAAGAACCGCGACGATCTGCAGTCCGTCATCTCGCTGCTGAAGGGCGCCGATTTCGATGTCGCCCTGCAGTTCGTAAACTACAGGTAGTTACAATTCCGGGCCCCCGACCTACCGCTGGTCCGGGGCCCGGAATTACCTACCGCTGGTCCGGGGCCCGGAATTACGTTTCGTGACAACTGATTTCGTGAGGTCGGGGTAACTCACCGGGGACGTCCAAAATGAAATGGGCACCCAGCCCCCGGCACGCGTCGCCAATCCTCCACGGCACTCTGCCGTGCGCTAAAGGTTCGGAGAGGCGGGTCTGAAATGGGCACCCAGCCCCCGGCACGCGTCGCCAACCCTCCACGGCACTCTGCCGTGCGCTAAAGGTTCGGAGAGGCGGGTCAGTACTCGCGAGTTCCGGGCGAGCCGGTGGTGCCGCCGGCCATCGCTTCGAGGCGGGCGATGCGGTCGGCCATCGGCGGGTGGGTGGAGAACCAGCGCGCCATCTTGTCGCCGGCCCGGAAGGGGTTGGCGATCATCAGGTGCGACTGTGCGGTCAGCTGCGGCTCCGGGGGCAGCGGGGCGGCCTGGACCCCGCGTTCGAGCTTGCGGAGCGCTGACGCCAGCGCCAGGGGGTCGCCCGTGAGGGCTGCGCCGTCCTCGTCGGCCTGGTACTCGCGGGAACGCGAGACGGCGAGTTTGATCAGCGAGGCCGCGATCGGTCCGAGCAGCGAAACCAGCAGGATGCCAATGACATTCGGGCCCTCACCATTGCGATTGCCGCCGAAGGCGCTGGCGAAGAAGGCCAGGTTGGCCAGGCCGGAGATGATCGAGGCGAGTGCGCCCGCCACCGACGAGATCAAGATGTCGCGGTTGTAGACGTGCGACAGTTCGTGGCCCAGCACCGCGCGCAGTTCCCGCTCGTCGAGAATCTGCAGGATGCCGGTGGTACAGCAGACCGCGGCATGCCGCGGACTGCGGCCGGTGGCGAACGCGTTCGGCGCATTGGTGGGGCTGATATACAGCCGCGGCATGGGTTGCCGTGCCGCCGTGGCCAACTCGCGCACGATGCGATACATGACCGGTGCTTCCAGTTCGGTCACCGGTTGGGCATGCATGGCCTTGAGAGCCAGTTTGTCGCTGTTGAAATAGGCGTAGGCGTTCATGCCCACCGCCAGCAGAACAGACAGGATCAGAATTGTCGGACTGCGGAACATGGCGCCCGCGAACACGATCAGCGCCGACATCCCTACCAGCAGCCCAAACGTCTTCACACCATTTGCGTACCCGTGCACTGTCCCGCCTCTCCGCATCTTTGGCCTGCCACTAAGTGCCGCGAGACTGAGCTCCAGGACTTACGTCAGGCGCCTGGTCCGGGTCTGGACGTACCCGATGAGTTACCCGGACCTCACGAAATCTGTCGTTGCGTTACAGCAGGTCAACGATGCGGAGCGGGCCGAAGTTCCCCGTTACCCGACCCGTTCGATGGTGTAGCGAACCAGCCGCTCGAGGGCTTCGTTGGCCGGACCACCGGGCAGGGCGGAGAGTTCGGCGTGCGCGATATCGCCGTAGCCGTGCAGTTTTTCCTTGGCCAGCACCATGCCGCGGGAGCGGGCCAGCAGGTCGAGGGCCTCTTCCACCTCGGCGTCGGTCTGCAGCGGGTGGGCCAGCAGCTTGCGCAGCCGGTCGCCGTCGGAGCCCTCGTCGCGCAGGGCGTAGAGGACGGGCAGGGTGTGCACACCTTCCCGCAGGTCGGTGCCGGGAGTCTTGCCGGACTGCTCGGAGACCGACGAGATATCGATGATGTCGTCGGAGATCTGGAAGGCGGTGCCGACCGCGTCGCCGAGCCGGGCGAGGCGTTCGACATGCTCGAGGCCCGCACCGGAGAAGGTGCCGCCGAAGCGACCGGAGGCCGCGATGAGCGAGCCGGTCTTCTCCCAGACCACGCGCAGGTAGTGCTCGACCGGATCCTGCGATTGCCGCGCGCCGATGGTTTCCCGCATCTGGCCGGTGACCAGTTCAGCGAAGGTTTCGGCGATGATGCGCACCGCGTCCGGGCCCAGGGTGGAGACCAGCCGGGAGGCGTGCGCGAACAGGTAGTCGCCGGCCAGAATGGCCACGCTATTGCCCCAGCGGGAGTTCACGCTGGGTGCGCCGCGGCGCATCGAGGCCTCGTCCATGACGTCGTCGTGGTAGAGCGTGGCCAGGTGCACCAGTTCGACCACGGTGCCGGCGGTGATCAAGTCCGGGCTCTCGGGCCGCGGGCCCAGCTGACCGGTGAGAATGGTGAACAGCGGACGGAAACGCTTGCCACCGGCCTTGGCGAGGTGCAGCGCGGCCTCCTGCAGGAAATCCTCCCCGTCGGACAGCTCTTCGATCATCAGGTCTTCGACTTCGACCAGGCCTTTACGCACTGTCTCCGCGAGCTCGGGATCGCCGAGATCCACCCCCGCCACCACCGTGCTCTCATCGCTCACAGCCGATGCGCTCATTTCATCTCCCAGTGCCGCGTCCGACCCCACGCCAAAGAACCTAGCGTGTGGACACCTGCCCCCCTAGGCACACCACCGTAGTGCGACGCACCGAACACTGCAGTATGGCGCTGCACACCCCTCTCTGCGCCGATCCTCATGGGCTGCAAGTATTGAGCGCATGGGTTCAGCGGAAGTCGCGCCGGAGCAGGGGCAATCGTCGAGTGCGTTGCCCGCGCATGCGGATGTGCTGGTGGTGGGGGCCGGACCGGCCGGATCGGCGGCCGCGGCGTGGGCCGCGCAGGCCGGACGGGACGTGCTGCTGACCGATTCGGCGGTGTTCCCGCGGGACAAGACCTGCGGGGACGGGCTGACGCCGCGCGCCACCGCCGAGCTGGAGCATCTCGGGCTCGGGGATTGGCTGCGGGCGCACACCATCAATCGCGGGCTGCGCATGGCCGGGTTCGGGCGCGAGGCGCTGCTGCCGTGGCCGGGCGGGTCGTTCCCGGCGTACGGCAGTGCGGTGCCGCGCACCGAACTCGACGACAAGCTGCGGGAGACCGCGGTGAAGTTCGGGGCCCGAATGGTGCAGGGCGCCAAGGTGGTCGAGGTGGCGCGGGACGGTGATCGGATCACCGGGGTGACCATCAAGACCGATTCCGGAGTGCACGCGGTGTCCTGCAAGGTGCTGATCGTCGCGGACGGGGTGCGGTCGCCGGTCGGAAAACTGCTGGGCCGCACCTGGCATCGGGAGTACGCGTACGGGACGGCGGCACGCGCCTACATCAAGTCCGAGCGCAGCGATGATCCGTGGATCACCTCGCATCTCGAATTGCGGGATGCGAACGATGAATTGGTGCCCGGCTACGGCTGGGTGTTCCCGCTCGGCAACGGTGAGGTTAATATCGGGGTGGGATCGCTTGCCACCGAGCGGCGGCCGTCGCATATTTCGCTGAAACCGCTGCTGCAGCACTATGTTTCACAGCGCCGCGCGGAATGGGGTTTCGAGGGTGAGGCGCGGGCGGTCGCATCGGCGCTGCTGCCCATGGGTGGTGCGGTATCGAATGTGGCCGGGCGCAATTGGGCGCTGGTCGGCGATGCGGCGGGCTGTGTGAATCCGCTCAATGGCGAGGGCATCGATTACGGCCTCGAGGGCGGGCACATGCTCTCGGAGCTGCTGGACGAACCCGATCTGACCACGCTCTGGCCGCAGACGCTGCGGGCCCGCTACGGCCGGACCTATTCGGTGGCACGGCGTTTGGCCGCGCTGGCGACGCATCCGCGCGCGGTGCCGCTCGGCGGGCCGCCGGTGATGCGGTCGAAGCTGTTGCAGCGCACGGCGGTTCGGGTCATGGGCAATCTGGTGACCGATGAGGATCTGGATCTCACCGCCAAACTGTGGCGCGGCGCGGGGCGGGCCTCCATGCGATTCGACAAGTTGCAGCCCTTCGCATGACGGCCCGGCCGGTCGCCGAGGAACTGCTCCCGCATCTGCGGCGCGCACGCGATCTCGCGGACCGGCACTATGCGGAGCCGCTGGACCTGGACAGTCTGGCGGCCGCCGCGGGGGTGTCGAAGTATCACTTCCTGCGGTGTTTCGCCGCGACCTACGGCAAGACCCCGGCGCTGTATCTGGCAGAGCGGCGCATCGAGCGCGCGCAGGATCTCTTGCGCGCCACCAATATCACGGTGACCGAAACCTGCATGCTGGTCGGATACAGCAGTCTCGGTTCCTTCAGCCGCAAATTCACCGATCTGGTGGGGATGTCGCCCTCGGAGTATCAGGCCAAGTTCGCCGTCGAAGGCGCTCCTCACATTCCGGGTTGCTACGTCTTCATGCACGGTTTGTCGGACCGGAAACCGGTCGATACCGGCGACACCGCAATTTCGGAGAAGCGTCCCGGGGTTGCGGGTCCCTAGCCTTGCGGTATGACGATCACCAACGTTTCCCTGGCCACCGTGTATGTGACCGATCAGAGCGCCGCCAAGGAGTGGTACACCGACAAACTCGGTTTCGTGGAGACCGCCGATGTGACCATGGGCGACAACGGCTTCCGCTGGGTGACCGTGGCGCAGCCGGATCATCTGGAGCTGGAGGTGACCCTCATGCTGCCGGGGCCGCCGCTGGACGAGCAGCTCGCCGAGGCCATTCGGCGTTCGCTGGCCAGTGGCACGCACGGCGCGCTGGGGCTGCGAACGGACAACTGCCAGAAGACTTTCGAGGAGCTCAGCGCCAAGGGCGTGGAGTTCGTGCAGCCGCCGTCGGAGCGCCCGTACGGCGTCGAGGCCATCATTCGCGATAACTCCGGCAATTGGCTCGTGCTGGTGGAGAACCGCGAATTCGATCCCACTCGAGCGCAATAGACCCTCCCCCCGCCCGAGTTCGCGGCCCGTCTTGTTTTGGACTGAGTGGAGCGGGGGAGCGAAGCGGAGGAGCGGAAGGAGGGAAGAACGAGACTAAAAGGGCCGCGAACCCGCCCGGAGCGAAGCGGAGGGCAAATTAGACAGAGCTCTGCGCGGCGAACCAGGCCTCGATGGACTTGCGCTCGCTCTTCATCACCTTCTCGAGCAGGTTCTCCACCAGCGGCTCGATAGCGCCGCCGACCAGGGGAACCTTGACGTTCACGACGCCGGCGGCCTCGATCTCGGAACCCTCTGCGGTGGGCCGCAATTCGAGGGTGCCCTCCATCTCGGTGGTGATACCGGTGGAGGCGCCCTGGAAGGTGCCCTTCGCGATATCGCCGTCGAGCACGCCCCAGCTGTCGGTGCGCTGGAGTTCGAGGTCGCTCTTGAGGACCTTTTTGACCAGGCCCGGAATCTTGTCTTCGGCTGCTTTTTCGGTCATATGGATGCGAATGGTGCCGGGCCCGTCCGGATGCGACAGGTTCAAGGTGGCGGTGGACGCGCCGGTGAAGCGGGAGTTCCACATCTCGTCGTTGGTCAGTGCCCGGTGAAGCTCTTCTACCGGAACGCTGTACTGCACGGTGAAGCTGAATTTACGGGACATGGCCGCAACGGTAGTCCAGTCATGGAATAGCCTGGTGAAGTGTCGGAAACCAGCCAGTCTGTCACCGCAGCGGAGCGGAGCAGTCTTACCGCAGCGGAGCGGAGCAGTGTGACCGCAGCGGAGCCGGGTGCCACCGCGCCGCCGCTCGCCGACGCTCCCGTACCGCAGCCTGTGACCCGCTGGCGGCGCACTCGCATGGGAATCCTGATCGCCGCGTCGGCCATCAGCGTGCTCGCGGTGCTACTCGTGCTGGCGGCTTGGAAGGACGATCGGCTCATCAGCTCGGATATGGGCACGACCAGCGGCGAAGTGCTGTCGGCGGGACGCCTGCGGTCCGCGGTCATCTTCGTGACCCCGGACGGTGAGACGCACAACCCCAAGGTCGGCGTGCTGTATCCGACCAGACTGACCGTCGGCGAGCGCATCAATGTCGAATACCAGCGCAGCGATCCCGATCTGGTCCGCGTGGCGGGTCGCGATGCGACCGTCGCGATCATCCCGGCACTGTCGGTGATCGTGGTGACATGGGCGGTGACGATTCCGGCGCTGTGGCTGCTGGGTTCGCGGCCTACGCGGTTGCTCGGCACGGCTCGGAGGCGATGGTCGCGCGCCCGCGCCGCGAGCTAATGTGCGGGGGTGGCGAAAACAGAGTCGGTTCGGGCCTCGTTGGAGAAGCAGCCGCACGAGGTCGCGTCGATGTTCGACGGGGTCGCGAAGCGGTACGACCTCACCAATACGGTGATCTCCGGTGGCCAGGACTATTACTGGCGGTGGGCGACGCGTAAAGCGCTGGCGCTGCGGCCCGGTGAGCGGGTGCTGGATCTGGCCGCGGGTACCGGTGTCTCGACACTCGAGCTCGCCAAGTCCGGCGCCTGGTGTGTGGCCGCCGATTTCTCGCAGGGCATGCTGGCGGCCGGGCGGTTCCGCAAGGTGCCGATGGTGGCCGGGGATGCCATGGCACTGCCGTTCGCGGATGAATCCTTCGATGCGGTGACCATTTCCTACGGTCTGCGCAATGTGGCTGATCCGGATCTGGCGCTGCGCGAGATGCTGCGCGTCACCAAGCCCGGCGGGCGGCTGGTGGTGGCGGAGTTCTCCACACCGACCTTCGCGCTCTTCCGCACCGTCTACATGGAGTACCTGATGAAGGCGCTCCCGGCGGTGGCCAAGCGGGTCTCCAGTAATCCGGATGCCTACGTCTATCTGGCGGAGTCGATCCGGGCCTGGCCTACGCAGACTCAGCTGGCTTTGCGGATTGCCGATGCCGGCTGGTCGTCGGTGAAGTGGCGTAATCTGTCCGGTGGCGCGGTGGCGCTGCACCGCGGCTTCAAACTGGACTGACCAGGACTTTTGTGGTCCCTCTCACAATATAGGGGCGAAAACCCGGCCTCACGGACGGCGAAACCAACTGTGAGGGGGAATGTCATCTTCCGATAACCTCCGGTAAATCCGGCGCAACCGGGGATGACGAAGATCGGAACTATGCCCGATTCCAGCACTCCCCCGACGAGCACCCGGACCGCGTGCTCGTACTGCGGGGTGGGCTGCGGCATGGTCGTGCACACCCGGCCGGGCGAATCCGGCGCACCGGTGATCGCCTCGGTGAGCGGCGACAAGCTGCATCCGGTGAATGCCGGACGGCTGTGCACCAAGGGCGCCACGCATGCCGAGCTGATGGTCGCGGACGGGCGGATGGAGACCGCGTACCGGCGGCCGGAACGCGGACAGCCGCCGATGCCGGTGCCGGTCGATGCGGCGGTCCAGGAGGCGGCCGATCGGCTGCGCGCGATTCTCGACGAGCACGGCCCGGACGCCGTGTCGCTCTACGTATCCGGGCAGATGTCGATCGAAGCCCAGTATCTGGCAAACAAATTGGCCAAGGGCTATCTGCGGACCGTGCATATCGAAGCCAATTCGCGGCTGTGCATGGCCAGTGCGGCCACCGGCTACAAGCAGTCGTTCGGGGCCGATGGGCCGCCCGGCTCGTACGAGGACCTGGACCACGCCGATCTGTTCTTCGTGATCGGCGCGAATATGGCGGACTGCCATCCGATTCTGCTGCTGCGCATGGCGGGCCGACTGAGGGCGGGCGCGAAACTCATCGTGGTGGACCCGCGGCGCACCGAGACCGCGAGAAAGGCCGATCTGTTCCTGCAGATTCGGCCGGGCACGGATCTGGCGCTGCTGAACGGTTTACTGCATCTGCTCGTCGAAAATGGTGACATAGACGCCGAATTCATCGCGGAGCACACCCGGGGGTGGGCGGCGATGCCGGAATTCCTCGCGGACTACGCGCCCGCGCAGGTCGCCGAAATGACCGGTCTTGCCGAGGCCGATATTCGCACCGCCGCCGCGTGGATCGGTGCAGCGGGTGAATGGATGTCGCTGTGGACCATGGGTGTCAATCAGTCCACGCACGGCACCTGGACCACCAATGCGATCATCAATCTGCATCTGGCCACCGGCGCGGTCTGCCGCACCGGCAGCGGGCCGTTCTCGCTCACCGGGCAGCCGAATGCCATGGGCGGGCGCGAAATGGGTTATATGGGACCGGGATTGCCCGGGCAGCGCAGTGTGCTGTCAGCGGCGGACCGGACCTTCGTGGAGACGGCGTGGGAACTGGAACCCGGTGCGCTTCGCGATAAAGCCGGGCCGGGCACCGTCGAGATGTTCCGCGCGCTCGCCGACGGAGATATCAAGGCGTGCTGGATCATCTGCAGCAATCCCGTTGCCTCCATGGCGAATCGGAAGACCGTGATCGACGGCCTGGAGGCCGCGGAGCTGGTGATCGCACAGGATGTGTACACCGAGACCGCGACCAATGCCTATGCCGATCTGATGCTGCCCGCCACACTGTGGGCGGAATCGGATGCGGTGATGGTGAATTCGGAGCGCAATCTGACATTGCTGCCGCAGTCGGTGCCGCCGGTGGGCGAGGCCCGGCCGGACTGGCAGTTGATCGCACAGGTGGCGAGCGCCATGGGGTTCCCCGGCTTCGATTACCAATCCAGCGCCGAGATCTTCGAGGAGATACGGCAATTCGCGAATCCGGTGACCGGCTACGACCTGCGCGGCATTACCTACGAGGCGCTGCGCGACGGGCCCATGCAGTGGCCGTGCCCCGATCCGGCGCAGCGCCGCAATCCCATTCGCTACCGCAATGACGGCATCAGCCAGCACCTGTTCACCGATGAGAGCGGACAGCAGCCACGCCTGGCCTTCGCCACACCCAGCCGGCGCGCCGTGTTCTGGCCGCGCCCGCATCTGCTGCCCGCCGAAATGCCCGACGACGATCACCCCTTTGTGCTCAATACCGGTCGCCTGCAACATCAGTGGCACACCATGACCAAGACCGGGAAGGTCGCGAAGCTGGTCAAACTGAACGGGGAACCGTTCCTGGAGGTGCATCCGGACGATGCCTGCGCACTCGAGGTGCGCGAGGGCGATCAGATCGAAATCGCCTCGCGCCGTGGACGTGCCGTACTGCCCGCCCGGATCAGCGACCGGGTTCTGCCCGGCTCCTGCTTCGCCCCGTTCCACTGGAACGACGAACAGGGCGAATACCTGACCATCAATGCCGTCACCAATGACGCCGTCGACCCGGACTCCCTGCAACCCGAGTTCAAGGTGTGCGCGGTCCGGCTCCGCAAGGTCACCGCCGTATCGGCCACCTCCCGGCAAGTCCCGGCGACCGATCGCCGCGGCGCGGACTCCCCCGGCACCGGTCCACTCGGCACTGAAACCAGTCCGTTCGGAATTGCTACCGCTCCGGTCAGCGGCACATCCGGGCCGTTCGGCGCCGAGAGCGGTCGCGGTGGTGTCGACACCGGTCCGATCGGCTCGGAGAACTATCCGTTCGGCGCTGCCAATAGACCGCACAGCGGAGTGACTGGTCCGTTCGGAACCAATGAAGGCCAGGGCAGTCCGATCGGCTCCGAGAGAGATCCGATCCACGCTTCGAGTGGTCCGAACGGAGTTGAATCGCATCCGCTCGGCACAGGCGCGAACAGCGCTGGGCGCGGTAGTGGAGTGCATCCACTGTCGGCGATGCTGGGGCTCGATGGGGCGGCCACACCGACACTGAGCGATGCCGAGCGGATCTATCTGGGCGGGTATCTGGCGGCACTGCAGACCTTGCCGGTGGCAGGGGTGCCGGTACTGCCCGCGACAGCGCCGCTGTCGCGGGGCAGCCGACTGTGGATCGACGGGTTGCTCGCCGGTATGTATTCCCGTGGGGCGCAGCCGCAGTCGGCCCGCGCGGCCGATGCGGGCACCTTGCACAAGGCGCAGACCGGCGGCGGGGCCAGTGATCCGGCCGCCGAGCCGATTACCCGAACGGTGACCGTGCTGTGGGCTTCACAGACCGGGACCGCGGAGGAGTTGGCGGCAGCGGTCGCCACCCGGCTCGCCGCAGCCGACTTTGTACCCCGGCTGCTGGATATGGATTCCACCGACCTGGGCGATCTGACCGGTGACGTGCTGGTGATCACCAGCACCTTCGGCGACGGCGGGCCGCCGGACAATGGCCAGGACTTCTGGGATCGGCTCAGCGACAGCACAATCCGCCTGACCGGCATGCGCTACGCCATCTTCGCGCTCGGCGATTCCTCATACGACGAATTCTGCGGACACGGGCGCAAACTGGATGAGCTGTTCACCAAATGCGGTGCCACCCGCATGCTTCCGCGCATCGACAGCGAGCCCGATCACGATGACCTGTCGGAACAGTGGATAGACGAGGTGACCGCCGCGCTGAGCAGCGGGACGGAAACATCAGGGCCGGAAGCGATTCGGACCGGGGACACCACTTCGACGAGCGTCACATCAACCCCCGGCAGCGCAGACGCACGCGGCATGTCAGCCCCGGGCGGTAGGGACGACACCGCTAGCACCCCGACCCCGAACGGCGCATCAGCACCACACGGCGCGGCGGTATCCCACGGCGCGGCGGTATCCCACGGCGCGGCGACATCCCACGGCGCAGCGACATCCCACGGCGCAGCGACATCACACGGCGCGCCAGCCACCAGCGGCGCACAGATTCCCGGCGGGTTGTCGTCATATGGCGGCGGGCTCACATCCGGCGGCGGGTTCGGGCCTGACGGCGGGGCTTCGGGAGGTTCGGCCGCCCAGCCGCACTCCCCCGCCTCCAGCGGAGCCGCGCGCGGATCCGTGACGACGCTGGCTCCGGCCCAATTCACCCGTAATGCACCGCTTTCGGCGCGCCTGGTGCGCAATGAGTTGCTGTCACGGCCGGGTTCCGAGAAAGAGGTGCGGCAGGTCGGGTTCGATCTGCGCGATCTGGACGCGAGTTACGAGGTCGGCGATTCGCTCGGTATCCGGCCCGCCAATTGTGCTGCGCTGGTTGCCGAATGGCTGGCGGCGACGGGTCTGGACGGCAGGCGGCTCATCGATCTCGACGATCGGGAGCTGTCGCTGGCGGAGGCGCTGCGCACGTATTACGACATCACCAAGGTGAGCACCGATCTGCTGTCGTTCATCGCGGAGCACAATTCGAGTCCGCATCTGGCGAAACTGCTGCGCCGCGACAATCGCAACGAACTCGACGGGTATCTGTGGGATCGGCAGCCGGTGGATGTGCTCCGCGACTTTCCGGTCCGGGCCGATCTGGTGGAGTGGCTGGGCACGCTGAAAAAGCTGCAGCCACGCCAGTATTCGATTTCCTCCAGTCCGCTGGTCCACCCGCAAGAGGTGCAACTGACGGTGGGCGTGGTGCGGTACGGCAATCCGGTATTCGCCGGCGCGGCCCGGCGGGGCGGTGTCAGCTCCACCTTCCTGGCAGATCGCGCGGGCGAGGCGCCGATCTTCCTGCAGCGTGCCCCACATTTCCGCCCGCCGCTGGATCCGAACGCGCCCATGATCATGGTCGGGCCGGGCACCGGCATTGCCCCGTTCCGGGGTTTCCTGCACGAGCGCCGCGCACTCGGCGGCAAGGGCCGCAATTGGCTGTTCTTCGGCGATCAGCATGCGGCGGACAATTTCTATTACCGCGCGGAGCTGGAGGACATGTTCCGGTCGGGCTTCCTGACCCGGTTGGATCTGGCCTTCTCGCGGGATCAGCGGGAGCGGGTCTATGTGCAGCACCGCATGATCGAGCACGGTGCGGAACTGTGGGCATGGCTGCGGGAGGGCGGCCATTTCTATGTCTGCGGTGATGCCGCGCGCATGGCCAAGGATGTGGACGACACCCTGCTGCGGATCGCACGGATTCACGGGAAGTTGAGCGAGGAGGCCGCGCTGGCCTTCAAGAAACAGCTGGTCGCCGAGAAACGCTACATGCGCGACGTGTACTGAGCCCCGATTTCTCTGGGGTTCCCCGCCATGGATTTCCCGGACCACCACCCCTACGATGTGAAACCATCGTGTTTACAACGGAGGGTCGGGGTCTTGAACCGAAGAATCACCGGGCGAATCGCATTGGCGGCCATGGCGGCTACCGTGTCGATCGGAATGGGCGCGTATCCCGCGACAGCGGATACCCCGACCGCCCCCGGAGTGACCACCACGGCGAAGTCACCCGACGGCTCCTACATCAAGAGCGTTACGGTCAAGGACGACCGGAACATTCAGCTCCAGGTCTACTCCGCCGCCATGGACCAGACCTTTCCGGTGGACGTATTGCGCCCCGCCGACACCTCTGATGCCCGGCCCACCCTGTACCTGCTCAATGGCGCGGGCGGCGGCGTCGACAATGCCTCCTGGCAATTGCGCACCGACGCACTGGATTTCCTTTCCGACAAGAACATCAATGTCGTGCAGGTGATCGGCGGCGCGTTCACCTGGTACACCGACTGGCTCGAGCCCGACAAAGCGCTCGGTGTGAACAAGTGGACGACCTATCTGGGCCGGGAACTGCCGCCGCTGATCGACGTCGCCTTGAATACCAATAGGGTGAATGCCATTGCGGGCCTGTCCATGTCGGGACTGCCGGTGCTGAATTCGGTGATCTTCAATGCCGGGCAGTATCGCAGCGCCGCCGTCTACAGCGGCCTCTCCCAGACCACTACGCCGATCGGGCGCGAGGCCGTCAAGATGACCACGGAGCTCTACGGCGGCGGTGATGTCGCGAATATGTGGGGCGCGGACGACAACCCGCTGTGGGCCGCCAACGATCCCACAATCAATGCCGAAAGACTGCGCGGCACCAATCTTTTCATCTCGACCGGCACCGGAATCCCTGGCATCTACGATATGCCGGGCGGCAAATTCCGCATGGAGAAACCGGCGGACACGGCGGAGACGGTCGCCCTCGGCGCATTCATCGAAGCCAATATCGATGCGTCCACCCACACCCTGCAGGACCGCCTCGATCAGCTGCACATTCCGGCGACCTTCGTCTACCGCAGCACCGGCACCCACTCGTGGGGCTACTGGCAGGACGATCTGAAGACGTCCTGGCCGGTGCTGGCGGCAGGCCTGTACTCCGCGCCTTAGACAGCCGGCGGATTCAGCCGGGTGAAGTCCGCGAGCCGGTAATACGGGTAGTAGGGGTAGGGCGGCGTCACCGCGCTCGCCTTGTCGAGGCGGGCGATCTGCTCGGCGTCCAGGCTCCAGCCGACGGCGCCGAGATTCTGCCGCAGCTGCTCCTCATTGCGCGCACCGACCATAACGGTCGCGACGGTGGGGCGGGTGAGCAGCCAGTTCAGTGCGATCTGCGGAACGGTGTGGCCGGTCTCGGCGGCGAGGTCGTCGAGCACATCCACCACGTCGTAGAGCACCTCGTCGTCCACCGGCGGGCCCGCCGCGGCGGTCCGGTGCAGGCGGCTGCCTTCCGGAAGTGGTTGGCCGCGGCGGATTTTGCCGGTGAGACGGCCCCAGCCGAGCGGGCTCCACACCACCGCACCGACACCCTGATCGACGCCGAGCGGCATGAGTTCCCACTCGTAGTCGCGGCCGACGAGCGAGTAGTAGACCTGGTGGGCGACGTAACGCGGGAGGCCGTGACGGTCCGCTGCGGCAAGGGATTTCATGAGTTGCCAGCCCGCGAAGTTCGAGGCGCCGACGTAGCGGATCTTGCCCGAGCGCACCAGATCATCCAGTGCCGCAAGGACTTCCTCCACCGGGGTGCCCGCGTCGAAGGCGTGCAATTGGAACAGATCGATGTACTCGGTGCCGAGCCGCCGCAGCGAGCCCTCGACCGCGCGGATCAGGCGGGCGCGCCCCGAACCGGCATCGTAGGGTCCGAGGCCGGTCGGCAGGGACGCCTTGGTGGAGATCAGCAGATCGTCGCGGCGGCCCCGAATCGCTTCGCCGAGCACCTCTTCCGAGGCGCCGTCCGAGTAGACGTCGGCGGTGTCGAACATGGTGACGCCCGCCTCCAGGCTGATGTCGACGAGGCGGCGGGCCTGCCGCGCATCGGTATCGCCCCAGGCGCTGAAGAGTTCGCCGCGGCCCCCGAAGGTGCCCGCGCCGAAGCTCAATGCCGGAACCATCAGACCTGATGCGCCGAGCCTGCGGTACTCCATGACAACTCCTAACGGAACTACAGTTTCATTAACGAAATCGACGATACACTCATCTCGCCACAAATGGAACTGGAGGCCCGTTATGGAGCAAGACACCACCGTCCCCGGATCGATCCGCCCAGGTGGGCGCACCGCACGCGTCCGCGATGCCGTGCTGCGCGCCGCCGGTGACCTGCTCACCGAACGCGGCTACGCGCACCTGGATCTGGCCGAGGTCGCCGCCCGCGCCGAGGTCGGTAAGACCACCGTCTACCGCCGCTGGCGCACCCCCGCCGGCCTGGTCGCCGACCTGCTCGTCGAGATGGCGGAAACCTCACTGCCGCACAGCGATACCGGCTCCCTCCGCGGCGATCTGGACGCCAACGCCCACCTGGTCGCCGGCACCCTCACCGACCCCCGCCAGGGCCGCCTCTTCCGCGCCCTCCTCGCCGCCGCCACCACCGACGACACCGCGGCCACCGCCCTGCACGCCTTCTACGACACCCGCCTCATCGAATGGTCCCCCTGCATCGAAATCGCCATCACCCGAGGCGAACTCCCACCCGGCACCGACCCCCGCGCCGTCCTCTCCGCAGTCTCGGCCCCCCTCTACTACCGCCTCCTCACCGCCAGCTCCCCCATCGACGACACCGCCGTCACCGCCGCCGTCGAAGCCGCCACCCTCGCCGCCCAGGCAGGCGTCTTCACCACAGCGGCAACACAACCGGCGAACTGAGCGCATGCCCGAAGGCCTCCTCGTCATCCCTGCGCCGGACAGGAATGCAACCGGTTCGTTAGCCGTATTCGGGCGGGATCCCTCGCGAAAAGTGCTGGTGGCGAGGAGAATTGGTAGATGAAGGGTGATCGCGTGGAGATTGTCGTCGATATGGGCGGCGAGTCTCGGAATTACGAAGTGACGGCCAGCCGAGCAGGCCGGCGCGTCGAGGTGCGCATAGCGCGCGGGGTGGTGGAGGTCAGTGAAGTGACCAGGACCGGAACGACCGTTCGCACCGCACGATTCATGTCCGGAAAGGTTTTGGCGCTGGTCGAGCATCCGGCCGACCACGGAGCACTGCCCGGGGAGTGAAATCCGGGGCGGCGGCACAGCGCCGCCACCCCGCTACTCAGTGCGAAATGCCCACGCGCACGGCGGCGTGCAGTTCGCGCAGGCTGGACCGCTCGGTGGCGACCTCGAGCACGCGAACGCCGTGTGCATGACCGGTCAGCGCCTGCGCCAATTCCGCCGGATCCACCTGCCGGTGCGGTACGCGATAGGCGGCGCACAACGCGGCCAGATCCATACCGTGCGGGGTGCCGAAGACGCGCTCGAAGACGCCCGCGTACTGCGGATCGCCTTGTTCGAGAAGTTCGAAGATGCCGCCGCCGTCGTCATTGGCGACCACGATGGTGAGGTCTTCGGGCCGCGGTTCGCCCGGTCCGATGAGCAGGCCGGACGCATCGTGCAGGAAGGTCAGGTCACCCATGAGCGCGACCGTCCGCCCCGAATGGGTCAGTGCCGCACCGACTGCCGCCGAGACGGTGCCGTCGATGCCCGCCACCCCGCGGTTGGAGAGCACCCGGATACCGGGCCGCGGCTGGGATACCAGGGCGGCGTCCCGCACCGGATTCGAAGCGCCCAGCAGCAATTGATCGCCCTCGTGCAGGGCGTTCATCACCACCGCGGCCACATGCAGACCGGTCGGCTTGGGGTGTCCGTCCAGCTCGGCGCGGACCACCGCCATCGCCTTCTCGTTCAGGTCGCGGCACTGCTCCAGCCATTCGGCGCGCGGACTGCCGTGCGTGACGGCCCGGGTGCCGGTGCCCACCACATTCCCGGACACATCGGGCCAGCGCGGACCGGTGGTGAGCGCGTACACCACCACCTCGGGATCGGCCAGCACCTGCGACACCTGCCGATGCAGGGTGGGCCGGCCGGTGATGATGGCCTGCTTGGGCCGGAGCAATCCGAGCGCGAGCGGATGCAAGGCGGGCCCGTGTTGCGGCGCGGTCGGTTCGGCGACGGTCGGCAGGTCCGCGAGTTCCGGCCGGTGTCCCGCGCCGTGCCCGGAAATGACGACGGTATCGAGGGTGAGGTCGATATCGAGCGGTACGTCCAGGGTCGCGTATTGCGTTGCGGTCCAGGGCGCGTCCTCGGCGCGGCCGACGGGCAGCAGCTCGCCCACGGCCATATCGGGGACCAGCGGTTCGCGCAGCGGAATGTCGAAGTGCACGGGCCCGGCATTGCCGGAGCGGGTGCCACGGGCGGCGGCCAGCACGCGGCAGACGGCGGAGCGCCACACACTGTTCTGCTTGGCGTACGGCTCCGAGCCGGTTTCGGTCTCCGCCAGGCCGAGGCTGATGGTCGCGCGCACCTGGCTGCCGAACAGGCCGAGCTGCTCCACGGTCTGATTGGCGCCGGTGCCGAGCATCTCGTAGGGCCGGTTGGCGCTGAGCACGATGAGCGGCAGGCGCGCGTAGTTGGCTTCGAGCACGGCCGGGCCGAGATTGGCGACGGCGGTGCCGGAGGTCATGACGACGGGCACGGGACGTCCGCTCGCGGCGGTGAGGCCGATGGCGAGGAAGCCTGCGCTGCGTTCGTCGATGCGCATGTGCAGCCGCAGTCGACCGGCGGCATCGGCGGCCTGTAATGCGAAGGCCAGTGGCGCGTTTCGCGATCCCGGGCACAGGACCACGTCTCGCACTCCGCCGCGCGCGAGCTCGTCGACGACGACCTGCGCCTGTGCTGTCGAAGGATTCACCCTCTCAGCCTCTCAGACAGTCGCTCATCACGCTGCGTCAGCCCGCTCACACCTGGTCTTATATACTTAGGGTTTGCTAACCTAAGCCCATGTCGAAGCGACCCAAATACGTCAAACCCGAACACCGCGAAATCCGCACCGCGGAAGTACTGGCGAGCAAACGAATCAGCCCGAACTTCCAGCGTGTCACCCTCGGCGGCGACGGCCTCGCGGGCTTCACCGCAATGGGTTCCGACCAGTGGTTCCGACTGTTCCTGCCGGGTCGCGACAACAGCCTGCGCCTGCCCACCTCCACCAGCAGCCTGGGCTGGTACGCGCAGTACCTCATGATGGGCAAGGAACACCGGCCGCTGGTGCGCAACTACACCGTGCGCGACTACCGCGCCGCCGGGTTCGGCGAATTCGGCAGCACCGCCGAGATCGATATCGACTTCTTCGCACACGGCGACGACAGCCCCGCCTCCACCTGGGCCAACAGCACCACGCCCGGCGACAAGGCCGGAATGCTGGACGAGGGCATCACCTACCAGGCCCCGGACCACACCGATTGGTCGCTGCTGGTGGGTGACGAGAGCGCGCTGCCCGGCATCGCGGGCATTCTGCGCTCGGCGCCGCGCGGCCTGAAAGGCGCGGCGTATGTGGAAATCTCGCACGCCGACGACGCGCAGGAACTGAGCGAACCCGAAGGCGTGCAGGTGAACTGGCTGGTCCGCACGGACCCGAACGCCGAGGTGGGCGCATTGGCCGCGGAGGCCGTGCGCGGTGCGGAACTTCCCGCCAAGGGTGTCTACGCCTTCATCGCGGGCGAGCAGAAGTTGTGCGCCGGAGTGCGGCGATACCTGGCTCAGGACCGCGAAATTCCCAAGGCGGACATCACTTTCACCGGCTACTGGCGAGTAGGCAAGGCCGCGGGCTGAATTCGAGCCGCGGATGCCGAATTCGAGCCGGCGGCGATACCGAGTTCGCGGCCCGATCAGGGCCGCGAACCGGTCATTTGATTAACCAGCGTGACGCTGGATGAGAGCACCGACACGCGGGAGCGCCTCGGCGACATGCTTCTTCGCCGAGTTACGCATCGAGTTGTAGACCTTGGTCAGCGCGGGACGCGACGACGCGGCAGCGCGGTCGTCGGTCACCGAGAGCAGCGCCTCGGAGACCTCGTCCTGCTTGGAGACCAGCAGGTCAGCGAACGACCCGGCGCCGGAAGCCTGGTACTCCGACCAGAACGGCTCGAGCTGCGCGACAAAACGGGGGATGAAGGATTCGAGGGCATCGCCGACAATTGTCGGACTGACCTTCTTGACCGCGGCGTAGCCGCCCTTCACAGCGAGACCCGACGCGCCGCCCTTGTCCGACACCTCAGCATCCAGAACCTCTTTGGCGTCGACCAGGAAGGCCGGACGCTTGGCGTCATCGAGCAGGGATTCAGACAGTGCTGCAACCACTTTCAGGTTCCTCCGGATAGTTTTTCGATGAACGAGCGCATGGAACTATACGCACCGGTGTCCCCGCGCACACGACGCCGATACGCCACGGCTGCCGAAGCAGCAACTGCACTGTAAAGCCTCCGCAATCGATTGGCAGCGTTTCAGTTTCGCGATGTTCACTCGGTCAGACGACCACCTCGCGCGCCGGAAATCTCGTTCGCTGCGGATCAGCTGGCTTCTCGCATGACTGAAACCCGCTGCCGCGATTTCGCGCGCGGCACCGAATCAGCCGAGACGAATCCGGCGGTCGGAGTCACGGGCTCGCGGACGCAACTACTAAGTTCGAGGCTGTGACCTTCAATGAAGCGCTGTGGCAGCCCGTCCCGGGGTTCAAGGACCTCACCGACATTACGTACCACCGGCATGTCGAGCAGGGCACCGTACGAATCGCCTTCGACCGGCCCGAGGTACGCAATGCGTTCCGGCCGCACACCGTCGACGAGCTGTACCGGGCGCTCGACCATGCCCGCATGACCTCCGATGTGGGCGCGGTGCTGCTCACCGGCAACGGGCCGAGCGCCAAGGACGGCGGCTGGGCCTTCTGCTCCGGCGGCGACCAGCGCATTCGCGGGCGCAACGGGTATCAGTACGCCGACGGCGAGACCGCGGACACCGTGGACCCGGCCCGCGCGGGCCGGCTGCACATCCTCGAGGTGCAGCGGCTCATCCGCTTCATGCCCAAGGTGGTCATCGCGCTGGTCAACGGCTGGGCGGCGGGCGGCGGGCACAGCCTGCACGTGACCTGCGACCTCACCCTGGCCAGCCGCGAGCACGCCAAGTTCAAGCAGACCGACGCCGATGTGGGCAGCTTCGACGGCGGCTACGGCAGCGCCTACCTCGCGAAGATGGTGGGGCAGAAGCGCGCCCGCGAGATCTTCTTCCTGGGCCGGCCGTACACGGCGGAGGAAATGCACAAGATGGGCGCGGTCAACGAGGTCGTCGATCATGCCGAGCTGGAGAACGTGGCGCTGGAGTGGACCGCGGAAATCCTCGGCAAGTCGCCGCAGGCGATTCGCATGCTCAAGTACGCGTTCAACCTCAGCGACGACGGACTGGTCGGCCAGCAGCTGTTCGCCGGTGAGGCCACCCGCCTCGCCTACATGACCGATGAGGCCGTCGAAGGCCGCGACTCCTTCCTGGAGAAGCGCGCTCCGGACTGGGCGCCGTACCCGTACTACTTCTGAAAACCCGAAGCTCCGCACCACCGACAGGCACCATGGTGGTTCACGCAGAACGAAGCCACCGATGAACATCCACTCCAAGTTCGCGGCCCGCCCCGTTCTGGACTGCGGCTCCATAGACCTGCGCCTTGGAGCGGAGGGAGGGAAGCGGAGGAGCGGAGGGAGGGAAGCGGAGGGCAAATTAGACACAGCACCCGCCCGCAGCGAAGCGGAGGCAAATCAAACACAGAGGCAGAAAACATGGAGATTCTCAGCAGTCGGTTGATCCTGCGGCCGGTGGATTATCAGCGGACGCTGGAGTTCTATCGGGACACGCTCGACCTGGCGATTGCCCGGGAGTATCCGGGCGGCACGGTGTTCTTCGCGGGGCAGTCGCTCATCGAGGTGGCGGGGCACGGGCGCGGTGACGACGCTCAGGTGGGATTCGGCGGCGCGATCTGGCTGCAGGTGCGCGATTGCGGGGCCGCGTCGGTCCAATTGGCACTGTCGGGGGTGCCGATCGACAAGAAGCCGGAGTTGCAGCCGTGGGGGTTGATCGAAATGTGGGTGCGCGATCCGGACGGGGTGCCGATCGTGCTGGTCGAGGTGCCCGAGGATCATCCGATACGGCGGGACAGTCGTTCGACGCCGAAATGATCGACACGCCACAGCTTTCGACACGGCGACACGCCGCACACGGGTGTGTCACTCACCATGTGCGCAACCCTTAGCACGTATGTAGCTGTGATCTTTTCCGGGGGCGTCGGTTAACGCGGCGTTCATCCGATAGCGCAAACTGGGCGTCGTGTCTGCCGAACTGCTCGTTCTGCTGATCGTTGTTCTCACAGCCTTGGCATTCGACTTCACCAACGGATTCCACGACACCGCGAACGCGATGGCGACCTCGATCGCGACCGGTGCGCTCCCGCCGCGTACTGCGGTACTTCTCTCCGGAGCGCTGAATCTGGTCGGTGCTTTCCTCAGCGTCGCCGTTGCCGCGACGGTCGCCGAGGGCATTGTCGACCTCTCCGAGGTGAGCGGGCGGGCACTGCTCGACATCGTCTTCGCCGGTCTGGTCGGCGGCATTCTTTGGAATCTGTTCACCTGGCTGCTGGGTTTGCCGTCGAGTTCCTCGCACGCGCTTTTCGGCGGGCTCATCGGCGCGACGATCGCGGCGCTCGGCTGGGACGGCGTGATCTGGTGCGCCGGCAACAAAGGTGTGCTCGCCAAGATCATCATCCCGGCGCTGGCCGCGCCGGTGGTGGCCGCGCTGGTCGCGGCGCTCGGCTCGTGGGCGGTGTATCGCATCACCCGCGGCAGCAATGAGAAGTCGGTGAATCGCGGATTCCGGTGGGGACAGATCGGTTCCGCCTCCCTGGTGTCCCTGGCCCACGGCACCAATGACGCGCAGAAGACCATGGGCATCATCTTCCTGGCGCTCATCGCGCACGGCTCCGCCAAGGCCAGTGATCCGCTGCCGCTGTGGGTGATCGTGTCCTGCGCGGTCGCCATTGCCGCGGGCACCTGCCTGGGCGGCTGGCGCATCATCCGCACCCTGGGCAAGGGCCTGGTCGATATCGCGCCGCCACAGGGCTTCGCGGCCGAATCCACCAGTGCGGCGATCATTCTCACCTCGGCGCACTTCGGCCTGCCGCTGTCCACCACGCAGACCGTGACCGGATCCATCCTGGGCTCCGGCCTCGGCCGGCCCGGCGCGGAGGTGCGCTGGGGCGTCCTGGGCCGCATGGTCGTGGCCTGGGTGCTCACGCTGCCGCTGGCCGGTGTGGTCGGCGCGCTCTGCTGGGGCATCCTGGACGCCATCGGCGGAACCGCGGGCGTGCTGGTGGTATTCGCGCTGCTGATCGTGGTGGCCGGGGCAATCTGGATGCGCTCCAAGCAGACCGCGGTGAACTCGCACAATGTGAACGACGACTGGCAGGGCGAGACCGCCGCACCCGTCCGCAAAGACGACCATGTCGGCAATGGAATCGGATAGGAGCGCGACGCGATGCATACCTTCCTGTCCAATCTGACCGACCTGTGGCGGGTCACCGTGGCCGCCTTGGTGTTCGGCGCCGGACTGCCCATCGTGTTCGCGCTGGGCATTCGCTATCGGGCGCAGATCGACGACGGCGCCACCGGATCCACCCGGACCGTGGCGCTCACGGTCTCCGCAGTCTGTTTCGCCGTGGTCATGATCGCGGTGGTGGCCGGTGTGCTGTTCATCGCACGCGGCTTCCTCGCCACCCGACTCGGAATTCATCTGCTCGGCGCCTGACGCCGCCGGATCGAAAGGCATGCTGGTGAGCACCCCCGAACCGCCGAACACCGACCCCACCCCTGCGCCGCAGCAGCGTTCCAATGTGTTGCAGAAGGTCCTGGACTGGCTCAAAGCCGGTTATCCACAGGGCATTCCGCAGTCCGATTACGTGGCGCTGCTGGCGGTGCTGCATCGCCGGCTCACCGACTACGAGGTGCATCTCGTGGTCGAGGATCTGGTGAGCGAGCGGGTGGCCACCGGAGAGATCGCACTCGCCGATATCGAGGCCGCCATCGCCCGAGTTGCCAAGGAGCAACCCGGCGAGGACGATATCGCTCGAGTGGCCTCCCGGCTGGCAGCCGGTGGATGGCCGCTGGCGACACCGACGTCCGACTGACAGCTCGACCGACCACTATCGAACCCCGGCGGCGGACCCCCCTAGGTGCGCAACCACCCCACGAGATGACACGATCGCGAACGTGAGCAATACCCTCCGCATTCTTCCCATGCCCACCGGCGCATCGGTAGGCGAAGTATTGCCGCATCTGCGCGAAGCCCTGGAAGGCACCGGGCCCACGTGGCTGCCGGTGCCCACGGCCGATCGCCGCGAGGCGCAACGGCTCAGCAGCAATCTGCGCCCCGGCGAAGAGATCGACGACGATGTGGCGCTGGTGGTCACCACCTCGGGAACCACCGGAATACCCAAGGGCGCCATGCTCTCCGCATCGGCGTTGCGGGCCAGCGGGGACGCCACCCACGAGCGGCTGGGCGGGCCCGGGCAGTGGCTGCTGGCGCTGCCCACCCATCACATCGCAGGTATCCAGGTGCTACTGCGCAGCATCCTTTCAGGTACCGAACCGGCCGTGCTCGATGTCACCGACGGCTTCCTGCCGGAGGGACTGGCCGGTGCGATCGCCGGTATGCGCGGGCCGCGGCGCTACACCTCGCTGGTGCCCACACAGCTCATCAAGGCCCTCGACGAGCCCGCGGCGGCCGCGGCCCTCGCCGAACTCGACGCGGTGCTCATCGGCGGCGCAGCCACCCCGAAGCCGGTGCTGGAGCGCGCTCGCGCCGTCGGCATCACGGTGTTCCGCACCTACGGCATGAGCGAGACCTGCGGCGGCTGCGTCTACGAGGGCATCCCGCTGAGCGGCACCGAGGTGCGCATCCAGGACGGGCGAGTAATGCTCGGCGGAGCCATGCTCGCGAAGGGCTACCGCAATCAGCCCGAGCATCCGGCCTTCGCCGAACCCGGCTGGTTCCGCACCGAAGACGCGGGCACCTACGAGAACGGCGTCCTGAACATCTCCGGCCGCCTGGACGAAGCCATCATGACCGGCGGCCTGCTGGTACTCCCCCAGGTGGTCGAGGCCGTCCTCATCACCCACCCCGCCATCTCCGAATGCGTAGTCCTGGGCCTGCCCGACGCCCGCCTCGGCCAGCGCGTGGTCACCGCCATAGTCACCGCGCCCGGCGCCACCGCCCCCACCCTCGAAGAACTCCGCGAACACGTGGTCGCCGAACTCGACGCCATCGCCGCCCCCCGCGAACTCGCTGTCCTGCAAGAACTCCCACTCCGCGGCCCCGGCAAGCCCGACCGCGCGAAACTCCGCGAACTCCTCCGCACCACCTCTCCCAACTGAGCCACACCTGTCGCCCCGCACGCCCCCGGCAGCCCGGCACGGCATCGGTACGCCCCCGTCAGCCCGGCACGGCATCGGCACACCCCCGTCAGCCCGGCACGGCATCGGCACACCCCCAGCAGCCCGGCACGGCATCGGCACACCCCCAGCAGCCCGGCACGGCATCGGCAGCCCGGCATGCTTTTGGCCGGGATCCACAGCGGCTGCGATGGATCCCGGCCGTAAGCGCGCCGGGCTGACGAGGCTGGACGGCCGACGGCGGGCGCTATCCGAGCGTCACGTCATCGATAGGTCGGGCTGCGAGAACAGCGCAGGCAGCGTTGCAGCGAGCGTCGGTGACACGGCCGCTGCCAAGTCCGGCGGCACGGCTGCCGCAAGCTCGGCGGGAACTGCTGCGGCGAGCTGAGACGGTATGCCTGCTGTGACGAGTTGCTCACGGGGGTCGGCTGTTTGCGGTGTTTCGGTGGCCGGTGCCGGGTCGGATTCCACAGCCGCGGCGATCGGCTTTCGGGCTACGTCGCCCTCGAGGCGCAGGGTGTTGTAGGCGTTGACGCCGGAGATGATGCCGACCGGGACGCCGATGGCGAGGCTGCCTATGGTGCCGCCCATGCTGCCGAGAATGGCTGCGCCGGTGAGGCAACCGCCGGCGAATCCGGTGGCGGCGCCGGCGAGGGCTGCGGAGAAGGTGCCTGCGGTGCCGGCGCCGATTCCGCCGGCGAGGCAGCCGATGGCGAGACCGGTCGCGCCGCCGAGGACCGCGCCCAGGGCGACGGCCAGGCCGAATTGGGTTCCCACCGCACTGTAGGCGTCGTTGATGTCCTTCTGGCGCTGCACGGGATCGGATTGCGGTTTCGGCCCGGGCGCGGGAGCCGATTGGTCGGGCTGACCCGACGGGTCGTCGACATAGCCGGTGATCGGCACGCTGGCGGGGGCCTTACAGGTCGGATCGGGCAGATCCGTTGCGCGCAGCGGCTTACCGGCCGCCGCGGCCTGCAGCGCATCGGCGCGCGAGGGCAGGTGGGAGATGGGCACCGTGCCGATCGGGCAGGGCACGGCGGCATTGGGCCACAAGGCCATTGGCGAGCCGAGGGTCAGCGTATTGCCCATCACGTACCGGCCCTGTGCGTCCAGCGCCTGGAAGTTGTTGAGCAGCTGCAACTGTCGCTCACCGCCGGGCCCCGGCTGGGTGGGGTCGGATCCGGTGCCGGGCGCCTGCACGATGAGAGAGCCGATCGGCGTAGTCAGGTAGGCGGACATATCGGTGAGGTCGCCGGTATAGACGACACCCTGCATGACTCCGACCGTCACCCGTGACATGCCCTCGCGCACCGCCTGCTCATGCGGTGTCAGGTCCGCCGTATTTCCCGGGAGCGGCGGCGGAATCTCGCGGCCGAAGGGCACGTGGTGCAGTGTGCTGCGATCCTCGCCGAGAATCAGATTCCCGGAGTGGTCGCGCAATTGATAGTGGTTGTTGCCGATAATGCTCACGGCGACGTCCGGGCCGTAGATGGTGGACAGCCGCCGATAGGCATTGCTGCGCAGGTAGACGTCGCCCGCCAGATCCATATCGTTCTCCCCGCACAGCGGATCGCGCGGCGGGATGGGTCCCAGCGGATCGTCGGCGTCCGGCAGCGGCGGGCAGTTGAGCAGCAGCTGATCCGAGCCCGGCGCATCCGAATGCGTGGCAGCCGGCTGCGCATCCGACGTGTCCAGATCGAGCGGCGCGGCATGCGCGGAGACAGCGGTGACCACCGCAGTGAGCGCGGTCAATGCCGCGGTCAGGGTGACGGAGACGACTCTCAACGGAACCTCGCAATCCATGACGCGCGGAAAGAACCGGGGCGAACTGACGAGAGAGCAAAAGAGCTGGACGACAGGCTAACAAGCCCCGGCCGGATTCCCGGGGAGCCCGACGCCGACCGTCGTGGCATGGGTGGTGGCCTGCGAAAACCCCGCGCAAGCCCGCCTTGCACGCCCATGCAAGAGCGATGCATGGGGCGTGTAAGACCTGCTCCGCAGAGTGTGTGTCATGACTTCTTACACACCTGCTGAGACACTCGCCATCGAGGCGGAGGGGCTGGTCAAGGTCTTCGGGGAGCAGCGGGCTGTCGACGGCGTGAGCCTGGCGGTTCCGCGGGGCGCCGTGTACGGCGTGCTCGGCCCCAACGGAGCCGGTAAGACCACCACCATCCGCATGCTCGCCACCCTCATGAAGCCCGACGCCGGCAGCGCCCGCATATTCGGCCGCGACGTCCTGACCGAACCCAATGCGGTGCGCAAACTGGTCGGCGTGACCGGCCAGTACGCGTCCGTCGACGAAAAGCTCACCGCCACCGAGAATCTGGTGATCTTCTCGCGGCTGCTCGGCCTGTCCAAGGTCGACGCCCGCCGCAAGTCCGCCGAGCTCCTGGAGGAGTTCGGGCTGGAGGACGCCGCGAACAAGTCGCTGGAGAACTTCTCCGGCGGTATGCGCCGCCGACTCGATCTGGCCGCCAGCCTGATCGCGGCCCCGCCGCTGCTGTTCCTGGACGAGCCGACCACCGGTCTGGACCCGCGCACCCGCGCCCAGATGTGGGAGACCATCCGCCGCCTGGTCCGCGAGGGCTCGACGGTGCTGCTCACCACCCAGTACCTGGACGAGGCCGACCAGCTGGCCGACCGGATCG
>NZ_JAODNK010000020.1 GCF_025465275.1 Nocardia sp. | reverse complement strand
CGCCAGTCCCGCGCGAAGCTGCGAATGAACTCGACGATGACTCGGCTGATCAGCAGGAGCCAGAAGAGGAACAGCAGTAGGTTCAACACCTGGAACAGGGCCACGACGTTCACTCTGCCTCAGAAACGGTGACGCGCAAAATAGGAACACCGGTCGAGCCGGTCACAGTGTGGTTGTGGCAGATCCGACAAGTCGGGCCCGATATCGCGACAAGTCCGGCAAGGCACCCTGACAAGTCAGACATAAGAGGCTCCCTCACGGGCGACGGCAGACACTCGGATTATGTTGACCCGGAGGCCGTTCCGGTCACATCGACAGGGCGACAAGAGTCAAGCCCCATGAATATTGCCGCGATACAGCTCAACTCGCAGGTCGCGACACAGCTCAACTCGCATGTTCGGGGCCCGCCCGGTTCTGGACCGAGTGGAGCGGGGGAGCGAAGCGGAGGAGCGGAAGGAGGGAAGAACCGGGTAACAGGGCCCCGAACCCGCCGGAGCGAAGCGGAGGCAGAAAATACAGCCTACTTCTGGTTGTAGTAGCCGTTTTCGGCGAGCTTGCGGCGCTCCTCGGCGGAAACATCCACGTCAGCGGGGGAAAGCAGGAAGACCTTGGTGGCGACCTTGTCGAAGGAGCCACGCAGTGCGAAGGCCAGACCGGCGGCGAAATCCACCAGGCGGCGGGCATCGCTATTGCTCATCTCGACCAGATCCATGATCACCGGGGTGCCGTCGCGGAAACGCTCGCCGATGATGGCGGCTTCGGCATAGGTGCGCGGGCGCAATGTGGTGATCTTGGACAAGGGGCCTCCGTCGTTGAAGATCGCGGAGGGACGCGGCGGCTGCTGTTCCAGCCGGCGCTCCTCCATCCGCAGCTCTTCCATGCGCCGCTCGGCCTCCGGGTCCACGGCGAGCGCACCGCGCGTGGTGCCGCGCACCATGGACGCGCCGCCACCACCCATGGACCGGGTGCGGCTGGACGGGGCAGTGTCGATGCGGGTGGGGCGACGCGGCGCGTCGTAGCGGTCGCGGTCGTCCGCGTATTCGTCGGAGTACTCGTCGCGGCGCGACGTGGCGCTGTAGGCGGGCTTGTACGGGGCCTTGTACGGCGGCGGCTCCGCGGCGTACGCGGGCTCGTCGTCGTAGCGCTCGTGCTCGTACCGGTCGTAATCGCGCTCGGTGTAAGGCCGGGGCCGGCGCGGGGCACGTTCGTCGGTGGCGCCGCGGGGACCGCGGTCCTCGACGTAGTCGTCTTCGTAGTCCTCGAGCGGAACCATGCCGAAGTACGCCTTGAACTTGTGCAGCGTGCTCATCTGGTCGACCTTCCTTCGGCCCCGGTTGGCCTGGGGTGTTGTCCTGCTCAGTCCTCGTCCGACACCAAGCATATGTTTCATATGTGACTGATGAGGTTTCTTTGCTACGCCGAGGTTATCGGTCGAGCGCCCATCAAAGCGGTACCGACACGCACGCACGTGGATCCGTGGCGGATTGCCGCTTCCAAATCACTTGACATGCCCGCCGACAGCTCGCTGGCCTGGGGATGTGCCGACAAAAGTGAAGCGTGCATACGGGCGAGTCGCTCGAACGCGTCGTCCGGATCGGCATCCAGCGGCGGGATCGCCATCAGGCCTGCGAGCTGCAGTGATGCCGATTTTTCGAGCTGATCGGCGAGGTCGAGCATGGCAGTGTCCGAGACACCTCCACGGGTGGGGTCGGCGTCCAGACTGACCTGAAGCAGGACGCGCAGCGGGGCACTCCGCTCCCCCGTATCGAGGGCCGCGCGGGCCCCGGCGTCAAGGGCGGTGACCAAGCGGTCGCTATCGACCGAATAGACCGTATCTGCCCAGGTGGCAACGGATTTCGCCTTGTTCCGCTGCAACCTGCCGATGAATTCCCAGCGCACTTGCGACAGATGGCGCAGTTGCGCCACTTTGTCCGAGGCCTCCTGTTCGCGCGATTCACCGAACTCGCGCAGTCCCAGACCATAGAGGATCTCGATATCCGAGGCCGGGTGGAACTTGGTCACCGGGAGCAGTCGCACGGTGTCGCGGGCACGTCCCGCAGCCCTGCACGCTGCATCGATGCGCTCGTTCAGCGCGGTAAGCGCCGCCGACAATTGCGCGACCCGATCGGGTGCGGATGTGAGCCCGGCCGCACCCGCGGCTGCGGCGGACTCCGCAGAATCGGCTGCCACGCCCAGGTTTTCGGTCATTCTTGGATTCCCTCCGATGACATCCAAATCACACCGGCGAGTCTTCCCGTCGGCGCGCCGCGCCGGTGGCTGAACAGTGCTTTGTCCTCGATGGTGCAGCGCGGGTCGATGGCGACACCGCTCACGCCCGCCTCCAGCAGTTGACGCCGAAGCCCCGCGCGCAGATCCAGGCCCGGAGTGCCCCGGACAGTTGTGGTGGCGCTGCCGGGCAGATGCTTCTCGACATCGGCGCGCATGGCGGCGGGCACCTCGTACTGGCGACCGCTGGCCGCCGGACCCAGGAAGGCTCCGATCCGTTCCACGCGCGCGCCCACCGACACCATCGCCTCGAGCACCTTCGGCACGATCCCGATGCGCGCGCCGATGCGGCCCGCGTGCACGGCGGCGATCACACCCGCCTCGTCATCGGACAGCAGCACCGGCACACAGTCGGCGCTCAGCGTCACCAGCGCCAGATCACGCCGGGTGGTCACCAGCGCATCCGTGGCAGGCACCGCCTCGCCGCGCGGCCCGTCCACGATCTCCACGGTGCGGGAGTGGATCTGCTCCATCCAGACGAGATTCTCCGGCGGCAGCCCGAGACTCTCCGCGAGCCGAACCCGATTGCGCCGCACAGCCTCCGGATCGTCCCCGACATGATCACCGAGATTGAACGAGTCGTACGGCGCTTGCGAGAACCCGCCCGCCCGCGACGTCACCACTCGCCTGGTCCGAAAAGTCTGCGCAGTCGAAGTCATACTGCCAAGGGTAGTAGCCACCCTCAAGCAACTCCCCGGCCTACCGATCAGGTTCCCGGCCCCCTCAGCGCACGACCGCAAGTCTGGCGCGCATCACGTCGGCTCGCATAGTTCCCGCATGCCACCGGCCCGAATCCACGAAACCTGCTCGAGCACAGCCTGTGTGGATCCCGGCCAAAAGCATGCCGGGATGACGGGGCGGGGAGTTGCCCGGGGCTCATGCGGTCCGATTGCAGCTCATGCGGTCCGTTGTTGCGTCACTGACGATGTGGGTGCAATCACCGGGATGGGAGCTAGTGCGGGCTGGTTCAGTGGCCCGCACAGCCGAAAGCCCGCAATACGAGTTCGTATTGCGGGCTTTCGGTTGGAGCTGGGGGCGCTTACTTACCGCCGCATGAAGGAGGGGACGTCGACGTCGTCGTCGTCGGCATCCGGGGGCTGGATGTGGGTGCGGTTGTTGTGGGCGACCGTCGGATCTACCGAGGGGCGCGGGGATTCGTAGGAGGGGGCGGGGCCGCGGCCCGAGGAGGGCGGCGGGGTCTGCGCGACGGGAGCCGCGACGGGTTCCTGGCGGGCCGGGGCCGGTTCGGGGGCGCGGGCACTGGTGTATTCGCTGGCGCGAGTCACTTCTCCGGCGGTGGCGCGAGCCGTTCCGAAGGAGGAAGAGGTGGTACCGGTGCGACCTACCGCGGGCTCTATGCGGCGGGCGGGGCCGCTACCGTCAAAACCCGCGGCGATCACCGTCACTCGTACCTCGTCGCCGAGGGAGTCATCGATGACCGTTCCGAAAATAATATTGGCCTCGATGTGCGCGGCCTCCTGCACCAGTGAGGCGGCCTCGTTGATCTCGAACAGACCGAGATCGGAGCCGCCCGCGATGGAAAGCAGCACACCGTGCGCGCCGTCCATAGAGGCCTCGAGCAGTGGCGAATTGATCGCCGACTCGGCGGCCTTCACGGAACGGCCCTCACCACGCGCGGAGCCGATGCCCATGAGGGCGCTGCCCGCACCGGACATGACGGACTTGACGTCCGCGAAGTCGACATTGATCAGACCCGGGGTGGTGATCAGGTCGGTAATGCCCTGAACACCGTTGAGCAGCACCTCATCCGCCGAGCGGAAGGCGTCCATGAGGCTCACCGCCGCGTCGCCGAGCTGCAGCAGCCGGTCGTTGGGGATGACGATGAGGGTGTCGCAGGATTCGCGGAGCGCCTGGATGCCCGCCTCGGCCTGATTGCTGCGCCGCTTGCCCTCGAACGAGAAGGGCCGCGTGACAACACCGATGGTGAGCGCGCCCAGCTTGCGGGCGATGCCCGCCACGACGGGTGCGCCGCCGGTGCCGGTGCCGCCGCCCTCGCCGGCGGTCACGAAGACCATATCGGCGCCCTTGAGCACCTCTTCGATCTCGTCCTTGTGGTCCTCGGCGGCCTTGCGGCCGACCTCGGGGTCGGCGCCGGCGCCCAGGCCTCGGGTCAGTTCGCGGCCGACGTCGAGCTTGACGTCCGCGTCACTCATCAGCAGAGCCTGCGCGTCGGTGTTGACCGCGATGAACTCGACTCCCTTGAGTCCCTGTTCGATCATCCGGTTGACGGCATTCACGCCGCCGCCGCCGATACCGACGACCTTGATCACCGCAAGGTAGTTGTGCGGGGGCGTCATGGGCTCTCGCCTTCCTTAGATCCAAAAAGCTTGTCGTCTAACAGATGCTCGCCGTATGCCGGGCCGGTGATCTCGGGTTGATAAACCCTCAACCATAGCTTTAGCCTTATGTCAAGTATCCGACTGGGCCGAAACGGTATTCGCAGCCACCGCAATACGTGCGCAGGCGCGCCGAAACGAGAATCAGAATCTTGTGTGATCCACCTCGTTCGACCCACCAGGCATCGTATCTTGGACGGTTGCCCTCCGGTGCCAGGATGGGCGCCGGCGGTGACACTCCGGCAAGCCACCCGAAAATTCCGGCGGCCCAATGGGTGTCGCTCACTTTACCGTGGCCAGATTCGGACTCGAAACATCGAATACGTTGCCGGGCTGGGTGAGCAGCGGGACAGCCACCGCCGCCTTCCGCTGCGAATCGCCTGCCCCTCCCCACAGCACGGTACGCCCATCCCGCAACTGGAGAGCAATATCCGAAACCGAGCGGGCCACAACCTGTCCCACGCCGAGGCTCGGCGGGACGGCGGACATGACCGCAACCGCCGCCTTGGTCACCGGATCATTACCGCCCGGATGGTCGGTCACCAGTTTGGGCGCGGTGTCCGGGGGCGGTTCGATCGCGAATTCCACACTGTCGGAATCGAGCAGGTGCGGTCCGTCCGGAGCATCGAAGAAGAGCACGGGGATGCGCTCCACCACGGTCACCTGCACGCTGGACGGGAATTCCCGCTGCACCCGCACGCTGCGCACCTTGGGCAGCTGCGCCACCCGTTCGGCCATGGCGGTGGTGTCCAGCCGCATCATGGACAACCCGTCGGGCACCTGGAGCGCGTCCAGCACCTGGGCTTCCGGCACCGCGTGCAGACCGTCGATCCGTACCGAGCGCACCGCGAAGATCGGCGAGAACCAGGCCGTGAGGCCCAGTGCGATCAGCAGGACGACACCCGCCGCCGCACCGATGCGCACTCGCCGTGATCCCCAGGCCTGCCGCAGCCGGGAGGCACCGTCCTGGTTCGTGAACCGGCTGCCGCGAGTCCGGCCGCGCCGTAGACGAGCGCGCCGGGCCGCCGCCCGGGCGGCCGAATCATCGTCGGCGACAGCGTCATCGGACCAACTGTCCCCGGTCCGATCGGTCACACTGCCGTCTCCCCCGCCCCGACTCATATCCGCTCACCGCCCGTGCGAAGGTCGTGCGCGCAGCCCGTCGAGAATCTGGCCGCCCAGCATGGTCACATCGCCCGCGCCCATGGTGATCACCACATCGCCGGGCCGCGCGAGAGCCGCCACCTGGCGGCCCACTCGCGACATATCCGGCTGATAGTGCACGGGTTTGGTGACGGCATTGGCCACCAGCGCACCGTTCACCCCGGGCAGCGGCTCTTCCCGCGCGCCGTACACATCGAGCACCACGACCTCGTCCGCGAGGGACAGGGCGGTGCCGAACTCGGTCGCGAAAGTGGCGGTGCGACTGTATAAGTGCGGCTGGAAGACCACGATGACCCGGCCGGGACGCGAGCGGGCGCCGTCGCGGGCCTCCTGTGCCACCAGTTCCGCGGCGGCGCTCAGTACCGCTCGCACCTCGGTCGGATGGTGGGCGTAGTCGTCGAAGACGCGCACGCCGTTCTCCCGGCCGGTGAGCTGGAAGCGCCGGTGCACACCGCCGAAACCCTCCAGGCCCTGGATGATTTCGCCCATATCGGCGCCGGCCGCGCGGGCGGCCAGCAGGGCGCCGAGCGCGTTCAAGGCCATATGACGGCCGGGCACCGAGAGCCGCATGGTGCGGGCGGCGGGTTCGCCGGAGAGCTGGAACACCGCGACACCGCCGACATCGCGCGGCTCCCAGGACAGCATCTGCGCGCCGACGGTGAGTCCGGCGGCCGTGAAATCGCCCGAGCCGTAACCGATCACCTCGATATCGCGCGGATTCTCGGCCAGCCGCGCCACCGTGCGCTCGGCCAGGCCCAGCGAGCCCGCGTCGTCGAGGCAGACGATCAGGCTGCCGCCGGGCTGCAGGCGGTCCACGAAATCGTCGAAGACCTGGGTGTAGGCCTCGTCGGTGCCGAAGTAGTCCAGGTGGTCGGATTCGATATTGGTGACCACCGCGACATCCGGTGCGTACTGCAGCAGCGAGGCGTCGCTCTCATCGGCCTCGGCCACGAAGATGCCGCCGGTGCCGTGGTGGGCATTGGTGCCCGATTCGTTCAGTTCGCCGCCGACCGCGAAGGACGGGTCCGCGCCGGTGTGCTGCAGCGCCACCACCAGCATGGAGGTGGTGGAGGTCTTGCCGTGGGTACCGGAGACCAGCAGGGTCTTGTGGCCCTGCATGAGCTCGGCCAGCACCGCCGGGCGCAGCAGCACCGGCAGTCCGCGCCGATGTGCCTCCACCAGTTCGGGATTGGTCTTGGGAATGGCGGCGTAGGTGGTCACCACGGCGGTCGGGCCGCCGGGCAGCAGGTCCAGGGCGCCGGCGTCGTGGCCGATGCGCACCTGGGCGCCGCGCGCCCGCAGCGCCAGCACGCCGCGGCTCTCCTTGGCATCCGAACCGGACACCATGCCGCCACGCGAGAGCAGGATCCGCGCGATGCCGGACATACCGGCGCCGCCGATGCCGATCATGTGCACGCGCTGCAGCAGCGGGGGTAGGTCCGTCTCCTGTTCGACGATCACGTTCCGGTTGTCCGATGCTTCACTCACGACCTGCCACCTCCAGCACAATGCGCGCAACCTCGTCCGCGGCGTCGCGATGCCCGGCACCGGCGGCCGCGCGGCCCATGGCCGCCAGTCGATCGGAATCCAGGAGCAGCGGTATCACCTCGTCGATCACGTATTTCGGAGTCAGCTCCGCGTCCGCCACGATTCTGCCACCGCCCGCGGCCATCACCGGCCGCGCATTGAGTTCCTGCTCCCCATTGCCGTGCGGTAGCGGCACATAGAAGGCGGGCAGGCCGACCGCGGAGACCTCGGCGACCGTCATGGCGCCGGAGCGGCACACGACGGCGTCGGCGGCCGCATAGGCCAGGGCCATCTGCGACAGGTACGGCACCGCAATGTATTTCGCGGGTTCGTGCAGGCCCGCGAGGGTCAGGGTGTTCTTGGGGCCGTGCGCGTGCAGCACCGAGACACCGGCGGCGGTCAGCTGCGGTGCGGCGGCCGACACCGCCTCGTTCAAACTGCGCGCGCCCTGCGAACCGCCGAACACCAGCAGCACCGGTCCGCCGGCGGGCAGCCCGAAGTGCTCGCGCGCCTGGGCCCGCAGCGCCGCCCGGTTCAGGGTGGTGATGGCCGAGCGCACCGGAATGCCCACCACCTCGGCATCGGCGCGACCGCGCGAGCGCACGCCCGAGTTCGGTGCTGCCGCCAGCACTCTCGCCGCCACGCGGGCGCCGATCTTATTGGCGATACCGGCCATGGCATTGGCCTCGTGCACCACGACGGGCACCTTGCGGCGGCGCGTGGCCCCGCGTCCGGCGGCCAGATACGCGGGCAGTGCCACATAGCCGCCGAAGCCGACGATCACATCCGCCTGCACCGCGTCGATGACCTCGCGGGTGCGGCGCATGGAGGCCAGCACCCGGCCGGGCAGCCGCAGCAGATCGGCGGTGGGCTTGCGCGGCAGGGGAACCGGCGGAATCAACTCCAGCGGATAACCGCGTTCGGGGACGAGCTTCGTCTCCAGGCCGCGCTGGGTGCCCAGCGCCGTCACCCGGATGGCCGGGTCCCGCCGTCGTAGCGCGTCGGCCACCGCCAATGCGGGTTCGATATGCCCTGCGGTGCCACCGCCCGCCACGATCACCGAGAGCGGCCGCTCCACTGTCACCTCGAACGTCCCCTGTCCCTATCGTGTTTCGTCGGATAGCTGGGCTCCCAGGCCCGCGTGCTGCGCCACGATTCGGTGGAGCGGCTGGTGCGCCTGGCGGTATCGGAATCTACGGAACGCCGCGCCGCCGCATCACTGCCACCCCGGCCGCGGCCGCTGGGCGGCAGGGCGCGGCGCTGCGGGGCGGCCTTGACGCCCGCCTTGGGCTTGGGCTTCGGTTTCGGCTTGGGCTTCTTGCGCGCCCGGGCGGCCTGCGCCCGTGCGGGCGAATACATTTCGGGTATCGGCAGCCGCAGCAGCCGGCTGAAGCGCCCGTCCTGTCCGGCCTGCAGCGCCGCCACCGCCTCCGGTTCGTGCCGGGCGGCATTGGCGATGATGCCGAACATGAGCAGCGTGATGGCCAGCGAGGAACCACCTGCCGAGACCAGCGGCAGCTGCAGGCCGGTCACCGGCAGCAGGCCCACCACATAGCCGACATTGATGAACGCCTGCCCGGTGATCCAGGTGGTGGCGCTGCCGGTCAGCAGGCGGATGAACGGGTCCGCCGACCGGGTCGCGATGCGCAGGCCGGCGTAGACGAACAGCGCGAAAAGGCCCAGCACCAAAGCACATCCGAGGAAACCGAGCTCCTCGCCGATGATCGCGAAGATGAAGTCGTTGTGCGCGTTGGGCAGATAGCTCCACTTGGCCCGGGACTGGCCGAGGCCGCGCCCCCAGATACCGCCGTCGGCAAGGGAGAACTTGGCCTGGCGGGCCTGATAGCCGATGCCCTGCGGATCACTGCCGGGGCTGAAGAAGGCCCGCATACGGTCCGAGCGGTAACCCGCCGACAGCGCCAGCACACCGGCGGCCACACCGCCCGACACCGCGATGGTGACGAACATGCGCAGCGGCAGCCCGCCGAACCACAGCAGCGAGGTGAGCACGATGCCGAGCGCGATGGTGGTGGACAGGTTCGGCTCCAGCACGACCAGGAAACACACCAGCAGGCCCGCGGGGACCAGCGGCATGAGCAGGTCCTTGTACCCGGCCTTCTCGGTCTGCCGTGAGGCGAGCAGATGCGAACCCCACACCACCAGCGTCACCTTGGCGATCTCGGACGGCTGCACCGAGACCACACCCAGGTCGAACCAGCGCTGCGAACCCTGCACCTTGGTACCGATGCCGGGGATCAGCACCAGGACCAGCAGCACCACCGACAGCGCGAAGACCGGGAACGACAGCCGCCGCATCACCCGCATCGGAATCCGCAGTGCGATATAGAACAGCACCGCACCGAAGGCCGCCATCGCGACCTGCAGCATGAACAGCGAATACGCGGATTTGCCGTCGGCATAGGACTCGACGCTGGAGGCGGAGAGCACCATCACCAGGCCGAGCAGGGTGAGCAGGATCGCGATCGCGACCACCAGGTGGAACGAGGCGAGCGGGCGGGCCAGCCAAGCCACGAACCACGCGGCCCGCGGTGCGTCCTTGGCCGCGCGGCGCGGTGACTCTTTCGCGGCTCGCCGCGGCGACTCTTTCGCGGCCTGTCGCGGTGACTCTTTCGCGGCCTGCCGCGGCGACTCCTTCGCTGCCCGCCGCGGTGCCGTCATTCCGTTCTCCCGATGTCCTTTTCGTCCAGGGCCTGCACCGCTGCCACGAAACTTCGCCCACGATGCGTGTAGTCGGCGAACATATCCAGTGAAGCCGCGGCCGGAGCCAGCAGCACGGTGTCGCCGCGGGTGGCATACCCGGCGGCCACGCGGACCGCACGGGCCATCACCGCTTCGGGTTCGACTTCGGCGAAGGGGTCACCCATGCCTGCATCGTCCCCCGAATTCAGCTCCACGACGGGGACATCCGGGGCGTGTCGCGCCAGTGCGGCGGCGATCACGGCGGCGTCCGCGCCGAAAACCACGGCGGCCACGAGCAGTTCGCGCACCTCTTCGACGAGGTCCTCGACGCTGGCGCCCTTGAGCTGACCGCCCGCCACCCAGATCACCGACTGGTGCGCCATGATCGAGGAGCGCGCGGCATGCGGGTTGGTGGCCTTGGAGTCGTCGACGAATTCGACGCCGCACAGTTCCCGCACGAAGGCGGCGCGATGCGGGCCCACCCTGTGCTCCTGCAGGCCCTCCTTCACGAACTGCGGAGCGACATCGATGGATCGGGTGAGCGCCGCCGCCGCGAGGGCGTCGGCCACACCGGCCGGACCCGGCGGGCTGATATCGCCCACCTCGGCCAGGATGGCGGCCTTGGTGAAGGCGCGATCGAGCAGTTTGCCGTCCACCACACCGAGTTCGCCGTCGGCGGGAACACCGATGCGGAATCCGACGGTGCGGCGCGCCTTGGACTTTCGCGCCAGCGCGGCCGCGACCTGATCATCCAGGCCGACCACGCCGACCCGTCCGGTGAGCGCGCGCGCCTTGGCCGCCGCGTAGGCGTCCAGGCCGCCGTGCCAATCCAGGTGATCCTCGGCCACATTCAGCACCACACCGGCCTCGGGCCGCACCGACGGCGCCCAATGCAGTTGGAACGAGGACAGTTCCACGGCGAGCACCTGGGGACCGGGACTGCGCCGCAGCGCATCCAGAATGGGCAGGCCGATATTGCCGCACGCCACACTGGGAATGCCCGCGGCGCGCAGGATCGAATGCGTCATCTGGGTGGTGGTGGTCTTGCCGTTGGTGCCGGTGATGACCAGCCACTTGCGGACCGGGCCGTAGATGCGGGCCTGATCGACCCACCACGCGAACTCGACATCGCCCCAGACCGGAATGCCCTCGGTGACAGCCGAAGCCAGCACCGGGGAATCCGGCCGCCAGCCCGGGCTGGTGATCACCAGCGCGAACCGTTGCAGCGCATCGGGTTCCAGCAGATCCGCGGAAGTGGCTGTCGCCAAACCTAGTTCGGCGGCCTCGGCCAGCGCCTTGGCGCCGCCGTCGGTGACGATCGGGCGGGCGCCGATGTCCTGGAGCGGCTCGACCAGCGAGCGCCCCGACACCCCCCAGCCGGCGACGAGAACGTCACGACCACGCAGGAATTCGAGCATGGGGCCCGGCGAACGCAGGACCCTCGGAGAATGTTCGACCATCAGTTCACCCGACCGCAGAGAGGTAATCGCTGTAGAACAGGCCCAGACCGATCGCCGACGCCATACCGGCCAGCAACCAGAACCGTATGATCACCGTCGTTTCCGCCCACCCGCTCAATTCGAAGTGGTGATGGAACGGCGCCATCTTGAACAATCGGTTCCGCGTGGTGCGGAACACCGCCACCTGCAGGATCACCGAGGCCGCCTCGGCAACGAAGAGCGCGCCGATGACGATCATCAGCAGCTCGGTGCGGGTGGTGATGGACAGGCCCGCGAGCAGACCGCCCAGCGCCAGCGAACCCGTATCGCCCATGAAGATCTTGGCGGGCGCGGCATTCCACCACAGGAAGCCGATACAGGCCGCACCGCCGGCGGCGCACACCAGAGCTAGATCCAGCGGATCACGCACGTTGTAGCAGCCCGCCTCCGGATGCGTGGAGCAGGCATTGCGCCACTGCCAGAAGGTGATGATCATGTACGCGCCCAGCACCAGACTGATGGAACCGGCCGCCAGCCCGTCCAGGCCGTCGGTCAGGTTCACCGCATTGGACCAGGCCACCACGATCAGCGAGACGAACGCCAGGAAGATCACCACGCCCATGGACACCGTGGTGATGTCGCGGGTGTAGGACAGGTGCCGGCTGGCGGGCGTCAAACCGTTGGCGCCCTTGAACTGCAGCGCCAGCACCCCGAAGATGATCGCCGAGGCCAGCTGGCCGATGTACTTGCCCGCGGCGGTGAGGCCGAGGTTGCGCTGCTTGCGCAGTTTGATCATGTCGTCCAGGAAGCCGACCGCGCCGAGCGCGGTCGCCAGTCCCATGACCAGCAGACCGGAGGCGGACGGACCGGGTTCGCCGTAGCTCATCGAGATCAGGTGCGAGCCCAGGTAACCGGCCCACATGCCGATGATGATGGCGACGCCGCCCATGGTGGGGGTGCCGCGCTTGGCCTTGTGGCTCTCCGGGCCGTCGACCCGGATCTCCTGGCCGAAGCCCTGTTTGGCGAACCAGCTGATCACCGCGGGCGTCAGCAGGATGGAGACGGCGAGCGCAATGGCCGCCGACAGCAGAATCTGGGTCATTGCGCGGCCTCCTGCTGTGTCTCCGCAGTGGCGAGCAGGTGCTCGGCAACCGTCCAGAGCCCCACCGACTTCGAGGCCTTCACCAGCACCACATCACCCGATTCGAGTTCGGCATCGAGGATCTCGATGGCGGTCTCGAGATCGGGAACCAGTATCGACTCCGCACCCCACGAACCTTCCATCACCGCTCCCTGATGCATGCCGTGCGAGGGCCGCCCGGTGCCGACCACTATGAGCCGGTCCACGTCCAACCGCACCACGAGCCGGCCGATGCGGTCGTGTTCGATCACCGATTCATCGCCGAGCTCACCCATTTCACCGAGCACGGCCCAACTGCGGCGGCGGCCGACTTCGCGGCCCTGCCCGTCGGCGCCGGCGGCGCGCGCCATGGTGACGAGCGCCTTGAGAGCCGCCCGCACCGAATCCGGGTTGGCGTTGTAGGAGTCGTTGATGACGGTCACGCCGTCGGGGCGGGTGCGCACATCCATGCGGCGGGCCGAGGCCGCGTTCGCGCCTTCGAGCGCGCGGGCCACGGTCGCCAGATCGGCGCCCTGGTTCAGCGCCACCGCGGCGGCGGACAGCGCATTGCCGACCTGATGCTCACCGTGCACCGCGAGCTGTACCGGGACGCTTTCGCCGTTGTGGTGCAACGTGAATCGCGCCCGGGCCTGCTCGTCCATGGTGACGTCGGTGGCGCGCACATCGGCGTTCGAATTCGTGCCGACCGTGACCACGCGGGCCTGCGTGCGCCCGGCCATCTTGGCGACCAGATGATCGTCGAGATTCAGCACCGCCAGGCCGGAGGCCGGAAGCGCTTCCACAAGTTCACCTTTGGTCTGAGCGATGACTTCCTGGCTGCCGAATTCGCCGAGGTGCGCGGTGCCGATATTGAGCACCACGCCGACATTCGGCGGGGCAATTTCGGTGAGCGCCTTGATATGTCCCGGTCCGCGGGCGGAGAGCTCGAGGACCAGGAAGCGGGTATTCGCGTCGGCGCGCAGGGCCGTCCAGGGATGGCCGAGTTCGTTGTTGAATGAGCCGGGCGGTGCGACGACCTCACCCAGCGGGGCCAGGACCGCCGCGAGCAGATCCTTGGTGGAGGTCTTGCCGGAGGAGCCGGTCACGCCGACCACGGTGAGGCTGCCAGCCGCCGCCAAACGGTCCACGCTCGCGCGGGCCAGCTTGGCCAGGGCCTCGAGTACCGCGGCGCCGGACCCGTCGGTGTCGTGCGCCAGCGCGATGGCGCGGCTGGCGTGCGGCCGCGGCGCGACCACAATGGCCGGAACGCCTACCGGTCGCGCGGCCAGCACGGCGACCGCACCCGCGGTCACCGCCCGGGCCGCGAAATCGTGGCCGTCGGTGTGCTCACCCGGCAGCGCCAGGAACAGATCACCGGAAGTGATTCGGCGCGAATCGAATTCGGCCGCCCCGGTGATCGATACGTCGGGGTCGGGGACATCGTGCAGCGTGCCGCCCACGATCTCCGCAATCTCCCGCAAAGTCATCTCGATCATGAATGCGTCAGGTCCCTCGTCCTTCGCGACAAGGCCGCCGCGAGCACCTCGCGGTCGTCGAACGGATACTTCACTCCCGAAATCTCCTGCCCTGTCTCATGTCCCTTGCCCGCGATCAGCACCACGTCGCCGGGGCTCGCCCAGTCGACGGCGGCGGTGATGGCGTCGGCCCGGTCCCCGACCTCCCGGACCTCTCCGCGTTCGCCCGGCGGAACCTCGTCGGCTCCGGCACGGACGGCGGCGCGGATGGCCGCCGGATCCTCACTGCGTGGATTGTCGTCGGTAATGATCAGCAGATCGGCGCCGCGCGCCCCGGCCGCACCCATGAGCGGGCGCTTCCCGGCATCGCGATCACCACCGGCACCGACCACGACCGCCAGCCGTCCTCGTTCTTGTTCGGCGAGCAGCGCACGCAAGGTCGCCACCACCGATTCGATGGCCGCGGGCTTGTGCGCGTAGTCGACCACGGCCAGGAAATCCTGTCCGCGTTCCACCCGCTGCATGCGCCCGGGCACATCCACTTCACCCAAAGCCGATGCGGCAGTGGCCACATCGGCACCGGCCGCCGCGCACACCGCGAGCGCGAGCAGGCCGTTGGCGATGTTGTACGCGCCCGGAAGTCGCAGGCGCACATCCAGATTCACACCGGGACCGGAGGCCTCGAACTGCTGGGCGGCCGCACCGGGGGTGACTGCACCGGCAATCCAGTCCGCGCCCACGCCGGGGCGCGTGGTCACGGTCACGATCTCCGGCTGCCCGTTCGCCATGGCCGCGACGGACACATCACCGGCCAGCCGGGTGCCCCACTCGTCGTCGATGCAGAGCACCGCCTTGGCGGCGGGCACCACGGCCGAATCATCGGGAACGAACAGGCGGCGCTTGGCCGCGTAGTAGTCCTCGAAATCGGCGTGGAAATCCAGGTGGTCCTGCGAAAGATTGGTGAACGCGCCGACCGCGAACCGCACCCCGTCCACCCGGCCCAGCGCGAGCGCATGGCTGGAGACCTCCATGACCACCGCCTGCACACCCTGCTCCACCATGACGGCGAACATGGCATGCAATTGCGGGGCCTCGGGGGTGGTGAGCGCCGACGGCACCCGGACGCCGCCGATGCGGGTCTCGATGGTGCCGAGCAGCGCGGTGCGGAAACCGGCTGCCGCGAGACCCGCCTCCACCAGATATGCGGTGGTGGTTTTGCCCGAGGTGCCGGTGATACCGATGATGCGCAGTGTGCGAGAGGGATCACCGTAGAGCGCCGAAGACAATTCGCCGAGCACCGAGCGCGGCGCATCGTGCACGAGCACCGGCACCTCGATCGCGCCGATGAGCTCCGCGCCCGCCGGATCGGTGAAGATGGCGACGGCGCCGCGCTCCACCGCATCCCGGGCAAATCGGGCGCCGTGCGCATGCGTACCGGCCAGGCCGGCGAACAGATCCCCCGGCAGCACCGCATTCGAGCGCTGCTCGATACCGGTGATCTGCACTTGCGACTCGCTACTGCCGAGCTGCACGCCCGTCAACTCCGCCACCGTGCGCAGGGTGGTCACCGGCGGTGCGGCGGGCCGAAGTACCTGCGGGCTGGACTGCGCGGGCACGAAGCTCCTCTCCGGGATGTGGTCATAGATATGAATCCGACGATGGGACTCGGATCGACGAGTCAGGTTACCTGTGTTCGATCCCCGTGCGATCGGCACGGCGCAGTTCGGTCACCCGCCCCTGCACGCGCCGGGAGCGGTCTGGGTCACTGCCATCGTCTACCTGCTCTAACTCGCCTGCAGAATCAGTGGTTTGGCCGGTGGTGACGGCGGCACCCGATCGCGCTGCAGTGCCCAGGACGCAATGCTGTGGAACAGCGGTGCGGCCGATCCGCCGCCACTGCCGTCGGAGCTGCGGACGGGTGCGTCCAGCATCATGCCGACCACATAGCGGGGGTTGTCCGCGGGCGCCATTCCGGCGAAGGTGATCCAGTAGCGATCGTTCGAGTAGCAGTGACATTTCTGGTCGATCTGCTGCGCGGTACCGGTCTTGCCCGCCACCTGATACCCCTCGATGGCGGCCTGGGTGCCGGTGCCGGTCTGGTTGCCGCCCTGCGGATCCTTCTGCACGATCGCCTCGAACATCTGCCGCAGCGTCTGCGCCGTCTGCGGGCTGACCACCTTGACGCTGTCGGGCTGATCCTCTTCGGTCCGGGCGCCGTCGGGAGCGATCCTGGCCTTCACAATGCGCGGCGGAATGCGCACACCGTCATTGGCGATGGCCTGGTACATCGAGGTCATCTGCAGCGTCGTCATCGAAAGACCCTGGCCGATGGGCAGGTTCGCGAAGGTGGAGCCGGACCATTGATCACGGGCGGGCAGGACGCCCGCGCTCTCGCCGGGCAGGCCCACACCGGTGCGCTGGCCGATGCCGAACTTCTTGACCATGTCGTACCAGCGGTCCTCGCCGACCCGCTGCGCCAGCATCAGTGTGCCGACGTTCGAGGACTTACCGAAGATGCCGGTGGTGGTGTACGGCGCCACGCCGTGCACCCAGGCATCGCTGACGGTGACACCGCCCAGATTGATGCTGCCCGGAACCTGGTGCACCTCATCGGGAGTCGTGAGACCGTATTCGATGGCGGCGGCCGCGGTGACGATCTTGTTGACCGAGCCCGGCTCGTACACCGACTGCACCGACGGGTTGCCCAGATCGGACTGCGACCAATACTGCGGTCCCAGTGCGGGATTGAAGGTCGAATCATTGGCCATGGCCAGCACCTGGCCGGTGTGTGCGTCCAGCACGACCGCGGAAGCAGCCTGCGCGCCCGACATATCCTTGGCCTGCTGCACCTGCTGCTGCACGTAGTACTGCAGATCCGAATCCAGGGTCAGCTCTACGCCGTAACCGTTCACGGCCGGTACGCGGTCGCGCCAGCTGCCCGGAATGACGGCGCCGTCGGAACCGCGGTCATAGGTCATGGAACCGTCCGAGCCCGCGAGGATCGCATCCATCGCCGACTCCAGGCCGATCTGCCCGTGCCCGTCCCAGCCGGTCGCGCCGATCATATTGGCGGCCAGCGAACCACCCGGATACTCACGCATGTCCTGGCGTTCGGTGCCGACCTCGGGGTACTGCAGGCTGATATCGGCCGCCACCTGCGGGTCCACATTGCGCACCAGATAGGAGAACGAATCGTCGCTGCGCAGCTTCGTCAGCAGATCCTTCTCCAGCGCGTCATTGCCCAGCTTCTGGTGAATGTACTTGGCAATGGCCTGCAGTCGATCATCCGGATCCGGCGCCGACGGGTTCTTGGTACGCGCATCGGCCAGTTCCTTGCGGACCTTCACGGGCTGGAAGGTGAGCGCCTTCGCGGCAATGGTGAAGGCCAGCGATTTGCCGTAGCGGTCGGTGATGGGACCGCGGGTCGCGGGATCGGGCAGCTTCACCGTGCGCTGACTGGCCGCCTCTGCCGACAGGGTCGGCGCGGACCAGCTTTGAATCCAGAGCAATTGGGCGGCGGCGACCAGCAGCGCCAGCAACATGACGAACCGGCCCATCCCGAAGCGGAATCGCGTCGAGGCGTCCATGCCCGGAGCAGCACGCGGTCTGGCCGTGCGGCCCGGCCCGGAACCCGCACGGCCGGAGCCGGTTCGGCTCCGACCGGCAGCGACCCGCCCCCGGCCGGAATCACGACCGCCGCGCACTGCGCGGGAAAAACTCATCGAGGCGTTCCGTTCGGCGCGGCCTGCAGAGCGGGTGACTGCGGCGGCTGCGCCGTCGTGGGCGCGGTAGTGGGCGGGTTGGGCGTCGTGGTCACCGGGACCAGCCGCTCACCCTGTGCCTGCACCAGTTTCGGCGGCTGCGCCACCGGCACCTGCGGAGTGGTATTCAGCGGCGGGGCCGGGGAGCCCTGTGCGGGAATCGGATTGCCGATCACCGTCACCGAACCATCCGGGGCCACCAGCAGGCGCGCCGGATCCTTGGCCGGGATCATGCCCAATTCCGCTGCGCGCGCGGCCAGTTCGGGCGCCGAATCGGCCGACTCCACCTCACGCTGCAGCGCCGCCCGCTCATCCGAGAGCTGCTGATTGACACGCCGGGCATCACCGAGCTGATAGCTGTCCTCGGTGGAGCGCGTGGTCAGCAGCAGCGTCACCGCCAGGCCACAGCCCAGCAGCGCGATGATGGTGGCCACGAACGACATCCGGCCGCGCGGCACGGATTCGCCCGTGCGCCGCAGCAACTGCGGCAGTTCGGTGCGCTCGCGGCTGCGCCGGCGCGCGTAAGCCCGTTGCGCCGCACCCGATTTCACCTGCTCCGCCGCCTGCACCCGCCGAGCCCCCCGGCCCGTCGCCTGTGCCCTGATCGTCGTCATAGGGCGGCCCCTTTGCACGCCGGGCGCGCGTGTGACCTCCGAGTCCGGAACCTCATGACTGTATATATGCAGGCATGAGCGGAGCCCTCCATGTTTACGCTCCGCTGCCGCCTCCGGGCTTGACCGCTCACGCCTGAACCTCCCCAACGATCCGTTCGGCTGCCCGCATGCGCACCGGAGTGGCCCGCGGATTGTCTTCGATCTCCTGCTCGGTCGCCTTCTCCGCACCGCGGGTCAGGATCTTGAATTCCGGTCCCATGCCGGGCAATTCAACGGGCAGGTCCAGTGGGGTCCGCGAAGCGGTGCGCTTCGCCAACTCCGCCTTGACCACCCGGTCCTCGAGAGATTGATAGCTCATGAACACGATCCGGCCGCCGGGCGCGAGCGCGTCCAGGGCCGCCGGCACCGCGGCTTCGAGAGATTCGAGCTCCCGATTCACCTCCACCCGCAGCGCCTGGAAGGTGCGCTTGGCCGGATGACCACCGGTACGGCGGGCCGCGGCCGGGATGGCGTCGTAGAGCAGTTCCACCAGCTGCGCGCTGGTGACGAAGGGGGTTTTCTGCCTGCGGCGCAGTACTTCCGAGGCGATCTTGCCCGCGAAGCGTTCCTCGCCGTAGACCTTCAGCACCCGGGCCAGATCGCCGTGCCCATAGGTATTGAGCACATCGGCGGCCGTGGGGCCGGTGCTGGAGTCCATCCGCATATCGAGCGGGGCATCGATGGAGTAGGCAAAGCCGCGTTCGGCCTCGTCCAGTTGCATGGAGGAGACACCGAGATCCATCAGAATCGCCTGCACGCTACGGAGCGGCGGCAAACCGGCCTGCTCCAGCGCGTCGGCGATCCCGTCATATCTGGTGTGCACCAGGGTGATCCGGTTTTCGTAGGGGCGTAGTCGCTCCCCCGCCAGCTTCAGAGCCTCGGTATCGCGATCCAACCCGATGAGACGAATATTCGGGTAGGTGCGCAAGAAGTGTTCGGCATGGCCACCAAGTCCGAGTGTGCAATCGAGATAGACGGCGCCATCCACGGTATCCATTGCGGGACCGAGGATTTCGTCTGCACGATCGAGGAGAACCGGGACATGGCGGGGACCGTCATTGCCTGGGTGCACCTTCGACCTCCCGGACCTCACATTTCGTCGCACGACCACTGACGGGTCGCTTGCGATTGGACTCTGCACTCACAGTGAACTCTGCACTGATCAGTGGGTGGCCAATGCCCCAGGGTCTCTGACCGAAGCACGGCACCTGGCGTTGGGGAAGTACGTCAGGGTCCGCGTCGGGCAGAGGCCGCAGGGCACTCGCCTCGCTTGTGGGCGCTTAGAAGATCTCGCCCAGCGACTCGTCTCCAGCCTGCGAGTAATCCTCCTCATGCTCGGCGAGGTAGGAATCCCACGCCGCCTTGTCCCATATTTCGAGGAAGTCGACCGAGCCGATCACCACACAGTCCTTGGAAAGGCTTGCGTAGCGACGATGCTCAGCCGACAACACGATGCGGCCCTGTGCGTCCGGACGCTGTTCGTCCGAGGAGGCAGCCAGGGCTCGGACAAATGCGCGAGCCTGCGGATTGCTTCGAGACGCGGCCGCAGCTCGCCGCGCAAGCGCGGTGAACTCGTCCTTCGGATATACGGCAAGGCTGTGGTCTTGACCCTTCGTGACCATCAACCCTCCCGCCAGCTCGTCCCGGAACTTCGCAGGCAACGTGAGTCGCCCTTTGTCGTCCAGTCGAGGGGTATAGGTAC